>JAVBUH010000043.1:0-47854 GCA_031555505.1 Tannerellaceae bacterium
AAACATATACAAATCATCTGTCCGGGGGCTTGGCTTCGCCTGTACCCCCGGCTACGTACAGGATGCCCGTGACCGGGCATTCACACAAGCTATGGTATCACCCTGATAGGTTCATTTCATGGGTTAGGATGCTTCACTTTCGTCGGAACTTGAAGCAAGCCCACATTCAAGTTTTGCGGAATCTGAATATTCACCTCCGGCGGGATGTAACAAGCCCATATTCAAACAATCATGAAAATGCGTTGATTTGCACACCCCCTGATATAAAAACGGTTTTTTTATAGAGGAAGTTTGCGGGGTTAACACAGGCGGGAATAGGGCGGGAGAGTTATGCTCCGAGGCGCTTTTCGATGTCGTCTACCAAGCTACTGGCGCCGATACGGAAAAGGACACTGTTGAGCCATTCGTCGCCGAGGATTTCTTTGACGATGGTATAGTATTTGACGGCTTCTTCGGCGGTACGTACACCACCGGAGACTTTGATTCCTATTTTGTTGTTTGTAAGCGCATGGTAGGTTTTAATTACCTGGCACATGGTGTACACCGCTTCGAACGTGGCGCCAGGATACCCCTTTCCGGTAGATGTTTTGATAAAGTCGGCTCCTGAATAGATGGCCAGGATGGCGGCGCGCTGGATATTGGCAGCCGTTGCCAATGCCCCTGTTTCGAGGATTACTTTCAATGTAGCGCCCCGGCAACTGTCTTTGATCTCCTGAAGCTCTTCGGCCAGCTCCTCGTAGTTTTCTTCCATCAGGTAGCCGAGGTTGAGCACTACGTCTATTTCATCGGCACCCTGCATCACAGCCATAGCCGTCTCGGCCACCTTGATCTCTACGAATGTTTGCGAAGAAGGGAACCCGGCTGCTACGGAAGCGATCTTCACCTCTTGCGCCGTGAGCGCCTGTTTGACAGTCTCCACAAAAAGAGGATACACACAGATAGCGGCTACACTGGGTACATCCGGACGGATTCCTTCATAATCGTTCACCTTATCAACCAGTTTCCAGATGCTTTCCTTTGTATCCAGGGAGGTAAGCGACGTGAGGTCGATACAACCATGAATACACTTCAGTACCTCCGGTGTAAAATTTTTAAGATACTGTTTATCAATAAGTTTTGTTACTCTCGACGTGATTTCAGCATCCGGCTGAGTGGGTTCAAATTGCGCAAATGCCTTCTGATATTTGGATGTTTCGTGCATGATTATAGGGATTTAGGATTGTAATTTGGGGTTGTTGATATGCCGTTCGCGGTCGCGATTGGTCTTTTTGGACATATTACGTTCGAAAGCGGCTGTGAGATCTACGCCTGTCTGGTTGGCCAAACAGAGCAATACCCATAAAATATCGGCCATTTCATCGCTCAAATCGAAGGAACGATCGCTTTGCTTGAACGACTGGTCGCCATAAATACGAGCCATGAGGCGGGCCAATTCGCCAACTTCTTCAGTGAGTAATACCATATTAGTCAGTTCGCTGAAATAGCGAACACCAACCAGTTTGATCCAACGGTCTACTTTTTCCTGCGCTTCACGGAGTGTTATTTCTTCCATATACTTCAGTTCATTCCCTGTGTTGAGAGTCGATCAAGATCGTTACAGGGCCATCATTTATTAGTTCTATTTTCATATCTGCACCAAATGTACCGGTGACAACCTGCTTGCCGAGTTGCAATGCCAGCTCGGCACAGAACCGTTCGTACATCGGAATCGCCACCTCCGGTTTAGAGGCACGGATGTAGGAAGGGCGGTTGCCTTTCCTGGTAGAGGCATGGAGCGTGAATTGGCTCACCACCATTACCTCGCCACCTGCTTCGACAACGGAGCGATTCATAATACCCTGTTCATCGTCAAAGATACGGAGGTTGGCAATCTTCTTTGCCAGCCACTCAAGGTCTTCCAGCCCGTCACGGTCTTCGATGCCGATGAGTACAAGCAAGCCTTTTCCGATCTGCGCCGTGACCTGCCCGTCGATAGTGACAGATGCCCGCTGTACGCGTTGTGTTACTGTTTTCATTCCTTTTCCTTTGTCAACCCGGCCAACAGCAAGAGAGCCTTCGATTCGCCGATCAGCTTCCGGATCTCTTCCGGATCGGCCTCACGGATACGCTTGATACTTTTATACTGGCGCAAAAGTAATATTTTTGTCTTTTCGCCGATACCTTTTATCTGATCTAATTCAGAAGCCGTCTGGCTTTTACTCCGTTTATCCTTATGGAAGGTGATGGCAAAACGGTGTACTTCGTTCTGCATCTGCTCCAGGAAATGGAACATCGGACTTTTCTGTACCAGGCCGGCGCTGACCGGCGGAAAACCGAACAACAGTTCCGACGTGCGGTGCCGTTTATCTTTTGCCAGGCCGGCAATTGGAATCTGCAGATGCAGTTCGTCTTCGACCACTGCGCGCACCACTTCCATCTGCCCCTTTCCACCGTCGGTAATGATCAGGTCAGGGAGGGGCGCTTCTTCGGCAATGGCTCGTTGGTAACGACGGCGCACCACTTCTTTCATCGAAGCATAATCGTCTGGACCAACTACCGTTTTGATCGTGTATTTCCGGTAATCCTTTTTCGATGGTTTACCCATCACAAAAACCACACAAGCCGCAACGGCATCGCTTCCCTGGATGTTCGAATTGTCGAAACATTCGATACGGGCCGGTAGTTTATCCAGCCGGAGCGCGTCACGTATTTCGGTGAGCAAGCGGGTATGTCGTTGCTCGGGATTCAATTTTTCTGCCTGCTTGAGACGATCTACTTTAAATTGTTTGACGTTGAGTTCAGACAAATCAAGCAATTTCTTTTTATCGCCGCGCTGGGGAACTGTAAATAGCACATTCGTCAGTTCCATATCCGGTTCGAAAGGAACAATAATCTCACGGGCTGAACTGCCAAAACGGGCACGCATTTCTACAATGCCCAGTGCCAGCAATTCTTCTTTGCTCTCATCCAGCCGCATTTTGTATTCAAACGTATACGCCTGCACGATCATTCCATTGCCGATATAGAGATAATTGATAAAGGCCGAACGGTCGAGCTGGGCAATAGAGAATACATCCACATTGTGAAGCGAAGGAGTTACAACGGTAGACTTGGCACGGTAGTTCTCAATCACTTCATACTTTTCCTTCAGCGCCTGAGCTTCTTCAAAGCGCAACTCCCCGGCCAATGCCTGCATTTTATCATACAGCAGTTTGCCTACCTGGGAAATATTCCCTTTCAGAATCTCTTTGATTTCGGCTATCTGCTGATTATAGCCTTCCAGCGACTGCAATCCTTCACAAGGCCCTTTACAACGCTTGATATGATATTGGAGGCACACCTTATATTTACCCTGCTGAATGGTTTCAGGCGTAAGCGGATACGTACAGATACGGATCGGATACAATTCTTTCAGCAACTGGAGCATCAACTTAGCTGTATAGACCGAAGAGTAGGGGCCGTAGTATGTAGAACCGTCTTTCACCACATTGCGCGTCATGTAGACACGCGGGAAGTATTCGTTCTTGACCACAATAGACGGATAGGTTTTATCGTCTTTCAACATGACATTGTAGCGGGGGCGGAACTCTTTTATCATGTTGTTTTCCAACAACAGGGCATCCTCTTCCGTATCGACTACTATATATTTAATGTCGCAAATCTGCTTAACCAACACATACGTCTTCCGGTCGGTATGTTCTTTATTAAAATAGGAGGAGACCCGTTTTTTCAGGCTTTTGGCTTTCCCTACATAGATAAGGGTATCCTTATCGTCGTAGTACTGATAGCATCCCGGCTTATCAGGGATGGCCAGCAAGAGGGTCTTTATATGTTCGCCGAAGTCCTTACTCATTGATCATGGAAATTGCAAATTGTTTCACGTGGAACATCTCGCTTTTATCGCCCGAGAAGCACCAGCAAGATATTAATATCGCTGGGCGAAATACCCGGTATACGGCTGGCTTGTGCAATTGTTTCAGGATCGATAGCCGTCAACTTCTGCCGCGCTTCCATAGAGAGGGATTGTATGGCATTGTAATCAAATTTACCCTGGATACGGATATTCTCCAGGCGGTTGATCTTTTCGGCGATGATTTGCTCGCGTTTGATATAGCCACTATATTTGAGCAAAATCTCTGCTGCCTCAATAATTTCTTCTTTCCGTGAGGCTGGCACCTTATCCAATTCTTCGCGAAGCGCCGGGATATGATCGGCCAAACCAAGGATAGACAGTTGCGGCCGCAACACCAGGTCAACCAGTTTGCAACCATGGGAGAGAGGGGTAGTGCCCATCGCTTCCAAGGCTGGATTGATGTATTGGGATTTGATCGAATAATTTTCCACAAACGCGATAAGAGCGTCGCGGACTACTTTCTTACGCGTGAGCAGATCGTAGCGATAGGAGGTAGCCAGGCCAAGCTGGTAAGACTTTTCCGTCAATCGCATATCGGCATCATCCTGCCGGAGCAGAATGCGATATTCGGCACGGGAGGTGAACATACGATACGGTTCATCCACACCTTTGGTAACCAGATCGTCTATCAACACACCGATATACGCTTCATCACGGCCCAACACAAAAGGCTGTCCACCGTGGCAGTTGATGTGCGCATTAATACCGGCCATCAGACCCTGTCCGCCGGCTTCTTCATAACCGGTAGTGCCATTGATCTGCCCGGCAAAAAAGAGATTCTTCACCTGCTTTGTCTCCAAATTAGGATGCAATTGGGTAGGGTCGAAAAAGTCATATTCAATGGCATACCCCGGTCGGTAAATGCGGATATCACGGAATGCAGGGATTTCCTGCAACGCCCGGAGCTGAATGTCGAGTGGGAGGGATGAAGAGAAGCCGTTCAGGTAGTATTCCTGCGTGGTTTCGCCTTCGGGCTCCAGGAAAAGCTGGTGCTGTGTTTTATCGGCGAAAGTGACGATTTTCGTCTCAATACTCGGGCAATAACGGGGGCCGATACTCTGAATTTGCCCATTATAGAGCGGTGAATCCGGCAATCCCTGACGCAATACGTCGTGGCAGGCTTCATTGGTGAATGTAGTCCAGCAACTTAGCTGCTTCAATACGCGTTTAGAGGTATCCAGGTAAGAAAAAGTATGGTAATCATCGTCTCCCGGCTGCTCGGTCATCTCCTTAAAATGGACGCTTCGACCGTCGATACGGACAGGCGTTCCGGTCTTCATACGGTCGGTACGGAAACCCAATGACAGCAATTGTTCGGTAAGGCCCGTTACGGCCGGCTCAGCCATGCGCCCGCCAGGTAGTTGCGTGCGTCCGATATGCAGCAGGCCATTCAGGAAGGTTCCATTGGTGAGCACCACAGCTCCGGCCTGAAAATCGACTCCCAATTCGGTACGTACACCGCACACACGGCCATCAACAAGGATCAGTTCTTTGACCACATCTTGCCAGATATGGAGGTTGGGAAGGTTTTCGAGGAGCTCACGCCAGGTAGTAATAAATTTAGCCCGGTCGCTCTGTGCCCGCGGGCTCCACATAGCAGGTCCTTTACTGCGGTTGAGCATCCGGAATTGGATAGCTGTCTGGTCGGTCACAATGCCCATATAGCCGCCCAATGCATCTATTTCACGCACGATCTGGCCCTTGGCAATGCCACCAATGGCAGGGTTACAGCTCATCTGTGCTATTTTGTTCATGTCCATCGTGATCAGGAGCGTTTTCGACCCCAGATTGGCTGCTGCAGCAGCCGCTTCACATCCGGCATGACCGGCCCCAACCACTATTACATCGTATGAAAAATCCATTGTTTACCCTTCTTTTATCTGTAACAACCACACGGGCTGTTTGTTCGTTATAGTTGTTCGTTTCGTAGATCGGCAGGGAGCAGGGCCAGGGCCTTATTCTCTTCTCCTTCCATGATCGCCCGTTCGCCGGGGCCTTTGTCGTTGATCCCACACAGGTGCAAAATACCGTGGATGATGGTACGGTACAGTTCCTCCGTATACGTAGTATGAAATGCTTCGGCATTGGTGCGGACGGTATCAAGACTAATAAAGAGATCGCCCCCAATCACATTGCCTTCCGTATAGTCGAAGGTGATGATATCCGTATAATAATCATGCTGCAAGTATTCCCGGTTTACCTCCAGGATTTTCTCATCGTTGCAGAAGATATAGCTGATTGCACCGGTCTTCTTGCCGTGAAAAGCAGCTACAGCCTTGATCCAGGCAGTCGCCGTTCTTTTCTTTATTCCGGGAAGTTTGATGCCTTCCGCATAATATTGTATAGCCATGTATAACGTTATTAAGAGCCAAAAAAGAGGTAAGCCATTGCCACAGCCGCGATAGCACCAGCCAGGTCGGCCAGTAAGGCGCAAGGGATAATATACCGGGTATTGCGGATACTTACGCTTCCACAATAGAGCGCCACCACATAAAACGTAGTATCCGCCGCTCCCTGGACAATACAGGAGAGCCTGCCAACAAACGAATCGGCACCATACGTACGCATGGCGTCAAGCATCATCCCGCGGGCTCCGCTACCGCTCAGCGGTTTCATCAGCATGGTAGGTAATGCACCTACAAATTCAGTATCGAAGCCACAGGCAGCAACACCTTTTTCAATCCCGCCGATCAGGAAATCCATTGCTCCGGAAGCCCGGAAGATGCCAATACCTACCAGGATAGCAATCAGGTAAGGAATGATGGTGACTGCTGTTTTGAATCCTTCTTTCGCTCCTTCGATAAAGGCATCATATACATTGATCTTTTTACGTATTCCACTTATGATAAATCCACATATAATCGTGAATAACAGTGCATTAGCAAATAATGTGGAGTAGAGCGACACTTGCTCCTGTTCCATCGAACGAAACAGTATCACCAGTCCTCCGATCAGTGCAATAGCACCGCCAAAAAACAACAACAGGTTCTTTTGCAGGATATTGATCCGCTGCTTAACACACACACCCAGGATGGCTACCAGCGTAGATGTGAACGTGGCCAGCATGATAGGCAGGAACACATCCGAAGGATTGGCAGCACCCAACTGGGCACGGTACATCATGATGGTGATGGGGATCAGCGTTAGTCCGGAGGCATTAATGCAAAGGAACATCACCATCGCATCGCTGGCTGTATCTTTTTCCTTGTTCAACTCCTGCAACTGCTGCATGGCTTTCAGCCCCATCGGGGTAGCCGCATTGTCGAGCCCCAACAGATTGGCCGAGAAATTCATAAAAATGGAACCTGTGCCCGGATGGTCTTTCGGCACACCGGGGAACAGTTTGCTGAATACCGGACTACACAAACGAGCAAATGCTTGAATCACCCCTCCGGATTCACCTATCTTCATGATACCCAACCATAAAGCCAGTATTCCGGTAAGCCCCAATGAGATCTCAAACCCATTTTTGGCCGAATCAAACGAAGCCTTGATGATTTCTGTAAATACAGCGGTATCACCGAGGAAGATCAATTTGCAGCCGGCGACCACGAACGCGATCAGGAAAAAAGCAATCCAGATATAGTTTAAAACCATGGTAATTGCGCGTCAATTATCTGTTTATGGTGCAAAAGTACGAATTCTTCTTTGTTTTGAGGGGGTGTTTACGTAATTTTGACACCCGGTAACGAAATTCAAAAACAATGAAGAAGAAGATATTAGTCACCTACGACATGTTCCGCGAAGGCTTTGCCGAAATGGAAAGACGCTACGAAGTAACCTTCCCGAAAGGACACAGTTTTTCCTATGAAGAGGTATGCGGGATGATCCCTGCGTACGATGTGCTTTGCTCCATGTTCAACTTCCCGGTGGATAAGAACCTGATAGACAAAGCGCCCAACCTGCAACTGATTGCCAACTATGCCGTAGGGTATAATAATATTGATGTAGCCTACGCGTTGGAAAAAGGCATCACGGTTGCCAATACACCCGAACCGGTGATTGCCCCTACCGCCAACCTGGCGCTGGGACTAATGATCGACACAGCCCGCCGCATCACCGAATGCGACCGCAAACTGCGCACCCTCGGCGCCGGTATGAAGGTAAGTGTACTCGACAACCTGGGAGTCTCCATCACCGGACAGACACTCGGCATCATCGGCCTGGGACGGATTGGGAAAGCGTTGGCCAAGCGCGCCAACGCCTGCGGTATGAACGTGCTCTACTACAATCGCCACCAATTATATATAGAAGAAGAGACGCGGCTGAACGTTACCTACGTGACGCAGGAAGAGCTGCTTGCACAATCGGACTTCGTCTCACTGAATGCCCCCCTTACCAGCGAAACCCGCCATATCATCGGCGAAGCAGCATTGAAACTGATGAAACCGTCGGCTATCCTAATCAATACCGCCCGCGGGGCAATGGTAGACGAGCAGGCGCTGATCAAAGCCCTGCAAGACGGAACGATCCGCGGCGCCGGACTGGATGTGTTTGAGAATGGCGACCACCCCTCACCCGCGCTCCTCACAATGGAGAATGTAGTGCTTACGCCTCATATCGGCACACAGACTACGGATGCCCGCCAGGCCATGGCGCGTGCCGTAAATAATAATGTAATCGGTTTCCTCGAAGGTGACCGCCCTGTATCCCGCGTACTTCGTCCATGACAGCCGCATTTATCCTCAATGAACTGCTTTCGATGGCCAACCCGGAGAAGGCTCGTTTCCTGCAAGGTTTCTTTAAAACCGGTAAGGGGGAGTATGCTGAAGGCGACGTCTTCCTGGGACTCGTTGTACCCCTTACCCGCTGTATTGCGAAAGCGAACAAACAAACGCCCATAGAAGAACTACAAACACTACTCCACAGCGAATACCACGAAGCGCGCCTCTGCGCCCTCCTCATCGTGGTGGAGCAATTCAAGAAAGCTTCTCCCGCCCAACAGGAGGTATTGTTTAATTTCTATCGGACGAATGCCAAAGCTGGCCGGGTCAACAACTGGGACCTGGTAGACGTGACGTGCCGGGACGTGATCGGCGCCTACCTGTTTGACAAAGACCGGGCGCCCTTGTACGAGTTGGCCGAATATGGCAACCTATGGGAACAGCGTATCTCCATCGTCTCCACCTGGATGTTTATCAAGCACCGGCAGTTCGACGATACTTTCGCCTTATCCGAACGATTGATCAACCACCCTCACGACCTTATGCATAAGGCCATCGGCTGGATGCTCCGCGAGGTAGGCAAAAAAGATCGCGAGGCCCTTTCCGATTTTCTCGACACCCATGCCACGCAGTTACCCCGCACTGCCCTCCGCTATGCCATCGAACATTATCCGGAAGATGAGCGGCAGTTATACCTGAAGAAAAAATAAAGCGAAAAGAAATGGAAGGAGAGTAAAAGGAGACATTAACCAATCGTCGCAACACCTCCTTTTTTGAGCCTCCAGCCGTCCATTTTTTCCGGGCAGTTGATCGGCGCCTCCAAAATTTTGGATTCTGAAGGGGTCTGAGAAATACAAAAAGAAAGCAGGAATACCTTTTCATCTGCATCTATTCGCTACAAAAGCACCTGTATTAGCGACAAAAGCAACCATATTGTACATATAACCGCCGAATCGGCGTCAATTTGTCAATCTGATTTCGTTCGATTTTTTTCTCCATCTGGAAAGGTTTACCATCCGTTACCATCTCTATGTGTATCATGATATATGAAGGCCGCTCGAAAGCAAGGTCGATGTCCGGTAATTTACTACTTTTGCAGTAAATAAAGACAACGATGAGTTATTCCTGGAATACACGGACAGAGCTGCTGCTCGGAGCTGAACGGATGGAGCACCTGGCTCATTGCCATGTGCTGGTGGTGGGCCTCGGAGGCGTGGGAGCGTATGCAGCCGAACTGATCTGCCGCGCCGGTATAGGACAGATGACCATTGTAGATGCTGATACCGTACAGGAAAGCAACCTCAACCGCCAATTAGCAGCTCTTCACTCCACCCTGGAGAGACCCAAAGCGGAAGTGATAGGCGAACGGTTACTGGATATCAACCCGCGCCTGAAACTGACAATACTCAACGAATTCCTGCGCGACGAGCGGACCGAAGAAGTACTCGACGCCACCAAATACGATTTTGTGGTGGATGCAATTGACTCGCTCAGCCCGAAAGTATTCCTGTTGGAATACACCTGCCGGAAAGGGATTCCCGTTGTATCGTCGATGGGAGCCGGTGCCAAAACAGACCCGTCGCAGATAATGCAGGCAGACATTGCCAAGTCGTACAACTGCACGCTGGCAAAGACCGTACGCAAACGGTTGCATCATCTGGGAATACGGAAAGGGATTCCGGTGGTATTCTCTACCGAACAGGCCAACCCGGATGCCGTAGTGGAAACGGTAGGCGAAACCAATAAACGCACCATGGTGGGAACTGTATCGTATATGCCGGCGCTATTTGGTTGCCACCTGGCTGCATACGTGATCAATCATATTTAATTTGAATGCAAATGATCAGAACAGAAAGCATCACAAAGAGTTTCGGCGATCTTCAGGTATTGAAGGGGATAGACATCACCATAGACGCCGGCGAAGTAGTAGCCATTGTAGGCCCCAGCGGAGCCGGTAAAACCACCCTGCTGCAAATTATCGGCACACTGGATACGCCGGATAACGGACGGCTATTTATGAACGACATTGAAACGGGACGGCTCAAAGACAAAGAGCTCTCGGCCTTCCGCAACCGCCACATCGGCTTTGTCTTCCAGTTCCATCAATTACTCCCCGAATTTACCGCTTTGGAGAATGTGATGATCCCGGCACTGATCGCCCGCGAAAAGCCAACCGTTGCAGCGAAAAGAGCCAAGGAATTGCTTGATTACATGAAGCTTTCTGATCGGATGACGCACAAACCGGCCGAACTTTCAGGTGGCGAAAAGCAACGCGTAGCCGTGGCCAGGGCGCTGATCAACAACCCGGTCGTTATCCTGGCCGATGAACCTTCGGGCAGCCTTGATACCCAAAACAAGGAAGAACTGCATGCCCTCTTCTTCGATCTACGCAGCCAGCTGAAGCAAACTTTTGTGATCGTCACACACGATGAACAACTGGCCGGTACGGCCGACCGCATCATTCGGATGAAAGACGGACAGATACACGAACAATAACACCATAAATAGACATCGTATGAGCAACAGAGCCACCTTCGGGAGTAAGATAGGCGTCATCCTGGCCACAGTAGGTTGCGCCGTAGGATTAGGAAATATCTGGCGTTTCCCGTATATGCTTGGAGCAAATGGGGGAGCGGCTTTTTTGTTAGTCTACATTGTTTGCATCATCATACTCGGCTTTCCGGTTATGATCACTGAGTTCTTTATCGGTCGGCATACAAACCGGAACACCGCCGGGGCTTTTAAAGCGCTGGCTCCAGGTAGCCAATGGACACTCATTGGGTATAACGGCGTATTAGCCGCCTTCCTCATACTTGGATTCTATTGTGTGGTATCGGGCTGGACACTGGATTATATCACACAGGCTGCGACCGGAAACCTGAGCGGGAAATCTGCCGAAACATTTGCAGCCGACTTTACACTATTGTCGTCTTCCATCTGGCGACCTATCGGATGGACGGTAGCTTTTATTGCCATCACACATCTTATAATCGTATCCGGCGTGGAGAAAGGCATCGAACGGGCATCCAAATGGATGATGCCGGTACTGTTCCTGATCCTGGTGATACTCTGCATCCGTTCAGTCACCCTGCCGAATGCAGACAAAGGGCTGGCCTTCCTGTTCAATCCCGACTTTGGCAAAATCACCTCCTCCGTGGTGTTAAGCGCCATGGGACAGGCTTTCTTCTCGCTAAGCATAGGAATGGGATGCCTGATCACCTATTCCTCTTATTTTTCCAAACAAACCAACCTGCAAAAGACGGCAGGGCAGGTGATCGCATTGGATTCACTGGTTGCCATCCTGGCCGGTATCATGATCTTTCCGGCTGCCTTTGCCTTTGGAATTACGCCGGATGCAGGGCCTGAACTGGTATTCATCACACTGCCGAATGTGTTCGAGCAGATGCCACTGGGGAATATATGGTCGCTCATTTTCTTTATCTTATTGGCTTTAGCCGCCCTTACCTCTACTATTTCCCTGCACGAAGTAGCCACAGCCTATGTGCATGAAGAACACCGGATGTCGCGCCGGAAAGCGGCCTGGATCGTTTCCTGCGGTGTGTTGGTGTTAGGCACCATCAGCTCGCTGTCGTTCGGCATCCTGAAAGAATATACCTTTTTGGGATTGACTTTCTTCAGTTTTCTTGATTATGCCACTGCCAAGATCATGCTTCCCTTGGGCGGTATGATGATCTGTATCTTTGTGGGTATGCGTATCGACAAAAAGATACTGAAAGCCGAACTAACCAACGAAGGTACAGTTCCCTTCTACTTCTTCAATACCTATGCTTTCTTCATGAAATACATTGCCCCGATACTGATCGGCCTTGTATTCCTGAATGAGCTGGGGCTTTACGGATGGATAACAAAGATCATATAACACTTTTTTTGTGACTAAAAAAGACTTTAAATAACAATAATACTTCTTAACTATGATGTGGCGGGATTTTCTGTATTTTTCCAAAGGAGAGCGACGTGCGTTGACATTGTTGCTTGGCTTGATAACGATTGCTTTTATTCTCTTGCTGTTGTCGGATGGGCATCCGGAAACAGGCAAAGAGGCGGATACAAACCTGGCTGCGGATACGATCCGCGGAAGTGTGCAGATTGAAAAACGTTCAGAGGTAAAAACAACATCTGAATCTGACGAATACGGCAAAAAAGAGAAAGGAACGCCCAAGCAAAAACAAAGCATCTTTGCCGTCAAAGACTACAAACGCTCACTGTCCGCTCATTCTTCTTACCCCAAGACAGCGAAATTCCAGGCGGGAACGGTAGTGGAATTGAATACTGCCGACAGCCTCACGCTGAAAAAAGTACCTGGTATCGGCAGCGCCTTTTCCCGTCGTATCATACGTTACCGGGAATTACTGGGTGGATTCCATTCCATTTTCCAGTTAAGTGAAGTATATGGCATTGATGCTGAGCGGTTTGAATCGCTAAAAAGCTGGTTTATTGTCGAGACAGCACACATCCGGCAATTATCTGTGAACACACTTCCCACGGATTCCCTCTCCAAACACCCGTATATCAGTTACCGGCAAGCCCGCGCCATGCACGATCTGCGTACCCGGAAAGGAAAGCTAACCGGTTGGGACAATCTTTCCCTGCTGGAAGAGTTCACGGAAGAAGACCGTAAACGAATAGAGCCCTACCTGTCGTTTGAGTAATTTTTAATCACTTTTGTGTTAATTAAATGTTCGTCATGATAGAAGAAAGGCATACCTTTGTTATAGTTAAATAAGCATGCCTTTCACATGGAGACATTTTACCTTTTCCTGGTCATCTTTATCTTTATATTGGCCATATTCGACCTGTCGGTTGGTGTGAGTAACGACGCTGTGAACTTCCTCAACGGCGCCATCGGCTCCAAAGCGGCTTCTTTTAAGACGATCATGGTCGTAGCGGCCTTGGGTGTATTTGTCGGCGCTTCCCTGTCTAACGGAATGATGGATGTAGCGAGGCATGGGATCTTCCAGCCTCAGTATTTCTATTTCAATGAGATCATGCTGATTGTACTGGCGGTGATGCTAACGGATATCGTACTGCTGGATGTTTTTAATTCGCTGGGAATGCCTACATCCACCACTGTATCGTTGGTGTTTGAATTGCTGGGAGCTACAGTAGCCGTTGCGTTGATGAAAGTATACCATTCGGCCGATCCGCTTGAAGTTGTCAAACTGATCAATACCGATAAAGCCTTCACCGTTATCCTGGCCATCTTCGTTTCCGTAGCCATTGCCTTTTTCTTCGGGATGCTGGTCCAATATATGTCACGCATCATTTTTACATTCAATTACCGGCGTACATTGAAGTATTTCGGCGCATTGTTCGGCGGAGCGGCAGCTACGGCCATCGTGTATTTCATGCTGATCAAGGGGCTCAAAGACAGTTCGTTCATGACAAACGACCTGAAAGAGGCTACCTACGCCAATACCACCACGATCCTATGGGGTTGTTTCTGCTTTTTTGGGGTACTGATGCAAATCCTTTGCTGGTTGAAAGTCAACATATTCAAAGTGATCGTTCTGATGGGAACCTTTTCGTTGGCATTAGCCTTTGCCGGCAACGACCTGGTGAACTTCATTGGTGTGCCGCTGGTAGGTTATTCTTCCTATATAGACCTAATGGCACAAGGGGGAACAGCCGCTCCGGACAACTTCCTGATGAGCTCGTTGCTCGAATCCGCCCAAACTCCATGGTATTTCCTGGTGGGTGCGGGTGCAGTAATGGTCTTTGTGCTGATCACTTCCAAAAAAGCACACAATGTAGTCAAAACATCCCTGGATCTTTCCCGCCAAACGGAAGGAGACGAGAACTTCGGCACTTCACCTGTTGCACGGGTATTGGTGCGTACGGCCAGCAACCTGTCGGCTTCCATCCTGAATGTGATCCCGCCGGCGGCTAAAAGCTGGATCGACAGCCGTTTCAATAACGATGAGATCATCCTGGAAAACAAAGCCAGCTTTGACCTGGTCAGGGCTTCGGTCAATGTAGTCCTCTCCGGGCTCCTGATCGCTGTGGGAACATCCTTAAAATTACCGTTATCAACCACCTACGTCGCTTTTATGGTGGCCATGGGTAGTTCATTGGCCGACCGCGCCTGGGGACGGGAAAGCGCCGTTTATCGCATCACGGGCGTACTATCCGTGATCGGTGGTTGGTTCATTACAGCCGGAGCCGCGTTTACAATCGCCTTTGTAGTAGCGCTGCTGATCTACCTGGGGGGTATCCCGGCCATGGTGGCCATGGTGGCATTGGCCGCCTATTCACTGGTACGCAGCCAGATCGCCTATCGTAAAAAACTGAAGAAAGAAGCGTTGAAAGAAGTAGTGAACACCACTGTGGCTCAACTTACCCAGACCACCAACAAACGCGAAGCCCTCGCCCTTTTCCGCAAGCACAACCGTGAAGAGATTTGTCAGGTGTTGCTTTTTGCTGCCGATACACTGGATAAATCAGTCAATGCCATCATGCATGAAAACCTGAAAGAGTTACGCCGTATCATGAACGAGATCGACGAAAAACGTATCCACCTCAAACAGGTCAAACGGGTAGGCACCTTAGGTGTTGCCCAGCTTGAACACGATATCGCCGTCGAAAAAGGGCTCTATTACTACCAGAGCAATGATTTTGCCAGCGAGATTGTCTACAGTCTTCGCCGACTTACCGATCCGGGAAAAGAACATATCGACAACAACTTCAACCCCTTTAATGAAGAAGAGAAGACAGATGTAGGGCAGGTGCTTCATCCGATCGTGATCTACCTCCACAACTGTGCTGATATGGTACGGAAGAACAATTACACGCCGCTCGAAGCACTGGTGTCCGAATCCGTAGGGATCAGCAATAAGCTCACCGCCCTGAAAAAGGCCGAGCTGAAGCGCATCCAGCAAGACAGCGGTAAGAGTACCAAGACCAGTATGCTCTACCTCAACATGCTGCAGGAAACACAGAACGTGGTGAGCTTCACCACCAACCTGATCAAGGTTTGCCGCAAGTTCCAGATGGAATAGAAACTTTTTTCTCTATTTTTGTCACAACCGTTAACCGGCTCCCGTCTCCTTGATGTAAGTCCCTTCAAGGCGCGCAAAAGAAGGGAGTAGCAAAGGATACTAATAACAGTTTAAAACAAATAGATGATGGTAAAGAAATACATGGCAATCCTCGCAATGATCGTTGTTTGCCAAGCCGCTTTCGGACAGAAGAACGTGAACCAGTTATTCAAGGAGTTTTCCGGCATGAAGAATACTTCTTCCGTCAATATCGGGAAAATCACCATGTCGTTCGCTAGCCTCTTCACGGAAACCATGGGTGTAGACGGAATTGAAATACTCTCTTTCGATGAATGCACCCAAGACGTCAAAGACAAACTGCTGGCCGCCGTGAAGAACCTGAAAGACCCGGCGTATGAAACGATGGTATCTACCAACGAAGACAACGAACGTGTTCGGGTACTGGTAAAGATCAACGACGACATGATCCGCGAAATGGTAGTCGTAACCACCGGCAACAGCAACGCCCTGGTTCGTATCAAGGGAAAGATCAAACCCGAAGATATCCAGAAAGTAGTAGACCAGCACAGCAAGAAATAATGGACGCAGACAGCTTCAAACGGCAGTACCTGCCGCTTCACCCGAAGCTCTTCCGGATCGCCCTCGCACTGGTGGGCAATAAGGAAGATGCAGAAGACCTCTTACAGGAAGCTTACTGTAAGTTGTGGAACAAGCGGAACCAACTGAGCACCGTTGAAAACGCAGAAGCCTTCTCCGTCACCCTCGTCAAGAATCTCTGCCTCGACTTCCTCCGTTCGGCCCAGGTCAACCGCCAGGAAGAAAACGTAGAGAAGATGATACCGGTCGCTGCCGGTTCCACCCCCGATAGGGAAATGGAAGAACGAGACGAGATCAGGCACATCCAACACCTGATAGACCGGCTGCCCGAAAACCAGCGGCAGGTACTCCGCCTCCGTAGCCTCAGCGATTGCTCCATGGAAGAGATTGAACAAATAACCGGATTCAGTGCAGTGAATGTGCGCACATTACTCTCACGGGCCCGGAAAATGGTAAAGGAACAATACGAAAAAATATACGCGCTATGAACGATAAACAGATTGACGAACTGATCAACCAGGCACTCCGTGAAGAACAGGCATTGCCCGAAGGGTTGTCCGAACGCCTCGAACAGTATATAGACACACTGGCCGACCGTGAGGAAGAGACGAAAAAACGTTCCTTGTTCAGCCGCCGTTCCTTCTACCTGGTGGGTAGCGTGGCCGCCGCCATGCTTATCGGACTGGCCCTCTTCTTCCAGACCGAAATGAATCCGAAGCCAACCATGGCCGACACGTTCAGCGACCCGGAAGAAGCAGCTCTCGTAGCTCAACAAGCGTTGGCATTCATGTCTACGCAGCTCAATAAAGGATTGGCCCCTGTGGCCGATGCCGGTAAGGAAATCAACAAAGTAAATGAAATATTGAACAAACAATTCAACGAATAATAACACATCATGAAAGCAAAATACCTCATCATCGCCCTCTTACTTGCCTGTACACAATTCGGTTTTGCACAGGACAACCAGCATAAGTTGTTCGACAAATACGCCGAGATGGACAATGTAACCTCTGTGTATATCTCTAAAGCCATGTTCCAGATGATGCCTGTCATCGGAGATGTAGGCTTAAGTCTTACCAACATGAAAGGAAAAGTGGAATCCCTGCAACTCGTCACCACCGAACGGAAAGACCTGATCCCGCAAATGCGCGGCGAATTTTCCAAACTGGTAGGCAACCAACACCAGGAACTGATGCGTGTCCGCGACGGCAAGACAAAAGCCACCTTCTATTCCAATATGAAAGGCGAACAGGTGAAAGACCTCATCATGCTGGCCGATACAGACAGCACCTTCGTCGTGATGCAACTCGTAGGCAACTTTACGCTACAGGATATCCAGGAGATTGCCAACGATATGAATAAGTAGCCAACTACTTACCCGTAATGATTTTTCGGATCTCACTTAACTTGTTCAGCGCTTCAAGCGGCGTCAGGTTATTGAGATCCATGTTTTTTATTTCGTCGCGCACCTGGCTCAGGATTGGATCATCCAATTGGAAGAAGTTCAGCTGGAAGCCTTCGCCAGCCGAAGCAAGGCCTTTCACCGGCTTACCGATACCATCCTGCCGGTTCTCCGATTCCAACTGCTTCAGGATATCGTTCGAACGCTTCACGATGCTTTTCGGCATACCGGCCATCCGGGCTACATGGATACCAAAACTATGTTCGCTGCCGCCCCGTACCAGTTTACGCAGGAAGATCACTTTATTTCCTACCTCCTTCACCGATACATTGTAGTTCTTGATCCGCTTGAACGAACGTTCCATCTCATTCAGTTCATGGTAGTGCGTGGCAAAGAGCGTCTTGGCGCGGGCATACGAATGTTCGTGGATATATTCCACAATCGCCCAGGCGATGGAGATACCGTCGTAGGTGCTTGTCCCGCGCCCCAACTCGTCAAACAAGACCAGGCTGCGTGAGGATAGGTTATTCAATATGTCGGCCGCCTCGTTCATCTCCACCATGAACGTAGATTCGCCCAGCGAGATGTTATCCGAAGCGCCAACACGGGTGAAAATCTTGTCTACAATGCCGATACGGGCGCTTTCGGCCGGCACAAAGCTACCTGTCTGGGCCAGCAGGGTGATCAACGCGGTCTGCCGCAACAAGGCCGATTTACCCGCCATATTAGGCCCGGTAATGATAATGATTTGCTGTTTCTTGTCGTCCAGATACACATCGTTGGCAATATAGGGATCGGTAGGCGGTAATTGTTTTTCGATCACCGGATGACGCCCCCCCTTGATGTCGATCACCTCCGTTTCATTCACTTCCGGACGGATGTATTTGTTGCAGGCAGCCGATTTGGCGAACGACAGCATGCAGTCCAGCCGTCCGATCAGGCTGGCATCCGTCTGTATGGGAGCTATATAGTCGGAAAGGGCTAACACCAGGTCGTTGAACAGGCGTGTTTCGAGCGCCAGTATCTTTTCCTCGGCGCCCAGTATCTTTTCTTCGTATTCCTTGAGTTCTTCGGTGATATACCGCTCGGCATTGACCAGCGTCTGTTTGCGTATCCATTCGGGAGGTACCTTGTCTTTATGTGAATTGCGCACTTCGATGTAGTAACCGAATACGTTGTTGAACGATATTTTGAGGCTCGGGATGCCCGTACGGTCGCTTTCACGCTGTTGCACCTTCAGCAGGTAATCTTTGCCCGAGTAGGCCAACATACGCAGATCATCCAGATCCGGATGGATGCCATGCGCAATGACACCTCCTTTATTCAGTAGGGCCGGGGGGTCATTGTTGACTTCCCGTTCGATACGGTCGCGTATGGAGGCGCATACATTCAACTGCTCGCCAATCCGGCAAAGGCTCGGTTCGTCGCTCACTTCGCAGGCGTGTTTGATCGGTTCAATAGCACGCAAAGCTACCTTAAGCTGTACTACTTCGCGCGGAGACACCCGTCCTACGGCCACCTTGGAGATGATACGTTCCAGGTCGCCGATCAATTCCAATTGCCGTTCCAGCATCTCCTTCATCTCCGGATGGCGGAAAAAGTATTCCACCACATCCTGCCGTTCCCGGATCGGCTTCACATCTTTCAGCGGGAAAAGCAGCCACCGGCGGAGCATACGCGAACCCATCGGAGAGACGGTCTTGTCTACCACGTCCAGCAGGCTGGTGCCTTCGTCGTTCATGGTGTTCACCAATTCCAGGCTGCGGACGGTGAATTTATCCAGACGTACATAACGGTCTTCTTCAATCCGCGACAGTGCCGTGATGTGCCCGATATGGTTATGCTGTGTAATATCCAGGTAGTGCAGGATAGCACCGGCCGCTACAACACCGAGCCGCAGGTGTTGCACACCGAATCCTTTCAGGTTACTTGTCTCGAAATGCTTCAGCAGGCGGTCGTTGGCTGCTTCGGAGGTAAATATCCAGTCGTCGAGTTCGAACAGGAAGAACCGCGGTCCGAAGGCTTCTTCAAACCGTTTCCGGTTGTTGCGCTCGATCAGCACCTCCTTGGGGAAGAAGTTGTTCAGCAGCTTGTCGATATAATCGATGCTTCCTTCGGCCGTCATAAACTCGCCGGTGGAGATATCCAGGAAGGCGATGCCGCACCCTGTTTTGGTAAAATGCAGGGCGGCCAGGAAGTTATTTTCTTTATGGTTGAGGATGGTATCGTTGATGGAAACGCCGGGAGTCACCAATTCGGTGATGCCGCGCTTGACCAGTTTCTTGGTCATCTTCGGGTCTTCCAACTGGTCGCAGATGGCTACACGCTTACCAGCCCGCACCAGCTTGGGGAGATAGGTATCCAGCGCGTGATGGGGAAAACCAGCCATTTCAATAAACTGCCCTGGTCCATTCGCTTTCTTGGTTTGTACAATACCCACAATCTCGGCGCCGGTCACTGCGTCTTCGCCATACATCTCGTAGAAGTCGCCCACACGAAACAGCAGGATGGCATCCGGGTGCTTGGCCTTGATATCGAAATATTGCCGCATCAGCGGTGTCTCAATGATTTGCTTGGTCACACTTGATCGTTTAATGAATGGATGACAAAGATAAACGATCCAAAGGAAAATGATTCGCTTTCTCCCGGAAAAATTAACCGGCAGAAATACACATTTTGGCACAGTTTTCTATCTCTTTGAGCCTTTTCCGGCCTTGTTGAACCGCGTATCTTTGCCCGCGTATTCAATCTAATAAAAGCAATCATGAAAAAGGTTCACGTTTTAGTCTCCATCGTATGTATGGTATTCGTTTCGCTGGCAGTCAACGCACAGGGCAAAGCAAGTCCCTTTACCGGTAAATGGGAATTGACAAGTGTGGGATCACCCAACGGCGACTCTAAAATGTTGTTGGCGCTCGAACAGAAAGAGGGCAAACTCTCAGGTACGATCAACATTCACGACCAGGATATTAAACTCAACCAGGTAGAAGCGAAAGGCAACAACATCGACCTTTATTTCGAAGCCAGCGGTTATGATATATTGATCAGCCTGGAAAAAAAAGACAACAACACCCTCGAAGGCAGCGGCATGGGCGGCATGGTAGGCATCAAGGGTAAACGGGTGACGGAGTGAAAAAACAAACCTGCTGCCCTTAATAATTCCCTTGATTCTGTTTGTCAGTTCAACCCTTTACCCTATTTTTGTCGTACTATGAAACCGCTCATCAAATACAGGGGAGGGAAATCAAAGGAAATCCCATTCATACAAAAGCATATACCTCCATTCAAGGGCAAGTATATCGAACCTTTCTTTGGGGGCGGAGCACTTTATTTCCATTTAGAACCTAAGAAAGCCATTATTAACGATATCAATGCAAAGTTGATGGCTTTCTATTCCGGAGTAAGAAACGATTACGATGCACTATCCGTTGAATTAGAACAGATTGAGCATATATATGAGATCAATCGGAAACGATTTGACCAACTCAAGCGACTCACCCCAGATGAACGGGTGGAAGACAGGAATGAAGACCTCTATTACCAGCTTCGGGATATGTGTAATGAGCTGGCAGAGAAGAAGTACTCGGATGCGTTACTCTATTTTTTTATAAACAAAACAGCCTATTCCGGTATGATCCGATACAACTCCAAAGGAGAGTTTAATGTACCCTTTGGCAGATATACACACCTGAATACCTCGCTTGTAACACCCCAGCATAGCAAACTACTATCCAATACGGAAATATTTAATACAGATTATACACACATATTCGATATGGCCGAAAAGGATGATTTTATGTTCTTAGATCCGCCATACGACTGTGTGTTTTCCGACTATGGGAACGAAGAGTATAAAGATGGTTTTAATGACAACTGCCATACTACCCTCGCCGCTGATTTTAGAAAACTGACATGTAAAGCGCTGCTTGTTATTGGAAGAACCCCGTTGACAGAGAGGCTATATGGCGATATGATTATAGACGAATATGCTAAAACGTATGCCGTTAATATCAGGAATCGCTTTAAGTCCGCCACCACACATATCTTAGTATCTAACTATGGTACAGATGTAAAAAGGCTAAAAAAGATTATTCCAATTATGAATTAGAGGAATTTCTGCAATAAACACACACCTATGAAGACCACTTTGCATGCAAGCCTCCTGTTTGTATTTTCCGTATCTTTCCTGGGCGCTTGTTCAGGGGAGAAACAAACCCGCGAACGGCTTTCTTTCAACGAAGGCTGGACGTTTCGGATCAATGAAACCATCGACGCATCTTCCGCCGATTTTGATGCCTCTTCCGCCGATTTTGACGATAGCGGCTGGCGCATACTGAACCTGCCGCACGACTACAGCATCGAAGGCGACTTCAGTATCGACCATCCCGCCACACCCGGCGGAGGCGCCCTGCCCGGCGGTACGGGTTGGTACCGCAAGCGCTTCAGCGTTTCTGAAGCCGATCGCGGCAAGCTGTTCTTCATCGATTTCGACGGCGTATACATGAACAGCAGCGTCTGGCTCAACGGTCAACTGCTCGGAACACGTCCCAACGGATACATCTCGTTCCGCTACGACCTCACGCCTTATCTCCGCTATGGGCACGAAGAGAATGTGCTCGTTGTGAAAGCTGATAATTCCCAACAGCCCAACTCCCGCTGGTATACCGGTTCGGGCATCTACCGCAACGTATGGCTGGTAAAGGTCAACCCGGTACACGTAGACCAATGGGGCACCTACGTCACCACACCGCAGGTATCCGAAGCCCGATCTACCGTACAGGTAGAAACCACCTTGCGCAACGGCACGGAGGCCAACACTGTAGTCCGCCTCGTTACTACCCTGCTCGATCCCAACCAACGGGAAACCGGCCGTAAAGAAACGGAAGCCGAAGTGGCGCCGGGCAGCCCATCCATCGTCAAACAATCATTTGCTGTAGAATACCCCGCCCTCTGGTCGGTAGACAGCCCCTCGCTCTATAAAGCCGTTTCCCGTGTGTATGTAAACGGAGAAGAGACGGATTGCTACGAAACCACCTTCGGGATCCGCAGCTTTCGCTTTGAAGTGGAAAGCGGCTTCTACCTCAACGACAAACCGCTGAAGATACTCGGCGTATGCAACCACCACGACCTCGGTTGCCTCGGTACAGCCGTCAACACCCGTGCACTGGAACGCCAGATCGAACTCCTCAAAGCCATGGGATGCAACGCCATCCGTACCTCGCACAATCCACCGGCCACCGAACTGCTTGAGCTTTGCGACCGTATGGGTATGCTGGTACAAGACGAGACCTTCGATATGTGGCGCAAACGCAAATCGCCTTACGACTATGCCCAATACTTCAACGAATGGCACGAACGCGACCTCACCGACCAGGTGCTCCGCGACCGCAACCACGCCTCCGTCTTCATGTGGAGCGTAGGCAACGAAGTGCTTGAACAATGGACACATGCCGGCGCTGACACGCTGGACCTGCACCAGGCCAATATCCTGCTTAACTTCGGCCATGCCATCGACCAAAGTGTACTGGAGGAAGGCAATTATAGCGTCAATTCACTGATCGCCATCAAGCTGGCCGATATCGTGAAAAAGCTTGATACCACCCGCGTCATTACCTCGGGTAACAATGAAACAAGCCCTTTCAACCACCTCTTCCGCTCCGGCACGATGGACGTACACGGCTTTAACTACCACCATCAAGATTTCGAACCTTTCCCGCAAAACTTTCCCGGACAGAAACTGATCTCCAGCGAATCCACTTCGGCGCTGATGACACGCGGATACTACAGCATGCCTTCCGATTCTATGTACATCTGGCCCGTATCCTGGGATAAGCCGTTCGACCAGCCTGTACACTTCTGTTCTGCGTACGACAACTGCCACGTCCCCTGGGGTTCTACCCACGAAGATACCTGGCGCGAAGTAAAACGCCTGCCCTACGTATCCGGGCTGTTCGTCTGGACGGGCTTCGACTACCTGGGCGAACCTACCCCCTTCTGGTGGCCGGCTCGCAGTTCTTACTTCGGCATCATCGACCTGGCCGGTTTCCCCAAAGACGTGTACTATATGTACCAAAGCGAATGGACAGACAAAGACGTGCTGCACGTATTCCCGCACTGGAACTGGAGCGAAGGCCAGGAAGTAGACGTCTGGGCTTATTATAACAACGCCGACGAAGTAGAACTCTTCCTCAATGGCCAGAGCCTTGGTAACAGGAAGAAAGGCGCCGACAACTTCCACGTATCCTGGCGCGTTCCCTTCACCGCAGGCACCCTCAAAGCCGTCTCCCGCAAGAACGGACAGGAAATACTCACCAGGGAAATACACACCGCCGGCCAGCCTGCCCGGATCCGCCTCACGGCAGACCGCAGCACAATCAGCGCCGACGGCCGGGACCTCTCCTTCGTCACCGTTGATATCCTGGACAAAGACGGCAACCTTGTGCCCGATGCCGAAAACCTCATCCGCTTCACCATCGAAGGCTCCGGCTTCCTCGCCGGTGTAGACAACGGCAGCCAGATCAGTCACGAATCCTTCAAAGCACCCCAGCGCAGCGCCTTTTTCGGCAAAGCCCTCGCCGTGCTCCAAAACAACGGCCGACGCGGCGCCATCCGCCTCACCGCCGAAACCGACGGTCTCCCAAGCACCACACTGATTGTACGGGCGCAATAAATGTGTCGCCTGTACAGGCTGTTTACATACCACCCCCTCTACCGGATCAATCCCATTGTGTATATCCGGTAAAAGGAGGTGGCATTGTTCCCTGTTTGCACCGATGGGATTGTAACCATTCGAAAAGGAAGATGTTACAAATCCCGCAATCGCCACAAAAAAGATAATAACGATCCAAAACGATCGTCATAATGTTGAAGGAAAGTCATAACTGTTTGAAAACCAAACGACACACTGGCGGTATCTACACGCACGAGTTACCTTTTCTAATCGAAGTAGTATAATCCGAACATAAACAATGTAGGTTTAGTGATATCACGTCTGGGTTTCTACATCTGCGAAACAATGGAAAATGTTTTACAACATATTAGTTAAAAAAGTGTTCCTCAAATCTTCTTTGTAACATTTTAATTATAATTTTGCAATATCACGTGGTAGTAATATTATTTTTTTATCGATTATCATGATTGTTTTTACACGAACTGATTTTCGGAAAGCATAGATTTCTAATTATTCATTTTATTAATAAATATTATGAGACGACGATTTTTTAAAAATTTAGACTATCGTAGAAGACAGATAAAAAAATGTTTTGTATATTTGGGGTTATTTTTCTATTATTAGTCTTTACTGGTTGTATAAAAGACGATTTTTTTGATATCTATAATAAAAAAACAACTAACCAATAAATAATCATGACTAAATCAATGGCGTTTTGGGTTTGCTGGGATGCATATATTGATGTCATTTGGCAAGGAAAGACTGTTCAGGTATATAGTGAAACAAGAAGTAGGCTTGTTGTAGCAAATGTTGTTACTACAGATGATTTACGCCCTTGGGAATATATTGTAGAAAGTTTCCCTCAAGGGACTAGAGGAGGATATACAATATCAAGCCCTTCTTATTCAGAGCGTAGACTCAAATTTCCTTACTTAAAAGGAATTCATGGGGTCAACTCGGATTTGAATCTATTCCAGAAATATGAAATAAATGTGGCGGCAGAAGGTTTTGATGAACTCCCCGCTGGAAAGAAAATTATGGATGCATTTCGAAATGGAAGTGTGACTGTAGCTTTTATTGTTGACAATAGCTTGGCTGATAAGAACAGTGGTGGATACTTTATCTGCCAAAATCAAAGCGTTGATTTTGTTCAGGAATATTCAAATTGGATAGAAATAATTTATGAGCAAGGATTTTTCACAAGCTCTGATATCCCTAAATTTAGAACTTTGTGTCAAAGATGAATTCCAACTGAAGGATTAGGCTATGGCACACTCTTTTTATCTGGATTTACACCGAGTGTATTACAAAATTTTTTCAGAAGACCCTAAAAAACAATTAAATTTTAATAATATGAAAACAATTATTGCTATATTTGTTAGTTCCCTGATATTATTTACCACGGAGGCGCAAGAATTTAAGCATTTCAAAGTAGGGAACGTTTTTAGTTCTGTGAGGATTTCGCTTTTCCCCTTGGATAAGGTTTCACCACTGGATCTCGATTCAACCGATTGGGGAATGACATGGCTTCCACCCTCCTCTTATCCGGGGGATATGAAAGCAGCAGAGATAGAACGATTTAAACATTTGTTCTCCAATTTATCTCATGAAACGCAGGAATCACTGCGAAGTGTAAATTTTATGTTTTATATCGGCAAAGATTTTAGAATCACCACATATACTATTTATATAGATAAAAAGTTGCTTAATAAACAAACAGAACAATTATTGTATGATTTTGCTAATGCACATTCTGATATGAGCTATATCAAGCCATTTGTGAAAATTCCAAAAGATTTCAAAGGATCACTTTACAATGTTTACCTCACTTGGTTTTTGAAGTGATGACAAACCTTCAAAAGGAGATTCTTGTAAGGCACATTCAAATTTTGAAAAAATCCCTGAAAAGCTGAATACGCATTTCATCTTTCAGGGATTTTTATAATGGTATACTGTTCAGTAATCCATACTAATTTCGCCAGTTTCAATTCCGTGATCCTACGAGAGTGGGATGTCAGGAAACATCTCCGGGTTATTTCTTCCTTTTCACTACCTCCAGCTTTTCGGCATCCCAGTAGATGGGGGAGCCGGAAAGGTAACTTTCGTAACACAACAGGGCAGGGGCGGCGGATTGCACGCCGAAGAGCACGTCTGAAGTGAGCGGCGTACGGTTGCGGATACCGGTGAAGAAGTTGAAGAAGTGGTCGTAATGGCCACCTTTGTAGTCTTTGCCGGCTTTGAAGACGACTTCGTTGGGAGAGATTACTTCGAAGGCATCGATCCCTTCGCCCAGTGTCGATAAGTGAGACAGGCGGGCGGTATCGACAGGTTGGAGGGTTTGCAGGGTGACCTTGTCCCATTGCACGCGAAGTTTTCCTTCGGAGCCCACGATGAGGAAGTTCATGCTGCCCCAGGCATGCGACACGCCGTCTACATAGTTGGCTCCCAGTTGGACGGTGAAAGCGCCTACGTTGTTGCGGTCGGGGTAGTTGAAATAGCCCAGCATAATATCCGGCGTATCGCGGAAGGGGTCAAGCTTATTGTAAATGCCGCCGGTGGTATATACCTTTTCAGGGCCGTGGGCGTCGGTAATGTAATGGAGACTGGCCAGGACGTGGACAAAGAGGTCGCCGGCAATACCGGTGCTGTAGTCTTTCCAGTTGCGCCAGAAGAAGAAACGCTGGGCATCGAATTCGTGCTTCGGCGCCTTGCCGATAAACTGCTTCCACCAGATGGTCTTTTCGGAAGCGTCTGCCGGTATGGGATACGATTCGGGGGTGCGAGGGGGACTGGTATACTGCCCGTCGATAAAGTTCACCTTGCCGATGATACCTTCCATCACCAGTTGACGGGCCTTGCGGTTACCGATCGACGCCATTCCCTGGCTACCGGCCTGGAAGTAAACGCCGCTCACCCGCTGGGCGTTGACCAGCGCTTTACCTTCTTTGAGTTTATGGATTACCGGCTTTTCGCAATAGACATGTTTGCCGGCTTTCATCACCTCGGTGGCAATCTCCAGGTGCCAGTGATCGGGCGTAGCCACAATGATGGCATCGATATCGGGACGGCCAATCAGCTCTTTGTAGTCTTTGGTGGTGAAGAGGTGATTGCCCCAGCGTTCGCGGGCTTTTGTCAGCCGCCCGTCGTACAGGTCGCACACAGCCACCAATTTCACACCTTCCACCCGCAGGGCCGTATTGGTATCTTCCGTACCCTGGGTGCCACAGCCGATCAGGGCCAGGCGGATTTCCTGGTTGCTTACTGCCGGTTTACTTCCCGGCTGATTATCCCGTTCACTCCCCATCAAAAGCTGGGGAACGGCAGGCAGTACAAGGCTACCCGCCATCAGTTGCCTGATAAAGTTTCTTCGCATTGTCATATCGATACGTATTCAGATTTAAGTAACATAGAGGCAAACATACGAATATCGCACGAAATAAATCACTACCTTTGTGCCTTAAAATGATTAAGATACCTAAAAAAGATAGATTGGTGATGGAGTACAATTTCAGAGAGATCGAACGAAAGTGGCAGGACTATTGGAATGCCCATGCGGTGTATAAGGTGGAAATGAACCCGGAAAAGCCGAAGTATTACGTGTTGGATATGTTTCCGTATCCGTCGGGAGCAGGGCTACACGTAGGCCATCCGCTCGGTTATATCGCCTCTGATATCTTTTCCCGTTACAAACGACTGAATGGTTTCAACGTGCTGCACCCGATGGGATACGACGCCTACGGATTGCCGGCCGAACAATATGCGATCCAGACCGGACAACATCCGGCCATCACCACCGAAAACAACATCCGCCGCTACCGCGAGCAGATGGACAAGATCGGTTTCTCTTTCGACTGGAACCGTGAAGTACGTACCAGCGAACCTGCATACTATCACTGGACACAGTGGGCATTTATCCGGATGTTCAACAGCTACTATTGTAAGGATGAAAAGCAGGCACGCCCTATCGAAGAGTTGGTACAGGCCTTCGAACAGGTAGGAACCTGTGGAATGAATATTGCCTGCAGCGAAGAACTCGCGTTCACAGCCGACGAATGGAAAGCCAAAAGCGAAAAGGAAAAACAGGAAATACTCCTGAACTACCGCCTGGCTTACCTGGGCGACACGATGGTGAACTGGTGCCCGGCGCTGGGTACGGTACTGGCTAACGATGAAGTGGTGAACGGTTTATCCGAGCGCGGTGGTTATCCGGTAGAACAGAAAGTGATGCGCCAGTGGTGCCTTCGCGTATCTGCCTACGCCCAGCGCCTGTTGGACGGCTTGGAAACGATCGACTGGACCGATTCGCTGAAAGAGACACAGCGCAACTGGATCGGCCGCAGTGAAGGGGCTGAGATGCAGTTTAAGGTAAAGGATGCGGATATCGAATTCACCATCTTTACCACCCGTGCCGATACGATATTCGGTGTCACCTTTATGGTATTGGCGCCGGAAAGCGAACTGACTGATCAACTCACCACGCCCGAACAACGACAGGCTGTGGAAGACTATAAGGCTGCCACCAAGAAAAAAACCGAACGCGAACGCATCGCCGACCGCAAGGTGACCGGCGTATTCTCGGGGTCGTATGCCATCAATCCGTTGACCGGCGAGGCTATCCCCGTCTGGATAAGCGACTATGTACTGGCCGGATACGGAACAGGTGCCATCATGGCTGTACCGGGACACGACAGTCGTGACTATGCGTTTGCCAAACATTTCAACCTGCCGATCGTTCCATTGATCGAAGGTTGCGATATTTCGGAAGACAGTTTCGATGCCAAGGAAGGCATTATGACCAACTCCCCGGTGCCGGGTAAAGGTATCCCGGGCGGCTTGGTATTGAACGGACTGGAAGTACAGGAAGCCATCGCCAAAACAAAGGAATACATCCGGGAAAAAGGCCTGGGCCGGGTGAAGGTGAACTTCCGCCTGCGCGACGCCATCTTCAGCCGCCAGCGTTACTGGGGCGAACCGTTCCCCGTCTACTACGATGCCGACGGTATGCCACAGATGCTGCCGCTGGACAAGCTGCCGCTCGAACTGCCGGATGTAGACCGCTTCCTGCCCACAGCTACCGGCGAACCTCCCCTGGGCAACGCCACCAAATGGGCGTGGGACAGCGTGAACGAAAAGGTAGTGGAAACAGCGAAGATCGACCACAAAACCATCTTCCCGCTTGAGTTGAATACCATGCCGGGTTTTGCCGGATCATCAGCCTATTATACCCGCTACGAAGATCCGCACAACGCTACCGGATTGGTAGACCAAACAGTGAACGGATACTGGCGGAGCGTAGACCTCTATATCGGTGGTACGGAACACGCAACGGGCCACCTTATTTACAGCCGTTTCTGGAATAAATTCCTCTTCGACTTGGGTATCGTTTGTGAAGACGAACCTTTCAAAAAGCTCATCAACCAGGGTATGATCCAGGGTCGTTCCAACTTCGTATACCGCATCAATGATACAAACACATTCGTTTCACTTAATTTGAAAGAACAATACGATGTAACACCCTTGCATGTGGATGTGAACATTGTAAGCAACGATATACTGGATACCGAAGCGTTCCGCAACTGGAATCCGGAATACAAAACGGCCGAGTTTATCCTCGAAGACGGTAAGTACGTCTGCGGATGGGCCGTAGAAAAGATGTCGAAGTCGATGTACAACGTAGTCAACCCCGACATGATCGTGGAGAAATACGGTGCCGATACCTTGCGTCTGTATGAAATGTTCCTCGGACCGCTGGAACAATCCAAGCCGTGGGATACAAACGGTATCGACGGGGTATTCCGCTTTCTGAAAAAGTTGTGGAGCTTGTTCTACGGTAACACGGATGCGTTGCAGGTAACGGATGATACACCGACAGCCGACGAACTGAAAGCATTGCACAAACTGATCAAAAAAGCAGTCCACGATATCGAACATTTCTCGTTCAACACCTCCGTGAGCGCCTTTATGATCTGCGTGAACGAACTCTACACACTGAAATGCAGCAAGAAAGCCATCCTGGAGCAATTGCTCATTGTATTGGCTCCCTTCGCGCCGCACATCACGGAAGAGTTGTGGCATACATTGGGACATACCTCTACCATCTGTGATGCACCCTGGCCTGCTTTCAATGAAGCCTATCTGAAAGAAAACAGCGTCACGTACGCCATCTCATTCAACGGTAAAACCCGTTATAACCTGGAATTGCCGGCCGATATGCCGAAAGAAGAGGTGGAAAAGGCAGCGCTCGGTCATGAAAGTTCCGCTAAATGGATGGACGGCAAAGCACCGAAGAAGGTGATTGTCGTACCAGGCAAAATCGTCAATATCGTGGTTTAAGTATGAGCAAAAAGATCATTCGTCGTGCCTACGATTCTGTACAGGACTATGTGATCATTTTTATCGGAACCCTCCTGTACGGGTTCGCTTTCAACGGATTTATCCTTGCAAATGAAATTGTGACGGGAGGGGTAAGCGGTATCGGTGCGCTTATCTTCTTCGCCACAAAGATACCGGTTTCGGTGTCATACCTGGTCATCAACCTGGTGCTGCTGGCTTTTGCTTTTAAGGTACTGGGATTGAAATTCCTGATTAAAACGATTTTTGGGGTGGCTTCGCTTTCCCTGTCGTTGTCGTTTTTTGAATGGCTATTGGGCGGCAATCCCATTATCCACGACGAACCGTTTATGTCTATCATTATCGGTGGCGCCCTTTGCGGAACCGGACTCGGGTTGATCTTTTCTGTCAACGGAAGCACAGGCGGAACAGATATCATTGCGGCTATCATCAATAAATACAAGCATGTATCGATCGGTACCGGGTTGCTGATACTGGATTTTATTATCATCAGCAGCTCGTGGTTTATCTTTGCCGACATCCAAAAGATTGTATTCGGTTTTGTGGAAATGGTGGTGAGCAATTATATGCTCGACCGTGTGATCAACGGCAATCGGCAATCGGTACAGTTTCTTATCTTTTCGCAGAAATACGATGAGATTACCGAACGTATCCTGATCGATATGGGACGTGGCTGTACCCTGTTGGAAGGTGAAGGGGGATACTCCAAGCGCCCCATCAAAGTAGTGGTATTGCTGGCAAAGAATTCAGAATCATTAACCATTTTCAGGCTGGTAAAAGGAGTAGATCCCCAGGCGTTTATCTCACAAAGCCTGGTGAAAGGGGTGTATGGCGAAGGATTCGACCAGATCAAGACCTGACAGACATTCGCCGGATAGCAGCGCTGTTTTCTTCCCAATATTGCTGAAACGTATACTAAACAATCAAGTATATACGTTTTGTTTATTGTATTGTACAGCTTGAATACTCACAGAAATATACCTAAAGGATGAAAACAGTTGTATTCGCAACGAACAACAAGCATAAACTGGATGAAGTAAGAAAGATCACCGCAGATCTGGTGCATATCGTCAGCCTGGAAGAGATCGGTTGCCGGGATGATATACCCGAAACCGCCGACACATTGGAAGGAAATGCGTTACAAAAAGCCCGTTATATCAAGGAACATTACGGCTACGACTGTTTTGCCGACGATACGGGTCTGGAAGTGGAAGCGCTGGACAATGCTCCCGGCGTCTATTCGGCCCGGTATGCCGGACCGGTTCATGACGCGCAAGCCAATATGCTGAAGTTGCTGCAGGCGATGGATGGGAAAACAAACCGGAAAGCCCGTTTCCGTACCGCCATCGCTTTGCTGTCCAACGGGGATGAATACCTGTTTGAAGGAGTCATCAACGGCACGATCATCCATGAAAAGAAAGGATCGGCCGGCTTTGGTTACGATCCGCTGTTCCAGCCCGACGGTTTTAAACAAACCTTTGCCGAACTGGGAGAAGACATCAAAAATACAATCAGCCATCGGGCGCTTGCCGTTCGCAAACTGGCCGATTTCTTATCCACTTTACCCGAATAAACAATGAAAAAGATCTTATCAGTCCTGCTCTTATCCTGTTGCTTATCCTTTACGGTAGCCGCACAGGGAACAGGTACGTGGCAATCGCACCTGTCTTACCACAACACCACAGCTGTAGCCGAAACAAACGAATATGTGTTTGCATTGGCCAATAACTCACTGTATAGCTATAACAAGACAGACAACAGCCTGAAATTCTATTCCACCCTGAATGGATTAAGCGATACATTTATCAGCCAGATCGGATATAATACGGAAGTAAACAAATTGGTGATTACCTATACCAACGGGAACATCGATCTGTTCCAGCCGGATAATGGCAGCGTGAAGAACCTTCCTTTCCTGAAGCAGGATATCACCATACAGGACCCGACAGTGAATAGTGTATATATGTATAAGGAATATGCCTACCTGTCTACTGCTTTCGGAATCGTTGTGGTCAATTTGAAGAAAGAGGAGATCACCGATACATACAAGCTGCAAACGGGTGTTTATTCTACCTATATCAACGGAAATACGATTTATGCAGCTACCAAAGATAAAGGTGTGTTACAGGCTTCACTCACAGCCAATTTGCTGGATTACCATAGCTGGGAAACATATCCGATGGCGATCAGTACCACGGATACCGTAAAGGATATCTGCTTTTTCTCCGGTATGTTTGCTTTCTACCTCAACAGTACTGCTAATAATGGTGTGTATTACCGGCAGGCTGACGGGAGCATCCAATCCATTAAAAAAGACGCTACACTAAAAGGGGTTACCATCCAAAACGGCAAGCTGATCGCCTACGGATCAACCTGCGCCCTGATCATGTCGTCCTTTACGGAATCGTTTTCGATCCATAACAGCCCCGTTAACGGCATTTCATCATTGAAAGACCCCAACATCTTCTGGATAGCTTCGGGCGACGCAGGACTGAAAGGAGTACGTACAAACGGGAATACAGCCGAATTGATCGTTTCCGACCTGGCAACAGACAGCCCCATACGCAACCTGGATGCATACATGACTTTCCATAACAATAAACTATTGGTAGCCGGTGGTAGCCGGTGGAATGAACGGGGAGAAAAACCGGGTACATTGATGACATACGAAAATGGTGAATGGTATAACTTCGATCAGGCAGCGATCATAAAAGCAAGTGGTGTACAATTCAAAGACGTCACATGCGTGGCGGTAGACCCAACGGATGAAAATCATTACTATGCTTCTACATGGGGAGAAGGTGTGTTTGAATGTAAAGACAATCAATTTGTCACTTTATATAATCACAAAAACAGTTCATTACAATCTGTTTACCCAGGCGAAAAATCAGAGAATAACTATATTCGTGTAGAAGGTCTTTGCTTTGACAAAAACAATAACCTGTGGATGACCAACAGCAGCGTAAGTACCGGCATCAAAGTACTGAAAGCAGACGGAACCTGGAGTAGCCTGTCCGGAACAAAATATACACAGTTAAATGGTATAGATTTGATAGACAAAATACTAATCACTTCCAAGAACAACCATAAGTGGGTAAACATCCTGCGGAAAAGTTCCTTCATCTTCGTATTTGATGATAATGGTACGATCGACGATACGTCTGACGACCGGGTGAAAAAAATCGAAACCTTCGTCCAAAGTTCAGCAACGATCAATGCATCTGCTTATAACTGCATGGTAGAGGATCAGAAGAACAATACGATCTGGATCGGTACCAATATAGGTCCGTTGATCTGTCTGAACCCTGATAAAGTATTCGACAGTGCAGACACCTACTTTACAGCTTATCGTCCCATACGGGAAGGAGAAGATGGTCTGGCAGGCTATCTGTTGCAAGGAGAGAATATCCAGGCGATTGCTGTCGACGGTGGCAACCGGAAATGGCTCGGTACACAGTCGGCCGGTATCTTTGTCGTATCGGAAGATGGTTCGGAAACGATCGAACATTTTTCTACCGATAATGCGCCGCTTCCTTCCAATAATGTCAACAGCCTTGCTATCAACCCGCTTACCGGTGAAGTATTTGTCGGTACCGATAAAGGGATGGTGTCTTACATGAGCGGTGCCACGGAAGGCGGTGAAACCTATTCGGATGTGTATGCCTACCCCAATCCGGTTCGGCCCGAACATAATGACCAGGTAACGATTACCGGCCTGATGAACGATTCAAATGTAAAGATAACCGACCTCAATGGCAATCTCATCTATCAGGCTAAATCTGTCGGCGGCCAACTTACCTGGAATTGCCGGAAAAAGAACGGTGAACGGGTAGCTACAGGTATCTATCTGGTTCTTGCTTCTCAACCCGACCGGGGAGAAAGTGTAGTAACAAAGATTATGGTGATAAAATAAGGAAATACCGGTTATTCTCCCATATACCTTCTGATCCTTCTTCGATCGTTTTCTTGTGCTGCCAATGCGTAATACAGGAAAAAAGGTGTACAACATATAAAATACGAAATATCGGCCGTGCTGCCATAATAGGCAGCTGTAAACCCATCTATTGCCACATGATATCCCACATAAAACAACGCAGTAAGAAACAGACTGATACCACTGTAAAAGAGAATATCATTTTTCGACTGGCATACAAAGGATAATACAAACGACAGCACTATACATAACAACGTGAAATGAAATGGCATCAGGTAACTTCCCTGGATGATGAATGGGTTCATCTGCATGAATGCATCCCAATGCCCCCATACAAACGGGATAAATGTCAGGCAAAAGACCAATAACGCAATCATACCCGTCCATACTAACTGTTTGAATGTGGCTTCTTTTCGTATCAGCAAATACATAAACAATAGAATGTAAGCCAGGACGAATAGGTTGCGCGTAGATAACAACAGTCCAATCAGTATGCCATTGAAAACAATCGTTCCGGCTTTAGAGAAATCTGTATTCAATATATACAGCATACTGAACAGTATACATACTGAATTGGTAAATAGATTACTTCGGCATGCCACTTCCCAAACATAAAATAAAGAGGATACAAGTAGAAATAAACCCATGTTCATGTATTTCCTTTCCACCCTGAAACACAAGCAAATAACAAAAAATAAAAGTAATCCTGACAACGAAAAATAACCCGGTTCTCCCAACAGATAAAAAGGATAAGCCAACATAAAATAGAAAGGCATCGGACCCGGATAATTCCCATCGAACGACTTTGCCATATAGGCATACGAGCCCTTGGAACAGGTATCCCAGAATGAAGATATGACACTCCACCGGTCTACATGTAACGTATGAATATCTATCCGGGAAAAAAGGTAGACGGAAAAAGCAACGAACATCAACAGCAATACAACCCCATAATCAAATCGTATTCGAAAAAAGAGCTTTTTCTTCCACACCATCAACAGATAAAATAGGAATAGTACAATAGATACAGGTATGGAGTATGCGATATACCTGTCCATATATTTAATCGAAAAAACCAAATTTATAAATAAAAAAAGAAACAATGATATGTTCTTTTTTACAACTATACCACGCTCTTCCATATTATTTAAATAATATCGATTGATAAATACCTGTTCGATGTAAAAAATAGAGGAATGAGGTCTTGACAACCCCCAGTCCATAGACAACGCTTCGCCTGAAGTTGATGGAAGAGGCCTCCGGAAAGTATCGCGTCGGGCAGGTTATCTCTGCTATTTCATACCCTTTACTGAAAATCTGAGCAATCATTTCGTTGTCGAACACAAAATCATCCGAATTGTTTTCGAGGTTTAATGCCTGTAACACCTCAATCGAGAAAGCCCTGTACCCGGTATGGTATTCAGATAATTTCTGGTTCATCAATATATTCTGTACCAACGTAAGTATTCTGTTTGACAGGTACTTATACATAGGCATTCCTCCTTTCAAAGCACCTTTTCCTAAGATACGGGAAGCGATCACCACCTGATACACATCATTGGCTATCAAATGAGCCATGGAAGGGATCAACTTAGGGGTATACTGGTAGTCAGGATGCAACATGATGACAATATCAGCGCCTACCTCCATTGCCTTTTTATAGCACGATTTCTGGTTTCCTCCATATCCTTTGTTCGTGCTATGCTCCAATAGGTGTCGGATGGAAAGGCTTTTTGCAACTGAAACAGTATCGTCTGAACTCTTATCATCCACCAGGATCATATCGTCCACAATGTCTAAAGGTATCTCATTATACGTATCTATCAGTGTCTTGGAAGCATTGTAAGCAGGCAAGACAACTACTATTTTTTTTCCCTTTATCATCTCAAAAGTAACTATGTCGAACAATCAGCTATAGTCATATCCTTGCAAATATAACGATAAAAAGTAGCTAACCGGTATAGATCGGTTTAATTTTAGTAGATAAACGAAAAGAGGCCATCCTATACTAAGGACAGCCTCCGTCACATACCAGAAACTGTGAGTGATTAGCCAAGTTCCATCTGGTAGATCTTACCCGGATCCGTTAGCCTGCCGGAAATAAGATCCTGACTATTTTTTCAACATTGCAAAAATATTTCATCTCATTTCAAATATAGAACTTAAAACGCACATAATATGTTTATAAATTGCATTCATTTTAATTATAATAAATAATTATTTATAATATATCGTTTTATTATAATGTTAATTTTAGATGATTCTATAGACCTAATTGCTCAGATAATTCCAACATCCGGAGGATGGGGCGGATCGCTTTCTGTTGTATAGCCGGTTCAACGGTTATCTCCGGCGTTTCGTCTTTCAGGCAACGATAGAGTTTATCCATCGTATTCAGGCGCATAAAGTTACATTCGTTGCAAGCGCAGGTACTGTCGTTGGGCGGCGCAGGAATAAATGTTTTGCCCGGACTCTTTTTACGCATTTCATGGATCACACCACTTTCGGTAGCTACAATGAACTGTTTGGAAGGGGATTGGGTCGTATACCGGATCAAGGCGGCTGTTGATCCGATAAAATCAGATACCTGGATGATAGGTTGCTTACATTCCGGATGGGTAATTATTTCGGCTTCCGGATAGGTAGCCTTTAAGGCAAGTATCTTTTCAAGGGAGAATTGCTCATGTACATGGCAAGCGCCATCCCACAACAACATGTGGCGCCCTGTCACGCTGTTGATATAGTTGCCCAGGTTCCGGTCTGGTCCGAAGATGATCTTTGCATCCGCCGGCAGACTGTCTACAATCTGCTTAGCATTGGTAGATGTAACTACAATATCCGTCACTGCCTTTACGGCAGCCGTGGTATTGACGTATGAAATGACGGTATGATCCGGATGGGCATTTACAAACGCTTCAAAATCGGGAGCCGGACAACTATCAGCCAGCGAGCAGCCCGCATTCAGGTCGGGCACCAGCACTTTTTTATCCGGACACAGTATCTTTGCCGTCTCACCCATGAAATGTACGCCACAAAGCACTATAATATCTGCAGTGGTCTTTGCCGCCCATTGGGCCAGTGCCAGGCTGTCGCCTACAAAGTCGGCTATATCCTGCAGATCGCCTGTTTGGTAGTAATGGGCCAGGATTACGGCATTCTTTTCTTTCCGTAACGTATCAATGGCTTCTTTCAGTTGTGTACTCATATCCTTTATATCCTTTTCAGCGTGTAAATATACAATATTAATAGCTTATATGCGTCTCCACTTTCTCCCGAAGCTTCCACAACATCCTTCTTGAGTTATCAACGATCTATCTTTATTATCTTTTCTTCTTCTAAAATTCTAAAAAAGATATGATGATGATATTAGGCTGTTGAAACAGTTAAAACTTTTTTGTACTGATAGTTGCATAATTAGTTATTAAGTTTGGAAGGATGTGTTCTTAATATGATATTAACATGTATTATATAGTTGTTTGATCTGTTTTACAGATACTTAAAAATGCTTATCAACATTCGGTTGAAAACACCGAGTGTGGAAAAAAAGGTAAAAGTTGAAAACAGAAAAGCAGTGGATAAACCCTGTTGGTATTGTGTAATAAAAAAGTAAAAACTTTGCTTGGCTGATAGCTGCCTGCTGTTGCATAGCGAAATTAACCGGAATAGCAAGTCTTTTTTTTCAGTTTCTGTCTACTACTTATGAGCGGGTTTTCAACCGTCTTTTCACAATATATCCATACCTTTGCTACCTTAAAAAAAGATCCATGCGTAAACTGAAAATTACGGAATTAAACCGCCTCTCTCCCGAAGCCTTTCTGGAAGCAGAAAAGATACCTTTGGTTGTGGTGCTTGACCAGGTACGGAGCCTGCATAATGTAGGTGCTGTGTTCCGTACGTCGGATGCTTTCAACGTAGCAGCAGTGTATCTGTGTGGTATCACAGCCTGTCCGCCGAATGCCGAGATTCATAAAACAGCGTTAGGGGCCGAGGATACGGTTCGTTGGGTGTATTTTAAAGATACACTCGATGCCCTTGCCGGTCTCCGGGCAGAAGGGTATACGCTCTGTGCCATTGAACAGGTAGAGGGTAGTATGATGCTTGACGATATTCGATTGGATAAAAGCAAACGATATGCTGTTGTGTTGGGCAATGAAGTAAAAGGTGTTCAGCAGGAAGTGGTGAATGCCTGCGATTGTTGCATCGAGATCCCCCAATATGGCACCAAGCATTCATTGAATGTGTCTGTTACGGGTGGTATCGTTATTTGGGATTTTTTTAAACAACTATCAAACGATTAGTTGATTTGCTTTCAGATAAGTCCGTTTTCCACCATCACCACCACGCGCTCTGTCTGGGCGTCTTTCCCTCTTGGATCGTATTCGGCTTTCAGGCTGGCGCCGAACATTCCGGCAAACAGGTTCCAGAATCCGGCGCGGAAACTGCCCAGGTAAGCTCTTAACAGATTGTAACTCGACTGGTTACATTCGCGGTCGATCAGTTTGATCAGTAGTTTTCCCTGTGAGAAGGTAAGCTTTTTCAATTCAGGCTTGTATTGCTTGAATAGTTCGTCTTCCATCCGTTCGAGGTGTTTTTGCCGTTCTTTCTCTGTGGGGAGGGTTTCCATGTATTCGTAGGTTTCGATCAATACGCCATATACCATCTTGGCGTATGGAAGGGTACGTTTCACGTCGCGCACTAATTTGTTGTACTTTTCCTGTTCCCGTTTGTTTTTGAACTTTTGCTCGGGAAATACAATCAGCGGCCGGAGGCTTACAACGGCTATGGTATCGGTTCCTTCCAGCGTGGCTCGTTGATAACCTTCGGGCAGGATATTCGTGCGGATGGTTTGCGCCTTAGTAGCGGCGCAACACAACAGGAATATCAGCAGGATACTATATGGTTTCAGTTTACTCACACTGCAAAAGTAAAGGATTTACGTATCCGATAGTTAGATTTTACACTATTTGATTATTTTTGCACAATCAACAGACAAATCTGTTGCCTATCCTTGATTATGAAAAAGAGACTGTTAACCTTGTCTATTCTTTTCTTTTATGTGGTTGCGCACTGTTTTGCAGTCAGCAACAAACGTTTACCCGATATGCGCAGTCTGGCCATGGGAGGAAACGGAGTTTCGCAAACAGCGTTGATCAATCCGGCTGTATTGCCGCTTTCCGGCAAACGATCCCTCTGTCTTCAGTATCACAATCCATACGGACTGCATCAGTTAAGTACCATTTCAGGTTATTTCCATTATCCGAATAGACTATTATCCGCTGGGGTAGAGCTTGCTTCCTTTGGGTATGATGCCTATCGGGAAAGCCTTTTTCGCCTGGTAACAGGTAAACAACTTGGACAACAGTGGGCATTGGGGGTCAGCATCCAGTACACCACGCTGCAAACGGAACTTTACGACGAAAGGAAATCCCGCCTTTCTACCGACATCGGGCTTCTTTTTCTTCCTTCCGGTCGTTGGCGGTTGGGTATTTCCCTTTTACATACGCCGGCTGTTTCCCTGGGAGATAAGTCGGCCGATAGCCGCGAGCTCACTCCTTTTTCCGGTGAAGCAGGTTTTGCCTGGGAACTGACCGACGGAATGACGCTGTTGGGAAGCGCCGTCGCCACCCGTGAACGGGTAATGATACAAACCGGCATTGAATATGTCCTTTTTGATGCTTTCTTCCTGCGCGCCGGTTTGCAGACTGATCCGTTGTTGCCTGCTTTCGGCCTGGGATATACCTATTCTCTTTTTACCGTGGATATAGCTGCCGTTTCACATCCGGTATTGGGTATGCAAACCGGCATTGGATTAACCCTTTCTTTCTAACCAGATGCATCCGATGAAACGAACCATTCTACTCCTGTGGATAAACCTGTGTATAACTTGTTATGTAGTTTATTCCCAGCATATATCTCCTGTTGATAAGTGGAAAGAATATATCGAAGAACTGGCCGAGGAAACCGAAGATACCGAACGTCTTGAAACATTGTATACGGAACTCTCTTGGCTGGCGGAACATCCGTTCGATCTGAACCGGGCAACGGGGGACGACCTGCGTAAACTGCCTTTCCTTACGGATATGCAGATTGAAAGTATTCTATCGTACCGCCAACGCTATGGCAGCATGGCTTCCCTGTATGAACTGAAAAACATGGAAACGTTCGATTTCCAAACCATTGAACGACTGCTTCCCTTTGTTTATATCGCTGAAAATCCGGTTGAAAACCTTCCTTTTTCGGTTGAAAACCTGTTGAAACACGGAGATAATGAATTGCAAATCAGGTATGATCAATGTTTTCAACAGCGTAAAGGCTATCAACCCCAATCCGACAGTAGTTTGCAGGAGAATCCGAACCGTCGTTACCTGGGTGAACCGTTCTACCACTATCTCCGTTATTCGTACGCGTTTGACGACCGTCTCCAGGCGGGTTTCGTAGGCGAAAAAGATGCCGGTGAACCGTTCTGGAACAAGCATCATAAAGGCTACGATTACTACTCGGCTCATCTGTTCCTCAAAGGAATAAAGAAACTGAAAAGCCTGGCGGTGGGCGACTATAAAGCTTCTTTCGGACAAGGTCTTGTGGTAAGCCACGACTTCACCCCCGGCCGCGGCGCCACACCTACTGCTGCCGGTAGGCACACCTACGGTTTCCGCCGACATTATTCTACCAATGAAACCGACTTTTTCCGCGGAGCTGCAGCCACCCTTGCCATTGGCCGGATGGAATACAGCCTTTTCTATTCCTGTCGGCGGATGGATGCGGCCGTAGTACAGGATACGTTCCCATCGCTTAAGACTGACGGGTTGCACCGGTTGGTACGCGACCGGGAAAAGCTTCGTAACGTACCCTTACAGACTGTTGGCACCCATATCCGCTATGTCACTCCTTCACTCGGCATTGGAATAACTGCCCTGCATACTTCGTTCGGCCGGAAGTATATGCAGCCTGATCCGAAGCCTTATAATCTGTTTTACTTCCGTGGCGACCGTAACCTTAACCTGAGCGTTGATTACCTTTGGAAGAACCGGCAGCTGAAACTGTATGGCGAGACCGCCCTTTCACGCAACGGCGCCCTGGCTACCCTCAATGCCCTGGAGGTGACACCTACCTCATACATTGGCTTTCTGCTTCTGCATCGGTATTACGACCGCCGCTATCAGGCTTTGTTCGGAAATGCCTTCTCCCAGCAATCCGCCGTACAGAATGAACAGGGTGTGTATATGGGATTTCAATTCGTACCCTTACCGTATTGGAAATTTGCCGCTTATGCCGACGTATTTCGTTTCCCTTGGTTGAAATACGGCGTAGATGCTCCTTCCACCGGAAAAGAATACATGGTGCAAACCGATTATACACATAATCGCCGGTTTTCCATATATGCCCGGTACCGTTACCGGCAAAAGGAAAAGAATAAACTATTGACTGATAGTAAAACCGTATCCATCCTTCCCTATACCCAGCACCGTTTCCGTATACAAGCCACGTATACGCCTGTGGATGGTTGGGTATGCCGCACCGCTGTGGATGAGGTATTCTACAGGGAAATAGACAGTGATAGCAATGGCTTTATGCTTTCCCAGCGTATTGGATGGCAACCGGATGCACTGCCTTTCCAGATAGACGGCTATGCCGCCTGGTTTCAGACCGACGATTACAGTAGCCGTATCTCTTCCCACGAAAAAAATATGCTTTATGCCTTTTCCATGCCGTCCTTCTATGGCAAAGGAGTGCGGCTGGCGCTTTCGGCCGGCTGGAAAATCAACCGTCACCTGTCGATCACAGCCAAAGCCACAGCTACCTGTTATGCCGACCGGGATGTGATCGGAACCGGACTGGAAGCAATTGACGGTTCCCATCGAACGGATATCTACACACTGTTACGGTGGAAGTTTTAGAAATGCGTACCTTTGTACCCGTTAACGGCTTTTTGCACCCGTGTATTGTTATATAGTGAAAAGCATCGTTATATAAAGTTTATGGTATAGATGGGAACAATTCTTTTTAACGAGATCGTATTCGGACCGGTTCACAGCCGGCGGTTGGGAGTGTCTTTGGGTATGAACCTGCTTCCGGTGGACGGCAAATTCTGTTCGTTCGACTGTATTTACTGCGAATGCGGATTAAATGCAACGCACCGCACACGTACCCCTTTACCTACCCGCAAAGCCGTTAAAGAAGCGCTCGAAGCAAAACTACTTGCTATGCAGGCCGAGGGCTTAACCCCCGATGTGATTACATTTGCCGGCAACGGTGAGCCTACCATGCATCCTGCTTTTGCTGGTGTGATAGACGATACCATCGAACTGCGCAACCGCCTTTGCCCGAAAGCCCGGGTGGCTGTCTTGTCCAACGCCACCATGCTTCACAAACAAGACGTGTTTGACGCCCTGAACAAGATAGAAGATAATATCCTCAAGCTCGATTCCGTGCTCGATAGCCGGATCCAACAACTCAATGTGCCCAACTCACCCCAGTTCACAGCCGAAAAGCTGATCGGACAACTGTTGCGCTTCAACGGTAACCTTATCGTCCAGACCATGTTTATCACCGGCGAATACCAGGGACAGTCTGTAGACAATACCACCGAAGAAGAGATTACCGGCTGGCTCGATGCCCTTCGCCGGATCCATCCCAAACAGGTAATGATCTATACCATCGAACGGGAGACCCCCGTCAAAGGCCTCCGCAAAGTATCCAAAGAAGTGTTGGATGCAATAGCCCACCATGCACGGCAGGCCGGCTTCGAGGTCAGTGTTTCGTATTAACGAGTGTTGCCGACCGTTCTACCGCCTCATTGATATTGCTACAGATATTGGCTGCACCAATCTTCCGGTCGAAACCTGATTTGACCAGCATCGAACGCACCGTATCGTTTACCCCCGACAGGATCAATTGGATACCTTCCGCTTGCGACAGGCGGTAAAGGCTCTCCAGGTTGTGCAGCCCCGTGGAATCCATAAACGGTACTTTTCGCATACGGATAATACGGACTTTTGGCTTGTCGCCCATATTCTGCATAATGCTGTCGAACTTATTGGCAATACCGAAGAAGAAAGGCCCATCAATCTCGTATACCTCCACCGATTCGGGCAAGATCAGTTTTTCCTCTTCCACAACTACTTCACTACCTTCCGACAAGTCGATTGCATTTTTGGTAACGGATATCTTTGTCGTTTCCGATACGCGCTTCATAAAGATAAACATAGCGATCAGCAAACCTATTTCGATGGCTATCGTCAGGTCGAATATCACCGTCAGGAAGAAGGTGACGAGCAATACCGACACATCCCCTTTCGGATTCTTCAGCAGCGAGCGGAATGTACGCCATTCGCTCATATTATACGATACGATAATCAGTACCCCGGCCAGACAGGCCATGGGGATATGTTTTGTCAGCGGACCGAGGAAGAGCAGGATTAGCAACAATACCACGGCATGGATGATACCGGCCACCGGTGTACGTCCGCCGTTGTTGATGTTCGTCATCGTACGGGCAATGGCGCCGGTTACCGGAATACCCCCGAAAATAGGAACGATGATATTGGCGGCACCCTGCGCGATCAGTTCTGTGTTGGAACGATGCTTGTCGCCCGTTACCCCGTCGGCCACCGTAGCTGAGAGCAACGACTCGATTGCACCCAGCATGGCGATTGTAAATGCCGAAGGCAGCAGCAGGTTGATGGTTTCGATACTGAACGCTATCTTTTCGGGTTGCGGCAGGGAAGCGTTGATTGTAAACCGGTCGCCGATTGTTTCGATAGACGTAATCCCGAGGTAATTTCGCAGTACAAACACGATGAGGGTCATCACAATGATCGCCACCAGCGATCCCGGTATCTTGCGCGAGAACTTCGGCGTGAAGATAATCAGCAGCAGGCTGGCCACACCCACCAATACCGACCACCAATTAACCGTATCGATATGCTGTGCATACACCACCCATTTGGTCAGGAAGTCGGCCGGCACCTTGTCGATAGCCAGTCCGAAGAGGTCTTTCATCTGTGTGGTAAAGATTGTCAGCGCAATCCCACTGGTAAAGCCCACCACGATGGGATAGGGGATAAACTTGATCACCGTCCCCAGCTTCAGTGCCCCCATCACTACCAGCATGATACCCGCCACTACGGTAGCGATAGCCAGCCCTTCTACACCGAAGTTCTGGATAATACCATACACAATCACGATAAATGCACCCGTAGGCCCGCCGATCTGTACCGAGCTTCCGCCCAGGAACGACACAATAAACCCACCGATAATAGCCGTGATCAGCCCTTTTTCAGGACTTACCCCCGATGCAATCCCGAAAGCAATCGCCAACGGAAGGGCCACAATCCCCACAATAATACCGGCCATCAGGTCGGACATAAACCGTTCTCTGGAATAATTACGTAGAGCGGTAAACAGCTTCGGCTGAAAATCAATCTTTGTTGTCATTTTCTTTACCCCTGAATTTCAGGCTGCAAAGGTACTAATTAATTATTCCCTGCCTGTCAATTTACTTATAGTTCTTCTGAAACAAATCAGGGAGGCATAATAACAAGCATATTGAATTTGTTTTTTTTCACTATAGCAGTGCAAAAAACAAGTAAAATCGCACCTTAATAGTGCAAAAATCACTATCTTTGCAAAAAACGTGATAGTATGGATAAGTTATTCGAATATTCCAACAAGCTCATAAAAGAGGCTGACACGTCGTTTTTCCGATATATGTACGATGAGATCAATTGGAAAAGCAGGATGATAGGGCTTATTGGCCCAAGAGGTGTTGGGAAAACGACGTTGGTTCTACAGTATATCAAGCAAAATTTAAATCCTGCTGAAACGCTCTATGTAACAGCAGAAGACTTCTATTTCGTAGACAATCGGTTTGCCGATTTAGCCGATGCCTTTATTAAGCGGGGCGGTAAATATCTGTTTATCGACGAAATCCATAAATATAAGGATTGGGCAAAGGAACTAAAGCTTATTTATGATTATCATAAAGACCTGAATGTCGTTTTTACCGGGTCTTCGGTGCTTGATATAAAGAAAGGAGCTTCCGATCTAAGTCGTAGAGCTGTGATATACAATATGCAGGGCTTGTCTTTCAGGGAGTATTTACAGTTGTTTCACAATATATCAGCGAAAACCTATTCAATGGAGGATATATTGCAGCATAAAGTTGAATTGCCTAATTTGAAGCACCCGTTACCTCTTTTCGCTGACTATTTGAAAAAAGGGTATTATCCGTTCGCATTGGAAGAAGATTTTGAATTGCGTTTGAGGCAGATTATAAACCAAACATTGGAAAATGATATTCCGATGTACGCCGATATGAATGTGGCGACAGGAAGAAAGTTAAAGCAATTACTTGCGATTATAGCTAAAAGCGCACCCTTCAAACCGAACATGAGCAAAATAGCTGAAATGCTATCAGCCAGTCGTAACAATATTTCGGACTATTGCCTGTACATTGAAGAGGTGGGCATGATCGCCCAATTAAGAGATAATACGGGCGGTATTCGTGGATTAGGCAAGGTCGACAAAATATATTTGGATAACACCAATCTTATCTATAACCTTGCTGATGACACTTCCAATATCGGAAATATCCGTGAGACATTCTTCTTAAACCAAATGCGGGTTAAGTATAATGTATTTGCGTCTTCTGTTGCCGATTTCTTAGTTGATGATAAAACATTTGAGGTCGGTGGAAAGAACAAAGGCCAGAAGCAGATTAAAGAGGTTGAAAACGGATATGTAGTAAAAGACGATATCGAAAACGGATATCTGAATATTGTTCCGTTGTGGCAGTTTGGAATGAGCTATTGAAATCATTAATCATTTATCTTTGTAATGTCCTTCCACGGAAATGATAAGAACTGTTACTGTTTCATCATAAATGTCATATACAATCCGGTCTTTACCGCTGATTCGTCGGGAATAGGTGACTGAATTTCCAGACACAAGAGGTTCGGGATGTCCTGTCCCTGTACGCGGATGTTCTGCCATTTCAAAGAGGAGTTTCCCTATCTTCTTATAAGCGATAGGGTTTGACTTTTTGTACTTCGCTAATGCCTTATCAGCCTCTGGGGTAAAAACTACCCGATAACTCATAACGATTCCAGGTGTTTGAGAATTTCTTCATGTGTATTACAGATGACCACATTCCCATTTTTATACTCTTCCCGTGCTCGCTTGATACTTTTCCTTAATTCGGCCGAAATGGATAAATCGGAATCTTCGACAGGAACAAGGGTGTATGATTGCTTGCTTCCTCTCTTTATGATGATCTGTTCTCCTGAATCGGCAAGGTCAAAATAAGACGCTTGTCGTTCTCTGAACTCTCTCGATGTTATTTGTAGCACTGACATATATTTAGCTTTTATTTGTGTACCAATATTGGTACACAAATGTAAATATAAAATTTGACAACTCACTATATTTTAGAAATTTTCAACTTAATTATCACGTGTTTGCATTCTCTTTTTATGCTTCACCAGCATAATCACCGGATTGGATTCTTCATCCAGTTCCGCAGCAACCTCTTTCGGTTTGCCTTTCAGTTGTCGTTATGGTCTTAGCAAAGATACAGAAATAATATTACGTTGTACTCGTAAATATGCAATTAGTTATAGGTTTATGAACTATTGGTTGTTTTATTCCCCAACCCTTCCCTAAGCACCTTCTTCACCGGCATAATGAACCGTTCGATCAGGCGTAGGTCTTCGGTCACGATTTCGGCCGTAGCTTTCATCTCGTGGGAGAGGGGAAGGGTGCGGCCATGGTTGGTGGTAAGCCCTTGTGGGAAACTTATTTCAATGGCATACTGGCCATCGGAGGGTACCAGTGAGATGGTTTTTACCGTGCCGTTCACCATCCCGAATTCCTGATCGGGGTAGTTGAGGAATCGAACGATCACCCGCTGCCCTGTCTCCACCTTGCCCGAACGGGCAGCCGGCAGCATCGCTTTCCCTATTAATTCATCTGAGGCAGTGGGGACAATGGTGAAGACTGTTTCCCCTGCCGGGATATATTGATTCTCACTCCAGTACTTGGTGAATGTTACCCTACCTTCGATCGGTGTTGTGAGGCAATAAGCCAGTTCCCAGGCATGGATGGCATTCATCAACTGACCGCCGGTTGTCTGCAGGTCCTGCCGTAGCTGGCTTTCCTTCTCAGCTTCCTGCAGCCGGAGGTCCAGGAGGGTCGTTTCCAGTGAAGCGATCTGTATAGCAAGGTTATCCAACGCAGCGGCTGCACTCTCCACCGCCTGCCGGCTTTGCAGGAAAGCCGTCCGTGCCGTCTCATGTTCCGACGGTGCAATCACATTCCGTACCGCCAGC
>JAVBUH010000085.1:0-7285 GCA_031555505.1 Tannerellaceae bacterium
GATGCGCCCAATGTTGCGTAACACAAATGATTGTGAAGTAGTATCGTTTAACTCTTCGAGGTAATACATACTATGTTGCAGGTATTTTAATGCAGAATCGTATACCTCCTGACGTGTATATAATCCTCCCAGACTATTACAAATACGTGCTTTTAACAGTAGATTGTCTGATGTCTCTCCCGTCTCAAATGCTTTCAGGTAATAATCCTGGGCCCGTAAAGCATCTCCTAATACCTGATTTACCCTACCCATATAATAATAGGTAAGCATCAACCGATCCGGATTCGGATGCGCCTCATAGTATTCGCACGCAACTCGAATTAACGAATCCGATGTATGCGGTTGGTAGCATTTATCTTTCGCCTGTGTCAATAAGAGGCACCAATCCGCATAGTTTTTTTCCGATAAACCGGATGAATCTATACTATCCTGTAACAACACCAGGGCACTATCTGGACGATCGCTCATCAACTGTTCAGCCCGTTCCAGCACGGGGGGAGAGGTGTTCCATGACTGACATGAGTTGAAAATCAATACTATACAAATCAATATCCCCCTCAATAACTGAAATGTCCTCATATTATTTTTACATTTTATCACAAATTTAAAAAATAATGTCAAAACTCCAATTCAATCAGTATCAATTGATTCACCTCCCTCAAATGTCAGCGAAACGTCATTTTGATATCAACGTGTTTTCAGAACGATTCAAGCCCCGAATCCAGTTGTGCTTGAGGCTTCTTAAGCTATTTCATTGATGGTTTCAGTCTATTTAAAATCAACAAGGGCAAAAACATTGCTATCTTCGTCATCATCCAATGTCGCAACCAGTTCCTTCAACTTGCCACTCAACTTGTTTTCTCTATAGGCCTCTTTGAGTTCAAAGTACTCTAATTCGAAATGATACCCTTTTTCATAATAATTCGGAAGACGGGGATTAAAATAGAACGCTTTTCCGTTATAATCAGGAAGGGTAATCTGCTGACGAAAGATCTCACCTGTTTTCTTATCCCGCATGTAATAGTTGGCAGCGGGAGACCTTCCCTCCACTGAGTAGGAATAAGTGGCCATATATTGGAATCCACCTGCATCCATGCAAATATCCATGGCGATCATAGGCTTTAAATCCTTTAATAGCGGTTTTTTATGCATAAATGGAGTTAAGGTTTTGTCTTTGCTGTAAAGAAAGATCGTGTCGGCTTCCGGATTGTACAAAAAAAGTCCATCCGGGCATTTTCTCACACGCGCGTAGCCAACTTGACCAAAACCTCCTGTAGGATCGCGGAAACTTAAATCGATGTTATTGCCTGGCAACTGAATATATGCTGACACTACTCCATCCATTTTGGAAATGAGGAAGAAAGAAGAATCACTCACTTGTTCCGTGAAAATCGTTTCATCCTTCGAATATTTTTTAACGATATTTTTCCACAAACTGGTATTATCATATACTAAGATGGATTGATCATCAAAAAAAGCCATTTGGCCCCCGATGTTTCTTTGCGGTAAGGTTAATTTTCGTTTGTATTCGCCGGAAGAAGAATAAACGTTGATATAATCACTGAAATCTGGAGCAACATATACATCATCTGCCGCTTCATCATACATTACATAAGCAGCATCCGCATACTCTTCCGGGCCTTCGCCTCTACGATTAAAACGTGACTTGGGGTTCCCGTCTTTTCCAAAGAACAGTACGCTGTTTGAGGTCCGATCTACGACAACGATTGTGTTTGGGGTTACATAGTCGATACTCCCTTTATACAGAAAGTCAACATCCTTCGTGCTTAGATGCAAATAAGTAACATCAGCTATATCAGTTAAGTTGATTTCCTTTTCAGGATACTCTCTCGTAACGTCAATACACGGTAAATCTTCGCTTGATTGTTTGTCCGGAGAACAACATATCGCAAAGATTGCTAAAAGAATAACTGTGATACAATTCCTTTTTCCCATATTTTCTGCCAAATTTAAGTATATACTATCCTCAAGTAATTTGCCCCCTATCATGTTCACCGGAACCGCATGCTGTAGTAAATATTACATCTTCATCTTCATCTTCATCCATCAATCCCCCACCTTCTTTAAGGACCTTAAGGCCTTTAAGGACGTTAAGGCCCTTTAACCTTACATCCCTTAATCCCCCTTCCTCCGGAAGAGCCTCCCTTTCCTCCTCCATCGCCGTAAACCGTGACGTAGACCGTTCTCCGCCTGCATACCCCACATAAACCGCCCCCACAACACACACCTCCTCAATCCCTTTCGGCAACTCCTTCCGGAAATCCAGCCGCCTGCAATGCTCCTTATCCAGCCGTATCTCCCCCGTGTTCACCCCTTCTGCCAGCTTCTGCTGTATCGTCAGCACCCGGTAATGCCTGCTCCCCATCCACATATACGTCACTCCCAACACCACATGCAGCACATCCCCCGCTTGCAACACCCCATCATGAGCCACCTTCACCACCGGTGATCCCTCCGCATCCGCGCGAAAACAAGACATCGTATTCCCTTCCCCCACCGTCGCAAATACCTCGCCGCCGAAGTCTCCGGCTCGCAACGCCAGCCACAAATTATGCAGCGCCGTCATCGGCCCTTCTCCCCTCGCAGCCTCTTGTGCGCTCAATGCATCCGGCTCGCTCCGCTGCTTCATATACTGCATATATCCCGTATTCTTCCGGTGAAAATGATTCCGGCAAGACCCGTACCGCGTCGGCTCAAAACCCGCATCAATCACCTTCCGGAACACCTTCCCCAGCCGCTGCATCTCGCTGAAGGCCGCCCGGTGCCGCAATTGTTTCTTTGTCTTGCTTCTATTCGTGGTTATGCGCGCCGACACAATCACTCGTCCGCGCACCGTTCGATACGTGAATGCCCCAGCAGAGCCGCTCGCTTTTCCAATAGCAGTAGATTCTATAATAGCCATAATTAACTGGTTTTGTGAAGCTGGCGTTTTAAACAACTTCGATTCATAATGAGCCTGCAAGTTACCCGTTTTCCCCCATATACACAACCCCTTCCCCTTGCGCCCCCCCAAAACACCCCCACTTTTCCTATACCCTAACTCGCTCATTGCTAATACCCTTATATACCCTTCCTATTACATGCCTATTACTTACCTGTTATTTGTCTATTGTAGCCCTATGGCTGTCCTTCTGTTATCCTTCCCCACCTGACCACGGAGCACCTCACTTCCCTGAAATAGACTCCTTCCCTTGCCAACTGCCTGTCTGTAAGAATACTGACGTTTTGAAGTTTTTTATCGAACTTTTGCCCGATAGACATTGTTTATAGAATGATAGATAAGTTTGACCGGGTATTTTTTCGCCGGTTGGAAAGGGATGCGTATATTTGATACGCAATTAGCAAATCAGTGAACCTGGTAGTGAATCAGTGAGTCAAGTAGAGAGTCAGTGAATAATAGTCATTTATATATATCTTATAAACAAGTGTATTATGGAAAAAAGTATCAAAGGAACGCGTACAGAGCAGAATCTGTTGAAAGCGTTTGCAGGTGAATCACAGGCAAGAACCCGTTACACGTATTTTGCCAGCGTGGCAAAAAAAGAAGGCTACGAACAGATAGCCGGCGTATTTGAAGAAACAGCCAATCAGGAAAAAGAACACGCCAAACGTTTCTTTAAATTCCTCGAAGGAGGTATGGTAGAGATCACCGCCATGTATCCGGCCGGTGTGATCGGCACTACGATGGAAAACCTGGCTGCTGCCGCTGCCGGTGAAAACGAAGAATGGGCCGAGTTGTATCCCGAATTTGCGAAGATTGCCGACGAAGAAGGCTTCAAAGCCGTGGCCGTGGCTTTCCGCATGATCGCCAAAGTGGAAGCTGAGCACGAACGCCGCTACCGCAAACTCCTGGCCAACATCGAAAAGAACCAGGTATTTGCCAAGGAAGAGCCTATCAAATGGCAATGCCGCAATTGCGGTTATGTGCACGAAGGCAAAACCGCCCCGGGCAAATGCCCCGCTTGCGACCATCCGCAGGCTCACTTCGAACCGATGAAAGAAAATTACTAAGGGATCTACTGCCCGTGAGGCTGAAGTGGTCCGGGCATTACTCCGCTACTGTCCAGCCGGTGATGCGGCTGATGAAGGGGATGAGCTCGGAGGCGCTTTTGTATTGTTGCGCCTTCGAGGGGTGGTAGCTGGCGCCGTAGCCGAGGGTGCCGTCTTGCGGGCTGAGGTCAAAGCGATACACCTTTGTGTCGCCTGCCGCCTGCGCTTCGGCAGCTACCGTATGCAGCGCCTGTTGTACCTCCTGCAGGGATTTGCCACTGAGCATACTGCCGCTGAGCAGCACGATGGCGGCGTTGGGGTAATGGCCGCGTACGGTGCGGAGGAACGAACGGTAGCCTTCTTCCAGCAGGCGGGTATCATACGGACGGGTGCTGGTATCGTTGGTGCCGAGGTTGATGCAGACCACGTCGGGCGTGTAGAGGGCAAAGTCCCACGTTTCGCTATTATCGGTAAACAGGGTCTGGTGGTACATGGCCGGCATGCAGTCGGCGCTGCCGGTTACCGGTCCGTTGTAGTTGCGGTAGATGCCGATGCCCGAGCGGGCCACTACAAGGCTTTGGGCATCGAATGCCCGCGCGGTGGCGGCGGCGTAGGTGTAGTAGTGGTTTTCGGTCTCATCCAGGAAGGGTGCGTTGGGGTCGAGCGTCTCCGTGCCGTAGCCGCAGGTGATGGAGTTGCCGATGAATTCCATTTTCCGCGAAGGTAGCGTGGGGGCTGCAGGCAATGTCTTTCCGGCATCGAGGATGAACCCGCGGAAGGCGGGGCGGCGTTGGTAGCCTTCGTAGGCCAGCATAATCCGTACTTCGTGGCGATCGTCGCTGAGGCCGCTGGCAAGCGGAACCACGGAGTCTTGCTCGGAGACGTTCACCTTGAACGGTTCGTCGCCGTCTATACGTACCATGAAATAGCCGCTGTTGGGCTTCATCCGCATCGCCAGCGATCTGCCTTCGAACACGGCGCGTATCTCTACGCCGGGATACGTGAAACACGGCGCTTCGGGATCGGCCATGCTCACCCGCCCGGTATAGGCGATGTGCGGATGGGAGGGGGGAATGAAGGCCTTGTCTGGGGTGGGGTGGGCAGCGGGCGCTTGTGCCTGAGAGACCGCAATGGTGTGGACAAGGATAAAAAGCGAAAGTAGTTTTCGTAACAGTCCGTTCATATCGTACTTTTTTGACAGCAAAGATAGGCGAAGTATCGTATCTTTGCAGCGTAATCAGCCAATTATTCCGATGAAGATAGGAACCATAGACCTGGGCGAACGCCCGGTATTGTTAGCGCCGATGGAGGATGTGACCGATATCGCTTTCCGCCTGATGTGTAAACGCTTCGGGGCCGATATGGTGTATACCGAATTTGTATCGAGCGACGCCCTGATCCGCCATGTGAACAAGACTCAGCAAAAGCTGACCGTGGCCGAGGAGGAACGGCCGGTGGCTATTCAGATATACGGGCGCGATCCCGAAGCAATGGCCGAAGCGGCCCGGATGTGCGAAGCGGCCCGTCCGGATATACTCGATATCAACTTCGGCTGCCCCGTGAAGAAAGTAGCCGGCAAAGGCGCCGGCGCCGGTATGTTGCGCAACGTGCCGTTGATGCTTGAAATCACCCGCGAAGTGGTGAAAGCGGTAAATATACCTGTGACCGTCAAAACACGCCTTGGCTGGGATGCTGATTCGCGGATCATCGTAGAACTGGCCGAACAGTTGCAGGATTGTGGTATTGCGGCCCTCTCCATCCACGGCCGTACCCGTGCGCAGATGTATACCGGGCAGGCCGACTGGACACTGATAGGCGAAGTGAAGAACAATCCGCGGATGCATATTCCCATTATCGGCAACGGTGATATCACGTCGGCCGAAAGTTGCCGGGAGCACTTCGACCGCTACGGGGTAGATGGCATTATGATTGGCCGGGGCAGTATCGGCCGGCCGTGGATCTTCCGCGAAGTGAAGCATTACCTGACAACCGGACAACCCTTGCCGCGCGAACCGTTTGACTGGTACCTCGGTATCCTGAAACAACAGGTGCTCGAGAGTGTGGAGCGGCTGGACGAGCGGCGCGGCATCCTCCATATCCGCCGCCACCTGGCAGCTACCTCATTATTCAAAGGCATACCCGATTTCAAACAAACACGGGTGGCTATGCTGCGGGCCGAAACGGTAGTACAGTTGTTTGCCATTTTGGACAACATACCCAACATGTACCAAACAGCAACGGATTTGGCTTGATTTATGTCAAAATGAAACACCTGGTGGCTGTTTATACATTAAAAAGAAACATTGTATCAGATGCTTATGAGAAAAATCGTGTACATTTGCAACGAGTTTTTTTCATAGTATTTTAGATCTAAGGTTAACAAGTCTTTGTAAAGGAGAAGTCGGGAGACGCCTTCTTTGGAAAGCAAAAAAAGCCGGGAGAATATTCATTTCCCCGGCTTTTTTGGGCTTTATCCAAAAAAGCGCGTCTCATGGTGCAACCCTTTTCATTCCCGGATCGTCTATTAAATAGAGCGTATCCGACGATCCTGCATGTATTCACACAAAAACAATCGATAAATGATGAAAACAAACATGTTAATGACTGCCTTGTTGCTCCTGGTGTGTGCAACCGGTATGCAGGCGGCTAAAGTGAAAGGGAATGGAAAAGTGGTAACCCGTGATATCCAGGTGGCGGAATACGACCAGGTGGAAGTGGGAATCAGCATGAGCAGCGACTTGTTTACCGTCTTGTCCGGTAAAAAGGAAAGCCCGGCCTTCCATTACAAACAAACCAACGGAAAAGCATCGTTGAAGATCACCCTGGACGAAAACCTGTTTGATGAATTGGATATTACCTCATCCAATGGCAAGCTGAAGATCAGAGCGAAAGAGAAGACACAGATCAGCCCTACACGACTGATGCTCAACGGAACATCGCAGAAGCTCAGCAAAGTGGCTGTGTCCGGAAGCATTGATTTTGTATTGCAGAGCGCACTCAACACCGACAAACTGGAGGTGGCCGCTTCAGGCGCGAGCGACATGATCATGAAACAGCCTGTGCGGGCGGCTTCCTGTTTGGGTGCGTTCAGTGGCTCGTCTGACTGGGTAGCCGATAACCTGACCTGCGACTATCTGGAAGTAGCTATCTCCGGTTCAAGCGATGCCGTGTTGAAGGGACAGGCCGGAAAAGCTCAATTCTCCGCCAGCGGCAGCAGTGATGTGAAAGCCTACGACCTGGTGGTGAAAGACCTCGAATGTGGCGCCAGCGGCAG
>JAVBUH010000010.1:0-40734 GCA_031555505.1 Tannerellaceae bacterium
CGTAACTTTATGGTTATCAAGACATGAGTTATGAGCAACTATCCAACCAACCTCACTGATAAACTGTGGCAAGTTATAAAAAATATAGTGGAACCCAAAGAAAGAAAGCGAAAACATTCCTTACAAGAGATGATCAACGCTATGCTATATATAACAAAGACAGGCCGCCAATGGCGAATGCTTCCAAAGGAATTCGCTCCTTGGCAAACGGTGTACTTCTATTTCCGCAAGTGGAAGTTAGAAGGTCTTTTTGAAGAACTTATGCACCACCTGCGGGGTCTGGCCGACAAGCAAGCGGAAAAGCGATCAGTCCAAGTGTGGGTCTGATAGATTCCAGAAGCGTACGTACCTCTCACCACATAGACAGCAGTGAATATGGCATAGATGGAGGCAAGAAAGTTAAAGGCAAAAGAACATATCGTTGTGGATACGCTTGGATTGCCAATGGCCGCCAAAGTCCATGCTGCAAATAACCTTCTGTCAGATCATGCTTAAGAAAATTAGATAACAAATTCAAAACAGCTTCTTAGACAGTTCAAGTAGACAGATTGTTATGTCATGTTAATGGCCAAATCATGACTACAGTTTTATTGGTTGCTATTTTCTTTCTAATCTTTTTATTTTTTCCCTGAAATGTTTGGTCGCATTGAAAAAAGCCATATCTTTGCACCGTCTTAAAGAGATAGGACATGCAGTAATGAAAGAAAGGGCGTTTAGCTCAGCTGGTTCAGAGCATCTGCCTTACAAGCAGAGGGTCGGCGGTTCGAATCCGTCAACGCCCACCTTTCAACAAATAATACAACTTCATTCTTTCGGGCGTTTAGCTCAGCTGGTTCAGAGCATCTGCCTTACAAGCAGAGGGTCGGCGGTTCGAATCCGTCAACGCCCACAAAATGGCAAAAAGGTCGAAGGACAAGCAAAGCCGAAAAAAGAAAATAAGTCTGTTAGTCAGTAGATTAACAGACTTTTTTTTATTCTACCCTCAGACAATAATGCAATTATAACGCGTCATTATTTTAACCAAAAGTATGCACGTATGTAAAACGACAAGTAGTTCAGAAAGAGACTGATACATCTACCTAATCTAAACATGAAAGTATGCCAGCTTACTACGACTTCTATGAGACCCCGCAACCGGCGGGTAGCAACAAACGTAAAAAATTCCACGCACGCGTAGTCCCTACCGATACCTTCACCCTCGACGACCTTGCCGAACTGATCCACGAATGCAGTTCACTCACGGTAGGCGAGTATCGCCACTTCCCGGCGTATGTGCCGGTAGAAGGGAATTTCGGAAAGTAAAAAACCAAACCGTCCCGACTTTTCAAGCGGTGGCATAACGGTGGATTCAGACGCTCTGATTCCACCGTTTTTCATTGAGCATAAATCTGTTGGAATGTGGAATGAGAAAAAGACCCATTGAAAATCATGTATAGCTTTTTCATGATTCTGTTCAAAATCGTTTTGCAGACACTTTGTTAACATTTTTAAACATTATCTTTGTGTCTAAATTATCTCAGCAGAATAATGGTCTAAAACATAGAAGAATGAGTGAAAGTTGGGTTAAGATAAAAGGAGAATTACAATATGAAAAGAGTATTTGGGATTTGTATAGCAGTGCCGACATTCAATGGAAGGGCAGGTTCTGTTTGTAGGACTGGGCCGCAATGTGAAGTCTTATTATTAGTAGAATGCCTGATCGCATAAGAGACAGGAATGAAAGTAATAATATAGAATCATAAAAGCCGAATACCATTGCTTTCTGGATTATTTGGTTATCTTTGCATGAAGGTGTTTTGAAGCCATGCTAAACAAAGGGCAATAGTAAACTTGCAGGGAAAGTAACTCTACTGAAGCATGAAGTCCGATCCATTATCAATACTATCCGGACAGCCGGATGAAAAACTGCTCGCTTTGATAAAAAATGGAAGTGAACAGGCTTATGCCGTCATATTCCGGCGCTACAACCAATTACTCTACACCATCGCCTATAAATACCTCAAAAACAATTTCATGGCTGAAGATGCCGTACAGACCATCTTTCTCAAACTATGGGAAACAAGAACCGTTGTTCAGATTGAGATCAACCTTAAGAACTACCTCTTCACCATGTTGAAGCACCACGTACTGAATGAGATCAGGAACAATAACACAGCCATCCAGAAAAACTATGAACTGATACAGTCCTCCCCTGCGTATGAAAACGAATTGCTGGAAAAAATAGAAGAAAAAGATCTGATGACCCATTTCTACAAAGCCATCAACGAGCTTCCTCCACAAAAGAAAGAAGTCTGCCTTCTTAAAATTCAGGGCAACCTCTCCAACCAGGAAATAGCCGACCGGATGCACATCTCCGTGCCAACGGTCAAAACCCATTACGCCCAATCCATCAAAATACTACGTAAGCAATTCGGCTACATTGTCCTGTATGCCCCAGGTTTCTCCATTTTTTTGTAAAAAACCACCATCCCACTCATCCTTTTTACACACTGAAGTGTCAAGTAGAAAAAGAACGCATGAAAAGTCCTGACCAATCACTCCTGGAAAACGTAATAAATCACGAGGCAACACCCTGCGATGCACGTCACATAGCACAATGGCTGAGTACCCCCGAAGGTCAGCTGTGGCTTTCCGAACAGATGGACATCGACAGTGAATCGATCAGACTTGGCGAAGAAGCGCAATATATCAACCATCAAATTCCTACCGATAACATGTATGAGTACCTCAAACAAAAAATCAGACGGCAAAAAATACGCCGTTGGATCGGTTGGGCAGCCGCTATATTTATTCCACTGATTTTGATCACCATCCTGTTTGTGGAAGTTGATTCGAGAGTCGATTTATTTGCCGCCACCGAGTACGACGAAGTATATGTGCCCAAGGGAGAACGCATGCAGGTGTTATTTCAGGATGGCAGCCGCGTATACCTGAACTCTGAAAGCAGGATACGCTACCCCCGTCAATTCGGTATCAAAGAAAGAAAAGTGGAGCTCGAAGGCGAAGGATGGTTTGAAGTAGCTAAAAATCACGCACGTCCCTTCATCGTAGACATAACGCTGCTCAATGTGCGCGTTTTAGGCACCACATTCGACGTAAAAGCCTACCCGGAAGACAATGAGATTGCCGTTTCACTCGAATCTGGCATTGTGGAAGTATTCGGCAATACGTTCAACGCTTTCACCATGGATCCCGGACAAAAAGCAGTCTATAACCGTGCAACCGGCCGGTGCAACGTGGAACGGCCACAGGAGATAACCCTGCAATCGGCCTGGAGGCAAAATACCCTTGTATTCACTGATGCACCCTTGTCTGAAGTGATCGCAACGCTTGGTCGCACCTATGACATTACATTCAAGATAGAAGATCCTGCAGTGACAAGATATAACTATACGCTTCGCACAAGTTTCACAGATATATCACGCGTCCTGGATGAACTGGAAAAGATCACGCCTGTCCGATTCTCACAAACCGGCCATGTGGTCAATGTATCGCTGAATAAGTAACCTTGATCGTATTCACCGGGCAACAGCAGGAAACCCGGCATTTGTACCTTAAATTGTAACACAAAATAAAGCCGCCATGAACTATAACACATCCTGATACCCACAAAAAAGCAGCCGGAAGCATCTCACCTCATCCGGCTGCCCAATGCGCTTGAAATAAAAATATTTCCAACACTAAAAAATTCAAACAAAGATATGAAAGAAAAGCAGAAAAGCACTGCTTTAGTGCTACTATTATTTACCAGTATTAAAAATAATCCAAGAGCGATGAAACTTACATGCTTGTACCTGATGCTCATCCTTTTAAGTTTCTCTGCAATGGCCGAAGCACAACGGGTATCTGTATCGTTTGACAATGTCAGAATCGGTCAGGTATTGGATGTGATCACTGAACAAACCGGGTATAGCATCGCCTATAGTAAACAGGTTGTAGATCTTAACCATACTGTAAGCATTCATCTCACGGATGCGAACGTCAACACCGTACTGGATCAATTGCTGAAAACGACTCCCATTGCTTACGAAATAAAAGACGGGAAAATATACCTGTACGAAAAGAAAGCAAACACATCTGTTCCCCAACAAACCAAAAAAGTAACCGGAACAGTGCTCGATGCACAGGGGCTATCCGTGATTGGCGCTACCGTGATTCAAAAAGGAAGCGCTACGAACGGGACCATCACAGATATCGATGGGAACTTCTCACTGGAAATACCTGATAACGCCACACTACAAATCTCGTTTATCGGATTTGTCACACAAGATATCCCGGTCAGAACAGCCACTGCCCATCTGAATATCGTGCTGAAAGAAGACTTTCACGCACTGGATGAAGTGGTGGTGGTAGGTTACGGCACACAGAAGAAAGTAAACCTCACCGGAGCCGTCACCCAGATCACCACGGAAGAGATGAAAGACCGTCCCGTCAGCCGTATGACACAAGCCTTGCAAGGCGTCATACCCAACCTCAACATTACCTTTGGTAGCGGACAACCCGGAAGCAGCGGAACGCTCAACATCCGTGGGACTACCTCCATCAACGGAGGCTCACCGCTCGTCCTGATCGACGGCGTTCCCGGTGATCTGGACCGTATCAATGTGGCCGACGTAGAAACCGTATCCGTCCTCAAAGACGCCTCCGCCTCCGCCATCTACGGGGCCCGCGCCGCATTTGGTGTGATACTTGTTACCACCAAACAAGGGAAAGAAGGTAAATTCAAAATAGATTACACCAACAACTTCGGATGGACCACCCACGCGATCAATACCGACTTCATCACCTCCGGCTACTGGAATGCCAAAATAAACGACGAAGCCATGTACAACGCATTAGGCAACACCACCTCGCGTTACACCGAAGAAGATTATGAAGAGCTCCTGGCCCGTGTCAACGACAAAACAGAACATCCTGACAGGCCATGGGTGGTAGTTAAGAAAAATGCCGCCGGGCAGGACATGTACCGCTATTATGCCAATTTCGACTGGTTCAACTACTTCTATTCCAAATACCGCCCACAGCAGAATCACAACATCAGCTTCACCGGCGCCACAGAGAAAGTACGCTACCTCATTACCGGCAACTACTCCCAGGAAGAAGGAATCATCAAGATCAATCCCGACGTTAGTAAACGCTACAACTTCAGGGCTAAAATAGACACCGATATCACCAAGTGGCTCACCATCAGCAGCAACACCCGCTATTTCCGTTCTACCTACGACTGGCATGGGCATTCTACCAACTTCAGCAAGGTAACCAACGATGTGACATCATCCAACCCGCTCTACCATGCGCATCCTTTCTATGTGCCTTTCAATCCTGACGGGACGCTGACCGGCTATTCAGGCGTCAACTCCTACTCCATCGCCTACGGCTACCATGCTATTTTAGAGAATGGAAAGTCAAAAGGTGAACGCTCCAACTCCGAATTCGCCACTACCTTCCAAGCCATCCTCAAACTGGCGAAAGGTCTTACCGTGACCGGGAATTATACATTCACGCAAGACCATTACGAAAATTACTACCGTGCCGTCCGTGTAAAATATTCCAAATTCCCCGGCATCATGGAAAACTACGCCATCGGCGCTCTGAACAGAGACCAGTTGACGCAAACCATGCGGTCTACCATGTATCACGTGATGAACCTCTACGCTAACTACGAAACCAGCCTCGACAAGCACAACTTCAAAGCCATGGCCGGTTTCAATCAGGAGTTGAGAACAACCAAAACCCTCACCGGAATCGGGCAGGAACTCCTGTCGGAAACGCTGAACGACCTCAACTTCTCCACAGCCGAAGAGCAAGCTACCGGTGGCGGCGAAGAATGGGCATTGCGCGGAGCATTCTACCGGCTCAACTACGACTACGACGGCAAATACCTCCTCGAAACCAGTGGTCGTTACGATGGTACGTCCCGCTTCCCTAAAGACGACCGCTTCGGATTCTTCCCTTCCTTTTCACTCGGATGGCGAATCAGCGAAGAGGCCTTCTTCAGTCCGCTTAAAATGGCGGTGAATAACCTGAAACTGAGATATTCGTACGGTACGCTGGGCAACCAGGACGTATCCACCTACGCCTATATATCCAGTATGTCGGCCGGAACGATCAACTATCTGGTGAACGACGAAAAACTCACCGTTGTTAATGATCCTTCCCCTGTAGCCAGAGCATTGACCTGGGAAAAATCCATTACCAACAATATCGGACTCGATGCTGACTTCCTGAATGGACGCCTCACTTTTTCCGGCGACTACTACATACGCGAAACCAAAGACATGCTCACACTCAGCAAAACGCTGCCCAAAGTATTCGGAGCAACCGAGCCTAAAGAAAACGCTGCCGACCTGCGCACAAAAGGATACGAACTGACTGTAGGCTGGCGCGACAAAATCCAGGTGGCTGGCAAACCGCTCGACTACAACGTCACAGCCATTCTGGCAGACAACACTTCCAAAATCACAAAATTCGACAATCCCAACGGCCTCCTCAGCACCTATCGTGTAGGCCAGCAGTTAGGAGAGATCTGGGGATACCGCTACGATGGGTACTTTAAAACAACCGAAGAAGCACAAGAGTATGCCAAACGAATCAACCAGGATAAAATCAACAAACGCCGTGTCCAAGCGCCTACAGCCGAACTGAAAATGCTCCAGGCCGGGGATATCAAGATACTCGACCTCAATGGCGACGGTATCATCGACACAGGTGCCAACACCATAGACAATCCGGGCGACCGCGAAATTATTGGTAATGAAACACCCCGGTACTCCTACGGCCTCTCGGCTTCGGCCAACTGGAATGGCATCGACCTCTTCGTCTTATTCCAGGGAATCGGCAAACAAAACTGGTATCCTCACCTTGAATGTCAGCAATTCTGGCAGGTGTACGCCCGTCCCTACGGCTCCTTTATCCCGGAAGGTTTCCAGGATAAAATGTGGTCGCCCGAGAATCCCAACGCCTATTTCCCCCGCGTGATCGGCTATATTGCCCAGAACTCCGAACTGTCCGTTGCCAATGACATGTATTTGCAAGACCTTGCCTACTGCAAACTGCGCAACCTCACCATTGGTTACACCCTTCCCGCCTTGCTCACAAACAAGCTCAAAATAGACCGCCTGCGTGTCTATATAAGTGGAGAAAACCTGTTCACCTGGACAAAGCTCGATACAGACTATATCGACCCCGAAGAAACAATGAACGATCCCACGGCACGTACCTACCCCATGGGTAAAACCTACTCCTTCGGCGTTGAACTCTCATTCTGATAATATTAAAATGGATACAATCATGAAAACAGTCAAATTAATATACGCAACAATCCTGTTGACCATCCTTTCGGCTTGTAATGACGACTTTCTGGAAAGATACCCGATCGCCGAATTATCACCTGAAACCTACTTCCAGTCGGAAGCAGAACTGAAGGCATACACAAACGCCTTCTACAACGCACTTCCTGCCGCATTAAATATCTTCTACGACGCACCCCTCTACGGTGACGATGATGCCCGTACCACCGTCCACGACGAGATCCGCGGCACGCGTGTAGTCCCCACCACCGGCGGAGGCTGGGTATGGACAGAACTGAGACGCATCAACTTCTTCCTCGAAAACTCCCACAAATGCCCGGACGAAGCAGTCCGCTCCCAATACGATGCCATTGCCCGTTTCTTCCGTGTATGGTTCTACTTTGACAAACTGGAACGTTTTGGCGATGTCCCCTGGTACGACCAGGTACTCGAACAAGACGACGAAGATCTGTTCAAAGCGCGCGATTCCCGCGAATTCGTCTTCCAGAAAATGCTCGAAGACATCGACTACGCAATCGCCCACCTGGCAACCAACCGAAGCGCCCAACTCATCACCAGGTGGACGGCCCTGGCCCTCAAATCGCGTATGTGCCTGTTTGAAGGGACCTATCGTAAGTATCACAACCTGGGCGAATGGGAAAGCATCCTGCAGGAATGCGCCTCTGCATCAGACCAACTGATGAGTGCGAGCGGATACACCATCTACAAGTCGACCCCGGATAAAGCCTATCACGAATTATTTATCCCCGATGTCGCCATAGAAAGCGAAATGATCCTCGCCCGGCAGTACAGCGCATCTATTCCGTTCGTTCATTCCGTGAATTTCTATACCCTCTCCGTATCCTACGGCCGGCCAGGTGTATTACGTTCATTGATCAACAGTTATCTGAATGCCGATGGCACACGGTTTACAGATAACCCAAACCATAAAACCATGCAGTTTTATGAAGAAACACAAAACCGTGACCCACGCCTGAGCCAGACAATCCGTGTCCCCGGTTACAAGCGCATAGGAGATGAGAAGACCTCCGTGCCCGACCTCGCTGCCTGCATCACCGGATACCAGTACATTAAATATGTGCAAGCGCCTCAGTACGACAATGGCAACTGCGTCAACGACATTCCCATCTTCCGCTACGCCGAAGTCCTGCTCAATTATGCCGAAGCAAAAGCCGAGCTGGGAACCATCACTCAGGCCGATATAGACCGGAGCATCAAACTGCTGCGCGACCGGGTGGCCATGCCCAGTCTCATCCTGACGGATGCCAACAGCAACCCGGATCCCTACATCGCCGACCAGTACCCACAGGTTTCGGGCACCAACAAAGGAATCATCCTTGAAATACGCCGTGAACGCCGCATCGAGCTGATCCGCGAAGGCTTCCGTTGGTCTGACATCCTTCGTTGGAAAGAAGGGCAACTACTGGAACGCGTATTCAACGGTATGTACTTCCCCGGACTGGGTGAATACGACCTCGATCACGACGGCACCATCGACCTCATCCTCTACGAAGGCACTAAACCGTCCTCCATTTCCGGTGTACAATACCAGAAGATAGGCGAACTCGTGCTCGAGAACGGAGCACAGGGAGGCCAGATCATCACCAATCCCACCGTACAAAAAATATGGGATGAAGAAAAAGACTACCTCTACCCCATCCCTACCCAGGAACGCGAACTCAATCCCAACCTCAAGCAAAATCCGGGCTGGAAAGACGACCTGTCCAATTAATCACCTAAAATAAAAAAATATATGAAAAAGAGTCTGATCATCAGCAGCATCATCCTGTCATCCTGCATCCCTCAGCTTCTGTTAGCCTGGGGGCATACAGGACACAACGCCATCGCATACATCGCCGAATGCCACCTGACAGACAAAGCCCGGCGCAACATAGAGCGTTACCTCGACCACTCCATCGTCTACTACGCCGTCTGGATGGACAAATACCGGGCAACTCCCCAATATGCCAATACCACCTATTGGCACATGGCATCGGTAAATGAAGACCTGTACTACACAGACGATGTACGCGATCCTCGTGGCGATGCTGTCTCCGAGCTTGAAAATGCAATCAGCACACTGAAAGCATATAAAACACTGGATGACTCCACTGTAATCGTCAACCTCAAATACGTGATCCACATCGTAGGCGACATGCACTGTCCTGTACATGTACGCTATCCCGGTATCCCCGGTTTCAGCGTGAAACTTAACGGGAAAGAGGCCAAATATCATACCCTGTGGGACTCAACCATCATTGACACCAACCACTCCTGGAGCTATACCGAATGGCAACAGCAACTCGACAGATGCTCCCCTAAAGAGATCAACGAAATCGCCAAAGGCTCCCCTCGCGACTGGTTTCACGAAACGGCAGTGGATTGTAAGATCATTTACGACTGGGCAAAAGCCGACAGCGACCTCGGCCGTGACTTCCTCAACACAGCCATTCCCCTGGGAGAAAGCCAGATCCTGAAAGCCGGATACCGACTGGCCAGCGTGTTGAATGAGCTATTCGGCCATTAATAAAAAGTAGAACTTAAAGTATCACAGCATGAAAAATATCATTTTTTTAAGCATTATCTCTTTCCTCTTCGGATGCTCCGGACAGCACTCTCAGCAAACGGGAAAGCAATCCCTTGACACCGGAAAGGAAATGAAACTCCTTTCCTACAACGTTTTGTACGGACTGCAAAACAACGACACCATCAAGGATATATATGTAGACTGGGTCAAACAAATCAACCCTGACATAGTAGCCTATCAGGAAATGAACGACTTCACCCAAAAAAGCCTCGAAGCATTCGCTGCCCGCTACGGACATCCCTATGCCGTCCAATCAAAGATCGAAGGCTTCCCGGTAGCATTAACGTCTAAATACCCCATCGTCAACGTGCAAAAGGTAGTAGACAATATGTGGCATGCCTACCTCTATGCGAATATCAACGGCGTCCACCTGATGGTTATCCATTTCTCACCCCACCAGTTAAAAAAGCGGCAAACAGAAGTGCAAGAAATCATTGCTCGTGCCGCACTCATTCCCCCGGGTGAGAAAATAGCCATCATGGGAGATTTCAATTCACTCGCCGCCATTGACGCCCCTAATTACAGCGTTGAAATGCTGGAAGCCCGCAAGCAATCCGAAGAGAAGAATGCACACATCCGCAACCTCAACAACGGGCAATTGGACTACACCGTAACCAATGCCATGCTCGAAGCCGGATATACCGACCTGCTCAAAGTCTTCCACAAGGACTTCCTCTACACAGTTTCCAGCCTGAAATACCGTTCCAAATTCGTATCCCGCATTGACTATGTCTGGGCAAATGAGGCATTCGCCCAATCTACCACATCTGCCAATGTAATCTATGACGAAGCAACCGAGCAACTCTCAGACCACTACCCGCTCTTGGTAACATTTAATCCAAATTAAGCCGGTTACGCAATGTATTATCAATATAGAAGAGGAGATGTTTCAACGTCTCCTCTTCTTCTATTTTAATAAAATTCAAACACAACAATCTAAATCCAAATTCTATTCTTTACCTTTGCAGCATATTTTACTGAAACACAATCAAGATAATCAACAATCATTTAAATAAACACACATGAAACCAACATTATTTTGTTTAGCGGCTTGCGCTTTCCTGGCAACCGCCTGTGGAGAAGGTAACCAAACAACTGTAGTCCAAGGAGTAGACATCGCCAACATGGACACCACCGCCTTACCCGGCACTGACTTCTATCGCTATGCCACCGGCGGATGGGCCGACAGCCACCCGATGAAGCCTGAATTCTCTCGCTATGGCGTCATGGATGCCCTCCGTGAAACCAGCCAGGAACAGGTAAAAGAACTTATCGCCCAATTGGCGGCCAAAGACAATGCCAATGGCAGTGTGGCACAGAAGATCGGCCACCTTTATAAGATCGCCACCGACAGTGCCCGCCTCAACGCAGAGGGTGCCACCCCGGTAAAACAATATCTCAATGAAATAAACACCATCCAGGATAAAACTGAACTCAGCGCCTTCCTCGCCAAGCTCTTCCGAAACGGTGTCAGTCCTTTCTTCTCCCCCTACGTCTATATAGACGACATGAACAGTTCTGTCAACATCTTCCACATTAGTCAGGGTGGTTTTTCTATGGGCGACCGCGACTACTACATTGAGAAAGACGCACGTTCAGAAGAACTGCGCACAAAATACGCCGCCCTTATCAGCAACCTGTTCACTCTCTCAGGCTATAACGAGCAACAGGCTGCCGATGCAGTCAGAGCGGTAATGGCTATCGAGACCCGCCTGGCCGCCGCAGCCTATCCGCGCGTCAAACTCCGCATCCCGATGGACAACTACCACATGATCTCCCTTGCCGACCTGCAAACGAACAGCCCTGCCATCGACTGGAAAATATTCTTTGAAACGCTCGGAATCAGCCAAATCGATAAGCTCGACCTCGCCCAGCCCGAACCTCTCAAAGAAGTAAGCAACGTCATCACCTCCACATCGCTCGAAGACATCAAATACTACCTCACCTGGAAAACCATCCTCTCAGCATCATCCTACCTGAGCGACGCATACACAGACGCAACATTCAACTACTATGGTCAAGCCCTCTCCGGCCAGCTGGAACAACAAGCACGCTGGAAACGGGCAGTCGATGTAGTGAACGGTACGCTTGGCGAGGGCGTTGGCCAACTCTATGTCGAAACTTATTTCCCGGCAGCCCACAAGGAGCGGATGCTTGAACTCGTAAGCAACCTTCAGGTAGCCCTTAGCGAACGTATCAAAGCGCTCTCCTGGATGGGTGATGCCACCAAAGAGAAGGCACTTGCCAAACTGGCGGCTTTCCATGTCAAAATCGGTTACCCTGATAAATGGCGCGACTACTCTGCACTCACTATTGACGCTGCCGATACCTACCTCGACAATATCGTCCGCTCCAACCAGTTTGACTTTGACTACATGCTGAGCAAATTCGGTCAACCCGTTGACAGAGACGAATGGTTAATGACCCCGCAGACAGTCAATGCCTACTACAACCCCGTCACCAATGAGATCTGCTTTCCTGCCGCCATCTTGCAACCCCCGTTCTTTAACATGCAAGCCGACGATGCCGTCAACTACGGCGCCATCGGGGTGGTTATCGGCCATGAAATGACACATGGCTTTGATGACTCCGGACGCCTTTACGACAAAGACGGCAATCTCTCTAATTGGTGGACTGAAGAAGATTCCAAGAATTTCGAGGCCCGCGCCGATGTCCTCGTCAAGTACTTCAACAATATCATCGTGCTCGACACCCTCCATGCCAACGGACAACTCACCCTCGGCGAAAACATCGCCGACCAGGGTGGCCTCCATATCTCCTGGCAAGCCTATCAGAATACATTAAAAGGAAAGGCCGTTCCGGAACCCATCGACGGTTTCGCTGACGCCCAACGTTTTTTTATTGGGTATGCCTCCATCTGGGCCGGACACATCCGTAACGAAGAGATTCAGCGCCTCACCAAGATAGACCCCCATTCACTTGCCCTCTGGCGAGTCAACGGAGCTTTACCTCACGTAGACAAATGGTATGAGGCCTTCGACCTAAAAGAAGGCGATCCCCTCTTCCTGCCGAAAGATCAGCGGGTGTCTATCTGGTAACGATAACGAAAGAGGGGCTTTAATAGCCCCTTTTTCATTATTGATACTCATCCAACCTTCCTCCCCACAAATACGTATTCGTTTCTTTCACCAGCACCCCGGAAAGCAACAATAAAGAAACCAGGTTGGGAATCGCCATCAACGCATTCATACAATCCGAGAAATCCCACACAAATGCCAGGTTCACCATTGAACCGGCAAATATCACCGCTACCCAAAAGAGACGATATACCTTGATCCACATGCCGCCACCCAGATATTCCACCGCCTTCTCGGCATAATACGACCATCCCAGGATGGTTGAAAAAGCAAACGTTACTATACCTACAGACAGAATAATAGGGCCAACCACCGGAATTTTGTCGAAAGCCGCTTTCGTTAGCGTTGCTCCTTGTGTATGATCAATGTCCGGATGGGCAATCACACTACTCACCAACACAAGTCCCGTCAGTGCACAGATAACCACCGTGTCCCAAAACGTGCCACTGGCCGACACCAATGCCTGACGCACCGGATTCCGGGTTTGCGCGGCGGCAGCCACGATGGGAGCCGACCCCATTCCCGACTCATTCGAGAACAGCCCGCGTGCAATACCATAACGGGCAGCCATGATCACCGTTGCTCCGGCAAAACCACCGCCTGCCGCCTGAGGTTCGAAGGCCGAGCGGAATATCAGCGAGAGGGTTTCGCCCATATAAGCGGAATTCGCAAACAGAATATACAAACAGCCAAGGATGTAAAACACAGCCATAAAAGGAACCAGGGTAGTGCATACTCGGGCAATCCCCTTAACGCCAAAAATAATAACCAACGCAACCATCACACTTATCACCGCTCCTGTAACATACGTAGGTATCTCCCAGGCCTCATACAGCAACATCGAAATAGAGTTAGCCTGCACGCTATTCCCAATACCAAACGCCGCCAATGCAGTGAATATACAGAAAAGCACCGCCAGCCATTTCATTTTCAGCCCGCCGGCAAGTGCGTACATCGGTCCGCCAATCATCTCGCCGTTTTCGCCCTTCACCCGGTATTTAACGGCTAATAACCCTTCGCCATACTTGGTTGCAATACCAAATACACCCGTTACCCAACACCAGAACACCGCGCCCGGCCCTCCCAGGGTAACAGCAGTCGCCACCCCGATAATATTCCCTGTACCGATCGTCGCCGCCAGCGCCGTAGCCAAAGCCCCAAACTGGCTCACATCGCCTTCGGCTTCCTTATCAGCCTGCACCGACAAACGGATAGCCGTAAAAATCTTACGTTGGGGGAATTTCAAACGAACCGTCAGAAACAAATGTGTACCCAATAACAGGATAATCATCGGCCAACCCCATAAAAAGGAACTGAACTCACTTACCAATTTTCCAATACTTTCCCACATAGCATGCTCATTTAAGAAAAACAAATATAGGCAAATACAACTATAATCCAAACACTTTCCCTTATCCCATTGTTATCCATAAACACATTTCCAATAGGCCTATGAATAAAATTGCAGTAATCATTCTTATCGTATTAGCCTCCCTCTGCCCCACACTTGCTGCACAGGAAGACAATCAGGCATCCCCATCGGTCACTCCGGCCGACACCTCCGTCATCGCCCCAAAAAAAGAAAAAAAATTTCATATCACCGCCCTTCCCTTCGTCTCCTTCGACCGCTCTAAAGGGACTGGCTTTGGTGCCATGGGGATGGCCTTCTTCAAGTTTGACAACCGGCCCCAGACCAAACCCTCCAGCATCCTCCTCTTCGGCAAATACACCACCAAGAAAAACTGGAATACCGCTGCTATGGCCAGCCTCTACTTCGGCGGCGACCGCTTCCGCCTCACCACCGGCGGCAGTTATATGAACTTCAACTTCCAGACCTACGAAATGATTGACCAAGCCAACATCGAAGTCCCATACAACAACCACGGCATTGACGCCGCTCTCGGACGCAACGATTGGGGTCTCTACTTCCGCATCGCCGAAGCCTTCTAACCAATATCATGGTTAGTTACAATCGCTTTAACAATTTAGCGGCTACCTCATTATTTTGCGTAATAGAGTTGTCTAATCGGGAAGAGCGTATGGCGCCCGTTAGTTCCTGATGCCACTGAATGTCACGCCACATCCCTGCAAACTGCGGACCGCAGAAATTACTGGTACTTATTGCCGCCCACATACCGGTTTTAGCCGCTGTAATGGTTCCTAAAGCACATAATTCTTTCACCCAGTCCCATTTGAGCAAAGGCCAATCTTTATAATCCACGATCCCCCAGCATTCGGTGGTGACAAGTGGCCGACCGTTTTTTCGTGCAATATCTCCTAATTGATTAATCCGGCTGGTTAGCAGATGTTGCCAATATGCCGGTTTCTCCTTATACACTCTTTCACCATTACGCGCTAATTTTTTATATCCTTCGGGAGAGAATCGCCCGTAATCATACCCTACAAGTTTATAATATTCTCCTCGGTTTTGCTGGGCCATCCATAGGTGATGTTCGTAAAAGTCCAGAAAGGAAATATCCACTTTTTCATACATACGTACATCTTCGTTATCAAAAGAATAGATAAATGGCATATCTGGATAAACCACCCTTACGATATCAAGGGATTTCTTCATCCAGGCTAATCCTTCTGTTGTATGCCATTCTCCCCATCCTACGTTGGGATGTACGGAAGCAAACCAGGGAGCCCATGAATTACCCGGAAATTCGTTACAGAAGTCTACATATAAAATAGTATCCAGCAGATGATCCTGTTCGATGCTTTTCAACGTTTTAATCCAGATATCGGCTATCTGTTCAGGCGTAGTCAGCTTTAAACGAACATTATCAATGTCTTCCCTGTACCACGAAGAAAGCCCTACCTTTATATCGCGGTCACGGCATTTGGAGAGGAACTCATTTAAATAGGGCTGTATCTGTACCTCGTTCATGTCGGGACTTCCCCAAACCTGCTGGTTCCAACATTCCTTCAACAGCCATTTTTTTGTAGCGTTTTCGGCTAGGAGGTGTGGATAAGCATCCAGTCTGATCGCATTATACCCTCGTACTGCCAGTTCATCCAGCACCATGTCCCAATCTTCATACCCTGCTCCTTCCCATCGGCGTTCAAGCCAGGAGAAATCCCACATTGTAATAGCACGGGGAGAGCCTTTAGAGGTATTCTGAGTACTTCTCTTCTCACTTTCACCGGTATTACCTGCGCTTAAAAATGAGGAGGAAGCCAGGCCTCCCAACGTAACAACAGCTGTCTGATTCAAAAAATTTCGCCTGTTCATAATCTGTGATCCCTTTTATAAGATTGGCAAGATTGACTTTGACGGCAAAAATAGTAATTCTGAAACGTATGACAAGCAATTCTCGATATATCCGACAAAATCAGGGCAAGCTACAAACCTCTCATTGACACTTTGACATTTTATCAAAATACCTCACCGGCTCCCTTCCCTATACATTAATTATAAGGATTTTTCACAAGACTATGTACGGCTGAGCGAATTATTTCCGTATGTTTGCACTCGATTTCAAAAAACGAAGAAAATCATGCACAAAAACCTTGTCATTGTAGAGTCTCCGGCAAAAGCCAAAACGATCGAAAAGTTTCTGGGCAAAGACTATAAAGTCATGTCGAGCTACGGACACATACGCGACTTGAAAGCGAAAGAATTCGGTGTGGATGTGGAACATAACTACGCCCCCGAATATGTGATCCCGGCTGATAAGAAAAAACTGGTAACCGAGCTCAAAGCAGCTGCCAAAGCAGCAGAGACCGTATGGCTCGCTTCCGATGAGGACCGCGAAGGAGAGGCTATCTCCTGGCACTTGGCCGAAGCCTTGCAACTCGACCCGGATAAAACAAAACGAATCGTCTTCCACGAAATTACCAAAACGGCCATCTTACATGCCATCGAAACGCCGCGCGACATTGATATCAACCTTGTCAACGCACAACAGGCACGCCGGGTACTGGACCGTATCGTGGGCTTCCAACTCTCACCCATCCTCTGGAAAAAAGTAAAACCGGCGCTCTCGGCCGGGCGTGTACAGTCGGTTGCCGTACGCCTGATTGTAGAACGCGAACGTGAGATCAATGACTTTGTCACCGAAGCAGCCTACCGCATCGTTGCCAATTTTGTGTTGCCTGATGGCACTACCATCCTGAAAGCCGAACTGGGACGCCGCTTCAAGGACAAGAAAGACGTGATCTCCTTTCTCGAAGCTTGTAAAGACGCTACATTCAACATCGAAGATATCACCACCCGCCCTGTCAAAAAGTCGCCGACACCGCCTTTCACCACCTCTACCCTGCAACAGGAAGCAGCCCGTAAGTTGGGCTTCTCCGTATCGCAGACGATGATGATCGCACAGCGGCTCTACGAATCAGGGCTTATCACCTATATGCGTACCGACTCGGTCAACCTCAGCGACCTTGCACTCGGAACAACGAAGGAAACCATCCTGAATCTCTATGGTGAAAAGTTCTATCAGTTCCGTCGCTACCATACCAAGAGCAAAGGAGCCCAGGAAGCGCACGAAGCCATCCGTCCTACCTATATAGACAATGAAGATATCAACGGTACTGCCCAGGAAAAGAAACTCTACGAACTGATCCGCCGACGTACCATCGCCTGCCAGATGGCCGATGCCGAACTGGAACGGACCACGATCTCAGTAGCTATCAGTAACTCGAAAGAGAAGTTTGTAGCCACCGGCGAAGTCATTACTTTTGAAGGTTTCTTACAGGTGTATCGTGAAAGTTTTGACGACGAAGGAGACAAAGACCAGGAAAACGGTCTACTACCGGCTGTCCGTACAGACGAACCGCTGAAACTGAAAGACATTGTGGCTACAGAACGTTTCTCGCAACGCCCGCCGCGCTACACGGAAGCCAGCTTGGTGCGCCGCCTCGAAGAACTGGGTATCGGGCGTCCGTCTACGTATGCCCCCACCATCCAGACCATCCTCAACCGTGAGTATGTGATCAAAGGTGACAAGGAAGGTGTGGAACGTACCTACACCGTCCTCAAGCTAAGCAAAAATGCAATCAAGGAAAGTCAGAAGACTGAAATGGTAGGCGCCGACCGCCACAAACTGATCCCTACGGATATCGGTACGGTAGTGAATGATTTCCTGAACGAATATTTCACCATGGTACTCGACTACAATTTCACCGCCAGCGTGGAGAAAGAGTTTGATACCATTGCCGAGGGCGACATGGTATGGACCCAGGCTATCGATGCCTTTTATAAAGAATTCCATCCCATCGTAGAGCAAACAGCCGCCATCCGCACCGAGCACAAAGTGGGCGAACGTGAACTGGGCACAGATCCCAAAAGCGGCAAGCCTGTATTTGTAAAGATCGGACGCTTCGGCCCGATCGTGCAGATAGGCCAGGCAAATCCCGATGATAAAAATGCCGACAAACCGCAATTCGCCTCCCTGCTCAAGGGACAATCCATCGAGTCCATCACACTCGAAGAAGCCCTGAAACTATTTGACCTGCCCCGTACCGTAGGTGAATACAACGGCACAGAAGTGGTGGCTGCCGTAGGGCGCTTCGGTCCCTTTATCCGGCACCAGGGTAAGTTTGTCTCCATCTCTAAACAACTCAACCCGCTCACCATCACACTGGAAGAAGCGATCGGACTGATTGAGGATAAGAATAAAAAAGACGAACAGCGTTTCCTGAAGAAATTCGAAGAAGAGCCTGAACTGGAAATACTCAATGGACGTTATGGCCCTTACATCGCCTATAAGGGAAAGAATTACAAAATTCCCCGTACGGTAAAGAAGCCCGAAGAATTGACGCTGGACGAAGTACGCAAAATCATTGCCGAAACCCCAGACACTGCTCCGGTAAAAAAAGGGAAAACGAGCAAAAAATAGCACATATATTTACAAAAAGACCAAAAACCGGTTCTCACTGAACCGGTTTTTTTAGGGCCAGACCAATCAAAGCCGCAACGCATATTCCCTTTATTTTGAGTTTGTTAGCAATTTCAACCCTTTGTAGCAACAAACCTATTATTTTTTCTTATTTTTGCAACACAAACAAATAACGACATAGTGCTAAAGGTTATTATGGGAATCACTCACATTCAAAAAGAAAAAGACACCGTCTCTCTCATGGTCCGCTTATATTGCAAAAGAGTACATAAAGACGAGACAAAAAATGCAGACAAGTACTGTCCGGAATGTCAGGAGTTACTGGCGTATGCATACAATCGGCTGGAAAAATGCAGGTTTGGAGAAAACAAATGCTCCTGCCTCCGTTGTCCGGCACAATGTTATGCCCCCGATATGCGCGAGCGTATCCGGATAGTGATGCGCTACATCGGTCCGAAGATGCCTTATCTGGCACCAATTGCTTACATCCGCTACTTCATCCGATAAAATAAGAAACAAAAAGGATATGGATGTTTCACCCATATCCTCCTACTCAATTTTTTTCTTTTTGCTTAAATAGATCTATATCACATTGATCTGTTTTCTTATTTATGCGAATGATGCAATCGTTGTTTAAACAAGCGAAAGACCGGAAATGTTCTGAAAAAAATTTAAAAAAAGCCGGAGACGATGTGGCCTTCGGCTTTTTCTCTGTGTATGATTGTATTGTTCAGATCACATAAAGAGAACTGATCGATTCGTCGTTGCACACACGGCGGATGGCTTCGGCAAACATCTCAGCTATAGAAAGCACAACCACTTTGTCGCATTTCTTTGTATACGGGATAGAATCGGTGAAGACGATGCTTTCAAGAGCCGACTGGTCTACACGCCTGGAAGCAGGATCGGACATTACAGCGTGACTGGCAAAAGCATGTACGGAACGGGCACCGTTTTCCTTCATCAGATTGGCCGCTTTGGTAATTGTACCGGCTGTATCCACCATGTCGTCTATCAGCACCACATCCATATCGGTCACATCGCCAATGATCCGCATCTCGGCCACTTCGTTGGCACGCAGGCGCGATTTATGGCAGATCACCATCGGCACACCCAGATACTTGGAGTAAGTACTGGCACGCTTAGTCCCTCCCACATCAGGCGTAGCCACACAGAGGTTTTCCTGCGGGAACGTATTTTTGATATGTTCCAGAAAAACAGAAGAAGCATAGAGGTGGTCTACAGGAATATCAAAGAAACCCTGTATCTGGTCGGCATGCAGATCCATCGTGATCAGCCGGCTGATACCAGCCACACTCAGCATGTTAGCGATCAGTTTGGCGGCAATAGACACACGGGGCTTGTCTTTTCTGTCTTGGCGTGCCCAGCCAAAATAAGGAATAACGGCAATGATGGAATGAGCAGATGCACGCTTGGCGGCGTCTACCATCAGCAGGAGTTCCATCAGGTTGTCGGAATTAGGGAATGTAGATTGTACCAGGAATACATCCCGTCCACGGATCGATTCTTCGTAAGAAACGGAGAATTCGCCATCGGCAAATTGCTGGATGTTCATTTGTCCTAACGGACAACCCAAACTATTGCAGATTTTCTCTGCAAGATAACGGGAGTTTGTTCCCGAGAACACAAGGTAAGGAGTATGTGCGCTCATTATTCCGAAATAAATCTTTAAGTGAATAGATGTGATTACGCGTGCAAAAGTACAAAACAATTGCCAATAAACGGTTCACTTATGGAAGTATTATCTACAGGAAGCGGCGCTACAAATAAGCAAATTTCAGAATCTTTCCACCGTAAGCAGGCAAAGAAAGTTCGTATGGCCAGGCATCTGTAATAGTCCCAAGCGTAGTTTCCCCTGTCAGCAGGTCGATTACCTTGGCCGGCTTGTTATCGTTGAAACCCGCATCACGGAAAGCTTCAGCCGGAATACGAACACGGACCTGCTGAGCCGTATGGTCGAAATTGACTACCACCAGGATCACCTCATTCTGATACCTGCGCAGGAACACATACTGCCGATGGCTGTTCAGGTACGGATTAGGGGCATTGGCATACATCAGATCATAGAATGCCCCATTGGCAATGGCCGGCTCCGCAGCGGCAATCCGCAGGATGGCAGCATACTGCCGACGCAGTTGCTGCTGGTCATCGGTCAGCTTTGCACCATCCCATTTGCCCCCGTTGCTCCAGTTGCGCATGGTGTCAAGGCTCCAATAATCAAAAATAGTGGTACGTCCGTCCAAACCGCTGAAACCTTCTTCGTCCATACCCCGTTCGCCCAATTCCTGGCCGAAGTAAAGCATCACCGGATTGGTATGCATCAGAGCCGAAACGATCATACCGGGGATACCCGGTTCAGGGCGGCCGCAGAAAAAGCCGGATGCGATACGTTGTTCGTCATGATTTTCAACAAAATTCAACATCCGTTCCTGAATGCCTTCCAGGTTATGCCAGCAACCGGTGATGGCGCTGGCAGGCTGACGGTTACACATCACTTCACGGAGCGTATCATAAAGGCCTACCTTATCATATAGATAATCAAAGCCACCCGTAAAAATATAATTACGGTATTGATCCGGATTATATACTTCAGCGATGAAAGCAATATCACCGGCCTGCTTCACAACAGGGATCACCCAGTGCCAGAAATCGACCGGCACCATCTCGGCCATATCGCAGCGGAAGGCATCCACGCCTTTTGCAGCCCAAAAGAGCAGGATATCACGCATCTTCAGCCAGGTATTCGGAATGGGATCAAAATGACAACGGCCACCATCAAAATAGTCGATCCCATAGTTGAGCTTGATCGTCTCATACCAGTCATTCTTTGTCGGGGTAGCATCAAAATGGTTATTGCCGGTCACCTTGGCAGGGAACTCGCTGTATTCAAAGTCTTCCTGCTTGGCGCCGAAATGAAGTTGCAATGTCTGTCCGGGCAGATAGTAAAAATTATTGTCGGGAGCAAAAGTCCGTGTGATATCATCGTGCTGGCCCAGATCGTCGACAAACGGATCGCGGGCATCGGAGAAATACTGACGCGCTACATGGTTGGGGATGAAATCGATGATCACCTTCATACCAGCCTCATGCGTCTGCCGGACCAGCGCTTCAAATTCATTCATCCGGTCGGGCACGCTATCCGCCAGATCAGGATCTACATCATAATAGTCCTTGACGGCATACGGCGATCCGGCTTTCCCTTTTACCACGGCACGGTGGTCCTTACGGATACCGAAAGCTGTATAATCGGTTTTCGTGGCATGTTCGATGATACCGGTATACCAAATATGGGTAGTCCCCAGTTCCTTGATCCTGCGTAATGCTTTCGGTGAAAAGTCCGAAAATTTCCCCACTCCATTTTTATCCAGGTTCCCGCTGTGTTGCCTCGTCACATTGTTGTTCCCGAACAAACGGGGCAGAACCTGGTAAATCACAACTTTTTTCTTCTCTTTCATAACTATTATCATCAACTAAAATTAGCATTCATCGGCTACGCCATACAGTCATCGGTCTAGCACATTCGCTGCTGCAAGTCCGGATTGTAACATTTTCTTTTTTTCTTTGATGGTAGATATAATGGTCTCAAATTTACCATCCAGCATTGGTTCGCCCAAGGCATTGAGAGCCGCTTCATATCCCACATCGGCAATCTGGTCTACATTATCAAGGTCAAACATCTTGTATTGACCGATTGTCGCTGTTTCGATCAACAGGTCGCACAACAGGCGATCTTCCAGCGTATTGGCCCTGAACATATAGTGATACGCCCGTTCGGCTATATACAGAATGGTTTGTTTGTATTCCTGACGAATCAGGGGTGTAACATTGACGCCGATCACCCGTTCGCATTCTTCGCGTATATTAGTAACGGGGAAGTTGCGGAATAATCCGCCGTCCACATAATGAGTCCCTTCAATCTCTACCGGACTGAAAATGATCGGTACACTGCTCGAAGCCAACACGGCATCTACCAGCGGACCGGTACGGAATTCATGGCTCACTCCCTCGTCAATGTTCGTAGCCACGATCACCATAGGTACAGACAGGTCTTCTATATTTTTCGTATGCAAATGTTTTTGCAGGAACGTACCCAATCGCTTATGATCAAACAAACCGGCCTTTGGCAATTGAATACGCGCAAACCGGGAAAATTCCAGCCCTTTAAACAGTTCTTTTATCTCTTCAGACGAATATCCGTCTGCCCACAACGCACCGGCTATAGCACCAGCACTGGTTCCTGAAATAATATCCGGTTTCAGCCCGCATTCTTCAAACAGGCGGAATACGCCCAAATGGGCAAAACCTTTGGCTCCACCTCCGCTTAAGGCCAGTCCAACCTTGTATGGCCTGTTTGTTCGTTGTCGCATTTACTGTCGTTTTCGAGTTTCTGTTAACAAATATGACTCTTTTTTTAGTATATAACGATAATCTTTCCTGAAAAGTTTCGCTCCCTTTCCATTTTCACTATATTTACACTCCGAAAAGGCGGAATAAACATTACGTATTTTCATATACATTAAATCTATATACAAATGATTACTTCAATTTTTTGGATTATCCCCGTAGCGTCTGTTTTAGCGCTATTTTTCGCCTGGTTTTTCTTCAGGCAAATGATGAAAGAGAGTGAAGGAACCGAGTTAATGGCCAAAATCGCGTCGTATGTACGGGAAGGAGCCATGTCGTATTTAAAACAACAGTACAAGGTAGTCGCCATGGTATTTCTTGTATTGGTGGTGCTCTTTTCTATCATGGCTTTTGGGTTTGGCGTACAGAACGAATGGGTGCCCATTGCTTTCCTCACCGGTGGATTCTTCTCCGGTTTAGCAGGTTTCCTTGGGATGAAGACAGCTACGTATGCATCTGCGCGTACGGCACATGCAGCCAGCAAATCATTGAACAAAGGATTACAGGTAGCTTTCCGCAGCGGGGCCGTAATGGGACTGGTTGTAGTGGGGCTGGGATTGTTGGACATTTCGTTTTGGTATGTCCTGCTAAATACAGTGATCCCGGCAGATGCTATGGATCCGACACATAAGTTGACCATTATCACCACTACCATGCTGACCTTCGGTATGGGAGCTTCCACCCAGGCGCTCTTTGCCCGTGTAGGAGGTGGTATCTATACGAAAGCGGCCGACGTAGGCGCCGACCTGGTAGGTAAGGTAGAAGCCGGTATTCCGGAAGACGACCCGCGCAACCCGGCCACTATTGCCGACAACGTGGGCGACAACGTGGGCGACGTTGCCGGAATGGGTGCCGACCTGTACGAATCGTATTGCGGTTCCATCCTGGCTACTGCTGCGCTGGGCGCTGCTGCCTTTGTAGGATCAGGCAATATCGAATCACAATATAAAGCCATTGTTGCTCCGATGTTGATTGCTGCTGTGGGTATTATCCTTTCAATTATCGGGATCTTTGCCGTACGTACCAAAGAGGATGCCAATATCAAGAGCCTGCTCAAGGCATTAGCAGTAGGCACTAACCTGAGTTCAGTGTTGATAGCTGTTGCTACGTTTGTGATCCTGTATCTGTTAGGGATCGAAAACTGGCAATGGATCAGCGGTTCTGTGATCGTAGGTTTGCTGGTAGGGGTAGTGATCGGTCAGGCTACCGAATATTATACTTCGCAATCGTATAAGCCCACCCAACGGGTATCCGAATCGGGCAAAACCGGTCCCGCCACTGTAATCATCTCCGGATTGGGCCTGGGTATGTTGTCTACAGCCATCCCGGTTGTAGCCGTAGTTGTTGGCATCATCCTGTCGTTCATGTTCGCTTCCGGATTCGATTTCAACAATGTAGGCATGGGACTTTACGGCATCGGTATCGCTGCTGTAGGTATGCTCTCCACGCTGGGGATCACCCTGGCCACGGATGCTTACGGACCAATTGCCGACAATGCCGGGGGTAACGCCGAAATGGCTGGTTTGGGTAAGGAAGTACGTAAACGTACCGATGCACTGGATTCACTGGGAAACACAACAGCCGCTACCGGTAAAGGTTTTGCCATCGGTTCGGCCGCGCTTACAGGTCTGGCCTTATTGGCATCCTACGTGGAAGAGATCAAGATCGGTTTGATCCGTCTCGGAGAAAGCACGATAGCCTTGGCCGACGGCCGTGTACTGGAAACAGCCAAGGCTTCTTTCGTAGACTTCATGTACTATTACGATGTGACGCTGATGAATCCGAAAGTACTTTCCGGTGTATTCCTCGGCTCCATGATGGCCTTTATGTTCTGCGGTCTGACGATGAATGCCGTAGGCCGTGCCGCCGGCAGTATGGTGGAAGAAGTACGTCGCCAGTTCCGCGAAATAAAAGGCATCCTCACCGGTGAGAGTGAACCCGACTATGCCCGCTGCGTAGAAATCTCCACCAAAGGCGCTCAACGCGAAATGGTTGTTCCTTCCATACTGGCCATCATTGCTCCGATCTTTACGGGAATTATCTTTGGTGTAACAGGTGTAATGGGTCTGCTGATCGGCGGTCTGAGTACCGGCTTCGTACTGGCCATCTTCATGGCCAATGCCGGTGGCGCCTGGGACAATGCAAAAAAGCACGTAGAGGAAGGTAATCATGGCGGTAAGGGCAGTGAAGTCCACAAAGCCACCGTCGTGGGCGACACCGTGGGCGACCCGTTCAAAGACACATCCGGCCCAAGCCTCAACATCCTCATCAAGCTGATGAGTATGGTGGCTATCGTAATGGCCGGCTTGACAGTAACCTGGAGTTTATTGTAAACCACCTGCTTTTTGCACGATACGAAAAGGGGCTGTCTCAAAAGTCGAGGCAGCTCCATTTTTCATTTTAAGTAGGCTTTCCAGGATCAACCCGTCAACTTGTGGAGCGGCAATCATTTCAACATTGCTCCGATTTGCAGCTTGTAAGCATTCGATAAGGAAGATGTTACAATCCCGTAATCGCCACAAAAAAGATAATGACGAACCAAAACGATCGTCGTAATGTTCGTTTAGGATCTTCATAATCTTCGTTTTCGAACAGTATGATCTTTTTTTTCGAAGACGATGGTGATTTGGATGGCCCATATTGCTGATTGAAAACCGGCCGTTCCACCAGTGGTATCTACACGCACGCTTCACTTGAATGAGGCCTGCGCCTCACTTGGTCGAGGCGCAGGCCTCAGGGGGTGTGAGGCGCAGGCCTCGCGGAAGTGAGGCGCAGGCCTCGTTTGAGCAAGTCCGGCATCTGGTCATTTCATCGGCAGGAACAGCGCTAAAACCCACCTTGCAGTGGGCATCCATCTGCTATAACTTCTTACACGGGAATTGCCTTCACCTTGTCACTTTCTTCAGTTGGTCAATGAGTTACAGTGACAGCAGAGGCTGTTTTCTATCCTGCTGTCACTCTCCTGTCACTCTCCTGTCAAAACCACTATTGATCAGAAACTGTTCAATACCTTGCGGGCGGCATTCACCATTTCGGCGGCATTATCCGGTGTGAGTTGGTCGGGTACGAAGCGGGCAACCGTTTGGTTCAGCTTATCCAGCTTGGCGTGCTGTCCTTTGGCGGTGAACTCTTCGCGGAGAAGGCGAATCTTCTCCATATCCTGCACACCTTCGGCGATTCGCTCGAAGCGCAGACTGCTACGGATGGTACCGGGTTGCGGGCCGGGATAAACCATAAAGCAATCGCCGGCAGCCCAGGTGCGGAAACGGGTGTCACGCAACGGATCCAAATTCCAGGCATTGAAAGACCAACGGAGATAGCCATCGTAGTTGCCGCCGGCAGCATGCCAGATCGTCCAGGTAGCTTCGGCCGGAGGAGAGAAGGTGAAGAAGTTGGGAAGCGGTTCGGCGCAGCAGGTATAAACGGAACTGATCTTCCCTTCCTTCGCGCGACGGGCCTTTTCTTCGGGCGTAAAGTTCTGCCCGTAAGCCAGGCAATAGTCGTACAGGTCGGCTTCAATTTCTTTATGATAGCTACCTGCCAGCGATATTTTGAAGTCGGGATCGGCCTTTTTGATCACTTTGATCGCTTCCATCATCGGTTCCAATCCGCGCTCATCCATGGATATAACGGCCTTTTCAAACCAGCCCTTTTGTTTCAGGTGACGGGCAAAGTCTTTGAGGAAGGTACCCCAGTAGGTATCATACAAAGCATCGCCCGGCTTGGCTTCCACATACAGTACACGGCTGGTAGCCTGATCGTAATAATCGAAGCTGAGCGCCCAGGGGATCATCGTGTAGCAATTGATCTGTTTGTCGATACCGATCTCGTTCATCATAAACTCCACCCACTTATCGAACACGGTATAGTCGTATTCCCACGAGCCGTCGAGCTTCTTTGTCTTCCCCACCATACTGTCAAAATGATCCTGCGTTTGTCCGGCCCAGGGTTTGTACATGATGGTAGTAGTGATTACCTTCTGTCCCACATCGGCCAGCATCTTCATCACCGGGCGCATGGCATCGAAGTGTTCTTTGCTCCAGAGGGGGACATTATAATACCGGGCCACGGCATACGGGTTTTGCCAAAAATCCAGATGGAAAGCCCACTCTTTCGGTTCGGGCAACGTGCGGTTCAGCACATCCACTGCTACCTGCAGGGTCATCGGAGCGAAGCTTTTGCCCGAAACCGTTAGCGTTCCCTTATAGGTACCGGCTTTCACGTCGCGCGGCACGCGGATAGTGAGCCATACCGGCTGCGTAGTGCAGGCCTGTATATCGTGCAAGGGGAGGATATCGAGCATATCGGCCACCAGGGAAGAGTCCCAGTCGGCCTTATTTTCGCGATGCCCACAACCGGTAGAGCCGTCTTTGCTCAATTCGTCCGTCATCACATACCGCATGAAAGAGGCAGTGGCAGCCGATGCCGGGATCACAGACGATCCATTCCGGAGATCACTCACCGTGAGGGTGGCATCTACAATGTCACGTTTGGTCCAGATCAACGCCTGGGCATTTACCCGTTCACCCTTCCAGGCTTTTGTTTGCCAGCGGGTAGTTTTCTGTACGTGCGGGATACTCCGTTTCGGATAGCGTACGTCGGTAGTGGTCCAACTGAACTGGACAGTTTGCGGCATCCGGTTCCATACGTCCTTACTGTCGAAAGGCTTGGTATCTGTCAGTTCCGTGAAATCGCCCGGCCGGAGTTGGCCGGCATGTTGTGCTGTGGCGGAGAAGCCCCATGCCAACAGGGTACAAAGCATGATTGTCTTTTTCATGTATATGTGTCGTTTAGTTAGTTAAATAGAATCGGTCCGATTCGGCTCCGGGGATAAAGATACGTCTTTTACCGGATTCGTTTGTAATGACAGAGCAGAAGATTACCGTTATCATCATACAAATGCATCCCGTTCCCTTCGCAATAACGCCACATGTCACATGCGGGGCATTGTCCTTTCTTCGCCCATTTGCGGTTACGGAAAGGCTCAAACCTTCACAACCATAGTTAACATGTATCTTTCCTTCCTGGCTGCAGTATCTTTCATAAGCACGGGAGCTGAAAGCTATAAATACGGCATGCCATGTACAAAATATCATTATGTCAAAATGTCAAATAAAGCCCTCTCATTCGTCGTCTTTTCCCCGGATAATCCGTACCTTGCGGCCTCAAAAGCAATACGGACTTATCATCGGATCATGAAAGATTTTATACGCGTACTCAGGCGCTTTGTGCCTCCTTATAAGAAATACCTGGTGCTGAACATCGTGTTCAACATCCTGTCGGCTATCCTGAACCTCTTCTCCTTTGCACTGATCATACCGATCCTGAACCTGCTATTCAAGCTGGATACGACAGTGTACAGCTATATGGATATAGCCTTCAATCCGCTGTCGTGGGATGCCTGGAAAGCGTTGCCGGAGATGTTGAAAAACAACTTTTTCTGGTATGTGAGCAACCTGATTGAGACTCAAGGCGGATCTATCACCCTAATCGTGCTCGGCCTCTTCCTGGTAGTGATGACATTCCTGAAAGTGGCCACCATGTATATGGCCTTCTTCACCATGATACCGATCCGTACCGGCGTGGTGCGCGACATACGCAACCAGATCAACCGCAAGATCACCCAACTTCCTCTCGGTTTCTTCTCCGAAGAACGCAAAGGGGATATCATTGCCCGCGTATCGGGCGACGTGAATGAAATCGAGACTTCGATCATGTCGTCGCTCGACATGCTCTTCAAGAACCCGATACTGATCCTGATCTATCTTATAGGTATGATCGTGATCAGTTGGCAGCTTACCGTCTTCGTACTCATCCTTCTGCCCCTGGCCGGCTATCTGATGGGGCAGGTGGGCAAGAAGCTGAAGCGCAAATCGCTGGAGGGACAACAACAATGGGGCCTCCTCATGAGCCAGATCGAAGAAACGCTGAGCGGACTGCGCATCATCAAGGCCTTCAATGCAGAGAAGAAGATTCAAGACCGGTTCGAACGCTCCAACGAAGAGTTTCGCCGCATCACCAACCGCATCTACCGCCGCCAGCAGATGGCGCACCCGATGAGCGAATTCCTCGGTACAGCCACGATCGCCATCGTGCTTTGGTATGGCGGGACCCTGATCCTGGGCAACAACAGTTCGATCGACGCATCTACCTTTATCTACTACCTGGTGATCTTCTACAGCATCATCAACCCGGCTAAAGACCTGAGTAAAGCCTCCTATGCTATCCAGAAAGGGCTGGCTTCCATGGAGCGTGTTGACAAGATACTTACCGCCGAAACAAATATTACCAATCCGGCGCAGCCGAAGCCGATTGCGCTGGCAGGAAAGATCAGCTACAACGATGTATGGTTCCGCTACCAGAACGACTGGGTGCTGAAAGGCATCAACCTCGAGATACCGAAAGGGAAGACCGTGGCGCTGGTAGGTCAGTCGGGATCAGGCAAGAGCACCATGGTAGACCTCCTCCCCCGCTTCTACGATGTAGACAAGGGCGCCATCACAGTAGACGGCACCGATGTGCGTGATGCCACCTTGTACGACCTTCGCAGCCTGATGGGCAACGTAAACCAGGAAGCGATCCTCTTCAACGATACCTTCTTCAACAATATCGCCTTCGGCGTAGACAATGCCACCCAGCAGCAAGTGGAAGAAGCGGCGCGTATTGCCAACGCCCACGACTTTATTATGGCTACCGACGATGGTTACCGCACCAACATTGGCGACCGCGGCGGCAAGCTCTCCGGCGGACAACGCCAACGCATCAGCATTGCCCGCGCCATCCTCAAGAATCCGCCCATATTGATCCTCGACGAAGCCACGTCGGCCCTCGATACCGAATCCGAGCGCCTGGTACAAGACGCACTCGAAAACCTGATGCGCAACCGTACCACCGTAGTGATCGCCCATCGCCTGTCGACGATCAAGAACGCCGACATCATTTGCGTCATGCACGAGGGCCTGATCGTGGAGCGTGGCCGGCACGAAGAACTTCTTGCCCTCGACGGCTACTACAAGCGGCTGTGCGATATGCAGAGTTTCTAAAATATAGATACTGATACCTGAGAAAATATGCAAAATACACAATATAATAGCCTGATATGCTCGTTACTGGCATTCCTGTCCCTGTCGTTCACAAGTTGTGATCCGGCAACCAGTCAACCGGAAAAAGAACTGTCTTTCCACTTCAACCAACCTGCCAGGATGTGGGAAGAAACCTTCCCGCTCGGAAACGGTCGTATCGGTATGATGCCCGATGGCGGCATAGAAAAAGAAGTAGTGGTGCTGAACGATATCTCCCTCTGGTCCGGAAGCCGGCAGGATGCCGACAATCCGTTGGCCCAGGCTTCTCTTAAAAGTATACGCCAACTGCTGTTTGAAGGACGGAATGATGAAGCACAGGCCTTGATGTACGAAACCTTTGTGTGCAAAGGCGTAGGCAGTGGCTATGGCGACGGCGCCAATGTGCCTTACGGCAGTTATCAGATTTTTAGTAATCTTACATTCGATTACAGGTATCCCAACCCAACCGGCGTATTGGCCGATTACCGCCGGGCACTTAGCCTCAATGACGCAATCGCCTCGGTGGCTTTCAAGAAAGGAGAGACACACTATACACGCGAAAGCTTCACTTCGTTCAGCCACGACCTGGGTGTGATCCGGCTCACGGCTGATACAGAAAAAGCGCTGCACTTCACCGTAGGCATGAACCGCCCCGAACACGTAACCGTTTCAGTCGATGGCAACGACCTCCTGCTACGCGGCCGCCTGCCCGACGGCGTAGATACACTGGAGGCAAAGGGTATGCAGTTTGCCGCCCGTGTCCGTATCCTTCTTCCGAAAGGGGGCGAGTTGAAAGCCTCCGATGCCGGACTGGCCGTAGCGGATGCCGATGAAGCAATTGTCCTGGTGAGCCTCGCCACAAACTATTTTGTCAAAGACGATTATGAGCGCCAACTCTCCTCCCTCCTGGACAAAGCCGGCAAAAAAGACTATGCCGCGCTGAAAAAAGAACACATCGCCGCCTACCGCAAGCTATTTGGACGGGTCCATGTAGACCTGGGCTCGTCGGGCCGCGAATCTCTGCCCATGGATGAGCGGCTGCATGCATTCGCTGCTGATCACAACGACCCGTCACTGGCTGCCCTGTATTTCCAACTCGGCCGTTACCTGCTGATCTCCTCTACCCGCGTAGGACTACTCCCGCCCAACTTGCAAGGCCTCTGGTGCAATACTATCCATACTCCCTGGAACGGCGACTATCACCTGAATATCAACCTGCAAATGAACCTCTGGCCAGCCGAAGTAACCAACCTCTCCGAACTGCATCTTCCGCTCATAGAATGGACCAAGCAACAGGTACAGAGCGGACAACGCACGGCCAAAACGTATTATAACGCCCGTGGCTGGGTGACGCATATCCTTGGCAATGTGTGGGAATTTACCGCACCGGGCGAACATCCGTCCTGGGGCGCCACCAATACCTCCGCCGCCTGGTTGTGCGAACATCTCTATACCCATTACCAATATACACTGGACAAACAATACCTGGCCGATGTCTACCCGGTGATGAAAGAAGCCTCCCTCTTCTTTGTGGATATGCTGGTAGAAGACCCGCGCAACGGCTATCTGGTGACTGCACCTACCACCTCGCCCGAGAACACTTACCGGATGCCCAACGGCAACACCGTCAGCATCTGTGCCGGTTCTACAATGGACAACCAGATACTGCGCGAACTCTTTACCAATACCATCGAAGCCGCCGGCATCCTGGGCATTGATACTGCTTTTACCGCCACGCTCGATGCCAAACGCGCCCGCCTGATGCCCACCACCATCGGCAACGACGGACGTATCATGGAATGGCTCGAACCCTACGAAGAAGCAGAACCGACACATCGCCACGTTTCTCATCTGTATGGATTGTATCCAGGCAACGAGATCACCCTTGAGCATACCCCCGAACTGGCTGCCGCCGCCCGTAAATCACTGGAAACACGAGGCGATAAGAGCACTGGTTGGTCAATGGCGTGGAAGATCAGCTTCTGGTCGCGCCTGCACGATGGGAACCATGCCTACAAACTGCTTTGCGACCTGCTCTATCCCTGCGTAGACAAAGGAACCAACTATGCCAAAGGCGGCGGCACATACCCCAACCTCTTCTGCGGACATCCGCCATTCCAGATCGATGGAAACTTTGGTGGAACTGCCGGTATGGCTGAAATGCTGGTTCAATGTCAGACAGGACAGATCGACTATCTGCCGGCCCTGCCTTCGGCTTGGGAATCGGGCAACTTCAGCGGTCTCAAAGTACGTGGTGGAGGCGAAACAGGTGCCAAATGGGCGAATGGCCTCCTCACAGAAGCCAGCCTCAAAGCTACCATCCCGGGAACTTTCACCATCAAACTTCCTGCTAACTCGGCCAATATGCAAATCCGCAAAAACGACAAAGCGGTCTCTTTCCCGGTAACAAACGGCACACTGACAGTGGAGTTGCAACTAGGTGACGAGATCGTGCTGACCTTCTGATAAGAGCACCTTCACCTACTAAAAAAGAGGGCGTCCCGCAGCTGCGGAGCGCCCTCTTTTTATGATTCAGTTAAAGCCTGATAAAGCCTTTCAACGCATAAACAACAGTTCACGGTATTTAGGCAACGGCCACATCTGATTGTCCACCATCAGTTCCAGATCGTCTATGTGGTTGCGGATATCATCCAGATAAGGGGCTACAGTATCATGATAAGCAATGGCCTTTTCACGGTAGTCGGTGATACGGTTGGCGCGTTTGCGGGCTTCGATCATCTCGTCTACTTTCTTGGTCACCGCGCAGATATGTCCGGCAATCTTCCGGATGAGGTAACGCGGCTCGTGCGACAGTTCATTGTATTCTCCTTCGCTGAAGGCTTCTTTCAGTTTGGTGATCGTATCCAGCAGCATCGACTGGTAGCGGATGGCTACAGGGATGATATGGTTGAGTGACAAATCACCCAGCACACGGGCTTCGATCTGTACCTTCTTAATATACATTTCCCACTTCACCTCATTGCGGGCTTCCAGTTCAATTTTACTGAGCACGCCTGTTTCACTGAACATCCGGATAGTTGCGGGTTTCAGGTATGCGTCGTACTGCAAGGGGATGCTTGTTTCACAATCCAAGCCGCGACGGATAGCCTCTTCCCGCCACTCGTCGCTGTAGCCATTGCCATCGAAACGGATGGATTTGGATTCTTTGATATACGCTTTCAGCACCTCAAAGATGGCCACTTCCTGACTTTTACCACCGGCACGTAACGTTTCCACCTCTTTCTTGAACAACAGCAACTGATGGGCAACAGCCGAATTCAAAGCCAACATGGCCGCGCCACAGTTAGACGAGGCGCCAGGGGCACGGAACTCAAAGCGGTTTCCGGTAAAAGCAAAGGGCGAAGTACGGTTGCGATCCGTATTATCGAGCAACAGTTCGGGTATTTGCCCAAAGCCAAGCGAGAGACGTTTCTTGTCGTCTACCACGATGGCATCCTCGCTTGTACTGTTTTCAAGCTTGTTCAGAATTTCGGTGATCTGCGTACCGAGGAAAGTGGAGATAATGGCCGGCGGCGCTTCATTCGCTCCCAGTCGGTTAGCATTGGTAGCCGAGGCTACACTGGCTTTTAGCAATGCATTATGCTTGTAAACAGCCATAATGGTATTGACCACAAAGGTGATGAAGCGCAGGTTGTCTTCCCGGTTCTTTCCCGGAGAGAAGAGATTGACACCCGTATTGGTGCCCATGGACCAGTTACAGTGCTTGCCTGAACCATTCACCCCGCTAAACGGCTTTTCGTGCAACAGCACGCGGAAGTTATGATGGCGGGCGATACGTTTCATCAGCGACATAAGCAACTGGTTATGATCGTTGGCTAGGTTACATTCTTCGTAGATCGGAGCAAGCTCAAACTGATTAGGAGCCACCTCATTATGACGCGTCTTCACCGGGATACCCAGACGATAGCACTCTACTTCGAGGTGCTTCATAAATTCTTGCACGCGGGTAGGGATAGAACCGAAATAATGGTCGTCGAGCTGCTGATTCTTGGCACTCTCATGGCCGAGCAGTGTACGCTCGGTAAGCGAAAGGTCGGGACGAGCCGAGTAAAGATCTTCATCCACCAGGAAATACTCCTGCTCCCAACCAAGGTAAGTCGTTATTTTATGTACGTCTTCGTCAAAGTATTTATAGACATCAACTGCCGCTTTGTTCAAGGCTTCGATGGAACGGATCAACGGCGTCTTAAAGTCGAGCGCTTCTCCCGTGTAAGCAATGAAAACAGTAGGAATACACAATGTATCATCCACAATAAAGGCAGGCGAAGAAGGATCCCAGGCCGAGTAGCCGCGGGCCTCGAACGTATTTCGCAAACCGCCGCTGGGGAAACTGGAGGCGTCGGGTTCCTGCTGCACAAGCAGTTTGCCGCTGAACTCCTCGATCATCCCGCCGCCGTTAGACATTTCCACAAAAGCGTCATGCTTTTCTGCCGTCCCGTCGGTCAACGGCTGGAACCAGTGTGTATAATGCGTCACCCCCTTTTCGAGGGCCCACATCCGCATACCGGCAGCTACATGGTTGGCAAATTCGCGATCGATGGGAATACCGTTATCAATGGCATGAGTGAGCGCTTTATACGTTTCCTGCGAAAGGTACTTTTGCATCGCTTTGCGGTTGAAAACGTTCTCGCCGAAATACTCGGACACTTTCTGGTCGGGAATAGCGGCAAATACGGCCTTGCGGTTCGACGCCTTCTCTACTGCATTAAAACGGGAGATTGACATAAGAATGTGTTTGGTGTTTTATGCCCGCAAAGATACAAGCAAATAAAAAAATTCCTGCATAATGGGCAAAAATTAATAGCCCCATATACAGGAATTATTTCATCAGGCAAAGCACCTGGTAGTGATTAGTAAGTTTTATTTCTCCCTCACATAGATATTGATCGGTGTACCGTTGAAGTCCCAGTTCTCGCGCAGCTTATTCTCAAGGAAGCGCTTGTAGGGCTCTTTGATCCATTGAGGAAGGTTACAGAAAAACACAAACGAAGGCACACTACCTGCAGGAAGTTGGGTGATGTATTTGATTTTGATATATTTGCCTTTCCATGCAGGTGGAGGATAGTTCTCGATAATAGGCAGCATCACCTCATTGAGCTTGGCAGTAGAAACCCGTTTCTTCCGGTTTTCGTATACCTCCTTCGCCGTTTCAAGCACCTTGAAGATACGCTGTTTAGTCAATGCCGAAATAAAGATGATGGGAAAGTCGGTAAACGGAGCCAACCGCTCACGGATGGCGTTGGTAAAAGTGGTGATCACCTTCTGGCTCTTATCTTCCACCAGGTCCCACTTATTGACACAGACCACCAGTCCCTTGCGATTCTTTTGGATCAGGGAGAAGATGTTCAGATCCTGGCTCTCGATCCCACGCGTAGCATCGAGCATGAGCACACATACATCGGCATTTTCAATGGCCCGGATCGAACGAATCACGGAATAATATTCCAGGTCTTCGTTTACTTTCCCTTTCTTACGGATACCGGCGGTATCTACAAGGTAGAAGTTCAAACCGAACTTATTATATTGGGTATAGATAGAATCGCGTGTGGTGCCGGCAATATCAGTTACGATATGACGCTCTTCACCGATAAAGGCATTGATCAACGACGACTTTCCAGCGTTCGGACGGCCTACCACAGCAATGCGCGGCAACTCTTCCTCCAGCTCTTCCTCCTTTTCTTCAGGCAGTACTTCCACGATCTTGTCTAATAAATCACCGGTAGATGAACCGTTGATGGCCGACACACAGTATGGATCACCCAACCCCAGTGAATAAAATTCAGCCGAAGCAGCGTGCATCTCAAATGTATCGGCTTTGTTAGCAACCACCACCACCGGCTTCTTTGAACGGCGCAGAATAGAGGCCACGTCCATATCCAGGTCAGTAAGCCCATTCATATTATCTACCACAAAGAGGATCAGATCCGCTTCTTCAATCGCAATCTGTACCTGTTTGTTGATTTCTTCTTCAAATACATCTTCCGAATTGACTACCCAGCCACCTGTATCCACGATGGAGAACTCTTTGCCCGTCCAATCTACTTTACCGTACTGACGATCGCGGGTAGTACCCGCCTCTTCATTCACAATCGCCTGCCGGGTACTGGTGAGCCGATTGAACAAGGTGGATTTTCCTACGTTGGGGCGCCCCACGATAGCAACTAAATTTCCCATATTGATTTCCCGTTGTTTGTGTTATTAATCCAACTGGTAACCAAAGCTTTTCAGTAAGCTGTCACGGTTACGCCAGTCTTTCTCTACTTTCACGAACATCTCCAGAAAAACCTTCTTCCCGAAGAAACGTTCGATGTCCTTACGAGCCATGGCGCCTACTTTCTTCAAGGCTTGGCCGCCATGACCGATAATAATTCCTTTCTGGGTGTCACGCTCTACAATAATGAGCGCTTTTATATGGATCAGTTCTTCCGCCTCCTTGAACAGCTCCACCACCACTTCGGTAGCATACGGTATCTCCTTCTGATAATACAGCAGGATCTTCTCCCGGATAATCTCCGTCACGAAGAAACGAGCCGGTTTGTCCGTCAATGCATCCTTTTCAAAATAAGGAGGCGATTCGGGCATTAGTTGCTCCACCCGGTGCTTCACATAATCGATATTGAAATTAGACAAGGCAGAAACAGGGATAATCTCCGCTTTTGGAAGCAACTCTTTCCAGCTATCCACCATTTTCTCCAGTTCGGCCTGATTGGTAAGGTCTATCTTATTAATCAGCAATAACACCGGATACTCTACCCGTTGTACAGCCTGGAGAAACGCCTCGTTTTTGTCTGTCTTCTCTACCGTATCGGTTACATATACTAATATATCGGCATCACCCAATGCCGATTTGGAAAAAGTAAGCATTGACTCCTGCAACTTATAATTAGGCTGCAGGACACCCGGCGTATCCGAGTACACGATCTGCATATCTTCAGTATTCACGATACCCATGATCCGGTGGCGCGTAGTCTGCGCCTTCGACGTGATAATGGAGATACGTTCTCCCACCAGCCGGTTCATCAGCGTAGACTTTCCTACGTTCGGATTTCCTACGATATTGACAAATCCTGATTTATGCTTTTTTCCCGTCATATCCCCATTTCATGTAAACGGCGCCATACGTAAACCCTGCACCGAAAGCGGCCAGGATCAGATTGTCACCCTTTTTCAGTTTTTCTTCCCATTCCCAAAGGCAAAGAGGGATGGAGCCGGCGCTTGTATTGCCGTATTTCTGAATGTTAACCATCACCTGGTCGTCGCGCACACCGAGACGCCGTGCAGCGGCATCGATGATACGCAGATTAGCCTGATGAGGCACCACCCAATCTACCTGCTCGTTTTTCAGTCCGTTGCGCTCCACCAATTCGGCAGCCACGTCGGCCATATAGGAAACTGCATATTTGAAGACGAATTTACCGTCCTGATACACATAGTGCATGTGCTTATCCACTGTTTCGTAGGATGCGGGGTAGGCTGAGCCGCCCCCTCTCATATGCAGATGATCAATCCCTACGCCGTCCGTACGCAGGATGCTGTCAAGTACACCATACTGTTCTGTGGTTGGTTCAAGCATCACAGCCGCACAACCGTCGCCAAACAGCGGAGCGGTGTTACGGTCGGTATAATCGGTAATAGCCGTCATCTTGTCGCCGGCTACCACCACTACTTTCTTATATTGTCCGCTACGAATATAATTGGTACCGGTTTCCAATCCATAAATAAAACCGGAACAGGCTGCCTGCATATCGAATGCCAAAGCTTTCACACAACCGGCTTCATGCGCAATGAGAGAAGCAGTGGTAGGAAAACCATAGTCAGATGTCGATGTAGAACAGATGATTGCATCTACGTCTTCCGGTTTTACTCCGGTCTTCGCCAGCAATTCGTTCACGGCACGGATGGCCATAAAAGACAATCCTTTACCTTCTCCTTTCAATACCCGACGCTCTTTGATCCCCACCCGGGTAGTGATCCATTCGTCGGAAGTATCTACCAGTTTTTCAATGTCGGCATTGGTGATCACATCTTCCGGTACATACCCTCCAATACCCGTAATAACCGCATTTATTCTTTCCATAACTTATAAATTATCATTAAAGACATCAGGCCTACAGATTAAAAAAAAGCCCTAAAACTACTTTTAGGGCTATTTTTTGTCCATCAAACCTGTGAAAGGGAATTGACAAACCTTATACGGCGGCTTCTTTTACAATTGCCAACTTGCCTCTGTAATAGCCGCACTCACCGCATACGGTGTGATAAAGGTGCCATGCCCCGCAGTTCGGGCAGATAGCCATTGTAGGAACCACAGCCTTGTCGTGTGTTCTTCTTTTGGCTGTTCTTGCTTTACCTTGTCTTCTTTTAGGATGTGCCATTTTTTAATTTATTTAGTTATTATTCATTCTCCATCAAGCCCTTTAGGGCATCCCAACGTGGGTCTGAAGCGGAATTATCGTCCGATTCATCGGCTACAAAATCATCTCCTCCGTCTTCTTCGAATTCTTCATCCGAATCTCCACTCCGGGCTGTATGCTTTTTCAGCTTAGACGACATGGACTTGTTACATTTTCCCGGTGCATGTACATGCTTCATCGGAATAGACAAGGCCACAAATTCGTACAGGAACCAGGCCAGATTGATCGAGCCTTCATCCTCGGGTATGACCACCACTTCGTCGCTTTCTTCGGCATACTCTTTGCCAAACTTCACTACCAGCCTGTTTTGGGTTTCAACGGGAATCTCCATATCGTCCAAACAACGATCACAGGGAACCATCACCACACCTTCCAACTGGAAGCTCATTTCAAACATCATTGACGAACGCTTAACTGTCAGGGATACTTTCACTTTTCCCTTCTGTACCTGATCGCCGTCGATGTCCATAAAAAACTTATTCTCCAAGAAATACTCAAACGTATGCGTACCTGGAGTGAGGTTTTTCAAATCTATCTTATATAAATTAAATTTCCCCAAAGCCTTTTTAGTGTAAAAACCTTGCAAAGGTACAAAAAAACATATTACAATTGCAACAACTCTATCGTTATTTTTCGACAAAGTGAGGTTACCCCCTATACTTCGTAAGCTCGATGCGGAAAGTAGTTCCTTTACCTATTTCGGAACGCTGTACAAATATTTTACCTTTATTATACGATTCGATAATACGCTTCACCAGCGACAAGCCTAAACCCCAGCCCCTTTCCTTAGTGGTATAGCCGGGATTAAAGATATCCTTGAACTTGGATTTGGGAATACCCTTGCCGGTATCGGTCACATCGATACACACTACTTTGTCACGCGCTTTAATCTCGTATAGGATTTCCCCCTGCCCTTCCATCGCATCTACCGCATTCTTGGTCAGGTTTTCAATCACCCAGGCAAACAACGATTCGTTCATCAACACCAGTACAGGGTATTCAGGAACATCCAGGCTGATTTTTACTTTAGACGATATTCGCGTCCTCATATAGTCCAATGCCTGCTGCAACGATTGACTGATATTTACCGGCACCGGATCGGGGTTGGAACCGATCTTGGAAAAACGCTCGGCAATAGTTTCCAGCCGGGCCACATCCTTTTCCATTTCATTCAGCAGCCCGGGATCTATCTCCTTAGCCTTCAGGTATTCCATCCAGGCCATCAGCGAAGAAATAGGGGTTCCCAACTGATGTGCCGTTTCCTTAGAAAGTCCTACCCAGACTTTATTTTGTTCGGCTTTCTTTGTACTGGACAATGCCAGAAAAGCGATCAGGATAAAGATGAACACCACTGCCAATTGGATATAGGGATACATATTCAGACGTTTCAGAATGATCGAATCGTCATAATATAAATATTGTATCTCACCGTCCTCCAGTTCCACCATTACCGGCGGATTCTTAGCCTTCAGCACCTGCAGTTTTCTTTCTAAAAAACGTTCGGGATCATTTTCCGGCAAAATGATATTGTTATACTGGATAATTCCTTGCTTTTCGCTCCACAAAATAACAGGGATAGAGGTATTTCCTTCCAACACACGAAGGATCAGTTTCATATTCAGGCTGGTATCATCACTGGTCACTACCCGGGTGGCATCCGACCATATCTCCATCTTTTGCCGTTCTTCCGCAGCAAGATTCTTCACCAGCATATCCGAAACTACCAAAGAAGCAACTGCTATCAGTGTAGCTCCAATAATAAAAATCAGTTTGAACCGCTGCCGGGATTCATAAATACTTGCCATATAGTTGAACACTTGATGCACAAAGGTAAAAAATAAAAACAAAGAAGCCGGTCTCCCTTTCGGAAAACCGGCTCTTTCTTAAAACGGCAGCTATCTACTCTCCCACTTACGCAGTACCATCGACGTGGCCGGGCTTAACTTCTCTGTTCGGAATGGGAAGAGGTGGATCC
>JAVBUH010000025.1:0-61047 GCA_031555505.1 Tannerellaceae bacterium
GTCCTTCATTCCTCCCAGGGTATAACACTTTGCCTTCAGCCTTTCAGAGGAGGTGTAACTTTCTTGCTATCAGCGGTTAAGGCCTGAATACTCACCCTTCAGTCTTTCCTTCAGCCCTTTTTCAGGGATCGTATGCTAAATTTTCTATCGGCAGCATCCATATAATGTATTGTTGTCATCCTTATAATGTGTTGTTGTCATCTGAATGATCTTTTCATCCCACAATGATGGGGATTCCGTTCCACTGTTTTGAAGAATCCTTTTCACTGCTGTGAAGCATTCGTTTCACAGCAGTGAAGAGATGACTTCACAGCAGTGGGGAGAAGACTTCACAGCAGTGAAAAGGAAAGGTATTGATAATGCCGGAAATAGAACTCCGTATTCCCGACAATAGTTGTTGCAGATGCCGACGATAGATACAGCCGGTTTCGTCAGAAAAGGCGATCAACCTGCCGGAAGGCAGTCCGGGAAACAGCCGGATACGGCTGAACCGGCTGAAAGCATAACTGAAGGGTCAGGGTTCAGGATTTAGCTGCTGACAGCAAGAGAGTTACACCCCTGCTGAAAGGCTGAAGGCAAGGGTTGATTCCCTGGGGCACAGGAGGGCGATTGTTGCCGGGACTTCCGCATGCGTGAAGATCAGGTAGCGAGAGCTGCCTGCCTCGCGAAGCTTGCGCTGCTACTATCCGGATTGATCCAATCAACGCTGTCGTCGGGCTGAATTTTTGTGATTTTTACACCTTAATACAAGCGTCGTCTCAATTATATTGAGTATATTTGTTAACTTTTTCAGAAACAGAGAAATTATTGATTCATAAAGGAAATATCACGTATGAGTGAAGAGATCAGAAACACTAACGGAGAGTATTCTGCGGATAGTATCCAGGTATTGGAAGGGTTAGAGGCTGTACGCAAAAGGCCGGCCATGTACATTGGCGACATCAGCGAAAAGGGGCTCCACCATTTAGTGTATGAAGTTGTAGACAACTCTATCGACGAAGCATTAGCCGGTTTTTGCAAAAACATCCATGTCACAATTAATGAAGACAATTCCATTTCCGTTATTGACGACGGACGCGGTATCCCGGTGGGCTTCCACGAAAAAGAAGGAAGATCAGCGCTGGAAGTAGTATTGACCGTATTGCATGCCGGCGGTAAATTTGATAAAGGCTCCTATAAAGTATCCGGCGGTTTGCACGGCGTGGGGGTATCCTGTGTCAATGCATTGTCTACCTACCTGAGAGCGGAGGTACGCCGTGAAGGCCAACTGCACATGCAAGAATTCTCACAAGGGAAACCGTTGCATGATGTACAGGTTATAGGTACGGCTACCGATACCGGAACAACGATTACATTCAAGCCCGACGGTTCTATTTTCACCGTGCTGGAATACAAATACGAGATACTGGCTACCCGCCTGCGCGAACTGGCTTACCTGAATGCAGGGATCAACCTGACATTGACAGACAAACGGGTGCAGAAAGAAGACGGTTCGTATAAAACCGAATTGTTTCACTCAGACGAAGGGCTGAAAGAATTTGTCCGTTACATCGACCGTTCGAAGGAAAAACTGGTAGACGACGTGATCCATATCGTTACCGAAAAACAAGGCATTCCGGTAGAGGTAGCTATGACTTACAATACATCGTACAACGAAAGCGTATTCTCTTACGTAAACGATATCAACACCATCGAAGGAGGTACACACCTCGCCGGTTTCCGCCGCGGGCTGACACGTACGTTGAAGAAATATGCCGAAGATTCCAAGTTGCTCGAAAAAGCCAAAGTGGAGATTCAGGGCGACGACTTCCGCGAAGGCCTCACGGCTGTGATCTCTATCAAAGTAGCCGAACCACAGTTTGAAGGACAGACAAAGACCAAGCTCGGCAACAGTGAGGTGACCGGAGCTGTAGACCAAGCTATCGGCGAAGCCCTTGGCTACTTCCTCGAAGAGCATCCGCGGGAAGCGAAGATTATTGTAGACAAAGTGATCCTGGCTGCACAAGCGCGCCATGCTGCGCGTAAGGCACGGGAACTGGTACAACGTAAATCGCCGCTGTCGGGTGGAGGGTTGCCGGGTAAACTTGCTGACTGTTCATCCAAAGACGCCACTATCTGCGAACTCTTCCTCGTCGAAGGGGACTCGGCAGGCGGTACGGCCAAACAGGGACGCGACCGGCTGTTTCAGGCTATCCTCCCGTTGCGCGGAAAGATCCTGAACGTGGAAAAAGCGATGGAACATAAAGTGTTTGAAAGCGAAGAGATCCAGAATATCTTCCGCGCCATGGGCGTTACCATCGGTACGGAAGAAGACCCGAAGGCATTGAACCTCGACAAACTGCGCTATCACAAAGTGATCATCATGACCGATGCCGACGTGGACGGAAGCCACATCGCTACGCTGATCCTCACGTTCTTCTTCCGTAAGATGCGTGCGCTGATCGACAATGGATACGTATACCTGGCAACACCGCCCCTATACCTGTGCAAGCGGGGGAAAATGGAGGAATACTGCTGGACCGAACAGCAACGCCAGCTATTTATCGATAAGTATGCCGCCGGTAACGAAAACCAGGTGCATACGCAACGATACAAAGGTTTGGGGGAAATGAACGACCATCAGTTGTGGGATACAACGATGAACCCCGAAAACCGTACCCTCAAACAGATCACGATCGATAATGCCATCGATGCCGACAATATCTTCTCCATGCTGATGGGTGAAGACGTAGGACCGCGTCGTGAATTTATCGAAGACAACGCAACCTACGCACATATCGACGCCTAAAAACATGCTGTTATGCATACGCAAGTCCGTCATCCGAACATAGAAACCTTGTACAGGGAAGTGGACAGTTATACACCGGCTAACGCCAGTCACCGTCCTCCCCTGATCGGCATCTCTGCCAACCGGAAAGACGGGCTTACGTGTATAGCAGAAACCTATATCCAGTCTGTACTGAATGCCGAAGGCACCCCTGTGCTGATCCCGGTAATGACCGATATCGCGGCGCTTACTGCTATCGTATCAACCCTCGACGGACTGATCATGACAGGGGGTGGCGATATCAATCCGCTGTACCTCCACGAAGAGCCTATCCGTGAACTGCAGGATGTAGATCCCTTCCGTGATGAATCCGACCTGGTCCTGCTCCGCCTTGCCTCCAACCGCCAGATTCCGATAATGGGTATTTGCCGCGGGCACCAGCTGATAAACGTAGCCTTTGGCGGAAGCATTTACCAGGATATCTATGCACAACATCCACAGCCGTGCATCAAACACAGCCAGGCGATGGCCCGTGAACAGGCGTCGCATTCCATCCGGCTGGAACCGGTACACTCCCTGCTCCGGGTTATCTTGCAGGACAAAGAGGCTTTTGTGAATTCGTTCCATCACCAGGCAGTCAAGGAAGTGGCGCCCGAATTTGTCGCCACGGCCACGGCTGCCGACGGGATCAACGAGGCGATGGAACACCTGGAGAAAAGTATCTTCAGCGTGCAATGGCATCCCGAAGCCATGGCGCCACAGGGCGATACGTTTATGCAAGCGCTCTTCCGGCTTCAGATAACAGCCGCCGACTTATTCCGGCAAGCCAAAGAAATACATCGCAACATCCTTACCGTAGACTCACATACGGATACTCCGATGATCTTCCCGCAATTCGACCTGGGGAAGAAAGAAGGTGGCAAAGTGAACCTGCCTCTGATGGAAGAAGGATTGATAGATGCCGCTTTTATGGTGGCGTATATTCCACAGGGCGAACGCGACGAACAATCGCTGAAAGCGGCCACCGCCTATGCCGTAGAGCGGCTGACGGAAGTGAAACGACAGGAAAAACTGCATCCCGGACGGATGGGGATCGCCTATACGCCACACGATCCGGTCTTATGGAAGCATGAAGGCAAAAAAGCGATCTTCCTGGGAATTGAAAACGGCTACGCATTAGGGAATGAGCTCAAAAACCTGGCTATGTTCAAGCAGATGGGCGTTTCTTACATCACCCTTTGCCACAATGGCGACAATGATATCTGCGATTCGGCCAAAGGACAGAACGAGTGGAACGGCTTGAGCCCCTTTGGCAAAGAAGTAGTAATGGGAATGAACCGTCTGGGTATGATGATCGATGTATCGCATGCGGCAGAAAGCACCTTCTATGATGTACTGAAGACCAGCCGGCATCCCGTTATCGCTTCGCATTCATCCGCCCGCGCCTTATGTAACCATCCCCGCAACCTGACGGATGAGCAGATTGTTGCGCTGGCTAAACACGGAGGGGTGGTACAGGTTTGTTTGTATAAAGGATTTATCCATCCCAATCCTGACAAGGCTTCCCTGCAAGGTGTAATCAAACACATCAACCATATTGTCAAACTGGTAGGTACAGACCATGTAGGTATCGGCTCCGATTTCGATGGCGATGGTGAAGTGATTGGCTGCCGGGCCGCCAATGAGTTGATCAACATTACCGTCCGCCTGCTGGGAGAAGGGTATGGAGAAGAAGATATACGGAAAATATGGGGAGGCAATCTGTTGCGCGTGATGGCAACCGTTCAAACTCCGGCAGACAAAACGCTTTGAAACTTGTTATTTATATATGAAGCATCTATTCATCCTCGCATTGAGTGTATCATGTATGTCGTGTGGACAAAAAGGTACCAACGAAGGCCAGACTGCCACCGTAGAAATAAAGCCTGCCACCGCCGCCTCCACCCCTCAGTTCAATGCCGACAGTGCCTACGCACAGGTAGCCAAACAGGTTAGCTTTGGTCCGCGTGTACCTAACTCGGATGCACATAAGGCCTGTGGTGATTACCTGATAGGTGAGCTGAATCGATTCGGCGCCCAACTTTTTGTACAGGAAACAATCCTTACCGCCTATGATGGCACCCGGCTGAATGCTCGTAATATCATTGGTTCGTACAATCCGGAGAATAAAAAACGGGTACTCCTGTTTGCCCACTGGGATACACGTCCGTATGCCGATCATGATCCGGATCCGGCCAACCATCATACGCCCATTGACGGAGCAGATGACGGTGCAAGCGGCGTAGGCGTCTTGCTGGAAATAGCCCGCCAGCTCAACCGGCAAGCTCCCGGTATCGGTATCGATATCATCTTTTTCGATGCGGAAGATTATGGCGAACCCGCTTTCGCAAGGACAAACAGTATGGAAACCTGGTATTGCCTCGGTTCCCGTTTTTGGGCAAAGAACCCCCATGTACGCAACTACAAGGCCGATTATGGTATCTTGCTCGATATGGTAGGCTCCAAAGGCGCTACGTTCTTCAAAGAAGGGTATTCAGTGCAGTATGCCGCCCCTATTGTGGAGAAGGTATGGAAAACAGCCCGTGACCTGGGCTACGGCAAGTATTTTATTAATGCCGAAGCGGGAGCCATCACCGACGATCATCTGTTTGTGATCGAAGGCCGTGGTATTCCCAGTATTGACATTATCCGCCTGGAACAGGATGGCGTTCATGGCTTCGCTCCTTATTGGCATACGCTGAATGATACGATGGAAAACATCAGTCGTGAAACCCTGCAAGCAGTAGGGCAAACGGTGCTGGAAGTAATCTACAAATAACGCATCCCATGACTATCAACGAAATGCAAGATCAGATCATTGAAGAGTTCACTTCCTTTGAAGATTGGATGGATCGATATGCACTCCTGATCGAATTAGGCAACGAACTTCCCACGTTGGCAGAGAAATACAAAACCGAAAATAACCTGATTGATGGCTGCCAGAGCCGTGTATGGCTGCAAGCTGATTATGTGGATGGGAAAATCATCTTCCGGGGAGAAAGTGATGCCGTGATCGTAAAGGGGATTGTATCCCTGCTAATCAAAGTCTTGTCCGGACATACCCCACAGGAAATACTCAATGCCGACCTGTATTTTATCGAACAAACCGGTTTGCGCGAGCACCTCTCTCCCACCCGTTCAAACGGCCTGGTATCGATGGTCAAACAAATGCGCATGTACGCCTTGGCTTTCCAGGCAAAAGGAAATTAAAAATCCAGTGTGAGCTGCTCCGGAAGTAACGTAAATGTCTTACGATGGTAGGGGGTAATGCCTAAACGACGGATCGCCTCGCGATGGGCACGTGTGGGATACCCTTTGTTTTCTTTCCAGTCGTAACCGGGATGGACAGCAGCCAGTTCGTCCATATAATCGTCACGGTATGTTTTAGCTAAAACAGAAGCGGCTGCAATGGAGAGATACTTTCCATCCCCTTTTATCACGTTGGTATATGGGATCCCTGGATAGGGCGTGAAGCGATTGCCGTCAATCAGCAGGTGTTCCGGTTTTACGTGTAGCTGGTCGATGGCCCGGTGCATGGCCAGAAAAGAAGCTTTCAGGATATTAATGCGGTCTATCTCTTCGGGCGTAACAATCCCCACGGCCCAGGCGACAGCCTCTTGTTCGATCAGCGGCCGGAGGGCGTATCGTTTCTTCTCACTCAGTTGTTTACTGTCGTTCAGTTCTTCGCAACAAAAATCAGCGGGCAAGATCACGGCGGCGGCAAAGACAGAACCAGCCAGGCAGCCGCGTCCGGCTTCATCACAGCCAGCTTCCAGCCGACCAGGTAACAGGCAAGGTAAAAGCATCTATCCGATTTTAGTTGCTTGCGCACGTTTTTGTATCCAGGGGCGTATCAGGAACCACGCAATAGCCGTTGCTGTAAGTACCCCAAGCATATTCGCCAAAAAATCAAACCAATCGCCCGACCGGTAAACGGTCATCGCACCTTGCAGGAGTTCGATCATGCCACTGAAAAGGATGGGACAAATGGTTCCTCCCACAAAACCGTGCCGGTAAGGGATTCCTCCTTTATGGTGGGTCAACAGGAACTCCAGCCATAACATGCCAGCCATTCCGCCATACATACAAAAATGGGCTACTTTATCAAAATGGAGGAAAAGAGGGATATCATCCAACTGAGGCGGATGAAAGAACGACAGGTAGATCACCGTTGCTATCACCAACAACGAAAAAGGATATTGCTTAACGTAGTAAATCAGCTTTCTCATCTGTATCAAAACATGCCTTTAACCCGTTCGATCCCCGCCACAAGCGCATCGATCTCCTCTTTTGTATTATAGAAAGAGAAAGAGGCCCGCACAGTTCCTTCAATACCAAACCGGTGCATGAGCGGTTGGGCGCAATGATGTCCTGTGCGCACGGCTATACCCAACCGATCGAGTAACATTCCCATGTCGTAGTGATGGATAGTACCCACCAAAAAAGAAATCACGCTACTCTTTTCGGCAGCCTGTCCAAAGATGCGCATCCCTTCAATGGCCGATAAACGTTCGGTGGCATATCGCAACAACTCATGTTCGTAGGCAGCTATCTGATCGATACCCAGCCGGTCTACATAGTCCAATGCTTCTGCCAACGCCGTACTGCCGATAAAATCGGGTGTGCCGGCTTCAAACTTATAGGGAAGTTCGTTGAAGACGGTCTTTTCAAATGAAACCGAAGTAATCATCTCACCCCCGCCCTGGTAAGGAGGTAGCAGATCAAGCCACTTTTCCTTGCCATACAACACGCCCATACCGGTAGGACCGTATATTTTATGTGCCGAAAAGGCATAAAAATCAGCATCCATATCCTGTACATCTACCGGTATATGCGGCACTGCCTGCGCACCGTCTACCAGTACGGGAATATCATGCGCATGTGCTTCGCCAATCAGCTCTTTTACCGGATTGATTGTTCCCAGTACATTGGAGACATGTGTCACTGCGACCAGGCGGGTACGTTCATTCAGCAATTGCCGAAAGGCGTCCATATCCAGTTCGCCCTGCTCATTCATCGGAATTACCCGTAATACAATTCCTTTCCGGGTTGCCTGTAATTGCCAGGGGACAATATTGGAGTGATGCTCCATGACAGTCACTACCACTTCGTCACCTTCCGACAAGCAGGCTTCTGCAAAGCTGGAAGCAACCAGGTTGATAGCGTCTGTAGTACCCCGTGTAAAAACAATTTCATTAGACGAGCGGGCATGCAGGAACTGCTGTACCCGTTTGCGTGCATTTTCGTGCCCCTCGGTCGCCGCCTGGCTTAGGAAATGAACCCCACGGTGCACATTGGCATTTACCGTGTAATAACTACTCTCGATCCGTTCTACCACACACCGGGGCTTCTGCGATGTGGCGGCATTATCTAAATAGATAAGGGGGTTATTGTATACCGTATGGCTTAATATCGGAAAGTCATTACGGATGGCCTGTATATCTATCATCGTTGCTGTTTTTTGTATATAACCAACGGCAAAGATACGATGTTTATTGCCGCCTGCCTGTATAACCTGTACTATTTCTTCTGATAGAAGCGTACCCAGTCTACCCACATTTCAACGGGTAAATCGGTAGAATCTACCTCACCCACCCAGGAGCCGCCCAATTGCATATCAATCAGCAAATAAAACGGACGGTTGAAAGGATACTGCCCTTCCTGATCGGTTTCAATCCGGGGATAGGAGAAAGTATGCGTGCCATTGATAAAAAAGGTCAGGCTGTCGGCCGACAGTTCCACGGCATACACGTTGTAACCGTCCGGGTCGATTACGCCCGTAGCACCTTGTGGGGGATCTTTGATACCAAGCGTATAGGTATAATGTGTATGGACAGTTTGGTAAGCAATACTATCGCCGTTCAGGCGTTCCATGATGTCGATCTCTCCGCCGTCGGGCCATTTCTCGCCCTGGGGCAACAACCAAATCGCAGGCCAGGCGCCAGTAGCCGCATGGAGTTTAGCGCGTATCTCGATAAGGCCGTTCTCAAACGTCACCTTATCTTTGGTATATACGCCGCCGGTAAGAAAGGGAACGGAATCAGCCGGGAAACGGTAGTTCACCAGCCCACGCAGGATCAGGTTGCCATCACGAACCGCATAACAAGAGTCGAAATCAGACATGTAATTATTCCAGTCTGATGTGCCCCGGGGTATCTTTGTCCAGGCAGCAGGATCAAACGTGATACTGTCATTGAAATCATCTTCCCATACCAATCGCCACCCATGCCTCGCGCGCGGATAATACAGAATAAGTGCCATCAATGTACATAAGGCCAGAATGCCGGCTAATTGTTTCATCATTATTGTGTCGTAATTGCTTTTGTAACAGTAAACAAAGATAGGACAAACCGTCCAGCCGGGAAAGAACTTTCACCTATTTATAAGCATGGTCAGCCCTTTCGTTCCAACAGCAGTTGATGACGGCATTGAATACCATTCTCCATGATCGGTTCCTGATAATGGGCAGGGAAATAATCGTACACCACATCAATCAGGTTGAACCCTTCTTGCTGGTACAGCATAAACGGCCCCGGGGCCGATGTACCGGTACGGATAAGCAAGCGGTCTACCTGCTGTTCGGCTGTCCATTTATAGATGATATAGCGCAGTAGTTTGCGGGCAATACCACGGCGTTGAAAAGGTTCGCTTACAGCGATATTCATGATCTCGGCGGTGCCGTCGGCTAGCTTCTGCGCGACCACCACACCCACAATTTGCTCCTTCAAAGTAGCCACAAAACAGTCCGACAGAGGCAGATACGCATCCACCTTGTCACGCTCGGGGTCTGCCAGCAACAACAGATCATACGGAGGGAAGAGGGCGCGATTGATCTCGACCTCCCGGTAAGCCACCACCTCTACGGCATTGCCGTCAGGGTCAAGCACAAGACCTTCGTAATAGCCATCACCGGTAAAGCGAGGTTCACCGGCTATCGTGTATCCTGCAGCACGTAGCCGTTCTACCTGCTCATTCACCTTATCAGCCGAACCGGCATGGAAGGCAATATGGGTCAGTCCGATACAACCGGCAGGCATAGGGCCGGTAATATCCATACGTTGCATAATCTCCAGGGATGCCCCACCCTCGAAGGTCAGGAAGTATGAAGCAAAACCTTTAGCAGGATTCTCATACCGTTCATTACTGCGACCGGCAAACCAGGTCACATAAAAATCACGCAGGCGTTCAAGATCGTTTGTCCAAAGAGCTACATGTGAGAGCTGCATAGCAGTTTATCTGATTGATTCGAAATCTATTTAGGTACACACGCCGCAACCGGCACACTTAGCCAGTTCGCCACGAAAACGTTTGTCTACCAGTTTGTGCAGGCGGTCTTTCAATACATCCAGGCGGACATGATCAATCACATCACTCACAAAAGCCACACTCAGTAGCATACGGGCTTCTGCCTTCGGAATGCCACGGCTCTGCATGTAAAAAAGGGCGTTTTCGTCCAACTGCCCGGTTGTCATCCCGTGCGAGCACTTCACATCATCGGCATAAATCTCCAATTGCGGTTTGCTGTACATGCGGGCTTTCGGCGTCATGCACAGGTTGCGGTTGGTCTGATAAGCAGCTGTCTTCTGTGCATCTTTCTGCACAAGGATACGACCGCTGAATACGCCGACAGCCTGATCTTTTAGCACGTTCTTAAAAAGCTCCGTACTTGTACAATGGGGTACGGCATGTGTAATATACGTATAGGTATCCACCTGTTGCTCGTTGTCGAGGATAGACATACCACAGAGGTAAGTTTCCGCCTGTTCGCCGTTCAGATCGATGTAATAGTTGTTACGGCTCAAACCGTTGTTCAGGGTGATCCCGTTGACCAGCACGTTGGACGACGCTTCCTGCTTTACATGAAGTGAGCAAAAGCGGGTGGTAGATACACTGCTTTCTTCCAGGTCGTAATAATCGAACGTAGCGCCTTCAGCAGCAAAGATCTCAACCACCTGGGTAGCGAGAAACTTCACATCGTCAATGCTATGGTCGCATACCAATAACTTGGCGGCAGCATAGGCTTCCAGAATGATCAACACCCGGCGGTTAGCCATCGTATCCACATCACTGCGGAAGATATTCACTAACTGGATCGGTCGATCCATCACTACATGCTTCGGCACATACAACACAAAACCATCCTGCGCCAACATGGTATTCAATGCAACCAGGCCATCCGTTTCGGTAGAGGCCGCCTGTGCATAATAGTGAGCAGCCATATCGGGATACTGTTCCGTAAAAGCACGCAATCCACCGGCAAACACACCTTCAGGCAGATGCGCCTTGGGTTGCTCACAATCGTAAAACGTGTCGTTCACTACGAAATAAAGGGAAGTACTCAGGTTAGGCACATCGCAACGGAACACTTCGTACGGGTTGACAGGGATATGTACCCGGTTGATATTGATCCCATAGTCAGGAGCAAATGCCTGCCCCACATCGGTATAGGCATAGTGTTCGCTCTTATATGCGGGGAATCCCAAACGTTCGAAGTCTTCCAGGGCCTTTGCACGCTGGGCATTCATCACCGGCGTGCTATGACGGCAAACTACGTCTTCATATTGGGCTAAGAGATCTATATATTGTTGTTCGGAACTCACGTTATTAGTGTTTAATGATAAACGATTAGTGATTAATCAAATGCGTTAGCAGTAGTACAGCGAGTAGTGGCGACGATCACTCTGCCTCATCTTTCAGCCAGTCGTAGCCTTTCCTTTCCAATTCCAGGGCCAGTTCAGGGCCAGCACTTTTCACGATACGACCTTTATACAACACATGTACAAAGTCGGGTTTGATATAATCCAGCAAACGTTGATAGTGAGTGATAACGATCGTGGCATTCTCGGACGTCCGTAACTGGTTGACACCCTGGGCTACGATGCGGAGTGCATCGATATCCAGGCCACTGTCCGTCTCATCCAGAATAGCCAGTTTAGGCTCAAGCATCGCCATCTGGAAAATCTCGTTGCGCTTCTTTTCGCCGCCGGAAAAGCCTTCGTTCACACTCCGGTTGGCCAACTTGTTATCCAATTCCACAATCGTACGTTTTTCACGCATCAATTTCAGAAAGTCGGTAGCCGACAACGGTTCCTGTCCTTTGTATTTACGGTGTTCGTTCAGGGCGGCACGCATGAAGTTGACCATACTGACCCCCGGAATCTCCACCGGATACTGGAAACTCAGGAAGATACCGGCGCGGCTGCGTTCTTCGGGAGCCAGTTGAAGCAGGTCGTTGCCTTCGAATGCGACGGTTCCTTCCGTCACCTCAAAAGCCGGATTGCCCACCAATACACTGCTCAACGTACTTTTACCCGATCCGTTCGGGCCCATGATCGCATGGATCTCACCGGCTTTCACGCTCAGATCGATTCCTTTCAATATCTCTTTGCCGTTTACATCGGCATGTAAGTTTTTTATTTCTAACATATCCTTTTAATAGTTATATCCAAATGGACGTTACCACAGTTCCTGTAAGCCTTACCCTACACTTCCTTCCAATGAAATGGACAACAATTTCTGTGCCTCCACCGCAAATTCCATCGGGAGTTTATTCATTACCTCCTTAGCATACCCATTTACAATTAAACCGACTGCTTCTTCCACGGAAATACCACGTTGCTGGCAGTAGAAGAGCTGGTCTTCACTAATCTTGCTCGTGGTGGCTTCGTGCTCCACAACGGCAGTCTCATTCTGTATCTCCACATACGGGAAGGTATGGGCGCCACAGGTAGAGCTGAGCAGCAAACTGTCGCACTGGCTATGGTTACGGGCTCCCGTCGCATTGGGAGTGACTTTTACCAAACCACGATAGCTGTTCTGGCTATAGCCGGCAGAAATGCCTTTGGATACGATCGTACTCCGGGTATTCTTTCCGATATGTACCATTTTGGTGCCGGTATCAGCCTGTTGATGATTATTGGTAACGGCTACAGAATAGAATTCGCCCACAGAATTATCTCCTGAAAGGATACAACTGGGATATTTCCAAGTAATAGCCGAACCGGTTTCCACCTGCGTCCAGGATATTTTGCTGCCTTCGCCTTTGCAATGGCCACGCTTGGTAACGAAGTTGTAGATACCACCTTTTCCATCCTTATCACCGGGATACCAGTTCTGGACGGTAGAGTATTTCACTTCAGCCCGTTCCATCGCGATAATCTCGACAATGGCGGCATGCAACTGGTTCTCATCACGCATGGGGGCCGTACATCCTTCCAGATAGCTCACATACGCATCATCATCGGCCACGATCAGCGTCCGTTCAAACTGTCCGGTGTTAGCAGCATTGATACGGAAATAAGTACTCAATTCCATTGGACAACGGACACCTTTCGGTATATACACAAAAGAACCGTCTGAGAATACCGCCGAATTCAAGGCAGCGAAAAAGTTGTCGCGATAACCAACCACCTTCCCCATATATTTCTGTATCAGATCGGGATAATGCTGAACCGCTTCGCTGAACGAACAGAATATAATCCCTTTCTCGGCCAGCACTTCTTTGAAGGTCGTTTTCACCGACACGCTATCCATCACGGCATCTACGGCCATTCCGGCCAGTTGTGCCCGTTCATGAAGCGGAATTCCCAGTTTATCAAATGTCTTGAGCAACTCCGGGTCTACTTCATCCATACTCTTTGGCCCCTCTTTCTTCTTCGGAGCGGCATAATAAATGATGCTTTGATAGTCGATCGGGGGAATAGTAAGATGAGGCCATGTAGGCATCTCCATTGTCTGCCAATGGCGCAAGGCCTTCAACCGGAAGTCCAGCATCCAGTCGGGCTCGTTCTTGCGGGAAGAGATCATACGGACTGTCTCTTCGTCCAGGCCAGGACGAATCACTTCCGTTTCAATAGGGGTAACAAAACCGTATTTGTATTCAGAGCCTGTTACCTCATTTATAATTGCATTTGAATCTTGCATAGTAAAAATCTCCTGTTCACTCTCCTAAAGAGAACAAATTATGGGGAAAGATAGTTGGGACAATTACCTTGACGGAATAATAGAAACGAGATTCTACTTTGGCTTCGTTGTGGATGAGCACGGAACCTTTATCTATCAGTTCCAGCAAATTAAAGCACAGGCTGATAAAAAGGACCATCGCCAGTGCACCAAACAATCCGCCGGCCAGGTGATTGACCACACTGAGCGGAGTAACACTGACCAGGCGGCTTACAATTTCGCCGGCCGCCAACACAACGCCCACAATCAGCAGGAAACCAAGTATGTAACTGAGGACAGACACCCCTCCCTCCGGAAGCCAGTCGAAACCAATCAGGTATCCCCGCAACCAGGAAGCGGCCATCCCGCAAAATACAATCCCCAACACTAAAGCAACAAGTGAAACAACCTGTTTGATCAATCCGTCAAACAGGCCTTTCACTAATCCGATTCCTGCCAGACATAAGATAACAATGTCCAACCAGTTCATATCATTACAATGTTTTCTTTACTTCCGTTTGTTCGTACGCTTCGATAATGTCACCCACCTGGATGTCATTGAAGTTACGGATATTCAAACCACAATCCTGCCCCATAAAGACTTCCTTCGCATCATCCTTGAAACGTTTCAGCGATTCGAGCTCACCGGCATGGATCACAATACCATCACGGATCAGGCGCACTTTGTAGGTTCGCTTGAGTTTCCCTTCACGCACAATACAACCGGCAATCGTACCCACTTTCGTGATTTTGAATACCTGCTGTACTTCCACATTGGCGGTAATCTCTTCCCGGATTTCTGGCGAAAGCATCCCTTCCATAGCGCTCTTCACTTCCTCGATAGCATCGTAGATGATGGAGTACATACGTATTTCCACCCCTTCTTTCTCGGCATTCCGGCGGGCAGCCTGCGACGGGCGTACCTGGAAACCGATAATGATGGCATTCGAGGCGGCCGCCAGTACGACATCCGATTCGGAAATCTGACCGACAGCTTTGTGGATCACATTTACCTGGATCTCTTCGGTAGACAGACGTATCAGAGAGTCTGACAAGGCCTCCACAGAACCATCCACGTCACCTTTCACGATCACGTTCAGTTCCTGGAAGTTACCTACCGCAATACGGCGGCCGATATCGTCCAGCGTAAGCATCTTCTGGGTACGCAAGCCCTGTTCACGTTGCAACTGTTCCCGACGGTTGGCAATTTCGCGTGCCTCCTGTTCTGTTTCCAGTACATTGAATGTATCACCGGCCTGCGGAGCACCATTCAATCCGAGGATCAATACAGGTTCGGAAGGGCCGGCTTTATCCACCCGCAGGTTACGTTCATTGAACATTGCCTTGATACGGCCATGATGGGGTCCAACCAGTACAATATCACCCGTCTTCAACGTGCCATTCTCAACCAATACGGTAGACACATAACCACGTCCCTTATCCAGGGAAGATTCGATAATTGAACCGACAGCCCGTTTGCTCGGGTTTGCTTTCAGATCGAGCAATTCGGCTTCCAGCAATACTTTTTCCAGCAATTCTGCCACGCCGATTCCTTTCTTGGCAGAGATTTCCTGACTTTGGTATTTACCTCCCCAGTCTTCTACCAGGTAGTTCATATTGGCCAATTCTTCTTTGATCTTTTCCGGATTGGCATGTGGCTTATCAATCTTATTAATGGCAAATACCATGGGAACATTCGCTGCGGCAGCATGGTTGATAGCCTCAATCGTCTGCGGCATCACATTATCGTCGGCCGCGACAATGATGATCGCAATGTCGGTAATTTTTGCTCCGCGGGCACGCATCGCAGTAAAGGCTTCGTGACCCGGCGTATCGAGGAACGTAATCCGTCGGCCGCTCTGCAACTTCACATTGTAAGCGCCGATGTGCTGTGTAATACCACCGGCTTCACCAGCAATCACATTCGCATTACGGATATTATCAAGCAACGAAGTTTTACCGTGGTCAACGTGTCCCATCACCGTTACAATCGGCGGACGTGCAACCCAGTCTTCTTCGTTATCGTCTTCGTCATCACCTTTGATGGCTTCTACCACTTCGGCACTCACATATTCGGTCTTAAATCCGAATTCATCCGCCACAATATTGATCGTCTCTGCATCCAGACGCTGGTTGATAGACACCATGATACCGATACTCATACAGGTACCGATAACTTGTGTAACCGGCACATTCATCATGTTGGCCAGGTCGTTTGCAGTTACGAACTCCGTCAACTTCAGGATTTTGCTTTCCTGTTCTTCCTGCGCCTGGAGTTCATATTCACGTCTGACAGCGGCATCCCGTTTATCGCGACGATACTTGGCACCCTTACCCTTGTTGCCCTTGTTAGTCAGGCGGGCCAGGGTTTCTTTGATCTGTTTTTGAACATCTTCTTCGCTCACTTCAGCTTTGACCGGTTTTTTCAACCGGGCAGGCTTACGGAAATCATCGCGCGGCGTATTACTGCGACTGAAATTGGTGCCCGGTGTGGTATTGATATCCACCCGATCTTTTTTGATCCGGTTACGTTTTCTCTTTGCGTCACCTTCGCCGCCACCTTCTGTTCTTACCGGAGCAGTAGCATCTTTCGGACCTTTATGCAACCCGTTATGAGGTCCGTTATGGGGTCCGTTATGGGGTCCACTGTGAGATCCACCTTGAGGTGTTCCGGGCTTAGCTCCGAATTTAGGAGCTTTTTCATCCCGTTCTTTTCGTCGTTCTTCTTTCGATTTTTTCTTCGGACGGGTAGATTGATTCAGGGTTGCCAAGTCAATATGACCTGTCACCTTGATATTGGACTCAAACTTTGGCGTATTTAAACGGAAAGGTGTATCCTTCGAGGTTTGCTCACCCGGCTCCGTTTCAACCTTCTTTTCTATCTCTTTCACTTGGGGCACTTCTTTCTTTTGTTCGATATCAGGAACCTTTTTCACGACCACAGGATTTATTTCCTCTTCACGCTTAACAGGAACTTCAACAAGCGCTTCCACCTTTGGTGTATCCTTAGGCATTTCCTTAGGTATCACCACAGGTGCTTCAGTCCGCGCAGGTTGCTGTACCGGAGGGGTTTCAACCGGTTTCGCCGGAGGTGTTTCCACAACAGCTACCGGAGGAACTACCACAACAGGTTCCTCTTTCCTCACTTCGGCCTCCTTTACCTCCTTGGGCTCTTCCGGTTGTTTTCGCGGCGACTTGTCCAGTTCGATCCGGCCTTTGGTAACAATCCGGGGCATATACTCTTCCGGAATTTCTGTTTTGATTTCTTCCGTTCTTTCTTCTCTACGGGGAGGAGTGGCCTCTCTATGCGGTACACGGGGGATGAACATGGAACGTTCGTCTTCCGGTAAATCTTTTCCAAACTCTTTTACGAGCAAAGCATACTGTTCATCACTGATCCGCGTATTGGGATTTTCCTCAACCGCATGACCCTTCTTATGCAGGAATTCAACCGCCGTGTTGATCCCTACGTTCAATTTTCGTTGTACTTGTATTAATTTTATAGGCATATCTTACTTTGTCGTACTACTTATTCATTGTCTCCGTCTTCAAATTCAGCCGATAATATAGCCAGTATATTATCTACGGTCTGTTCTTCCAGGTCGGCACGTTCAATAATCTCGTTACGATCCATAGCTAATACGTTCTTAGCCGTGTAGCAACCGATATTCTTCAGTGCGTCAATAATCCAACTGTCAATTTCATCGGTAAATTCATCCAGATAAATATCTTCTTCATCCGTGTTGTCTATGTCACGGAATACATCGATGGTATATTCCGTCAACATACAGGCCAATTTAATATTCATCCCACCTTTACCGATTGCCAGTGACACTTCTTCAGGACGCAGGTACACTTCAGCCTTACGTTCTTCTTCATTCACCCGGATGGATGAAATCTTTGCAGGACTCAGCGAACGCTGGATAAACAAAGAAACATTGGAAGTATAATTGATTACGTCTATATTCTCATTTCTCAACTCCCGCACGATGCCATGGATACGCGAACCCTTCATCCCCACACAGGCACCTACCGGATCGATACGGTCGTCGTACGATTCCACAGCCACCTTTGCACGTTCACCCGGGATACGGGCAATCGCTTTAATGGTGATCAGGCCATCGTTGATTTCGGGAACTTCCAGTTCAAACAACCGTTGCAGAAAGGTCTTATCCGTACGCGAAAGGATGATCTTCGGATTGTTATTGATATTGTCTACACGCTGGACGATGGCACGTACTGTTTCTCCTTTCCGGTAAAAATCCGAAGGGATCTGTTCCTGTTTGGGGAGGAGTAACTCATTGCCTTCGTCGTCAAGCAACAGTATTTCTTTTTTCCATACCTGGTACACATCGGCAGCAATGATCGTTCCGATACGGTCTTTATATTTGGCATACAAGCTGTCTTTTTGCAATTCAAGTATCTTAGAGGCCAGTGTCTGCCGGAGATTAAGGATGGCACGACGACCGAATTTGGCAAAATGGACTTCATCCGTTACTTCTTCGCCCACCTCACAGTCAGGGTCGATCATACGTGCATCTGTCAGTTTCAGCTGCAGATTGGGATCTTCCAGTTCATCATCAGCTACTACCGTACGATTACGCCAAATTTCAAAGTCTCCCTTCTCAGGGTTGATAATCACGTCATAATTCTCGTCAGTGCCGAACATCTTAGCGATCACATTCCGGAACGATTCTTCCAGCACGCTGATCATTGTTTCTTTGTCAATATTCTTAAGTTCCTTGAATTCCGCAAGGGTGTCAATCATACTAACTGTTTCCTCTTTCTTGGCCATAATCTTACTTGAATCTTATTAGATATTTTGTATATTTTATTTCTTCAAACGGATACGAAAAGTCTTCCTGCACGGTCACTTTCCGCTTGGAACCTTCCGGTTTCTCCTGCCTTTCAACGGTAACAACCACACCACATTCGTCTGCCGACTTCAGTACGCCGGTTAGTTTCACTCCTTTTTTCAGCAGGATCTCCACTTCATTCCCGATGTTTTTCACGTACTGGCGAAGCACTTTAAACGGAGAGGTGATGCCGGCAGAACCGACTTCCAGTTCATAATCTTCCACTTCACGATCGAGGTTGGACTCCAGGTAACGGCTCAACTCCACACAATCATCTATACCGATGGCCTGGTCGCTGTCAATTTCCACTACAATCAGATTTCCCGGCTTGATCTCTACATCAACCAGGTATAGATTTGAAGATGCCAACCGCTCTTCCACCAACTTACAAACTGTATTCTTTTCAACCATAATGCGCATCATAAATAGAAGAAGGGGACTTCCCGCCCCCTTCCTCAACTTCTCAATCGAGCGCAAATATACGAATAATCGCCTATGACACAAAAGAAATAGCATCTTTTTACACAAAAAATGAAAATTGAGAAGAAAAAACACCCTACCCGTCAGGCTCTTCGCCCGACCGACGAGCTATATACACCTGCCAGACAAAGCAACGCACTGATCACAAAAGCTATTCGGATACTGTCGATCAACGGCTCCGAAATCGCAGGAGAAAGCGGCGTATCGCCCATCATGAACGACATCGCCATCATGGCCAACCCCATGCTAAAAGCCTGCCCCACCAGGCGCATCGTGCCGGTAGTGGCCGATGCCAATCCGTACTCGTTCTTCTCCACCGAACTCATAATCAGATTGGTATTCGGCGAAGAGAAAATACCAAAACCAAGCCCTATCCAGGCCAATATCAGAAAGATGTATACATAACCGGTCGTAGCCGACAGAAAACATAACCCAATCAGCCCCACCGCAATAATCATCATGCCGGCCGAGGCCAGCCGGGTAGCCGGAATACGATCGGATAGCCGGCCTGAATATAATGAAACAATCGCCATGATCAACGACTGTGCTACCAGTATCCCACCTGCTTGAGTAGGAGTCAGTCCCCTCACATATTGCAGGTAAAGGCTCAGCATAAATGAGATGGAAGTAGTGGCTGCATAGTTGATCAAAGCAGAGAAAGAAGCATGCTTAAACACTCGGTTACGGAAAAATATATTTACGTTAAATACCGGTTGGTCCAACGTTCGCTCGTACAGGGTAAAACCCGTCAGCACAACAACTCCAATCCCGGTCAACAGGAAACCAGCCCAATGAGGCAACTGCGAAAAACCATAAATTAACGAACTCAGTCCAACTGCATAAATCACTGCCCCGGCATAATCAAAGGAACGGTTATCCTGACTTCTCCATTCATACCTGACCAACGTGAGCACCCCTATCAATACCAGCAGACTCATGCCTGCGGCCAGGAAGAATATACTATGCCATCCCAACCTCTGCGTCAAAAAGCCCCCCAGGAAAGGACCAATTGCCAATGAAAAATAAACAGTGCCCGCATTCAACCCCAGCGCCCATCCCCTCTTCTCGGCTGGGACCACAGCAGTCAATATAGCCATATTGGTAGCAAACATCATCGAACTTCCGATCCCACTAAGAAAACGGAAAAGGATCAACTCCCATCCCGACGAGGCCAGTCCGCAACCGATAGAAAACAGAAAAAACAAAGAAACTCCCACAATAAACAGCGCCCGGCGACCGAAAATATCCGCTAGACGCGCGCAGGGAATCTGAAAAATAGCCGTAGACAATAAGTACGATGCCATAATCCATCCCGAAGCCGAAGCATGTAACGAGAACTCTTCGCTCATATAAGGAAGAGCCAGGTTCAATGCCGAGCCCATCAAGGGTACCAGCGAGGCCGAAAGACAGGTAACCAATAAGACCGATTTATAATTCGTTGTTTCCATTTCTGGCATCAATTGTGCAAAGATATACTTTTGCACACGTTCACATCGATTAATGTGATCGATTTATAGGCGGAATTACAGAAAAACCTTCTATATTTGCTAGCCAAACAGACACGTATTTGCACTCTTTATGAAAAACCATCGGTTTGCCGTTTTACACATGCTCCTCATACTCTTGCCCGGATATACCGTCGCGCAATCCTATGGGAACGTAACACTCAAGACGTACCCAGGTTCCATGCATTATCTTCCTCAGGCCGCTGAAATCTATACAGACTCTATTTATCTGGAAGAAGCCGGCTTTTTTATGCCATTCAATTTTGACACTTACTTTCAGCATCTTTCTTTGCACAGCGGCAAAGAGATGATAGACGAATCCCATTATTTCTTCTACGACATTCTCCTGCACATGCCTACCGCGCAAGCGCTGTATCAATTGGAACAGATGGCCAAAGCCGCCCATAAATACAAAAGTAAACTACTGGAACAGGAAGCCTTTTTCTGGCGGACTGCTTTTTTAGTACGCGATCCGCTCATGCCGCCCGACAAGATAGTTGAAAACATGAAACCCGTTATCTCACAGGCTATCCAACGCAAAGATATGGACATGCAATTAAGAGCTACTGCCTTTCTATTGGAAACACTATGGTTCACCAGCAAACCGGATTATTCCATATTTTTCAGTCATGCCTTGTCATGCCTTGAAAAGTTGGAAAAATCGGCCGATACATATTCCGTTCATGCACGTTCAATTTATTACCTGACGGGGAATGCCTACTATCATTTCCGGGAATATGATAAAGCATTGCCACTGCTCCGCATGGCAATGTCGGATTACACACAACAATTCTATGATTGTTCCAATCTCAGAGCACTGAATGCACTTTCCAATTATTATGCTGCTACCGGACAACCAGATTCGGCTGCCCATTATTCACAAGCTATCCTGGATAGCCGCGACAAGGTACAAAACCGTCCGATGTTTGACGCCATCGCTGCCACCCACATAGCCTACTCCTTCCTGAAACATCAACAGTTCGATACGGCCTTGCAACTTCTGCAAGCCGCATTGCCTGTTGTTACTGCCGAACAAGATTATCCCTTCCTTGCACGAGTTTATGCCGGACTTGGACAAGCCTGGCTGGGCAAACATAACATGAACAGAGCCGCCGCAATGGCCGATAGTACCCGCTACTATATCGAAGCATCCCGAACCGACAGCCAAAACCCGCTGTTATTCACGTTAATGCACGATTATTGCACCCATACAGGACAAACAGAATTGGCAGCTGCCTACACTGATTCGCTACGTGCAGAAGAGATAAAAAGAGAAAATACCTACAACACCTTATATATTCTCCGCGCCGAGCAGGAAGTACAGCAAATGACACAAACTGCAGACATGTCAAAATACTCGTTGTTGCAAACAGCAGTGCTCTCCCTGGTCGCCCTTGTAGTAGTCCTCCTGTTGGGAAGTTACCTTGTCCGGACCTATAAAAAACGAAAAATCTTGTTAGCACAGAGCAAGCAACTGAGCAGCCGTTTCGACACCCAACTTCTTCCCAAAACACCTCCCATGTCAGACGACATCATGGTGATGGATTCCATACACAACCTGGTGATTTCCGGCCAGCAATTCCGCAACCCGGAACTCAATACCGAAACGCTGGCCATACAAATGGGTATTCATCCCCAAATGGTAGTGAAAGCCGTCAATCGCACACAAGGTAAAAGCTTTGCCCGTTACACCAATGAGCACCGTATACAGGAAGCCGTGCGAACACTTAGTGACAGCCAATATGGGCTAACTCCGACCGAAGCGCTGGCAATCGATTGTGGTTTTTACGACCGGAAAACGTTTGCCCGGGCATTTAAAGAGATAACCGGCCAATCCCCGTCGGATTTCATCAAATCCAAACAATCCGGAAAGAAAAAGGGCGTCTGACAATTCTCATTCCACCTCTATCTAAAGCTATGCACATCCCGACGAATGTGAAACCAAACTTGAAACAACAAATTAGACAGATGATCACGGATCGACCCTTTTAAACGATTGAATTATCAACCAACAAAAATCCGTGGCCATCTGTCTAATCTGTGTTATCTGTGTGCCGGAATACTTTCGACACAGTCTCTTTTTGCGCTATCAGGCCGCAGCTTATAACTCGCGGATCTTGATGTTGCGGAACCAGCAGTCGTAGCCATGATCCTGCAAACCGATGTATCCTTCTTTAGCCGGACCTTCTTTGAAACCAGGCCAGTCTTTGAATTTACTCTTGGACACCATGTTGTACCATTCGGGTGTCCAGAGTTCGTATTTCACCACTTCCACACCATTCTGTGTATGGGTAACCTTACCGTCTTTTACGCGGATCACGATGGTATTCCACTGTCCGGCCGGTTTAGCGTTCTGCGGCAGGGCGGGCAGGATGTCGTAGAGTGAACCGGCCAGGTGGTTAGCCAGTTTGTTGTCGCCGGCATTCCAGTTGTCGAGCACCTGAACTTCAGGAGCAGCATAGTAGATAGGCTTGCCCGGCACTTCCTGGATGTAGTAAAAGATACCTGAGTTACCTTCTTTTTCGATCTTCCAATCGATGGAAAGTTCAAAGTCCTTGAATTGCTTGGCGCTGTAAAGGATATCGCCACCCTGTCCGCGACCGGCTTGTTCACCGCGGGCTACTTTCATGGCATTGTCGTTGATCGACCAGTTGGCAGCCATTTCGGTGGCATTGCATTTACGCCAACCGTCAAAGCTTTTGCCGTCAAACAGTAGTATCCAACCATCTTTCTTTTCCTGGGCGGTCAGCGTATTGCTTTGCTGCGCCATGCCTTGTCCTGCGAAAGTTGCAGCAATCAACAGGACCATCATACTTTTCTTCAACATAGAAACGTGTATATTAAAATTAAACAATAAAGAATTAAAAATCTGCTAATCTGCCCCGGTGGTATCCGCCCATGCGCTGGGGATAATTGCATACACAAGCAATAGATGTCGTATACTACTATCAGTTTTGAGGTGGCTCATTTATAACCCGTTAATTTCAAATCGAGTATGTATGTAGAGTGCTCATGGATATTCAATCAGGTGAGCGAATGTAGCAAATAACTTTCGATCCCGATCTCCTTTCTATACATTTTTTTAGTTTAATAACAATTACCCGGATATCCGGAGGTTAACTGCCGCACTCTCTACCATACACTTCCCCTGTTTTAATAGATCACAATCTTTGTTTGGTTCATAAGGAGCAGACACTGGGAATTTTCCTGGAACTGCTTGATAATACGATCAAAGTTACCGGTCAGGTACCCGAGCAGGTTGCGATTACTCGTATTCCCAAAATGCAGCATCAACACAGCGCGTGGATAGCCTTTCAAATGGAAAAAGTCCGCAAAGTACATATCTTTCGTCACCACAATCCGGTCTTCCTTCAGGGCAATAGACATAAACTCACTGTCGGTAATGAATGACCCGGACGGATAATCGATGGCATGGGTGGCATCAAAACCCCTCCCCCTGAAAAAATCAACGAAAGAAGGGGGCAGATGCGTGTCGATTAAAAAACGGTGTTTCATACGCTATTTAAGTCCTTGGGTGAGTAACATTTTCCGCGTATTGAATACGGCGGAAGCATAATGCAGACAAGCGGCGATATCATCGTTTTCGAGATACGGATAATCTGCCAGGATTTCTTCAAAAGTCATGCCGGAAGAGAGCATTTCAAGCATTTGGGCCACGGTAAACCGCATACTGCGTATAGATGGCTTACCCTTACAGACGTTGACGTCTACAGTAATTCTGTTTAGGAGTGTTTCCATAAGGCGATTTAGTTTGGTGTCTTCAAATATAGTTATTTTCTTTTAGATAGCTTTCTTTTTCATCGAATAATTACTAATTTTGCACGAATGAAAAAGAGTGCGCAATCCATGATCCGTTTTTTTATGTTGGCTGCGGGGCTGATCCTGTTGCTGACAGTGGTCATTCCGCACCACCACCATGCAGACGGAAGGCCCTGTATCCACCTGGTCGACCAGGACCAGCACGAAGAACACAACAACCACGATGGCATGCATCCGCACCCCCATTCGGATTGCGATTGCAGCGGGCATACCATTGCCTATACATCAGGCACCCAGCAAGGACATTCTTCCGAACAGGGTATGCCTGTGCCGGCATTGCCGCTTTTCACACTGATCAACTCCACCTCCCCGCTCCGGGCTATCTGCATCACCGACGCTTTCTATTCAGACAAGGCAGTCTACATAGAATCGCTGCACGACACCTGTATACCGGGGGCCACCGGACTCCGGGCTCCCCCTCCCGTTATTGGATAAATCACCCGATGTTTCTGCCTGTACAGGCAGATCTCCTTTTCTTTTATTTATCTAATAACACTTTTTATCATGAGGAAAATATATCTGATTGGGATGGCCTTTGCATATCTGCTGGCCGCCTGTCATCAAAACACATCCACGCATAACCATTCGGACGAAAAAGAGCCGGCGCATGCAGCAGAGCATGTACATGAGCATGGCGAGCATGACCACAGTGCGCATGATCACAGCGAGCATGACCACAGTGCGCATAACCATGGCCACGACGGGCACGATCATGCTGCCGCCGAAGCAGAAACCCATCCGGGCGAGATCGTCTTTCCGGAAGCCAAAGCGGCAGCTGCCGGCCTGCAAACCCTGACGGTGACACCTGGCGCCTTCACACAGGTAGTCAAAACCGGTGGTCGTATCATCGCGGCCCAGGGCGACGAGCAGACGATGGTGGCCACCGTCGCAGGTGTAGTCACCTTCAACCAGACCCCCTTCACCGAAGGATCGGCCGTACGCAAAGGACAGCCGGTACTGTCGCTCGTATCGGGCAACCTGGCCGAAGGCGATGTCACCGTCCGCACCCGTGCCGCTTTTGAAAGAGCAAGCAGCGAGTACGAACGCGCCAAAGGGCTCGTGAAGGACCAGATCATCTCCCAAAAGGAATTCATCGAATTAAAGACCGCCTACGAAACAGCCAAAGCCGCCAATGACGCGATCGGGGGAACAGCCTCCGGCAAGGGCGTCTCCGTGGCAGCACCGATCAACGGCTACCTCAAAAACCTGCAGGTCAAAGAGGGCGATTATGTATCGGTAGGCCAGACACTGGCCTCTGTTTCCCAAAATAACCGGCTCGTCCTGCGGGCCGAAGTTTCGGAGAAATACTACGGGAGCCTCCCACTGGTCCGGTCGGCCAACTTCAGAACGCCTTACGACGGCAAACTGTACAAACTGTCCGACCTCAACGGGCGCCTGCTCTCGTATGCCAAATCATCAGACGACAATTCCTTCTATATCCCCGTCTCCTTCGAGTTCGACAACAAAGGCTCCCTCCTCTCTGGCGCCTATGTAGACGTATGGCTGCTCACAGCTCCCATCCCGAACACCATCCATATCCCCCTCTCTTCCCTGATCGAGGAACAGGGGATATACTCCGTCTTCCTGCGCCTGGATGAAACCTGCTATAGGAAACAGCTTGTACATACCGGCGCCAACAACGGCACGGAAGTCCAAATTCTGTCCGGGTTGAAAGCTGGCGATGTAGTCGTCACCGAGGGCGCTTACCACCTCAAGCTGGCTACTGCTTCAAACGCCATGCCGGCACATACGCATACTCATTAAGCAAGGAGGATGTATGCTGAATAAAATCATTCAATACGCACTGCACAACCGCCTGGTAGTGCTGGCTTGCAGTATCCTGCTGATGATATGGGGAACATATAAAGCCACACAAACCGATGTGGATGTATTTCCGGACCTCAACGCGCCTACCGTGGTGATCATGACCGAAGCCAAAGGCCTGGCGCCGGAAGAAGTAGAACGCCTGGTAACCTTCCCCGTCGAAACAGCCGTCAACGGCGCCATGCATGTACGCCGTGTCCGTTCCTCTTCCACCACCGGATTCTCGGTAGTCTGGGTAGAATTCGACTGGGGTATGGACGTGTACCGCGCCCGGCAGATCGTATCGGAAAAACTATCCGTCGCATCCGAATCCCTGCCCGATAATGTAGGACGCCCCACGCTGGGGCCGCAATCGTCCATCATGGGTGAGATACTGATCATCGGACTGACGGCCGACTCTACCTCCCTGCTCGACCTGCGAACGCTGGCCGACTGGACTTTCCGCCCCCGCCTCTTATCCACCGGAGGAGTGGCGCAGGTAGCCGTGATCGGGGGCGACGTCAAAGAATACCAGATCCAACTAGACCCCGGCCGGATGAAGCATTACGGCATCACGCTCGACGAAGCCCTGGCCGCCTGCCGCAACATGAACCAGAACGCCAATGGCGGCGTGCTGTACGAACACGGCAACGAATATATCATCCGCGGATTACTGTCTACCACCGATGCTGAAGAGATCGGCAAGGGTGTGATCCGGAGCATCAATGGCTCACCCGTCCGGATCAGCGATATCGCCACGATCGGTATCGGTGCCAAAACGCCCAAACTGGGCACAGCCTCCGAACAGGGCCAACCTGCCGTACTGATCACCGTCACCAAGCAACCGCAGACAAGCACCATCGGGCTTACCGAACAGCTGGAGACCGTTGTGGCCGATATCCGGCACAACCTGCCTGCAGATGTACAGGTATCTACGCATATCTTCCGTCAGGGCGACTTCATCGACCACTCCATCAACAACGTAAAGAATAGTCTGCTCGAAGGAAGTATCTTTGTGGTCCTTATCCTCTTCATCTTCCTGATGAATGTGCGCACAACGGTGATCTCACTCGTGGCGCTCCCGCTGTCTCTCATCGTTTCCCTCCTGGTATTGCATTACATGGGATTGACCATCAACACCATGAGCCTCGGCGGGATGGCCATCTCCATCGGCTCGCTGGTAGACGACGCTATCGTAGATGTGGAGAATGTATTCCGGCGGATGCGTGAAAACAAGGCCCTCCCTCCCGGCGAACAGCTACCCACGCTCGAAGTGGTGTTCCAGGCCTCCCGTGAAGTACGCATGCCCATCCTGAACTCCACCCTCATCATCATCGTAAGCTTTATCCCCCTCTTTTTCCTGAGCGGGATGGAAGGGTTGATGCTGGCGCCGTTGGGAATCGCTTTCATCGTAGCGTTGTTTGCCTCTACGGTAGTTGCGCTCACACTCACCCCGGTCTTGTGCAGCTACCTGCTGGAACCCAAAAAAGAGGATGCAGCACAACACTTCCGGGAATCTGTCGTTGCACGCAAACTGAAAGGCATCTATGCCTCATTGCTGCACAAAGTCCTACGGCATAAGGCACTGGTATTAGGCAGCACCCTCGCACTGTTTATCGGCTCATTGATTGTATTCTGCTCATTGGGACGGAGCTTTCTGCCTCCCTTCAATGAAGGGTCATTCACCATCAATATCAGTACACTCCCCGGGATTTCCCTGGAAGAATCCGACAAGATCGGCCATCAGGCAGAACGCCTGTTGATGCAGGTGCCCGAAATACAAACCGTAGCCCGCAAAACCGGTCGCGCCGAACTGGACGAACATGCCCTCGGCGTGAACGAGTCGGAGATCGAAGCGCCGTTTGTGCTCGGCCAGCGCAGCCGGGACCAGGTAATGAATGACGTGCGCGACAAACTATCCGCCATCAGCGGCGCCAATGTGGAGATCGGCCAGCCCATATCACACCGTATAGATGCCATGTTGTCGGGTACCGAGGCCGCTATCGCCATCAAAGTGTTTGGCACCGACCTTAATCAACTCTTCTCCATCGGCAAGGAGATACAACAGGCCGTTCAATCCGTCGAAGGCGTGGTAGACCTGAACGTGGAGCAGCAGATCGAACGTCCGCAACTGACCATCATCCCTCGCCGCGACCTCCTGTCTCAATATGGCATCACCCTCCCCGAATTGGAAGAATACATCAACGTGATGTTTGCCGGAGAAGCCGTGAGCCAGGTATACGAAGACGGCAAATACTTCGACCTCACCGTCAAAGCCTCCGACGGGCAACGCGCAGGCATGGAGGCTATCGGCAACCTCATGATCGATGCTGCCGGAGGGAAGATACCCCTCAGCTACGTGGCCGACATCCGGTCTGTCACCGGCCCCAATACCATCAACCGCGAGAATGCCCAACGCAAACTGGTGGTCAGCGCCAACGTCTCCGGACGCGACCTGCGCAGCGTCGTCAATGAGATGCAGGCTGCCGTCGAAGCACGCGTCCAACTGCCCGAAGGCTATCACATCTCCTTCGGCGGACAATTCGAAAGCGAACAGGCTGCCAGCCGGACGCTGATGTTCGCCTCCGTCATGTCGCTGCTGGTCATCTTCCTCCTGCTCTTCCACGAGTTCAAAGACGCCCGGGAAAGTGGCGTAATCATGCTCAACCTCCCCTTCGCCCTGATCGGAGGTGTACTGATCCTGTGGATCACACGGGGCGAGATCAGTATCCCGGCCATCATCGGATTTATCTCGCTGTTCGGGATTGCCACCCGCAACGGAATGTTGCTCGTCAGCCACTACAAGCAATTACTCAATGAAGGGAAAAGCCTGCACGATGCCGTGATACAAGGTTCGCTGGACCGGTTGAACCCCATCATGATGACGGCGCTCAGCTCTGCCCTGGCACTGATACCGCTCGCCCTGCAAGGCGACCTGCCGGGCAATGAGATACAAAGCCCCATGGCCATCGTCATACTGGGGGGACTGCTCACCTCTACCTTCCTCAACGGGTTCATCATCCCCGTCGTTTATCTCCTGTTGAATAAAAACAAATGAAACGTATGCATACAATCAAACACATAGCCGCCCTCGCCTTGCTGCTGGGCGGCTCCATCGCCACCGGATCGGCGCAAACAGCCCAACAGGCCGTTTCCATCCGGCAGGTACTCCAATGGGTCGAAGCGAACAACAAGGAACTGCAGGCCAACAGCCAGCAGCTTACAGCCCGGAAGCTGGAAGTGAAAGCGGAGAACAACCTCCCCGACCCTACCGTGTCTTACTCGCACCAATACGGCAATAGAGACGGACTGGGTATGCAGGGTGAACTCATCGCCTCCCAATCCTTCGATTTCCCCACGCTGTACGCCCAACGCACTAAATTGGCGAAAGCAGCCTCCGAAGGCCTCGACTACCAACAGGCCTCCCTCCGCCAGCAACTGCTGCTGACGGCCGAACAGGCTTGCCTCGACCTCGTGTTGCTCAACCAACGGCAGGCGCTGCTGGCCGAACGGCAAACAAACGCCGAACGACTGGCCTCCCTCTACGCCAAACGCCTCGCAACGGGCGACGCCAATATCCTGGAGACAAACAAAATCGAGCTCGAACTGCTCAATGTAAAAACGGAAGCCCGACGCATCGAAGCCGCCATCCGGCAGAAACACAACGAACTGGCTTCCCTCAACGGCGGAATACCGGTGGTCTTCGCACAAACCGGTTACGGGCCGTTGGAAGCCCTGCCTTCGTTTACCGACCTGTGGAGCGAGCGCACAACCGCCGACCCGCAACTGCTCAACCTCAAAAGTGAGCAAGCCGTCTCCCGTCAGCGTATCCGCGTGAACCAGTCGCAAGGCTTGCCCGACCTTGAACTGGGCTACCGGCTGAATACCGCCTCCGGAGGCGAACGCTTCAACGGCTTCCTCGTCGGAGTCAGTATCCCGCTCTTCGCCAACCGTCATCAGGTAAAGAAAGCGAAGGCTCAAGCCTTATACTCAGACCTGCTCTACGAAGACACCAGTATCCGGATACGGAATGAGCTGGACCGGCTTTACCTCCAGTCCCTCTCCCTGCAAACCTCCCTCGATGAATACAACCGCCTGCTCGGCAGCAGCCAAACGCTGGCCTTGCTCAATAAGGCGCTGGATGCCGGACAACTGTCCATGATCGAGTATTTTGTGGAAGTCGCAGGCTACTACGACAGCCTCGACAACCGCATGCAGGTCGAAAATGAATACCGCAAAGTCGTAGCCGCCCTGCTCAGCCACCGGCTGTAACCGCTTGGCTCATTTTCGGCCGAACAGGATATGCCGTTTTCCGGGAGGGCCTTCCAGGCGTTCCATCCGGAAACCGGCTGCCTGCATCCGGCGCCTCACCTCCCCTTTGGCACAATAAGTCACAATTATCGCCTCATCCGCCATGCAGGCATACAACCGGTCGAACATCTCCTGCTCCCACAACTCCGGCTGCTTCTCCGGCGCAAAAGCGTCGAAGTACACCAGGTCTATGCCGGCGGGGAATACACACGCCCGGGCGTCTGCCTGCATCTTCTGCAACGTAAAACGGGAAGTTACCGCTACCGCTTCCTCCCAGGCTACCGCATGCAGCGTATCAAACAGCGCAGCCTGCTCCGGCCAGGCCTGCGCTGCATAGTTCAACTGCCGGATCACCTCCGGCTCAGGAGGGAATTGCTCTATCGCATAATAGGTCACCGCCCCTTCCCTGTAATGGCCTCCGTTTTCAATTTCCCGTAGCGTGAGAAACGCATTCAGCCCGGTACCAAAACCAATTTCCAGCACCCGTATATTGGATCTGTCCACCTGCTTTAATCCCGCCTGTATAAAAACATGTACCGACTCCTGAATAGCGCCGTTCACCGAATGATAATGCTCATTCAGCGCCGGCACAAATATGGTATGGCTGCCATCGGCCGTAGCCTGTATGATACTGTACGTTCTAACTGACATAAGATTAAGTTGTAAAACCGTTCAAAAGACAAAGATAGCACAGAGTTTCAAACGCTATTCCCCGATAAGCCTGTATATTAACGTATTTATAACGATTTATTAGCTGTTTTTCAGAACTTTTTCCTCCTGGCTGACAAAAAATGATTAATTTTGCCCCCGTAACGAAAACAAATTTTACTGACAGTTGATTTTGTTTATGCTCTCACAATACACCGCACACACATTACGAATAAAACAAACCTATGTCCGGCTCATGGTTTTATTCAGTTGCTTTGCCTGTCTATCGGGTAAGCTATCTGCCGAAGAGCCCCATCCCATCCTGATTATCAGCTCCTATAATCCGGATACTAAAAACACCATGTCCAATATCTCCGAATTCATGGAAGAATACAAGCAATTAGGCGGTACTTCTCCCATGATTATTGAGAACATGAACTGTAAAAGCCTTCCCGAAGCACCCGAATGGAAAGAAAGGATGAAACAGATCCTGAACAAATATGCAGGAGACAAACGACCCGAATTGGTCGTTATCCTCGGCCAGGAAGCCTGGTCGTCTTATATCTCGCAAGACGAGCTGCCCTTCGAAAACGTACCCCTGCTCTGCGGGATGGCCAGCCAAAATGCCATCTACCTGCCAGACTCTTCCGTAAACCTGGCCGAATGGGAGCCCGAATATGTGGATATCCAGACCTACCAGGGAGAAGGATATAACATTGGCGGTTATCTCAATGCATACGACGTAAAGAAAAACATCGACCTCATCCGCTCGCTATACCCGGACACCAAACACATCGCCCTGCTGACCGACAACACCTATGGAGGCCTTGCCCTGCAAACCTTCGTGAAAAAGGAAATGAAGGATATTCCCGGAGTAGACCTCATCCTCCTTGACGGACGGAAGAACTCACTCTATACACTCACTGACCAGATCAGTCTCCTACCCGAGAAGACCGCTATCCTAATCGGTACCTGGCGCGTAGACGTGAACGACGGGTACTTCGTTGCCAACGGCACCTACGCCCTGATGATGGCCAACCCCTCCCTCCCTGCCTTCACCATCGCCTCCTCCGGCCTTGGACACTGGGCTATCGGTGGGTATGTACCCTTATACCGGAGCATCGGTAAAGACCTGGCCAAACAGGCCAACGCCATCGTCAAAAAAGAAATCAACAGCAAGAACCTCCGGGTGGAAATGATCCCGAACCTATACAACTTCGACATCAAAAAGCTGAAGGAGTTCAATATAGACCGCCAAATCCTGCCGCGCGATTCGGTGTTCATCAACGACGAAAGCATGTTCAACAAGTACCGCTACGAGATCCTCATATCCATCATCGTCACACTGCTCGCCTTCCTCATCATGGTACTCGTATTCTTCCTCCGTACCAAGAAACTCAAAGATAGCCTCCTCGACCTGCAGGAAGACAATGTGCTGATCATGAACAACATGCAGTCGGCCATCAAATACATCAAGCCCGATTTCTCCGTCAAATGGGAAAACCAGATCAACTACCCCTGTATCCCACAGCACGGCCCCGACAACTGCTTCCTGTCCAAAGACCCCAAACTCCCCTATTGCGATAAATGCTCCGTGATCACAGCCATGCAGACCAAAAAACCGGTGGATACCACCAAAGACTGCGACGCCTGGGGACGCTTCATACATGTGCTGGTCATGCCCATCCTTGATGACAAAGACAACCTGCTCGGTGTCGTTTTCAAAAAAGACGATGTGACCAAACAAAAGAAAACCGAGAACGAACTGCGCGACGCCAAAGAAAAAGCCGAACAGTCCGACAAACTCAAATCGGCCTTCCTCGCCAATATGAGCCACGAGATCCGTACACCCCTCAATGCCATCGTAGGATTCTCCAGCCTCCTCTCCGTCACCGACGACGCAGAAGAAAAGCTCGATTACGTCAACATCATCAACAACAACAACGACCTGTTGCTGCAACTCATCAACGACATCCTCGACCTCGCCAAGATCGAAGCCGGAACGCTCGACTTCGTAGACACCGACGTCGACGTCAACAGCCTCCTCTACGATATCGAACAGTCCTCCCGCCTGAAAGTCACCAACTCAGACGTCAAACTGTCCTTCAAAGACAAAATGCCCAGCCTCATCCTACATACCGACAAGAACCGCCTGGCACAAGTCATCACCAACTTCATCAACAACGCCGTCAAGTTCACCGAAAAAGGCAGTATCACCTTCGGCTATAAACCCACCGACGACAATCGCCTCTACTTCTATGTCAAGGATACCGGATGCGGCATGACCGAAGAAGGCGCCCGTGGCGTCTTCCAACGCTTTGTCAAACTCAACAGCTTCGTCCAGGGAACCGGCCTCGGCCTCTCCATCTGCGAAACCATCGTGAAGAAAATGGAAGGTGAGATCGGTGTCGACTCCACACTCGGCGAAGGATCCACCTTCTGGTTCAAGATACCCGAATCCATGGTCGTCTCCCAAGTAGCTATCCATGACGCGAAGAAAGAAGAAGAAGCAGAAGAATTCTTCTTCAACATCGATAAGGGCACCACCATCCTCGTAGCCGAAGAAGACACCAGCTACTTCGTGCAAATCCAGTCTATGCTGCGCGAGTTCAACCTCATGCACGCCGCCAGCGGCGATGAAGCGGTAGCCATGTTCTACGCCTACCAACCCAGTATCATCCTGATGAACCTCACCATGGCTGATATGGACGGGTTTGAAGCAACTGCAGAAATCCGGAAAGCCGACAAGCAAATCCCCATCATCGCCATCGCATACGAAGAATCAGGCGACACCCACGAAGACGCACTCCAAAAAGGCTTCAACCACTTCCTTGTCAAGCCCCTCCGCGCCGAGACCCTCCGCAAAACGGTAGACACCTGCCTCCGCGTACCCGTCTCCTAACCGCACAAAGCGACCCCACATACCGCTGTGTTATCTGTGTGCCGGACTTCTTTTGACACACCCTCGGAGCCATTGCCTGCAAGGGTGGGGGGGGCTATACTATTATTATTTGTTAATTATAGCCGCCTATATGTTATTTTTTGTAATCAAAAACACCGCTATCATCCCTTTTTTACCACCTGTTCACCCACATCTCTACCCCATTTCTCCTACCCCATCCCCCGTCATTTTCTCCTCCCCAAACAGCCACCCCAAAAAAATGAAAAATATCATTTTGACACCATACCTTGCAACAACACCTATCAAATTGCGAACATTTCTCACCAATAACCTTTCGGATTGACACCTATCCTCCCACCATCACATAGCCGATAGTCAAACCGGGTATTTCGTTGTACAAACCTGCTGCCTTCGTACAGAAACATAAGCATTTCGTACTTTTCCCTTGCAGTCATTCCAACCTTCCTTCCACTCTTCTTCGACTCGCTTCCTACATCCTCCAACTATCCTCCAACCATCCTCCAGCCGTCCTCCAATCATTCTTCGTCCACACCCGTCACCACATTTGCACAGCTCAAAAATTATATCCAACTTGCAGCCGTTAATGATATCGCGATGTGTTAACCAACAAGTATTCTTTTATATTTTATTAACCGCCTTAGATAACCACAAAAACCAGGCTATCCACAAGGCATATAACTATGCAATTATGGCAAGTATTAACAGTGTCGCCGTAGGCGAAGGTAGAAGATCAGTAGGCGAATTCACCTACAAGTATGTAAATGGCGAAACAATCGCTTCCAAGCGAATTGTTAAAAACAGGAGCAACACCTACGCCCAGCAACAACAACGACAAGGATTTACCGAAATCCAATCCTTGTTAAATGAAATCGACCCAATCATCCGCATCGGCTATACTAAGACAGGCAGGCGCTCAGTACGTAACAACTTCTTAAGCGCCAACACCAACTATTCAGCCTATCTTCGAAAAGAAGCGGTCTTTGACACCCATGAAACCCCCGTTTTCAACCTCTACAATGCACTGAAAGACCCACGGTTCACCAACCCCAAAGTCTATGCTGCACAAGGAGGAAAATCAATCGCCTGCCTCTGCGCATGGGACGAAAAGAATCTACCCGTGGTCAAGATTCAAAATTCCTATCCTTTCATCCCAGGCGATACCGTCACAGTAGCTTTTGCCTTTTCCTACGAAGCAGGCCTCCTGCACTATGAAGGGACACGGATCTTCTCCAAAACACTTACCACCGAAGATGTAGGCCAACTCACCGAGCCAACTACCTTTGTGGCTAACAACCAGACTATGCCTGGCCTCAGCCCCCTGGCAAACACCCATGCCGAAGCCACCGATATCCGGATCCTGGTCGCACCCATCGTGCATACCTCCCACGTCACCGCCCCAAGCGGCAACGCCACTTCCTACTTCGTCTGTATGCCGCCCCAACCCATCGTCTACAAAGCCGATACACAAGCATTCGAAAAAGACGGCCAATACACCATGCGCATCACCTCCGCCACCAGCGAAGCCTTCCCCGCCGTCCTCGCCCAAAACGCCGTCGGCGCCATACTCGACTTCCAAACCCAGGGACAGCCGCAGACCTACAACGTCATCGCCATCGCCCTCGACTCCCAGCAACGCCCCATCGGCCTCATCCTCCGCGATCCCCACGGATACCAACTTGCCGCCGAACCCCTGGGCGCCGAAGCCGGCCGCGTCTCCCTTACCAAAGCCGGGCAACTCATCGCCTATATCGAAGGCCTCCGCATCCCCGCCCTCCTACCCTAACCGATAAGGAAGATAAAGAAGAAGATGTCTGCCCACCGCGTCAGCAAAGCCCTGTACCCATTCACCGTACAACGCTCCGCTGACGCGGTACCTTTTTCACCCCATCCACCCCAACCACATCTCCGGCAAGATCCATGCCGACTTTATAACACGCTAATATGGAGCACTATTGTAGACTGTAAGAAAATTGTGAGCGCAAAAATGATTCAAACAACAACAGGATATCTATTTTTGCAAAAACTTATTCACGCAATCTTTCACATGTACAAGTAACGTTAAGTAATTTAAAGTAAGATGAAACACCACTTCACTACACTGCTGCTCTTCCTCCTCTGTTCTTTTTCCTGCACCACCGGAAATAAGGACAAGGCCGAGATCGCACAATTAGTTGCCGCCTGGCAAGGAAAGGAAATCCTGTTCCCTCCTACCATGATCTTTACACGTAACGCCGTAGATACCATAGACTGGCAACTGCCCGCAACCGACTACAAAATCGTCGTTTTTGCCGATTCCATCGGTTGTGTCAGCTGTAAACTCCAACTCCCCCGATGGAAACAACTCATGGAGTCAATGGATACCATCGCCCCCGGAAACGTATCCTTCCTCTTCGTCCTCCAATCCAAAGACCTCAAAGAAATCCGCTATATCCTCCGTCGAGACAAGTTCGACTATCCCGTCTGCGTCGACGTAAACGACCGGTTCAACCACCTCAACCACTTCTCCACCCACCCTTCCTTCCAAACATTCCTGCTCGACAACAAGAATAAAGTAGTCGTCATCGGCAACCCCGTACACAACCCCGCCATCAAAGACCTCTACCTCAAACAAATCACAGGCAAAGAAACCAGCCCGGCCAACAGCATCCGTACCACCGGCTCCCTGGCCGAACCCGAAATCAACCTCGGCACATTCCCCGTGTCCGAATCCAAACGAGCCTCCTTCACACTCACCAATACCGGCAACCAGCCCCTCGTCATCCTGGATGCCGCCACCACCTGCAACTGCGCCACCGTCAGCTTCGACAAAGAACCTGCCCCACACGGCACTTCACTACAAATACATATCGATATGACCCCAAAGTCACCCGGTTTCTTCAACGAAACCATCACCCTCAAGTGTAACACCCCGCAACCATATAAACTAAAAATACGAGGGCAAGCCACCTAAAAATAGGGAAATCAGGAAGGGGGTATTGTATCATTAGGGATCCGGAAGACACCTTGGCCTATTTTGACCTGCCTGGTAATAACTGATGATAAACCGTGAGCATAAAGCCGTTCAAAATGAGACAGATTGTTTGAGGCATCACAAGTTTAATCCCCTAAACAGGCGGTATAGTATAGAATTATTCCCCCCAACTCCAAAATAAATATCCATTTATGATAATATCGTAATGAAATAATCCTATATTTGTCCGAAGCCTCCCATCAAACGGCTGCCAACAGAACCTGAAATGAAGCACTATATGAAGTACTACCTGTTTGTTCTCTTATCACTTGCCGGTCTCACTGCCTGCTCAGGAAGCAAGAACCCTTCCACAGCGGAAGAAGGAAACGTGGAAACCGTACTGCCCGACGAAGCCAACGAAGTCACCGTTGTCCAGCTCCACGCCGCCGACTTCAACCACGAGCTCATCAGCAACGGCAAACTATCCGCCCGCCGCTACGTAGACCTCCGCTTTGAATCGGCCGAGCCCATTGCCGCCATCCACGTCAAGAACGGCGACCGCGTGACCCGTGGCCAGCAACTCGCCGAGCTTGCCCCCTTCCGCCTCGCCAACAAAACGGCTCAGGCGCGCGACGCCCTCGAACGCGCCCGCCTTGAGCTCCAGGACGTACTGATCGGACAGGGCTTCCTGCTCGAAGACTCTGCCAAAGTTCCGCCCGCCACCATGCAACTGGTGCGCGTCAAAAGCGGCTACGACCAGGCCGAAGCCCAATACCAACTCGCCCGCTACGAACAGGGGCAAGCCATCCTCATCGCCCCCTTCGACGGCGTCGTGGCCAACCTCTTCGCCAAACCGCATAACACCGCCTCCACCACCGACGTCTTCTGTACCATCATCGACCCGCAAAGCCTCGAAGCCTCTTTCACCGTACTCGAAAGCGAACTCCCCCTCATCAAGGCGGGCGACCGCGTACAGGTGACCCCCTTCGCCGCAGCCGACCTGCAGACCGAAGGCCGCATCACCGAGATCAATCCCCTCGTCGATGCCAACGGCATGGTACAGGTCAAAGCCGCCGTCACCGGCAAAACCAACCTCTTCGAAGGCATGAACGTACGCGTCAGCGTACAGCGCTCACTGGGCCGGCAACTGGTCATCCCCAAGGAAGCCCTCGTGCTCCGCTCCGGCAAACAGGTGGTATTCACACTCGTAGACAACAAAGCCTACTGGAACTATGTACGCACCGGTCTGGAAAACGCCGCCTACTACACCATTGAAGAAGGACTGAAAGACGGCGACGTAGTCATCACCAGCGGGAACATCAACCTCGCACACGAATCACCCGTCGTAATCGCGCCCGCCAATGATTAAGTTCCTCCTCCAACGCCCCATCGCGGTGCTCATGGCCTTCACGGCCTGCTTCATCATCGGGCTGGCCACCTACTTCACCATCCCCGTATCCCTGTTGCCCGACATCGCCATCCCCGAGATCACCGTCCAGGTATCCGGACAGAACACCTCGGCACGCGAACTGGAGAACACCGTCGTCAAACCCATCCGCCAGCAACTCATGCAGGTAGCCCGTCTGCGCGACATACAAAGCGAAACGCGCGACGGCGCCGGGATGATCCGCCTCAGCTTCGACTTCGGCACCAATACCGACCTCGCCTTCATCGAAGTCAACGAGAAGATCGACGTAGCCATGAACTACCTCCCCCGCGAGATCGAACGCCCCCGTGTGATCAAGGCCAGCGCCACCGACATCCCCGTCTTCTGCCTCAACCTCACCCTCAAAAGCGACACCAAAGGGGAAAAAGAAAACGAATCCGCCTTCCTCGAACTCTGCCAGTTTGCCGAGACCGTGATCAAACGCCGCATCGAACAACTCCCTGAAGTAGCCATGGTAGACATCACCGGCATGGTGAAACGCCAACTGCAGATCGTGCCCGATATGGAACGGCTCGAAATGGCCGGTATCACCCTCGACGACCTCGAAGCCGCCCTCTCCTCCAACAACATCGAGCCCGGCAGCATGATGGTACGCGACGGCTATTACGAATACAACATCAAATTCTCCACCCTCCTCCGCACCGAACAAGACGTGGAAGACATCTACCTCCGTAAGAGCGACCGCATCTTCCAACTCCGCGACCTCGCACACATCGCCATCGTCCCCGAAAAAGAAAGCGGCATGGTTATGGCAGGCGGCAAACGCGCCGTCACCCTCTCCATCATCAAGCAGGCCGACGAGAACATGGACTCCATGAAAGAAGCGCTCACCGAAGTCACCGACTACTTCGCCGGCATCTACCCGGATATCGAGTTCGCCATCACCCGCGACCAGACCGAGCTGCTCTCCTATACCATCTCCAACCTCAAGCAGAACCTCCTGCTGGCCTTCATCTTCATCTTTATCGTCGCCATCTTCTTCCTTGGCGACGCAAAGAGTCCCGCCGTGATCGCCATCAGTATGATCACCAGCCTCGTGATCTGCTTCTTCTTTTTCTACGTCTTCAAGATATCCCTCAACGTGATCTCCCTCACGGGGCTTATCCTCGCGCTGGGGATGATGATAGACAGTTCCATCATCGTCACCGAAAACATCACCCAGTACCGTCTCCGCGGCCATTCGCTCGAAGAGGCCTGTATGCTGGGAACCAACGAAGTGATCACCCCCATGCTCAGTTCCACCCTCACCACCATCGCCGTCTTTGTGCCGCTGGTGTTCATGAGCGGCATCGCCGGGGCCATCTTCTTCGACCAGGCTTTCTCCGTCACCATCGGCCTCCTGGTCTCGTATATGACCGGTATCATGCTCCTGCCTGTACTCTTCAAACTGGTCTACAGCCTGCCTCAAGGACGGATCAAATGGCTCAACCGTAACTTCGACAACCTCGTCAAGGCCCATACCATGGACCGCTTCTACGACTCCGGGGTGGACTTCGTGTTCCGCCATAAGCAAAGCGCTTTCAGCTTCCTCCTGCTCTCCATCCCCTTCTGCGTAATCATGTTCTACGTGATCCCGAAGAGCCGCATGCCCGAGGTAGAGCAGAACGAACTCCTCGCCCACATCGAATGGAACGAGAACATCCACCTCGACGAGAACCGCGCCCGCATCGCCCGCCTATTCACCGATGCAGACGAAGCCGGTGCCCAACATACCGCCTACATCGGCCGGCAACAGTTCATTCTCAAACGCGACCAGGAACTCTCCGTCTCCGAGGCCGAACTGTATTTCAAAACCGCCACCACCCGTGAGATCGGTCCCTTGCAGGAACGAGTCACACGCTGGCTACAGGCGCATTATCCGCAGGCCGTCTTTTCCTTCGCCCCACCGGAAACGGTATACGAAAAACTCTTCGTCACCGGCGAAGCCGACATCGTGGCCGAATTCTATTCCCGCAACAAGTCCGAAGCGCCCGACGCCACCACCCTGCGCGATATCGGGTCCCTCCTCATCCAGGCCTCCGGCGAGACCCCTGTGGGCGTAGCCTTCGACAATCAGCTCAACATCTCCATCGACCGGCAGAAGCTCTTATTATATAATGTAAGCTACAACGAAGTTTACCGCCTCCTCAAAACCGCCTTTAAAGAGAACGAAGTAGCCACCCTCCGTTCCTACCAGCAATACCTGCCCATCGCCATCGCCGGTAAAGAGCAGACAGTGAAAGAGATTATGGATCAAACCCTTGTACGTACACAAGCCGACGACAGCGGGAAAGTACAGTACGTCCCCCTCCAGTCACTCGTGCGCATCGTACCGGGTGAAGACCTCAAAACCATCACCGCCGGTAAGAACGGCGAGTTCATCCCCTACGGCTTCCACAACATCCGCAGTCCGGAACAGTTGATGGAGCAAATCCGCCGGACAACTGAACAGAATGGCCTCACCAACACCTCCGGAACCGCCCATGCCGCCCTGTGGGATTTGGACTTCTCCGGCAGTTTCTTCTCCAACAAAAAGATGCTGAACGAACTCGTCATCATCCTCTTTGTCTCCATCCTCCTGATGTACTTCATCCTCGCCGCACAGTTTGAAAGCTTCCTCCAACCGCTGATCGTACTTTTCGAAATCCCGGTAGACGTGGCCTTCGCCCTGTTTGTACTTTGGCTCTGCGGCCATACGCTCAACCTGATGAGCGCCATCGGGATCGTGGTCACCTGCGGGATCATCATCAACGACTCCATCCTCAAACTCGATGCGATCAACGAGATGCGTAAGGAAGGCACCCCGTTGCTGGAAGCTATTCACGAAGCCGGACGGCGTCGCCTGCGCCCCATCGTCATGACGTCGCTAACCTCCATTGCCGGCATGATGCCGCTCCTGTTCACCTCCGACCTCGGCAGCGAACTCGAAAAGCCCCTGGCCATCGCCATGATCGCCGCTATGGTCGTCGGTACCATCGTGAGCCTCTTCCTCATCCCGCTTGTCTACTGGTTTATCTATAGAAAACACGATATAACACTATGAAACGTATACAGATACTCATCCTCCTGCTTGCCCTCGGGGCGGGCGCCTCGCAGGCCCAGCTGCTTGTCCTCTCGCTCGAACGGACCATCCACCTGGCCGCCGACAGTTCGCTCGAAGCCTTCCGCAATAAAAACCTCTACCTCGCCGGATACTGGCAGTACCGTACCTTCCAGGCCGGACGACTGCCCAGCCTCACGCTCAACCTCACCCCGGCGGAGTACTACCGCGACATCACCCGCCGCTACGATTCGGAAGACAACATCGATGTCTACCGCGAACAACAGTCGTTCTACGCCGGTGGAAACCTGCGCGTCAAGCAGAATTTCGACCTCCTCGGCGGTAGCTTCTACCTCGATTCCGACCTCGGCTATATGCGCAACTTCGGCGACAACACCTACAACCAATTCACCACCATCCCCATCCGCATCGGTTACTCACAAAGCCTGCTCGGCTACAACCCCTTCCGTTGGGAACGCAAGATCGAACCCCTCAAATATGAAAAGACAAAGAAAGAACTACTCTACAACCTCGAAAGAGTAAGCGAAGAAGCCACCACCTACTTCTTCGAACTCGCCATGGCGCAAGCCGAATACGACCTCGCGCGTGACAACGTAGCCTCGTCAGACACACTCTACCGCACCGGCGAACAGCGCCACAAGATAGCCTCCATCACCAAGGCCGACCTGCTCACGCTCAAACTCGATGCCGTCAACGCCCGAAACACCCTTCAGAATGCCGACATCGCCCTCAAACGTGCCATGTTCAGCCTCGCCTCCTACCTCAACTTCGACAAGAACACCGAAATACGGCTCCAGCTACCCAGCCGCCCCCGCAACATGGCGATCTCCGTAGACGAAGCCCTCACCCGCGCCCGTGAGAACAACCCCAAATTCCTCGACCTTCGCCAGCAAATGCTCGAAGCCGAACAGCAGGTAGATAAAACCCGCAAGGAATCCCTCTTCAACGCCTCCTTCCAGGCCAGTGTGGGCTTCAACCAGGTAGCCAATACTTTCAAAGAGGCCTACCGCAACCCGCTGCAACAGGATATCGTCTCCATCTCCCTCTCCATCCCCCTCATCGACTGGGGCGTGCGCAAGGGAAAATTCAATGTGGCCAGGAACAACCTCGCCGTCACCCAGACCTCCGTCCGACAGGAAGAACTGACCGTGGAGGAAGACGTGATCATGACCGTAGGCGACTTCAACATCCAGCAAGACCTCATCGCCAGCGCCGAAGAAGCCCTCGACCTTTCCATCATGGCCTACAACGAGACCAAGCAACGCTTCATGATCGGCAAAGCCGATATCAACAGCCTCACCCTCTCGCTCAACCGCCAGCAGGAGGCGCAGCGCAACTACATCTCGGCCCTCCGCAACTACTGGCAGAGCTATTACAAGATACGCAAATTGACACTCCACGACTTTGAAACAGGCGTCTCCCTCAGCCATCTCTTCGACTACTCACACCACATCCAATAAGCAAAGTATTACCCGGATAACAGATGAGCGCAACACCCCGCATATCGGCCTTCTCCATCATCGTCAGCTTCCTCTGCGTGGCGCTGGCAGGGCTTGCCTTTATCCCGCTGTTGCCCATCAAACTGTCGCCCTCACGCACCCTGCCCCAGCTGTATATCAGCTACAATATGCCCGGCAACTCCGCCCGCGTGATCGAGATGGAAGTCACCTCCCGCCTCGAAGCCATGCTCACCCGCATCAAGGGTACTCAGAAGATCAGTTCCACCTCCGGCAACGGCTGGGGCTTCATCACGCTTGAACTCGACAAGCACACCAACATCGACGCCGCGCGCTTCGAAGCCTCCACCATCATCCGGCAGACCTGGCCCAGCCTGCCCGACGGACTCAGCTATCCCATCCTCGAGATGAGCCGTCCCGACGATGACGAAGAGGCTCGCCCCTTCATGAACTATACCCTCAACGCCGCCGCAACGCCCATCTTCATCCAGCGCTATGCCGAAGACCAGATCAAACCCCGCCTCTCCGGTATCCCGGGCATCTACCGCATCGACGTGAGCGGCGCCACCCCCATGGAATGGCGGCTCGAATACGACAGCCGGCAGTTGGTGCTCCTCGGCGTCTCTCTCACCGACATACAGAACGCCATCTCGGAATACTACCACAAAGAATTCCTCGGCATCGCCGACTCCGGCGGCGAAGAAGGCGAATGGATACGCCTGGCGCTCCTCCCCGAAACGGCCGACAAGGGCTTTGACCCCTCGCGCATCCAGGTTACCGGCAACGACGGTAAACAGATACGCCTCGACCAACTGCTCAATGTAACCCGCCAGGAAGAAGCTCCCCGCAACTACTACCGTATCAACGGCCTCAATTCCATCTACCTCACCATCCGGGCCGAAGACATGGCCAACCAACTCGAACTGGCCCGTAAGGTAAAGGAAGAAATGGAACACATCCGCTCTATACTCCCCGCCGGCTACGAAATCCATACCAGTTATGACGCTACGGAATACATCCAGTCCGAACTGGACAAGATCTACCTCCGCACCACGCTCACACTGATCATCCTCCTCACGTTTGTACTGTTCATCACCCGCAACGTACGCTACCTCTTTCTGATCATGATCAGTATCGGAGTCAACCTCGGCATCGCCTTCATCCTCTACTACCTGCTCAAACTGGAGATACAACTCTATTCGCTGGCCGGTATCACCATCTCGCTCAGCCTCATCATCGACAACACGATTGTGATGACCGACCATATCCGCAACCGGCACAACCGCAAAGCCTACCTGGCCATCCTCACGGCCACCATCACCACCATGGGCGCCCTCGTCATCATCTTCTTCCTCGACGAGAAGATACGCCTCAACCTGCAGGACTTTGCCGCCGTAGTAATCATCAACCTCGGTGTATCCCTCTTCGTAGCTCTGTTCCTCGTACCGGCACTGATCGAGAAAATGGGCCTGCTCACCCAAAAGCACAACCCGGCCACAGCCAAACCCGCCCGTTTCCCCCGGGCAAAACACTTCATCCGTCGCTTCCCCGTCTGGTTCACCCGCTACTACCAATGGCAGATCGGCGTCTTTATCCGCTGGCGTTTACCGGCCTGCGTCTTGCTGATCCTGCTGTTCGGGCTGCCTGTCTTCATGCTGCCCGACAAAATTGAGACGGAACCCATACCCGACGACGGACCCATCCCGGAAGCACCCGCGTCCACCCGTGAGCAGATAAAACAAACCTTCACCGAATGGTACAACAAAATCGCCACCAGCGACACGTATAAAGAAAAAGTAAAGCCCATCATCGACAAAGGACTGGGTGGCACCCTCCGCCTCTTCGTACAGAAAGTGTATGCCGGCAGCTATTTCACCCGTAACGACGAAGTGGTGCTCTCGGTTACAGCCTCCATGCCCAACGGCACCACCCTCGACCAGATGAACCACCTCATCAAACGGATGGAATCCTACCTCACCACCTATAAGGAGATCCGCCAATTCCAGACCAACATATCCAATGCCCGCCAGGCCGCCATTCACATCTACTTCACGCGTGAAAGCGAACGTTCCGGTTTTCCCTATACCCTGAAAAGCCGGATTATCAGCAAAGCGCTCGAACTGGGAGGCGGCAGTTGGAATGTATATGGCCTGCAAGACCAGGGCTTCAGTAACGACGTACGCGAAAGCGCCGGTTCCTTCCGTATCCAGATGTACGGCTACAACTACGACGAACTGTACGAATGGGGTGAACAACTGAGAGCCAAACTCCTCACCTACCGCCGCATCAAGGAAGTATTGATCAACTCCGAATTCTCGTGGTGGAAAGACGACTACCAGGAGTTCTACTTCAACCTCAACAAGGCCCGCCTGGCGCAAGAAGACATACAGCCCTACAGCCTCTTCGCCTCCCTCCGCCCGGTATTCGGCAAAGACATCGCTGCCGGATCCATCGTGGTAGACAACGAAACGGAACGTCTCAAACTCTCCTCGCGCCAATCCCACGAATTCGATATCTGGAGCATGCAGTACGTCCCCCAATACATCCAGGGCAAACCCTATAAACTAACCGAACTGGCCGTAGTGGAAAAGGGCCAGATGCCGCAGAAGGTAGCCAAAGAGAACCAGCAATACCGCCTCTGCCTGCAATACGAGTACATCGGCGCCAGCAACCAGGGTACACGCATCCAGGAACGGGTGCTAAAAGAATTCAACGCCATCCTCCCAATGGGTTATACCGCCGAAGCGCAAAGCTATTTCTGGTCGTGGGGCGCGAAAGACAACAAACAATACCTGCTGCTGCTATTGGTGATCGCCATCATTTTCTTCACCACCAGTGTCCTGTTCAACTCTGTCAAACAGCCGCTGGCAGTCATCTTTGTGATCCCGATTTCCTACATCGGCGTCTTCCTCACGTTCTACTGGTTCAAACTCAATTTCGACCAGGGCGGGTTCGCCTCCTTTGTCCTCCTCTGTGGGATCACGGTCAATGCCAGCATCTACGTCCTGAACGAATACAACCAGTTACGCGAAACGCATCCCCGGATGCAACCGCTCCGCCTCTACCTCAAGGCCTGGAATGCCAAGATCACACCGATCTTCCTCACCGTCGTTTCCACCGTACTCGGCTTCATTCCCTTTATGGTGGGTACAAACAAGGAAGCTTTCTGGTTCCCGCTGGCCGCCGGCACCATTGGCGGATTGATCATGTCAGTAGTTGGTATATTCTTTTACCTGCCGATCTTCGCCCTTAAGAAAGAGAAGAGACCGGAAAAAAGTAAGATCGTCCATAATTAAAACGGTTTATTCTATTTCCTAACACACAGGATACCACTTACTTTGTGCCCAAATCACCATCTATCATCAGGCACATGAAAACACATTCCAAAGCGTATCTCTTCCTGATTGCCCTCATCTCAGCCATGGGCGGGTTGCTATTCGGTTATGACTGGGTAGTGATCGGAGGAGCAAAGCCTTTTTACGAACAATTCTTCGGCATCGCCGGAAACCCCTTCCTGCAAGGCTGGGCAATGAGTAGCGCACTGATCGGCTGCCTGGGTGGCGCCCTTACAGCCGGTAAACTGAGCGACCGTTTCGGCCGCAAACCGGTACTCATCCTGTCGGCCGCCTTATTCCTCTGCACATCGCTGGGGACAGGGATGGCAAACAACTTTACCCTGTTCAACGTCTTCCGCCTGATCGGCGGTTTTGCCATCGGTATCGCATCCAACCTCTCCCCCATGTATATTGCCGAGATTGCCCCGGCACACCTGCGTGGCCGCTTTGTGGCCATCAATCAGCTCACGGTAGTGCTGGGTATCCTGTCGGCACAAGCCGTGAACTGGCTCATCGCCGAACCGGTACCCCTCGAAGCCACAGCCGATATGATCCGTGACTCGTGGAACGGGCAGATGGGCTGGCGCTGGATGTTCTGGGCCATGACCATCCCCTCGGTCTTATTCTTCCTCTTCGGCTTCATCCTGCCTGAGAGCCCCCGCTGGCTGGCATCCAACGGACGTACCGAAGCGGCCCTCCGCACCTTTACACGTATGGGTGGTGAAGCCTATGCCCGTAGCGAATTGGCTGCCATCCATGCGGCATCCGAAGGTACGATCCGCGAAGGCGGTTTCCGGCAATTGCTGCATCCGTCCATGCGAAAGGTACTGGTGATCGGTATTGTGATGGCTGTACTCCAGCAATGGTGCGGTATCAACGTGATCTTCAACTATGCGCAGGAAATCTTTATGGCTGCCGGCTACGGCGTATCGGATGTCCTGATGAACATTGTAGTAACCGGTATCACAAACGTGATCTTCACTGTACTCGCCATGTTTGTGGTAGACCGTTGGGGGCGCAAAGCGCTCACGCTGATGGGAGCATTCGGCCTCACCGTTATTTACGCCTTCATGGGAACAGCCTACCATACACACCTCACCGGGATGGTGATGCTCGTGATCGTGGTACTGGCCATCGCCTGCTACGCCATGACACTGGCGCCGGTGATGTGGGTGGTGATCTCGGAGATATTCCCCAACCGGGTGCGCGGCGTAGCCATGTCGGTCTGCACCTTTGCCCTGTGGGCCGCCTGCTTTGTTCTCACCTATACCTTCCCGCTACTGAATAAAGGATTGGGGGCTGCCGGTACATTCTGGTTGTACGGCGCGATCTGCCTGGCAGGCGGACTGTTCGTCTGGAAGAACCTGCCCGAGACTAAAGGCAAAAGCCTGGAAGAACTTGAAAAAGAATTAATCAACTAACAGTATATTGCAACACATCATGGAGAAAATTACTGAGTATCTCATCCGCAGTACCGTCCACACCAGTGAGGTACGCGCCTGGGAAGAAGACATCCTGCTCCCTACCTACGGCATCGGGGAAGAAGAAAAGAACCCTATCTTCCTGGAAAAACGCGTCTACCAGGGTAGCAGCGGCGCCGTATATCCTTATCCCGTGGTAGAGAAGATATGCGACGAGAAGAGAGATAAATCCTATCGCGCCCTTTTCCTCGAAAATGAATACCTCAAGCTCATGATCCTGCCTGAACTGGGAGGACGTGTCCACATGGCTTACGACAAAGTGAAGCAACGCCACTTCGTATACTATAACCAAGTGATCAAACCGGCACTTGTGGGCCTTACCGGCCCGTGGATATCCGGTGGGATCGAATTCAACTGGCCGCAACACCACCGCCCGTCCACCTTCCTGCCTACCGAATATGCCATCGAAGAACACGCCGATGGCAGCAAGACCATCTGGTGCAACGAAGTAGAACGGATGTTTCGCACCAAAGGCACACAGGGTTTCCGCCTCTACCCGGGCAAAGCCTACCTGGAGATCAACGTGCGCATCTACAACCGCACGGCTTTCCCCCAGACCTTCCTCTGGTGGGCCAATCCTGCCGTAGTAGTCAACGAACATTACCACTCCGTATTCCCGCCCGATGTACATGCCGTATTCGACCACGGTAAGCGCGACGTTTCCTCCTTCCCCATCGCCACCGGCACCTATTATAAAGAAGACTATTCAGCTGGTGTGGATATCTCCCGGTACAAGAACATCCCCGTTCCCACCTCTTACATGGCTATCCAGTCCAAGTACGACTTTGTGGGTGGCTACGAAGCCGATGTACAGGGTGGCCTGCTGCACGTGGCCGACCATCATGTATCGCCCGGTAAAAAACAATGGACCTGGGGTAATGGTGACTTTGGCGTGGCCTGGGATCGCAACCTCACCGACGAAGACGGCCCCTATATCGAACTGATGACAGGCGTGTATACCGACAACCAACCCGACTTCTCCTGGCTACAGCCCTACGAAGAGAAGTCGTGGCAGCAATACTTCATGCCTTATAGCGAAGTGGGCTACGTGAAAAACGCCACTAAGGACGCCATCCTCCACCTCAGCCTGGATGCCGGCAACGCCTCCCTTGTACTTTACACGACAGCTATCAATGAAGGCATACGCATCACCGTACGATCCACAACCGGCCAGGTATTGTTTGAACAGACAACCGACATCACACCGGCCGATCCGTTCAAAGCATCCTTTCCCGCCACGGGCTGTTCGGAATCCGACCTCATCGCCGAGATCCGTACCGCCGACAACGCTCTGCTACTCACCTATCAAGCCGAAGAACCCGTGATCAAACCCCTGCCCGAGTCGGCCAAGGCAGCCAAAGACCCGAAGGATATCGCTTCCATCGAACAGCTGTTCCTCACCGGCCTGCACCTTGAGCAATACCGTCATGCCACCTATAATCCGCTGGACTACTACAACGAAGCCCTCCGTCGCGAACCGGGCGATGTCCGCTGCAACAATGCCATAGGCCTCCTGCTCATGCGGAAAGGACAATTCGCACAGGCCGAGCCCTACTTCCATAAAGCCATCGAAACACTGACCGGGCGTAATCCGAACCCATACGACGGGGAACCCTATTACAACCTCGGCTGGAGTTGCAAGATGCAGGGTAAATACGACGAAGCCTACGACGCCTTCTTCAAAGCCACCTGGAACGCCGCCTGGAAAGATGCCGGACACTACGCCCTGGCACAGATCGACTGTCTCCGTGGCCACTATCCCAAGGCGCTCTTCCATGCCGGGCAATCCCTCATCCGCAACTGGCACAACCACAAGGCGCGCCAGTTAAAAGCCTCCCTGCTCCGCAAGCTTGGGCAAAAAGAAGAAGCCTCAGCCCTTATTGCCGAATCACTGAAGATCGACCGTTTCAACATAGGCATCCGTTTCGAGTCAGGACTGCTGACAGGTAGTAAAGCCGTACACGAAGAAATGAACCGCCTGTTGCAACACCGCGTCCATACCTATATAGAATACGCCCTCGACTTTGTGGGAGCCGGCCTGTATGACGAGGCTATCGGATTGCTTAACGAATATATCCACGCCCATACAACCGTCTACCCGTTGGCGCATTATATCGCCGGATATTGTTATTCCTGTAAAGGGGAGAAAGACGTTGCACAAACCTGCTACCGGCAGGCCGCCCGCGAAGACCATGCCTACTGTTTCCCCAACCGGCTGGAAGAAGTAGTCGTCCTCCAGGATGTAATGACGCTCGACCCGAATGGCTGTGCAGGGGCTGCTTATGCCCTGGGTAACTACTGGTATGCAAACCGGCAATATGCCGATGCTGTGGCTTGCTGGGAAACAGCCGCTACGCTCAACCCGGATTTCCCTACCGTATGGCGTAACCTCTCCCTGGCCTATTACAATAAACAGCATCAGAAATCAAAAGCACTCGAAGCGCTGGAAAAAGCATTCCGCCTAAACACAACGGATGCCCGTATCCTCATGGAACTCGACCAGTTGTACAAACGCCTCGGCTATCCGTATGCTCAACGCCTGGCTTTCCTTGAACAGTACCCCGATCTGGTGGCCAGTCGTGACGACCTGTCCATCGAACGCATCACGCTCTACAACCAGTTGGGCCGCTACGAAGAAGCCCGCGCCCTCATCGCCTCCCGCCACTTCCATCCCTGGGAGGGCGGCGAAGGAAAGATCACCGGACAATACACGCTTTGCCGGATCGAACTGGCCAAACAAGCCATCCGGGAAAGCCATTTCACAGAAGCGCTCGCCCTGCTCAAAGAAACGGAATCCTATCCGCACAACCTGGGCGAAGGCAAACTCAAGAATGCCGAAGAAAACGATAGCTGGTATTTCAAAGGGATAGCCTGTCTGGGCGTAGGTGAAAAAGCAGCAGAAACAGAGGCGCAGGCCTGTTTCGCCCGTGCAGTAGTTGGCGCATCCGAGCCCCAACAAGCCTTCTTTTATAACGACCAGCAGCCCGACAAAATCCTGTACCAAGGCTTAGCCTGGCGGGCACTGGGCAAAGAAGACAGGGCACGCAGTTGTTTCAACAAGTTGATCAAGCACGGCGAAAAACACCTGTTCGACACCTGCCGGATCAATTACTTCGCCGTCTCCCTGCCCGACCTTGCCATCTGGGATGACGACCTCGACAAACGTAACCGTATCCACTGCAATTACGTGATGGGACTGGGAAACCTCGGCCTCGGCGAAACCGACAAAGCAACCGCCTTCTTCCGCACCGTCCTCGCCCTCGACATCAACCATCAAGGCGCCCAAACCCACCTCACCATGTGCAGCGAATCATAATCCAAATAGGGGCTGTGTCAAAAGTCCACCCTTAGCACACAGATAACACAGCCCCTATCTATACCTTATTGATCCTTAAAAGGATACCGTTCATCCGAACAGCTGACGATCCACTTCGTCGAAGTTACGGATCACCGGGCAGTCAGCCCAGGCCGAATAATCATCGTTGTTGGAGTTGACAGCGATAATGCAACCGGCACCTGCATTCCGGGCCGCCTGCAAACCGGCAATGGCATCTTCAAAAACAACCACCTGCTCCGGACGTTTCCCGATCACTGACATAGCGATACGGTAGATTTCCGGATCGGGTTTACTGCGAATATAGCCATTGTTGTACACAACACGATCATAGTCGAACCATTGGCCGATCCCCAGGTGGGCAAAGAAAAAGTCCACATTCTGCTTGTCGGAAGCTGTAGCGATCGTAAACGGGAGTTGTCTTTCTTTCAGGAAATCGAGGAAAGCAGGCAAACCGGGCGCCAATCGCAAGCCCGATTCAAGACAAAACCGACGGTAAAGAGCTTCTTTCTCATCCACAAAAGCCTGGATCTCAGCGTCGGAAAGGTCACGTCGAAACCACTCGATCAGCAAGTCACGGTTATTACGCCCATGGATGGAAGAAAAGAAAGCCTCATCCGAGAACTGGATACCATGCCCTTTCAGGAAAAGGTTCCAGGCCTTGTTGTGCAAGGGGGTATCCCAGAACAGGGTTCCGTTGAAATCGAATACAACCCCTTCAAATGCAGTTTGTCTTTTCATATTGTCTCTTGTTTTAACCGTTTCCCCATGCTGCCGGAGACATGCAAAAGTAACAAAAATCCCCCGTCGGCAAGGACGAGGGATGGCAAACTAACGAAATTAAGAATCAGAAATAAAGGGCCAGGGCAAAAGACAACTGTTTTTCCTTGGCCGAATGGGCCAGGTTATTCAGTGTCACCTCATCCGATGTTCCCATCTGATACGACAAGTTAACCTGGAGTATTTCAAAAAACTCGACACCCAATGTGACGATTCCCCCCACAGCGGTCTTCTTCACATCCCATTGTCCGGTATAATTGCCCTGGCTCACGGTAAACGAATCGTCGCCTACCACCTGGAAACCCACATACGGACCGGCGGCCAGAAAAACGGATGTTTCATCCTGTATGGCAAAGAAATATTTGAAATTGAGCGGGATCTGTACATAGCCGATCTGATGGGAATCCTGTCCGGTGAACTTCACCGTTTTCTGCGCGTACAGCACACTGCCGTCTATACCAATCGGACCATCAAAACGATATTCGGCCGTCGGTCCCACATAGAAACCAATGGAATTGTCTTTCACTATATACTTCATCATGTCCGCTCCGATAAAGTTAGTACTGATACCCACTTTCGGGCCAAAACGGAATTGAGCCTGCACAGCGGTAGCAGTAAAGCAGGCGATCATCAGGAAGAGGAAACTTTTTCTCATATCTATGTTCTTTAAATGTTGTCTGCCTCGGGCATAATACCCTATAACAACAATAAATGTTTATGATTGTTCTCCCCATTCATACATTTTAACAACACGCAACTTCTGGCGCACTTCCTTGTTATATAGATAACAACATCACCATTCGCACAGCAAACAGTTCCTATGGCAACACGTAACATCATCCGTAGCATCACCGGCACACATCAGATCGACGGAGCCGGCGTACACCTGGTTCGCGTAGTAGGCTACGACGACGTAAAAGACTTCGAACCCTTCCTGATGCTCGACGCGTTCGACTCGCGCAACCCATCCGACTACACCCGTGGTTTCCCGTGGCATCCGCACCGGGGTATCGAAACCGTGACCTACCTCATCAGCGGGTGTATCGAACACGAAGACAGCCTCGGCAACAAAGGCGTGATCCACGATGGCGAATGCCAATGGATGACCGCCGGTAGCGGTATCATGCATCAGGAAATGCCCCAGACATCAGCACGCATGCTGGGTCTGCAACTCTGGATCAACCTGCCTCGAAAAGACAAAATGACGAAACCCAGTTATGGGGAGATCAGGGCCGATATGATACCTGTTGTTGAAGAAGAAACAGCCACCGTGCGTACCATCGGTGGAAACTATAACGGGACCAAAGGCATGAAAGGAAAATATGTAGACGCCCTCCTGCTGGATATTACCGTACAACCGGGCGCCACCTTTCACATGAAGACAAATCCTACGGACACCCTGTTTGTCTACCTTTTCGACGGAAGTGCACGGTTTGGCGACCATCCCACCGGCGAAACACCCCGCCGTACCGCTCTCCTGTTCGACCGCGAAGAGACCTTCCAGGTACAGGCGGGGAGCGAAGGTGTACGCTTTGCCCTTTTCACCGCAGCACCCCTGAACGACCCCATCGCCTGGGGCGGGCCGATCGTCATGAATACCCGCACCGAACTGATGGAAGCATTCCGGGAATTGGAAGAGGGAACCTTTATTAAACCATAGGAAGGAGGTAATCGGATGGAAACCTATATACTCGTAAACAATAAGGAACTCCTGCAATACGAATACCATATTGGCGACGAAGTAGCCCTGATGGAGTACATCACCACCCCGAAAGGGGAAGTGTACCTCACCCATACCGAAGTGCCACCGGCACTTCAGGGACGAGGCATCGCCTCCCGGTTAATTGAGGATGTATTAATCGACCTTGACAACCGGCATTTACGGGTAGTCCCCGTCTGCCCATTCGTCATAGCCTACATCAGCCGTCACCCGGAATGGCAGTGGATCGTCGTAAACAAGGATTGATACAAATGGAAGATCGGATCAGCTATCGTTGGCAGATGAGCGTATCAGCTATCGTCGGCGGAAGATCGGATATACCAGGTATTGCGGTTCCATCTTCCGTTTCCAGGGATTGAATTCATAGTTAACCCCCATACCCACCCCGAAATCTTCATTCAGGTATAGTTCGATGGCACCCCCCGCTCCGGTATGGTTGTAAGACGGGTTCAGCAGCATGTGCGGATTGTAACGCTCATGCTTGTCGTAATGCGTATATTGCCCCCAACCGCGGACACCCAACCAATCGTTCACCTGATAGCGGACATCCATACCCGCTCCTGCCACAAAATCGGGCGAAACATTGAACGGTGTGAAATAACGCCCGGCAAAAGCACTGCCCGACAGTGTCCACCGGTCCTGCTGCCAGATGAGCCCCGAACGGATATCCGTAATACCCCCTGCTCCCGGCCAGGTAAACTGCCGGCCGGTGGTAAAGAACGCCGTCTGCGCATTCAGGGGCACCAGACTGGTCTCCTGAAAATCGAAAGCCATCGGCGATACAGACCGCATCATGGGAGCATATTCATCATAGAACGGACGATAAGCGGCCGAAAGGATCTGCATATCCATCGGCCGTTCGGCCACCGACGTAGAGACAAAGTCAGGCATATACGCACGCAACAAACGGTCCATCTCCAACGTAGACGAAGGAGTATACGACTGGTAAACCACCTCAGGGATCTGCCACTTGAACTCAAACGCTTGCCGACGCGGCAGATAGATCAGCTTCCCACTCGCTGTCTCCGCTAACTCGAACAATGACTGCGCCTGTACCGGGACTATCAGCCATACAAATAACCAAAGCAACCACACGCGTTTCATACACATAGTTATTTAAAAACCTTTCTGCCTGCAAGGTAATACTTTATATTGAATATTCATTATCTTTGCTCAAACGAAATTAAACAACATTCAGTATGACCCTAAAAGGTATCCTTTCTGTCCTGGCTCTTGCCGGGATCACGTTCGGCGCAACAGCCGAAGAAGCCCGCCTGTTGCGGTTTCCAGCAACCAATGGCACAGAGATCGTATTCTCTTATGCCGGCGACCTGTATAAAGTGCCCGTAGCCGGCGGAGAAGCCCAACGTCTTACCTCGCACGTAGGCTACGAAATGTTTCCACGTTTCTCGCCCGATGGGAAAACCATCGCCTTTACCGGACAATACGACGGGAACACCGAAGTGTTCACCATCCCGGCTACCGGAGGCGAACCACTACGCGTAACCTATACCGCAACCAACGGACGCGACGACCTGGGCGACCGGATGGGGCCGAACAACATCGTCATGACCTGGCATCCCGACGGACAGCGCATCGTATACCGTAACCGTATCAGCAGCGGCTTTGACGGCCGGCTCTACACCGTCGACCGCGAAGGTGGCCTTTCTACAGCCATTCCCCTGCCCGAAGGCGGCTTTTGCAGCTATTCGCCTGATGGCTCGAAGTTGGCCTACAACCGTGTCATGCGCGAGTTCCGCACCTGGAAATACTACGAAGGCGGTATGGCCGACGACATCTGGATCTACGATCCCAAAGCCGGTAAAGTAGACAACATCACCAACAACAAAGCACAGGATATCTTCCCGATGTGGATCGGCGACGAGGTATATTTCCTTTCCGACCGCGACCGCACAATGAACCTCTTTGTTTACAACACAAAGACACAACAGACCACTAAAGTGACCAACTACACCGACTACGACATCAAATTCCCGTCTTGCCACGGCCAGACAATCGTATTCGAAAAGGGAGGCTACCTGTACGTGATGGATGCCGCATCCAAACAACCGCGGAAAATAACCGTCACCCTCACCTCCGACAATATCTATGCCCGCAACGAGATCAAGAACGGAGCCGGTTACCAAACAGCCGGTAGCCTGTCGCCCGACGGAAAACGCCTGGCAGTGACCGCACGCGGCGAAGTATTCAACGTGCCCACCGAGAAAGGGGTGACAAAGAACATCACCCGTTCACCCGGGCAACATGACCGCTTATCCTCCTGGTCGCCCGACGGACGCTACATCGCCTATATCTCCGACGGCACCGGGGAGACCGAGCTCTACCTGCAGGAAGCTGCCGGTGGAGAGCCCGTCCAACTGACGCGCAACAACGACACCTATATCCGCTCATTTGAATGGAGCCCTGATGCAAAGAAGATTGTCTATACCGACCGAAAGAACCGCATCTGCCTGCTCGACGTCGCGACCCGCCAGACAACCACCCTACTGCAAGACCCGAACGGTGAGATACGCGATGTAGCCTGGTCGCCCGACAGTCAGTGGCTCAGCTACTCCAGGGATGCCGAAAATGAATTCGCGATCGTATACGTTTACAACATCGGGACAAAGAAAGAATACCCCGTCACTGATCGCTGGTACAGCTCTTCCTCACCCGCATTCAGCACTGACGGCAAGTACCTTGTGTTCACCTCAGCCAGAGACTTCAATCCCACCTACGGGTCTACCGAATGGAACCACGTCTACAATAATATGAGCGGTGTATACCTCGCCCTGCTGGCCAAAGACACTCCTTCGCCCTTCCTGATTAAAGACGCGGAAGTAGCTGTAGAAAAAGAAGGAGCAACCAAAGAAGAACCTAAAAAAGAAGAAGCGAAAAAGGGAACAGCCGTCACCGTGACCATCGATACCGACGGGATCGGTGAGCGCATTGTCCAGCTTCCCCTTACCGGCGCACGCTACACCAACTTCTATTCCGACGGCAAAAAAGTATACTACTACAGCCGTGGGGCCACCAAAGCATTCGATCTCGAAAAGAAAAAAGAAGACGATGTGGCCGAAGGCGCCTATATGTACATTACCCCCGGCAGCAAGAAAGCCTTGTTCTCCAAACCCAACCAGCTCTTCGTTGCCGATATCCCGCAGGGAAAGGTGGAACTGAAAGAGGCCATCAACCTCTCCGACATGAAGATACCCGTAGACTACAAACAGGAATGGGCGCAGATATTCGATGAAGCCTGGCGTGCTTACCGTGACGGGTTTTACGTGGAAAATATGCACGGCGTAGACTGGAAAGCCATGAAAGCCAAATATGCCGTACTCCTCCCGTACGTAAAAACCCGCCTCGACCTCAACTATCTCATCGGCGAAATGATTGCCGAACTCGACTGCGGCCATGCCTACGTCAATCCGGGCGAACGCAAATCGCCCGAACGGATACAGACCGGTCTTCTCGGCGCACAGATATCCCGCGACAAAAGCGGCTTCTTCCGCCTCGAGAAGATACTGCAAGGAGCTTCCTGGAGCAAAGACCTGCGTTCGCCCCTCACCGAAGCCGGTATAGATGCCCAGGTAGGCGAATACATCGTAGCCATCGATGGCGTCTCCACCCAATCGGCGAAAGACATGTATGCCCTGTTGACAGGCAAAGCCGGTGTCGCCACCGAACTCCGCCTTAACAGTAAGCCTCAGCTCGACGGCGCCCGCAAAGTGGTGATCACCCCATTGGCCGACGAATATCCACTGTATCATTACGAATGGGTACAGAACAATATCAAGAAAGTGGAACAAGCCTCCAACGGTAAAATAGGATATATATACATCCCCGACATGGGTGTGGAAGGGCTGAATGAATTCGCCCGCTACTTCTACCCCCAACTCGATAAGGAAGGCCTGATTATAGACGACCGCGCCAACGGCGGCGGCAACGTATCACCCATGATCCTCGAACGCCTCGCTCGTGAACCCTATCGTGTGACGATGCGTCGTGGATCCCAACGAATCGGTACCGTGCCCGATGCCGTACAGGTAGGACCCAAAGTATGCCTGATCAATAAATACTCAGCCTCCGACGGCGACCTCTTTCCCTGGGGATTCCGTGCCCTTGGCCTCGGAAAACTCATCGGGACACGTACCTGGGGAGGTATCGTGGGTATCAGCGGACCACTGCCCTATATGGACGGTACAGATATCCGCGTGCCCTTCTTCACCAGCTTTGATGTCAAGACCGGCCAGTGGATCATCGAGAACTACGGCGTAGCCCCCGACATTGAGATAGACAACGATCCCATCCGGGAATGGAAGGGTGAAGACCAGCAACTCGACCGCGCCATCCAGGAAGTAATGGGCCAGTTGAAAGACCGCAAGCCATTGCCTAAGGCACCGGCTCCGCGCGTATGGAATAAGTAAAGTAAAAGCGAGAGACTGAGGATGTGTCAAAAATCCACCGTTATCTGTGTGCTAACGGTGGATTTTATCAACCACCACGGCAATGGCTCCGTCGCCCGTCACGTTGCATGCGGTGCCGAAGCAGTCCATGGCAATATAGAGGGCGATCATCAATGCCTGCAGTGTTTCATTGAAGCCCAGCATACTCTGCAACAACCCCAATGCAGCCATGATAGCGCCACCGGGAACGCCCGGCGCAGCCACCATCGCCACACCCAGCATCATGATAAAGCCGGCAAACTGGTCAAGCGTCACCGGTTCTCCCGCCATCAGCATGATGGCCATGGCGCAGGCTACGATCTTCATCGTACTGCCGGCCAGGTGGATGGTGGCACAGAGAGGGATTACAAACACGGCAATACTCTCCCGTACACCATTTTTCAATGTCTGCCGGAGTGTCACCGGGATGGTGGCAGCCGATGATTGAGTACCCAACGCCGTAGCGTATGCCGTAAGCATCGTGCGGAGAAGTTTAAAAGGATTCTTCCCACTAATCGCCCCTGCCGCCAGGAACTGGATAAGCAATAACAGGATATGTAATACAAAGATCACCAGGATCACCTTTACAAACATCCCCATGATCATAGCCACCTGCCCACTCACTGTAATATTCAGGAAAAGGCCGAAAATATGCAGCGGGAGCAGCGGAATGATCACAGCCTCGATCACCAGTACGATGATCTCCTTGAAATCATTGAACCCGTCACGCAACGTATTCCCCGCAATGTGCGACAAGCCCAACCCGATCATAAATGCCAGTATCAATGCCGTCATGATATCCATGAGCGGAGGCATCGCAATCTTGAAATAGGGGGTAAGCATAAACTGTTCGGGGTTTTCCAGGGCTGTCAGTTCCGGGTTGACCGGCAGCAGCTGTGGAAAGACAGCCTGTCCGCTGAAATAGGTAAAGAACCCCGAGAACAGTGTCGATCCGTAGGCAATCAACACCGTGACCAGCAACAACCGTCCGGCACCTTTTCCCAGATCGCCGATGGCCGGAGCCACCAACCCCAGGATGATCAACGGGATGGCAAACGACAGGAAATTGCCGAACAGGGAATTGAACGTCACAAAAATCCGTGCCATACTGTCGGGCAGGAACTGTCCGCATACAATACCGGCAAGGATCGCGATCACGACCTTACCCAGCAGGGATACCTTTATCTTCTTCATGGTGCTTTGTTATTTTGTAGCCGAGGGCGGCCATGGTAATCGTCATCAGCGGACTGATCAGGTTGAAGAAACAATACGGCAGGTACGTCCACGTAGCGACACCCAGTACCGTAGCCTGCGTCATCCCACAGGTATTCCAGGGAATCAATACGGAGGTAACCGTTACCGAATCTTCGGCTGTACGGCTTAGCAAGCGGCTCTCATACCCTTTCTTCCGGTAAATATCCTTATACATATTGCAGGTCAGGATGATCGACATATATTGGTCGGCCGTACAGATATTCAGGAAAAGGCCCGAGCAAACCGTCGAAGCCACCATACTCACCCTGCGTTTCATAAAACGGATCAATTGCGAGGTAATACGTTGCAGCATACCGCTGGCCGTCATCGCCCCACCGAAACACATGGCGCAAAGGATCAGCCAGATCGTCACCATCATACCATTCATCCCGCGGGTAGACACCAGGTCATTCAATACCGCATTGCCCATCTCTATCTGCGTACTACCGTAAAACATAATGAACGCGCCTTTGAAACGAGCCGTTGCATCCAGCACTTCGGCGCCGGCTATCTCCTGCAACAAATGCGGTTGGAAGATCAGGGCAAATACCCCCGCCAATGCCGCCGACAGGAAAAGCGTGACCAGCGACGGCCATTTGCGGGCAATCATAACCCCCGTCAACACCGGCACCAACAACAGCCAGGCAGATATATGGAAATGTTCCTGCAGCAGGGTGGCATAGACCGTAGCCTGTTCGTTTCCTCCCACCGGATGCAACAGTCCGGCCACAGTGAAAATCACCAGCGTAATGAAGATGGAAGGAACCGTTGTGATCATCATATACCGGATATGCGTAAACAAAGGCGTACCCGTCACCGACGACGCCAGCACGGTAGTGTCCGAGAGCGGAGATATCTTATCCCCGAAATAGGCACCCGAGATGATCGCCCCGGCTATCCAGCCGTCTGAAAAGCCCTGCGCCTGTCCGATGCCCAGCAGGGCGATACCGATGGTGGCAACCGTTGTCCACGAGCTGCCCGTCATCACAGACACCAGGCAGCAAATCACACAACAGGATACCAGGAAAAAAGATGGATGCAGGATCTGCATCCCATAATAAATCAATGTAGGCACCACGCCGCTGATCATCCAACTCCCGGACAGCGCCCCGATCAGGATCAGGATAATGATCGCCACCGACACCCCAAGGATATTTGTACTGACCGCATCCTCTATCCGTTTCCAGGGCACTTGGCAACACACGATCGCAATAAACACGCACACTCCGGTAGCCGTCAGCAGGGCCACCTGGCTTCCGCCATACAAGGCATCACTCCCGAATATACGGATCACAAAGAACAAGACTGTAACCAATACCACCAGTGGTATCAATGATAAAAGGAGCGACGGTAGCTTTTCCGGTTTATCCATATATGCAATCGTGTTTGATACTTTCCCTTCGAAGCCGTAAATGTACATGAAATTTCCGAAACAGGGAAAACCAATTAAGAAGCATAAGCAATTACCCGTATTTATGAATGGTGCATCAAAGTTTCTCCCCACACCGGCTTTCAAATACCGACAAATGTCAATATTCAATAGGTACCATAGCGTGTGTGGGCAGCATCCTTATGATGTATTGTTGTCATCCTTATGATGTATTGTTGCCATCTGAATGATCATTTCATTCCACAATTATGGGGATTCCGTTCCACTGCTGTGAAGATTCCTTTTCACAGCTGTGAAGCTT
>JAVBUH010000084.1:0-19669 GCA_031555505.1 Tannerellaceae bacterium
TCTGTCCGGGGGCTTGGCTTCGCCTGTACCCCCGGCTACGTACAGGATGCCCGTGACCGGGCATTCACACAAGCTATGGTATCACCCTGATATGTTCATTTCATGGGTTAGGATGCTTCACTTTTTGCGGAATATGAAACAGAATTTAGCGCAAAGATCAAAGCGTTCCTGATAGGGAAAGATGCCATCCTGCATTGTGGAGCCTGCTGGTTTTATATAAAAAAAGGATGTATCGACGATTTGATACATCCTTTTTTATTTTGACAAAGAGTTGCTTATTCAGCACTTTCGGCTGCAGGAGCAGCTTCTTCAACCGGTGCAGCTTCAGCCGGAACTTCTTCGGCGGTAGTCTGAGCCGCTTCGGCTTTCTTCTTGGCTACTTCTTCGGCTTTTGCTTTGTTGATTGCTTTTTCTTCTTCCAGGCGAGCCTTATTGGCAGCCTTGGCAGTTTCACGGTCTTGTTCTTTGACAGCGTGTAAAGCCGTTTGTTTATTCTTCTGCCAAGCCTGGAACTTCTGTTCGGCTGCGGCTTCGTCGAATGCACCTTTCTTCACCCCTTCGAGGAGGTGTTTTTTCAGGCATACGCCTTCGCGAGAAAGGATGTTACGCGTGGTGTCTGTAGGCTGTGCACCTACCTGCATCCAATACAAAGCTCTTTCGAAATTCAAATCTACTGTAGCAGGATTAGTGTTCGGATTATATGAACCTATCCTTTCAATAAACTTTCCATCTCGTGGAGCCCTGCTGTCTGCAACAACGATCTGGTAAAAGGCATACCCTTTACGACCGTGTCTCTGCAATCTGATTTTTGTTGCCATTCTTTAAAATGTTTTTAGTTCGCTGTTGTATTTAGCGGGTGCAAAGTTAGTCATTCTTATTAAGACGCAAAACTTTTCTTCAAAAAAGAAAGACAATTAATCCTTTTTTCAAGGAGGCATCGGATAAATGACAAAATGGTTTGTATATCTGCCGGGAATGGATTATTTTTGGCAAATACAGTTTACAATTGGTTGCAAAAACAACTTAAAATCTGTCTTTTTAATTATGTCCATGGATTCAAAAGAAGAAAAAACGGGCGGTCTGCCCGAGAATGCGTATCGTGAATTAAAAGAAGGGGAAGTCTATAAGCCACTCATGTCGGCGGATAAGCAATACCGTGAGGTAACGCCCTGGTCGGTGTTTTGGGGATTGGTGATGGCTGTGATATTCAGTGCGGCAGCAGCCTATCTTGGGCTAAAGGTAGGGCAGGTGTTCGAAGCGGCTATCCCGATTGCTATCATTGCGGTTGGTCTTTCGGGGACATTCAAGCGGAAAAATGCCTTAGGGGAGAATGTGATCATCCAGTCGATCGGCGCCAGTAGCGGAGTGATAGTGGCAGGGGCCATCTTTACCCTTCCGGCGTTGTATATCCTGCAGGATAAATATCCGGATATCGCGGTCAATTTCTTTGATGTGTTTATGAGTTCACTCCTGGGCGGTATACTGGGTATCCTGCTATTGATCCCGTTCCGGAAATACTTTGTGTCGGATATGCACGGAAAATATCCATTCCCGGAGGCGACGGCTACCACCCAGGTATTGGTGTCGGGAGAAAAAGGGGGTAATCAGGCAAAGCCATTGATACTGGCCGGATTGGTCGGCGGGTTGTATGATTTTGCGATCGCTACTTTCGGCTGGTGGAGTGAAACGATCACTACACGTATGGTTGGTGTAGGCGAAATGTTGGCCGATAAGGCGAAAATCGTATTCAAAGTGAACAGCGGTGCGGCTGTATTGGGGCTGGGTTATATTATCGGACTAAAATATGCAATGATTATTTGTGCAGGCTCGTTCCTGGTATGGCTGGTGATCATCCCGTTGCTTTCGGCCTTTTTCGGCAATGAAGTGCTGACGCTGGGTAATGCGGCCATCACAGCGACTGTAGGCAGTATGTCGCCCGAGCAGATTTTTACCACCTATGCCCGTCATATCGGCATTGGCGGTATTGCCACAGCCGGAATTATCGGTATTATCAAATCATGGGCTATTATCCGTGGTGCGGTGGGACTGGCTGCACGTGAGTTGAAAGGGAAAAGCGGCGAAAAGTCCGTGGAGGAAATACGTACGCAGCGCGACCTGCCCATGAAAATCATTTCCATCGGTGTGATTGTGACGTTGATCGTTACTTACCTCTTTTTCCACTTTGGTGTGCTGGATAACTGGTACCAGGCGCTCATTGCGTTGGTATTGGTTGGCGTGATCGCTTTCCTCTTCACTACGGTGGCGGCCAATGCCATAGCTATTGTGGGAACAAATCCGGTATCGGGTATGACGTTGATGACACTCATCCTGGCTTCTATCATCCTGGTAGCTGCCGGATTGAAGGGTACGGCCGGGATGGTGTCTGCCCTGATCATTGGTGGCGTGGTCTGCACGGCTTTGTCGATTGCCGGAGGTTTCATTACCGACCTGAAGATCGGTTATTGGCTGGGTAGTACGCCCGCCAAACAACAAAGTTGGAAATTCCTGGGCGTATTGGTGTCGGCTGCCACGGTGGGCGGTGTGATCCTGATACTGAATCAGACTTACGGGTTCACCAGCGGACAATTGGCCGCCCCGCAGGCGAATGCCATGGCAGCGGTGATTGAACCGTTGATGAGTGGATCCGGTGCCCCTTGGGTATTATATGCAGTAGGGGTGGCGTTGGCGATTGTGCTAAATTTCCTGAAAGTGCCTGCTTTGGCTTTTGCGCTGGGGATGTTTATTCCTCTGGAGCTGAACACTCCGTTGCTGATCGGCGGTGCTGTTAGTTGGTATGTGAGTACACGCAGCAGCGATCCGGCTATAAATACGGCACGGTTGGAAAAAGGTACACTGCTGGCATCTGGTTTTATTGCCGGTGGTGCCCTGATGGGAGTGGTTAGTGCCGCCATACGTTTTGGTGGTATTAACCTGGTGGATACGGCCTGGCAGACAAGTCACGAGGCCGAATGGCTGGCACTGGCTATATATGTGGTATTAATTATCTTCCTGGCGACAGGTTCGCTCAGGACGAAAAAAGAATAAGACGAAATGGAAACACCTGTGGTCAATGTAGGTATCTTGTCGGATAAAGAAATTTCTTTTGTTTTTAATGAAGCGTATGTCCATGTAGAGACCGGCTCCATCCTGGAAGGAGAATTCCGGACGGTGTGTCAGAGTGGAAAATTACTTTTTAATGGCAGGCTGTATGACGAGCTATTCTTCGAACCTGCCTCAACGGATGCTTCTTTCGACTTGAAGGAGGTGGTGATTGGCGTTGATTTTCACTGGGAACGGCGGGAAGACCAACGTTTCCGGGGCGCTTTAAATCTGGTTGTGGAACAAGACAAATTAGTGGCGATCAACCAGGTGAATGTGGAAGAATACCTAACCAGCGTCATCTCTTCGGAAATGAGCGCTGTGGCATCGAAGGAACTGCTGAAAGCGCATGCGGTGATCTCGCGTAGCTGGTTGTTGGCGCAAGTAGCGAAAAACAACCGGATCGTATCTTCTGAAACAACTTATCAGGCATGTTTTCTTGACGAGCGGCAACTGGTCCGGTGGTATGACCGTGAAGACCATGCGCTGTTTGATGTCTGTGCCGACGACCATTGTCAGCGTTACCAGGGCGTTACTCGTGCATCCACCCCGATGGTGCGGCAGGTGATTGCAGAAACGTGGGGAGAGATCCTGGCTGATGGTGATGCAATCTGCGATGCCCGTTTTTCGAAATGTTGTGGAGGGGTGACCGAACGGTTCGAGACCTGCTGGGAGCCTGCTCCCCATACCTACCTCACGACTTTGCGTGACAGCGCTGATCCGGGATATCCCGATCTGACCGTTGAAGCAACCGCCAATCACTGGATACGTACAGCGCCGGATGCTTTTTGCAATACGCAGGACAAACAGATACTCGGCCAGGTGCTGAATAACTACGACCAGGAAACCACCGATTTCTATCGTTGGACAGTGACCTATGATCAACCGGTGCTGGCCGAACTGATTCGCCGGAAAAGCGGTATCGACTTTGGGCAGATACAGGATCTGATCCCGGTTAAGCGGGGTACCTCTGCGCGGTTGGAAGCACTGACTATTGTGGGTACAAAGCGTATGTTTACTATCGGTAAAGAATTGGAAATCCGCCGTGCCCTGTCGGAGTCGCATCTCTATAGTGCTGCTTTTGTGGTAGACAAAGAGGATGTCGATAGCGATGGCATACCGCAGCGTTTTGTCCTGACAGGTGCCGGATGGGGGCATGGTGTAGGGCTTTGTCAGATCGGTGCGGCTATTATGGGCGACCGGGGATACGATTACCGGCAGATCCTCATGCATTATTACCCAGGTGCATCCATCGAAAAACGGTATTGAATATCGGTGGGTGCCTTTGGTGATATTACTTTTCGAACAAAATAGAATGTCTTTCATGCGTATCTAACGGAAAGAAGCAACTGTCATTTTGATAGTTGCTTCTTTGAAATGTTTACCTATTTTCCGGTTATGATGAACAACCGGTTGCTTTCCCTCTCACGAGTTAATTGCTATTGCAAAGTAATGCCTTTGTTGGAATACTTGCAAGTATATTCCCAAAATAAAGCCAAATTAGTGCAGTTAAAATACTATAAACTCGTGTGTTAGAGTATTTATGGTTTAATTATATCCTTACATGGGTGCGATGCCCTTTATTAAAAGATAGTATTCATCCTATTTCCTGACTATTTTTATGCCAAAAGAGTGATATGAATGTCAACTTGTGTTAAATTGATATCCTGTGTAGATCTTTCAAACAGGACACTACTCATTAAGAAGCGGATCCGGGGGGGATGGATGATGCAAAAAGAATGGGTGTTTATTGACTTATTTATTTTACTTTTGCGTGCTCAATGTAAGGGTCATGAGGAAACATCCGGTCACATTACTTATAGAACAAGGCGAACACCAACAACTGGATTTCAAGTTAGAAGTGAATGACAGTAAAAAAATTGCCCGAACGCTTTGTGCATTTGCCAATACAGATGGTGGTCGCCTGTTGATTGGCGTGAAGGATAATGGTGTGGTAGCGGGTATTCAGAGCGATGAAGAGTATTTCATGATAGAGGCGGCATCGCAACTGTATACACACCCGGAGATACCTTTCGAAGCAAAGCGTTGGGATATATCGGGAAAAATGGTGCTTGAGGTTTATATTGCTCCCGGTCATGAAAAACCTTACACGGCGCCAGACCGGGATGATCAGTACAAAGCTTATATCCGGGTGGCTGATGAAAATATATTGGCCAATGAGGTGCTGCTGTTGGCTTGGAAGAAGCAGCAACGGTCGGAAGGAATCTTGTTGAAAATAAGTAAGCCGGTAGAGATATTACTGGCCTGGCTGGATGAGCAGCCGTATATGACGATCAACCAATTCTGCCGGATGGCCCATGTGAACTATTATACAGCCCGGAATATAGTAAGCGACCTGATTGCGGTCGGGACACTGCAATATATGGTAGTGGACAAGCGGATTTGCTACCGGCGTACGGATTCAGATTACTGATACGTATACCTGTGCGTTTTCCACGCGTACCACCCGTATGGCAGTTCCTTTCTCAATAAATCCGGATTCGGATACTCCGTCATACATCTCCCCGTCGACCAGCACCTTGCCGGAGGGGCGTAATACGGTGGCGGCCGTCCCGGTATGCCCGATCAGTTCGGTATGTACTTCTACGGATATGGCTTGTGCAAGATCCGTATGCAAGGCTACCTTTCGGAACAGCCCTTTGTCGCTTCCGATCCGATCGGATAACCAGAGGATGAGCGCGAAACTGAGCCCTAATCCCATCAGTACCGTCAATGCCGCCCGCCCGGCCTCGGAACCTGTTACGCCTTCAAAACGAAAATCGGTATTGTCGATCAGGCTGATGGTGAGGCCGGTAATGGTTAGCAGGATACCGGCAATCCCTGCCACACCAAAGCCCGGCAGGATAAATATTTCGACCCCGATCAATCCCACGCCACACAAGAAAAGCAGGATTTCCCAGTTTTGAGCCAATCCATCCATATATAAGGGGGCGAAATAGAGAACGGCGGCTACGATTGCAGCGGCCGACGGGAAGCCGATGCCTGGTGTTTGTAATTCAAAATAGATGCCACCGATGATGATCAGGATCAGCAGTGACTGCAAAACGGGGTTCATGAGAAACCCTTTCAGGTTATCATACCAGGATGGGTTATATTGTTTGAGTTCGTAGGTTGGGTAGCCGAGGTAGCGGGTAATGACCTCGTCTATCGATTCGGCAATCCCGTCGCAATAACCCCACCGTAGGGCCTCTTCGGCCGTGAATGTAAGCACTTTGCCGCTGTCTATCAGCTGGGGAACTACGGTTCGTTCGTCTACCATCGCTTCTGCAATCAGCGGATCCCTTTTCCATCGTAATGTCGTATCGCCGTTTTGTATCAAGGTGTCTTTCCCGTGTGCTTCGGCCGTAGCACGAATCATTGAGCGCATATATGACTGATATTTGTCGGGTAGTTCGGCACCGGTCTGGTTTACTACGGTAGCAGCTCCTATACTGGCGCCTTTACGCATATAGATTTTTTTGCAGGCAATGGAGATGAGCGCGCCGGCTGAGGCGGCATTGTTGTCGATAAAAACATAAACCGGTATCGGATTGTAAAGAATGGCTGTACGCATGGAATCGGCAGCTTCCAATAGTCCTCCATACGTATTCAGATGCAGCAGGATGGCGTCGGCATGTACGGCCTGCGCTTCGGCCAGTCCATTGCTAAGGTATATCTGTGTTGTACTGCCAATCTCTTTATGGATGTCTATCTGGTAAATGACCGGATGGTTGTTTGCTGCATTAGATGCCGTGAATGGGAGTACAGCCAGGAAGGCTATAGCCAGCAGTGCGCGGGAGTAATATTTCCTATACATTATATATTTATGCTAAAAAAATCGTTTTTCTTATTTTTATTTCTTATGTTTGTTGCACCAATTGCCTGACATACCTGCTATGACGCCATAAATGCACTTATAATTAAACGCTTAAAACGAATATGTATGAATCCGTTGCAATTTCAGAAAAAAATATTGGGAATGCAAGAGAAAATGATGAATTTCGCTCTAATGCTTACCATGAATCGAGACGATGCCTGTGATTTGTTGCAGGATACAATGTTGAAAGCACTGAGTAGCCGTGAGAAATTTGTGGATAATGTGAACTTCAAAGGCTGGGTGCTGACCATTATGCGTAATATTTTCATCAACAATTATCACAAAGTAGTTCGTGTCCAGACGGTAATCGACCAAAACACTGACTTGTACAATCTGGATGGAGTGACAGCGCCGGGTGTAGATACCCCCGATAGTGCCTATCAGTTGAAAGAGGTTGTTGAGGCTATCGACAGTCTTAACGATGAATTGCGCATCCCGCTGGGATTATACCTGAGTGGTTATAAGTACAGTGAGATTGCCGATAAACTCCAAATCCCTTTAGGTACCATCAAGAGCCGGATTTATTTCGCCCGTAAACGTTTGCAGGAAGAATTGAAGGAGTTTCGCTGATATCCAGTTGTCTTTTTGCTGCTTTCTCTCTTGTAATCAAAGGGTAATCCTGTTTTTTTCTTTTGTTTTTGTTAAGGATAATTTGCATTGGGCACTGCTTTGCGTGTATGTGTGCGTAGAAAGTAGTAGCAAATGATAAAAAAATATAAGAAATAACTTGTATTCTTAAACTTTTATTACTTACATTTGCAAAGCGTCCGAAGTGTGGACGTAAGTATTAATGTTAACCTATTTTTTGTGTTATGATGAACAATCAGTTAGCTTTTTTGAAAAGCGGGCTGCGTCTGGCACTTTGTTTACTTCTGGCAGGAGCGGCTATTATCCCTCCGCTTCAGGCAGCCAATGCAGAAGTAACCATTGACCAACAGGCTCGAAGAGTTACCGGAACAGTAACGGATGCACAGGGTGAGCCCCTGCTAGGTGTTAACGTATTGGAAAGAGGAACCACCAATGGTACAATTACTGACCTTGACGGGAAATACTCTTTAGAAATCAAACCCGGCGCAACGCTCGTTTTCTCTTACATTGGTTTTGTGTCTCAGTCGCTTGTCGCTTCCGGCAATACAGTGAACGTTGTATTGCGTGAAGATACACAGAACCTGAGTGAAGTAGTTGTAGTAGGTTATGGTACGCAGCAGAAGAAGGACATTACCGGTTCTGTAGCTGTTGTAGATACCAAGGAACTGCTCAAGTCTACCGGTGTATCTGCGACCCAGCAGTTACAGGGAAAAGCTCCGGGTGTATATATCGGTTCTTCCGGTGCCCCTGGTTCTCAGACGATGGTTCGTATCCGTGGTGTGAACACAGTGAATGACAACGGCCCGTTGTACGTAATTGACGGTGTGTCTACCCGCGACCAGGACTTGTCCAGTATCAACCCGAACGACATCGAAAGCATGCAGATCCTGAAGGATGCTTCCTCGGCTGCTATCTACGGTGCACAGGCTGCCAACGGTGTTATTTTGATCACTACCAAACGCGGATCAAAATCAGGCCAGCCTACCCTTTCTTATGACGGTTATTTTGGTGTTCAACAAACAGGCAAACGCTACGATGTGTTGAATTCTATGGACCGTTTGAACCTGGAGTGGGATGCTAAAGCGAATGCATACGCTCTCCGTGGCTCCAGCGAAAAACCGTCTCACGTGCAGTTCGGTACAGGCGATAGACCCTCTATCCCTAATTTATTGACTGCTTCCGGTGCCGGTGGTCGTACAAATATCAATCCGGCCGACTATGTATACCCGGGTGGTATGATGACTGAATTTGCTGATACCAACTGGTGGGATGTAATCGATCAGACCGGTACCATCCAGAACCATCAGGTTACCTTATCTGGTGGTAACGATAAAGGCCAGTACAACATGAGTGCCAACTACTTCGACCAGAAAGGTACCGTAGTGTATACCTATTTTAAACGTTATCAGGTACGTGCCAATACGTCTTACAATATTCGTCCCTGGTTGCGCGTAGGTGAAAACCTGACGTACATGTGGCGTAGAGACCTCGGCCGTAATTCAGAAACAGGTGAGGCTACTTCTTATTCCTGGAGTTATCGTTCTTCTCCCTGGGTGCCCGTATATGATATCAATGGAGCGTTTGCCGGTTCTAAGATCGGTGGTACGGGTAACTGGCAGAATGCGTATGCAAGCCGTTACAGAGAACAAGATAACTTTTGGAGCAACGCTCGCGTATTCGGTAACTTGTGGGCAGAAGCCGACCTGTATAAAGGCTTGACTTTCCGCACCAGCTTTGGTTTGGACTCTAAGACTAACTATCACTATCGCATGGATAAAAAGAACCGTGAGTTCTCTGAATCTTCCGGCCAGAACAACCTGGAAGAACGCGGTGGTTTTGTTATGCGTTGGGTATGGTCTAATACATTGACCTACAATGCTACCTTTAATGATATACATAAACTGACTGTTATTGCCGGTACGGAAGCTATCCGCGACGGTATGGGCCATCAGGTAACAGGTCGCCGTTTCAACTATTTGTATGAAGACAATACGTCTACCTGGACATTGAATATGGGTGAAAACAACTCGCAGCGTCTTGCTGAATCTGAATTCCGTGGCGAAATGGCGTTGTTTGGTATCTTTGGCCGTGCAGACTATTCATTCAAAGATAAGTATCTGTTGACCGGTATTATCCGTCGTGACGGTGTTTCCCGTTTCTCTAAAAAGAATCGTTATGGTGTATTCCCATCTGTGTCTGTGGGCTGGCGTGTTTCTGAAGAAGCCTTCATGGAGCCCACTAGAGAGTGGTTGGACGACTTGAAATTCCGTGCCGGTTACGGTGAAACAGGTAACTCGGAAATTCCGCGTGCTGCTAACTGGGCGTATGAATATAGTACCGACCCGACAAGAACAAACTATGACTTTACAGGAGCTAACTCCGGATCAACAACCGGTTATCGCCTGCAACGTTATGGTAACGAAGACACCCGTTGGGAATCAACCCAGATGACTACAATCGGTTTGGATGCTACATTCCTGGGCGGCAAATTTGGAACCACATTAGAATTCTACAACAAGAAGACATCAGACATGTTGGTGCCTGCCGCTTATTCAAACCTTGCCGGTGAAGCAGATGCTCCGTATATCAACTTTGGTGATATGAAGAACACGGGTTGGGATTTCTCTTTCAGCTATCGTGATGGCAGTGGCGACTTTTCATGGGATGCAACCCTGAACCTGTCGCAGTATAAAAACGAAGTAGTGAAGATCTCCCAGGCAGACAACTATTCATTCTGGGGTAGTGGCGCTCGTTTTGCCGACCCGGTTACACGTACAACAAAAGGTCATCCGATCTCTATGTTCTACGGTTACAAGGTAGATGGTTTCTATGAATCAGCTCAGGAAGTAATGGATCGTATGCCGCTGGGTAGAGACATTGCAACCCTGGCAGAAGCCGAAATGTTTGTAGGTAAGTTTAAATTTGCCGACGTGAGCGGACCGGACGATAAGCCTGATGGTAAACTGACTACAGCCGACCGTACCTTTATTGGCAATCCGCACCCGGATTTGGTAGCAAGTTTGAACCTCGGTTTTTCTTATAAGAACTTTGACGTTACTGCATTCTTCTACTCTGAATTGGGTAAAGAGATCTTCAACAACACAAAATATTTCACAGACTTCTGGTTGTTTGAAGGTAATAAGTCTTCCCGTATGCGCGACCTGTCATGGAAGAAAGGTGCAGACAATAGCAAAGCTACCCTGCCGGTACTCGACTATCAGGACGGTTACTCAGGTAACTACCCCAGTACATACTATGTTGAAGATGGTTCTTATGTGAAACTGAAAAACCTCGTGGTTGGGTATACTTTCCCGAAGGCGCTGTTGCAGAAGGCAACAATCTCTAATCTGCGTTTATATCTCCAGGCTGAAAACCTGTTCACTATCACAGGTTATGACGGTTTGGATCCTGAAATTACCAATGCAGTTGTTGCTGACGGTAACGAATCCGACAGACGCAGAGGTTTGGATATGGGTGGATGGCCAACTCTTAAAACGTTTACGGTTGGTGTGAACTTTACATTCTGATGAAAGAGTTGTTAATCATTAAAAAAAAAGTATTATGAAACATAGATTTTTAACAATAATCGGATGTACTGCTTTATTGACAATGGTCTCCTGCGGGGAAGATTTCCTGTATGTAGCGCCCGAAGGCAGTATTGACAAGACAGCCCTGGAAAATGCGCAGGGTGTGGAACTGCTGGTGACGAATGCCTACGCCAACCTGCATGAAAACGACTGGGGTGCCAGCATTTTTAACTGGGCCTTAAGTGGTATGTACGGGGGCGATGCCAATAAGGGTTCTGACCCGGGTGACCAGTCTGTATTGAATGAAATGGAATTGTACAATACAATGGCAACCAACAGTTATCTCGGTGATAAATGGCGTTGGACATATAAGGGCAGTAAGCGTGTGGCCATGGCGCTGCAGGTTATGGAAAACGCAGCCGATATGAGCGATACGCAAAAAGCATTGCGTCGTGCTGAACTTTATGGTTTGCGTGCCATGTACTATTTTGAATCATTGCGTGTATTTGGCGGTTATATCCCTTATCTGGATGAAACCAATTTGGAAAATGATCCGAAAATACACAATGATAAGGACATCTATTCCAATGTACTGGCCGATGTAGACAAAGCCATTGCCGGTCTGCCTGAAACACAGACGGAACCCGGACGTATCAACAAATGGGCAATGATTGTGCTGAAAGCTAAGATTTTGATGCAGAAAGGTGATTTGGCTGGTGCTAAGCCATTGTTGGCCGATGCTTTAGCCAATGGCAAGACTTCTTTTGGTAAGAAGTATGCATTGGCCGATAATCTGGGACAAAACTGGGATGCTTACCAAGACAATACCAGCCCGGAATCCATTTGGGAAATCCAATTCTCTGTAGACGCTAATAACAATGGTAACCAGGGTATGTCTCTGTGCTATCCGCACAATACAGGTCCCGGCGGTTGCTGCGGTTTCTATCAGCCCTCGTATGAATTAGTGAATTCATTCCAGGTTGATGCCAATGGCCTGCCGTATCTGAATGGCGAATATCGTACAAAACCCACTGTAACCAAGAAGGTGGGCGAAGACTTTATCAATGATGCAACGATCGCTGTCGACCCGCGTTTGGACTTTGCCGTTGGTCGCGTAGGTATTACCTACAAAGACTGGGGTGCTGCTGATGCTGGTTGGGTTCGTAACCCGGTGAACGGTGGTATCTTCATCCCGAAGAAACACGTTTATACAAAGGCTATGGCTGATGGCGGTCTGGGAACTCCGAGCCGTAGCGATGGTTGGGCTCCGGGTTCGGCCATGAACATCCAGTACCTGAGTGTACGCGACGCTATGTTGATGTATGCCGAATGTCTGGCTAATGATGGTGATCTTACAGGCGCTATGAGTCAGGTAAACCAGGTGCGTGCCCGTGCCGCTAAGGATGAAAACATGAACAAGAAAGCCGATGGTTCACTGTCTGCCAACTATAAAATCTCCCAGTATCCGTCTTCACACGCTGCTTTCACAGACAAAGCAACCTGTATCAAGGCGATTCGCATGGAGCGTAAGTTGGAATTGGCAATGGAAGGACAACGTTGGTTTGACCTTTCCCGTTGGGGTGGCGATTATATGGCAGCTGAACTGAAGGCTTATATCGACTACGAAAAAGCGTATATTCCGAAGTTTGTCGGCGCTTCTTATCTGCCTGCAACTAAGACGATGTTCCCGGTACCCGATGGTCAGGTTCAGACGATGGGCCAAGATGAAAATGGTAAAGATTATCTGATTCAACCGGCTCCCTGGCAAGATTAATTGCTTACAAAGCATATATAAGGCCGGAGGCTACCCCAAAGCGGGGTAGCCTCTTTTTCTTTTTGGAAAAAAACAGTGCTTCCCGGGTTTTTTATGGGAATATTGTGCTAAATGGGTGAAGAGTATCAAACTATTTTGTTATCTTTCGCATAATTTAATCTATTGCTAGTGAGACCGTTCATTATGTGCATTGCATTCCTGTTGCTTGGATGGCAGGGATACGCCCAACAGGCAGACTTGGCCGAACAGGTGCACAAGTCGTTTTCTGCAGCCTATCTGCAGGCAACCGGAAGTCAGGCTATAATCTATTCCGGTAAGGAGCCAATCGCTTATCCTCCTTATTATAATGGGCATCCTTATCTGGAAGCTATTGAGCCGGCAGTGGGGACACTTGTCTATGACCATATTGTGTATCCCGATGTGCGGATGCGTTTGGATTTGAATCGGGATGAGTTGATTGTTTCGGTACCGGGCGGATATAATAATGTAGTGTTGCAGCCAGACAAGTATAATTATGCCGACCTCCATGGATACCGGCTGATTTATTTTTATCCGGACGGGCTGAAAGGATGTCCCGGGCAGGGTTATTATCAACAATTACATGATGGCCTCTATCCGGTGCTTGAGAAACGTACCGCTACATTCTCCGAGAGTATCAAAGGATTGGAACGCGAGTTTACGTTTGATCAATCAACGCGTTTTTATATCTGTAAGGATAATGTCTATTATGCCGTCAAAAGCAAGGGATCGGTATTGAAAGTATTCAAGAGCCATAAAAAGGTATTGAACCAGTTTGCCAAACAACATAAGCTGAACTTCCGGAAGGAGACCGGAAAAGCGATTGTTGCTATCGTGGAAGAATATGAACGAATAGCGAAACAGCCATGAGAAAGTACCTAAACCTGATAATGTTCCTGTTGGCTGGTGTGTCGGCATCGTTTGCCCAGGACAAAGTAACCGTTACTTTAAACAACCGATTGATCAGTGAACTGTTTGATGCGATTGAAAGTCAGACAGCTTATCGTATTTACAGCCTGCCGTACGACATGGATTCGCTCCGTATCTCTGTTGCCTCCGTGAATGAAGATCCTGTGGCTGTACTCCGGAAAGCCATAAACGGAAAAGATTTATCGGTAACCGTGTTTGATCACTCCCTGTTTGTGCTGAAGGGGAAAGAAATGATCACCACACTCCCCGATGGCTATTACCGAAAAGAGAAAGGGAGCGATGAAGAAGGATACGACCTTTCCGGCTTGGCGCTGATCGGTTCCCGGCGGGAACAGAAAGCCACTTCCGAAAGCAAAGTATACGAGATAGGTGATGCTTCCGACCAAAAAACCGGCAGGGTGACGCTGACCGGGATCGTGACCGATTTCAAGAGCGGTGAACCGATGATCGGCGTTGCCCTCTTTGTGCGCGACCCGATGATCGGCACCACCACAGATGCCTTCGGCTATTTTTCCATCCAGTTGCCTGCGGGCCGCAATGAATTAAATATTAGCGGTGTGGGGATGAAAGACACCAAACGCCAACTGATGCTCTATACGGACGGCAAACTGAATATCGAGCTGGAAGAACAGGTATATACGCTGAAAGAAGTGACTGTCTCGTCTGAGAAGGTAGCCAATGTGCGTAATACTACCTTGGGTATGGAACGTTTACAAGTGAAAGATATCAAGAACATTCCTACCGCCTTCGGCGAGGTGGACATCCTGCGTGTGGTGATGTCTTTACCCGGTGTGAAGTCGGTGGGCGAAGCGTCTAGCGGTTTTAATGTCCGTGGCGGAGCAACTGACCAAAACCTGATCCTTTTTAATGATGGGACGGTGTATAACCCAACTCACCTGTTCGGTTTTTTCTCCGCTTTCAACTCGGACGTGGTGAAAGATATGGAACTCTATAAGAGCAGTATCCCGGCTAAATACGGCGGGCGTATCTCTTCCATTCTGGATATCAACGGCCGGGAAGGGAATAAGAAGAAATTCCAGGGAGCTGCCAGTATCGGGTTGCTCACCAGCCGGCTCACGCTGGAAGGTCCCTTATTCAGCGAGAAAACCTCGTATATTGTAGCGGGCCGTACCACCTATTCGGACTGGATCCTGAATGAACTGCCCGAAAAGAGCGGATACCGGGACGGGACGGCTGGTTTTTACGATCTCAATGCCACCGTCAACCATAAGTTTGACGAGCATAACAACCTATATCTCAACGCTTACTACAGTGCCGACCGGTTCAGCTTCAATGCCTACGAAAAGTATTCGTACCGGAATGCCAATGGCTCGGTGAAGTGGCGGCATATTTTCAACAACCGTTTCACCGGCGTGTTTACTGCCGGATACGATCATTACGACTACGACACGCGTAATAGCGACAATCCCGCTACGGCCTATAAACTGGCCTTTGCCATCAACCAGTATTTCGGGAAAGCCGATTTTGTGTGGTACCTGAACGACAAGCATACACTCGATTTCGGGCTGAACAGTATCTATTACAACCTCAACCCGGGCGAGTACCTTCCGTACAGTGACGAGTCGCTCGTGGTAGCGGACCGGATGCAGCAGGAGAAAGCGCTGGAGTCTGCCGTCTATCTGGGCGATCGCTGGGATATTTCGTCGGCTTTGTCTCTCAATGCCGGTATCCGCCTATCGATATTCAATGCCCTGGGGCCGCGTACTTTCTATCGCTATGAAGACGGCTACCTGCCGACTATCGAGACCATCAAGGATCAGGTAACGGAAGATGGTGTGTTTAAAACCTATCTGGGACCCGAAGTCCGCTTCTCTGCCCGTTATGCTTTTACCGACGAATTTTCGGTAAAAGCCGGTTTCAATACGATGCGGCAGTATATCCATAAATTGTCTAACACCACCATCATGTCGCCCACGGATACCTGGAAGCTGAGCGACGGCAATATCAAACCGCAGACCGGTATGCAGGTCTCGTTGGGGCTTTACAAGAACTTTGCCTACAACACGATCGAAACATCCGTGGAAGGGTATTACAAAACGATGAGTGATTACCTGGACTACCGCAACGGTGCCGAGTTGCTGATGAACCCGCATATCGAAACTGATGTGCTCAATACCGAAGGCCGTGCCTACGGGGTGGAATTTATGATCAAGAAGACGCAGGGTAAACTGAACGGATGGCTCAGCTATACCTATTCACGTACGGAACTGCAACAGAATAATCCGCTCATCATTGATCCGGTGAATAACGGTGGCTGGTATCCGGCCGATTTTGATAAACCGCATGATATCAAGCTTGTTGGGAACTATAAATTCACCCACCGTTTTAGTTTCTCGGTGAACTGCGACTATAGTACCGGTCGTCCGATCACGTTGCCGGTTTCCAAATACAATTATGCCGGTGGTGAGTTTGTGTACTATTCCGACCGCAATCAGTATCGTATCCCCGACTTTTTCAGGATCGATGCTTCCTTCAATATTGAACCGAGCCACCACCTGACGTTGCTTACGCATAGCTCATTATCGTTTGGTGTGTACAACCTCACCGGCCGCAAGAATGCTTATTCTGTCTATTATATTGCGGAAGCTGGGCAGCTGAAAGGCTATAAACTGGCTATTTTTGGTGTGCCTGTTCCGTTTGTGTCGTATAATATCAAATTCTAAATCCGATGTGTACAGTACGATTTGATAGTATCTGGTTTGTCCGCACGATGTGTTTGTTGCTTATGGCAACAGCCTGTCTGTCTTGTGTATCTGAATACGAGCAGAAGGGGATCGATACGTATGGAGGAATTCTGGTGGTAGAAGGTATGATCACGGATGATGTGACGCGGATTACGCTCAGTCTGAGCTGGCCGTTGTATCAGAAAGAGGATGATGCGGAGATGGCCCGTTTTCCGGATCCCGCCGTTACGCAATTATATGTGGAAACTGAGAGTGGACAGCGTTTCCCGAGTAGCTATACGTATGGTGAGGGGAGTGCTGATCCCGGTTATTATCTGGTGGAGAATGGGAAGTTGGAAGTCAACCAGCGCTATCGCTTGTATATTGAAAGCGCCGGTAATACCTATGCCACCGAATATTTGTTGCCTATATCTACCCCGCCGATCGATGAGATAAAGATTGTACAGCGTGCGGTAGAGGATCCCGTACTGATCACGGTGACTACCCACGACCCCGCTGATAAGTCGCCTTACTACCGTTGGTCGTATAAAGAAGCCTGGGAGTTTAAGACAGAACTGAAGGCCAATTATGGCACGTTAAATGGTGTCACAGGCGACTTCAGCTTGTTAACTTCCTTCAATAAGTATTATTGTTGGGGTGAAGACGAATCGAAATCAATGATCCTTGGACGGACGGATAAGTTTTCTGAGAACATTGTAAAGGAAAAGACACTCGTGGAAATCCGGGCAGCAGACGAAAAGCTGTCTATTATGTACTATGTGGCTGTGACACAGAACCAGATCCGCAAGGAAGCATATACCTATTTTGAGAACATACAAAAGAATATAGAACAAACCGGCGGTATATTTTCTTCGATCCCCTCAGAGATGAAGGGCAATATTCAGTGCCTTACCCAGCCGGATATTCCGGTGATTGGGTATGTGGATGTTTCGGTGACGCAGACGATGGAACAGTACCTGCCGGAGGTTGTGCAGTTTTATCAGCCCCCGGTATCAAATTGTAATAAACAGTTCACCGAAGATGGGTTGACACCGGGTATAGAGATTTATTCGTATGTACAAGGACCTCCTCCTAAGATAGTGTATGCCCCGCGTTACTGTGTGGATTGTACGATGCGGGGAACCAAGAATCGACCGGCCAACTGGCCTACCAGTCATTTGTAAATAAAGGAGTATGAAAAGATATATCTCAATAATCGCAGGTTGCCTGTTGGTATCCGTATGGGCGTGGGCACAAACGGAGAAAACGGTATATGAGCGTGTGTATGTGCAGACGGACAAGCCACTTTACCTGGCGGGCGAACTGGTGTGGGTGAAGATGTTACTCACGGATGAGGGCGGACGCCCGTTTGCAGGAAGTAAAGTGGGGTATGTGGAATTGCTCGATAAAGGAACGGCTCAGGTACAAGCCAAGCTGGAACTGGCCGATGGTGTGGGAGAGGGGTGGATGATGATCCCGCTCACACTGCCTACCGGTAATTATAGTCTGGTGGGGTATACCCGCTATATGCGTAATGAAGGAGAAGCTGTCTTTTTCGAAAAGACAGTGCCGGTGGTAAACACCTTCTCGATTGATAAAACCATCGAGTTGCCGGCCGATTCCCTGTTGGCTGCTTATACACCGGTGCGGAACCGGATCATTTCGCTGCAAACAGACCGTTCGCAGTATATGCTTCGTTCAGGTGGTGAAGTACGGATATCAGGCTTGCCTGCTGATATGCACAGCTTGTCGGTGTCCATTGCCGGGCGTGAACGGATTCCACTTCCTGCACCACACGGTATAGCAAACTGGAAAGAGGGGCTGGCCTCCCTGCCGCATCGGTCATTCCCGGTCCGGATCGTCCCGGAATACGAAGGGCATATCCTGCATGGGCAACTCACGAATGTGAATACCGGCGCTGTGGCAAATGTGGATGGTATGGTGCCGCTGCTCGGCTTTGTAGGTGATCAGGTACGTTTGTTCAGCGGACAGGTAGACAAGCAGGGTAATGTGACGTTTGTTACCAAACGCGTTTCCGGTACGCACGAGATCGTGACAGCCCTGCTGAAACCTTCAACAATGGGAACAAGCGCCGATGTGGTGTATGGGGATATAGACCCTAATTCACCGAAGGAAGATATTCAATCGACAGCCAAAGCACAAGGCGAACCGAGGTTCAGGGTAGATATACAGTCTCCTTTTGCTATCCACGAAGGTAAGACACTGCCCGAACTGCAGTTGCATCCGGCCTGGAACGAGTATTTGTTGCAACGGAGTGTGGGCTTGCAGGTCTTGCATGGTTTTATGGCCGACTCCATGTCGAATATGACCCGGGGAGAAGCCTTTTTCCAGTGGCAACCTACAAATACGTACCGGCTGGACGAGTATACCCGCTTCACCACCATGGAAGAAGTGGTGATCGAATTTATTCCTTCTCTTCGTTTTCGCCGGATCAATGGCAAGCGCCACCTGGCTGTGCTCACGGAGGAACGGCTTGGTTTTACGGTGGGTAATTCCCTGGTGCTGCTGGACGGCGTGCCGGTGGTAGATCATGAAAACATCTTCCGGTACGATCCGTTGAAGGTGGAAAAGGTGGATATCTATCGCGGTAAATACCTGTTTGGTGGCCAGCAATTCAATGGCATCGCATCGTTCTCAACCTACGGGCACGACTATGCCGGTCTCACATTTGATCCCTCTACCCAGTTCTTCGACTACGAAGGCGCCCAGGCGCATCGTGTGTTTTATGCACCGGCATACGACACGGAAGCAGAGCGGAAGAGCCGTGTGGCCGACTATCGCCATACGCTGTTATGGATGCCGGATCTTCGTTCAAACGGTCAACAGGCAGTAACTGTGCCATTCACTACGTCCGACTTGAAGGGTGAGTTCGTGATCACTGTCGAGGGACTGACCCGTAGCGGCGAAGTGGTTTCTGCTTCGGCGTTGATTAAGGTAGATTAACCGTTGGCTTACCACCATACCGCGACCATAGTTGAAACAACGGATTGTCTTGCTTCAAGTTCCGCAAAACTTGAATGTGGGCTTGCTTCAAGTTCCGACGAAAGTGAAGCATCCTAACCCATGAAATGAACATATCAGGGTGATACCATAGCTTGTGTGAATGCCCGGTCACGGGCATCCTGTACGTAGCCGGGGGTACAGGCGAAGC
>JAVBUH010000097.1:0-3841 GCA_031555505.1 Tannerellaceae bacterium
AGTCAGTCAGGCACTTAGGGTGAAAGGAAGCTTCAAAAAGCGGTTTTGCTGTCACTTGTGCTGTCACTGCATACCGGGATATATCGTCCTGATTTTAGTGACAGTTTTTGGAAAAAGGTGTGATAGGAGCGTGACAGCAGAACAGGGAAAAAGCCTCTGCTTTCACTCTAACTCATTGACCACCTGCAGAAAGTGACAGGGTGAAAGCAACTTTCGTGTAAGCAGTTTTAGCGAATGGATATGCACTGCAAGGCAGGTTTGGGTGCTGTTCCTGCCGATGAAATGACCAGATGCCGGCCTTGCTCAAACAAGGCCTGCGCCTCACCTTTGCAAGGCCTGCGCCTCACTCCCCCTGAGGCCTGCGCCTCGACCAGGTAGAGGCGCAGGCCTCAATCAGGTGAGGTGTGCGCGTAGATACTGTCGGTGGAATGTCCGGTTTTCAATCAGCCGGATTGGCCTTCCAAATCACCATCGTCTCCCGAAAAAAAGATCATACTGTTCCGAAACGAAGATTATGATATTCCTAAACGAACGTTATGGAGATCGTTTTGGATCGTTATGATCTTTTTTGTGGCGATTGACGGATTTGCAACATCCTTCTTATCAAATAGTTACAAATTGACAGCCGGAGCGGATTTGAGGGTCAACGCTTTCCAATCGGGGCAGATTTGAAACGATTGCCGCTCCATAAGTTTACGGGTTGATCCACGATATCCCTACCCTACGGGGCATATACTACTTCAACCACTTATCCAGCCACTCAAAAAATACCCGCTGGAACAGCACCCCGTTTTGTGGCTGGGCTACCCAGTGGTTTTCGTTGGGGAAGAGCAGCATTTCAGCCGGGACGCCGCGCAGCTTGGCTGCATTGAAGGCTGCCATGCCCTGGGAGGAAAGGATGCGGTAGTCCAGATCGCCGTGGGTGACGAGGATAGGCGTATCCCATTTCTCCACAAAGAGGTGGGGGGAGTTGGCAAAGGTACGCTGGGCCGCTTTATTGGTTTTGTCCCAATACGGGCCGCCGAGGTCCCAGTTAGCAAACCAGAGTTCTTCCGTTTCGAGGTATTGCTGTTCGAGGTTGAAGATACCCGCATGGGCGATGAATGCCTTGAAGCGTTTGTTGTGATTGCCCGCCAGCCAGTATACCGAGAAGCCGCCATAGCTGGCGCCTACTGCGCCGAGGCGGGTTTCATCTACGTAGGGCTCTTTGGCCAGTGCATCGATGGCGGCGAAGTAATCCTGCATGTTCTGTCCGCCGTAATCGCCGCTGATCTGCTCCAGCCATTCCTTGCCGAAGCCCGGCAGGCCGCGACGGTTGGGGGCTACGATGATATAATCGTTGGCCGCCATGATCTGGAAGTTCCAACGGAAGCTCCAGTACTGGCTCACGGTGCTTTGCGGGCCACCTTGGCAGTAGAGCAGGGCCGGGTATTTTTTGGTGGGGTCGAAGTTGGGGGGATAGATCACCCAGGTGAGCATCTCTTTACCATCGGTAGTCTTGATCCAGCGGGGCTCGCTCTTACCTATGGCCAACTGGTCCATAATGGGCTTGTTCTCGAAGCTGATCTCCGTGGCTTCGCCCGTTCCCTGGTTGATATAGAAAATTTCCGTGGGACTTTCCATGGACTGGCGGAGGCCGATCAGTTGTCCGGCTGCCATATCCATACCTACATAGTCGTACTGGCCGGATGTGACGGGATGGAAATGATTGTCCATCCCCACGTGCCAGATATGCGTCAGCGCTTCTTTGCAGATGATGGCGTAGAACGACCGGCTGTCGTCTGCCCATCGGAATGCATCGATATTGTATTCAAATCCCCGGGTGATCTCCTTTTTCTCCTTTGTGGCCAAGTTGGCTGTGAAGAGCCGCTTGAGATCGGATTCATAGCCATCACGCTCCTGGCTGATCCAGGCTACAGATTGTCCGTCGGGCGAGAAGGCCGGAGCGGTGTCGTAACCCATCATGCCTTCCGACAGGTTGTAGGTATCTTTTGTCTCTACATTATATATATAAATATCCGAGTTGGTGGAGAGGGCGTAGTCTTTACCTGTCAGTTTCCGGCTGGCGTAGGCGATCAGTTGGCCGTTGGGGCTCCAGGCAAGGTCTTCGATGCCGTTCAAGGGTTTCATCGGGCACTCGTATGGTTCCCCTTCCATGATGTCGGTGGCGGTGCCCATCGTGCCGTTGCGGTCGAACGATGCAATGAAGGGATGCGGGATGGTTTCCACCCACTCGTCCCAATGCTTGTACATGAGGTCGGTGATGATCCGTCCGCTGGCTTTGGGCAGGTCGGGGTAGATGTCGGCTGTTCGCTTGCCATACTTGATGTCGCTGATAAACAACACCTGCGATTCGTCGCCGGAGAGCTGGAAGGCATTCACGCCGCCTGCATAATTACTCGCCTGGCGCCGGCCGGTGCCGTCGGCGTTCATCACCCATATCTGGGAAGTTCCGCTTTCGGAGGATAAGAAGGCGATCTGTGTGCCGTCATTGATCCAGACAGCGTTTTGCTCGCTTTGGGGCGTCTGGGTGATCTGTCGTTTGCCGCTGCCGTCTACGTTGACGGTATACAGTTCGCGATTACCTTTGTTTTGTTCGATACTGATGAATGTCACGCCGTAGAGCACCTTCGTGCCGTCGGGCGAGAGGCGGGCGTCGCTTATGCGAGCCATACTATACAATACTTCGGGGGTCATCCGCCCGCCCGGAACCTTTACTTCCGTACGTCCGATGAGGGGCGTCTGTTCGTCGGCTTTCTTCGTTTCCTGCACGCAGGAAGTGGCGAGTACAACTGTTGCAATCGTCATGATACTGATACTTTTATTCATCCCTATGTCGTTAATTAGCAAATATTAAAGTCTGTTTGCGAAAGTAGTAAAATAAATTTATATCTTTGCGCGTTAGATGTAAGAACTTAAATTACGAAGTAAAGGTATGAACAAGATTTGGTTATTTGGAGCCGCAATCTGCATGGTAGTAGCGTTCGGCTCGTGCAAGCCTAAACAGAGTGCGTATAAAGCAGCGTATGAGCAGGCGAAGGAAAAAGAATCCACAGCTCCCGTACAGGTGATCGTTGAAGAGGATGATGTTGTGGAGGTAGCTCCGGTATCAAAACCCAGAACCAACGAGGCAACCCGTTCCGAACGTGTGAGCGCCGTACAGGGTGAAGACGCTTCCCGGCTGAAACGTTTCAGTGTGGTGATCGGTAGTTTCCAGAATCAAACAAACGCTTATTCGTTAAAAGAACGTATGGCCGCCGACGGCTACAGCCCGGTACTGGCTAAGAACGAACAAGGCATGCTCCGCGTGATTGTGACCAGTTTCGACGACAAGACACAGGCTGCCAACAGCCGCGATGCCATCAAAGCTAAATATGCTCCCAACTTCCAGGATGCCTGGTTGCTGGAACGCGCTTATTGATCCCGTATCCGCAGTAAGATAAAAAGGAGCTGTCTCGCAAACGAGGCGGCTCCTTTATTATTTTACTACGGGTTTGCTGTTTACCTGCTTACCGTTCGCGTTTGATACATTTCTTGTACCGGTTGATGTGGTGAATGCTGCTACTGATAGATTCGGAAAAGTTAATATTCATCAGCTTCTTCCATTTGAGTAGTGACCAGATGAAGCCAAAGAGGCAGATACATAAAAGGAGCATACTTTGTAAATGATCCGTTCGTATTGCTGGATGATCCCGATAAACCGTTTCCCTTCTTAATTATATAATGTGTGGATTTACCCCTGTCCTCCTCGCCTCATTTTTTTTCTGTTTTTCAGCACATTTTTCTTTGGTTTTGTTTGGAGTTATAGAAAAGAACCTTACCTTTGCACCCGCAATGAAGG
>JAVBUH010000095.1:0-18824 GCA_031555505.1 Tannerellaceae bacterium
AAAGTCGGCAGAACAGATATACACCGCATGAAAGCTAAAACCGGCTTCCTTCAAAAAAATGAAAATCTGTAGGTCACAGCCGCCACCGGACTGATCGGACTGATTAGATCAATGCGTGATGGTTGTAATTAATGAGTGAAAGTTGGGTTAGGAACGATGACATTCTTTCGTAATTTTGAACATGAAGCCTGAATGGTGTTTTACTGAATCTGCCTGTTATTTCAACCCCTTTTTAAACAGAAGTATCCGCATCACATCTCCCGGCAGTTCGCTGCTGTCGATGCGGATGTTCATCGGGATCAGTTTGCCTGTGGCTTTTGTCTGGTAGAATGTTTCCTTGATGCTGTCGGCTATGTCGAGTTGGGCGATCGCTTCCAGGTGCTTTTCCATGAAGTAAAAGGTGATGCTGAAATAGTTGTCGTATGTGGCGAGCCAGCCCAGGTTCTTTTTCTTGCAGGGCATTTTACAGAGCCAGGCGTTGCCGTCGCGGTAATAGTTCCATTCAGGGGTGATGTCTATTGCGGCCAATGCTTCTACCAATGCCTCGTATGCGGTATAGCTTGCGCCTAACACGTTCTTTAATACTTCATCCGAAGGAAAGATTTCTTTGTCCTTTAATGAGATTGTTTTCATATCGGTATTCTTTTGATTGACCCTTTCGGTGTATCCGTTTTTTATTTACTGATGTGTTTTTTGCCCATCAGGTATTTTCGGATCGGCATGTCATAAAACTTCAAGCAGAGATAGGCTAAAATAATGCTACCTATCACAACTCCTGCTGCACCGGGCAACGATTCCTGAAAAGTGAGGCCCTCATTCTTTACCCAGGCGTAATATAGGTAAATGAAAGGGTAGTGTACCATATACAAAGGATACGAAATATCCCCTAAGAACTTGCATACGCGGGTAGTATACTTATCAGTGCTTTTTCCTGAAGCGCCCAGATAAACGAGAAGCGGGAAAAAGACAACGCAACACGCAGTATCATATATTCCATTCTTCCAAAGGTGGTCTGCTCCGCCTATGCGGGGTACGGCCAGGAGAGCGACGACAGACAAACTGCATATCCAGAAAGCCCCCTTTATATTAACCGGCTTGAATATGCGGAAAAGGAGCAATCCGGCGGAAAAAGAGAATAACAATCGCAGCGAACCTCCGGTAAATTCTGTTCCTGTAAGTGAATAGCCCACACAAATATCTCCTAATGGCCCCCAAATGGCAAATGCAGCCAAGCCGCATCCGGTGGCAAACACCCATACTGCCAGCGCTTTGGTAGAGAATTTGCGGATGAACAGGGCGTAGAGGATGTTACCGATATACTCAAAGAAGAGAGACCAGCTTGGACCATTCAGGGGAAACATCTCTCCTACACCCCGGACTTCGGTTCCGGGAGTGGCCGGGATCAACAAGGCGCTCATTAGGGTGGCGATCAACAAGGCGACGACCGGTATCTTCGACACATCCCATACCGGGCATCCCTGCGTGTAGAACATTATCGCTCCTATAACAGCCCCCATCACAACCATTGGGTGCAGGCGAATAATCCTGCGCTTGATGAAGTCCATTGTTTTCATCTTTTTCCAACGGTCGTCATAAGCGTAACCGATCACAAACCCGGACAGTATAAAGAAGAAGTCGACGGCTAAATATCCGTGGTTGATCCGCTGGTCCAGGTGGCTGGTCGCATAGGCCTCGAAGAGATGGAAGCATACAACTGTAATGGCGGCTACTCCACGCAATCCGTCAAGGATGTTGTAATGAGGTTTGGTATCTGCAAATGCAGCCATGGAGACGGGTGTTTTTGTCATAAGATGGATTCCTGTTTGAATAATTATTCGGGTCTTTCTATAAAAAGAATTGCAAAAATAAGCTATTAATTTTATGTATTGCAGGAAAGTTCTACTTTTGTGTATCTGTCATATTCGTCAGATGCAGAAGGCTATGGATGCTTTGGATATGGAAGAGTTTAGTAGGCTTGTGTTCGAAATGGTTTGCCTGATACCCCGGGGAAGGGCTACAAGCTACGGGGCAATAGCGCATGCAATAGGGTATCCTGCGCGGTCACGTATGGTTGGATGGGTGTTGGCTGGTTGTGGCGGGAAAGGTATACCGGCGCACAGGGTAGTCAACAGCCAGGGAGTACTTTCCGGAAGGGAGGCATTTGAAACACCGGCGATGATGCAGGAATTATTGGTGTCGGAGGGGGTTGTGGTGGAGAATAACCGGATCCGGAACTGGAGGGAAATACGTTGGGATCCCGTGGTGGAACTTGGTTTTGATTGATGCTATGGTCTTACGGATAACGTGCGGAAGGAGTGTCTGCAATAATATGGAATAAAAAAAGATGTTGTCAATTTTTCGGTTGCACGGAGAGGGCAGGTCTGCTACCTTTGCGGAAAGTATAATGGGTTGATTGGCTAATGAAGTAATGTATGGCGGACTATTTTCAATACGGAGAGAAAGAAATTGAATACCTGAAAAGGGTCGATAAGCGGTTGGCTGCGGTCATTGACCAGGTGGGGATGCTGGAAAGGGCTGTGATACCGGATCTTTTTACGGCGCTTGTGCATTCCATTATCGGGCAGCAGATATCCACCAAAGCGCATCAGACTATTTGGGAGCGGATAGAGAGAGACTTAGTTGAAGTTTCACCGGTTGTGATGGATGGACTGTCCCTGGAAAAGTTACAGCAATTCGGGATTACATTCAAGAAGGCGGCATACATTAAGTCGGCGGCGCGAAAGGTCTTAACGGGCGAATTTGACTTGTCCTTACTCCATGCAATGCCGGATGAGGAGGTTTGCGTCAGGCTTTCGGGCCTGGACGGGATTGGGGTCTGGACGGCAGAGATGTTGATGCTTTTTTCCATGCAGCGGCCCAATGTGCTGAGCTATGGCGATCTGGCTATTATCCGGGGGCTGAGGATGGTTTATCGTCACCGGGAAATAGATAGAAAGAGGTTTGACAAATACCGGAAACGGTATGCTCCTTATGCATCGGTAGCCAGCCTGTATTTATGGGCGGTAGCTGGTGGGAAAGTTCCCGGGATGAAGGATTATGCTCCACAGAAGAAGAAGGTGAAGTGACGGATACTACAGGGTCCTGGTGATTCATTAAAATAGAAATAAAGGGATGGAAACGGACAGAGAGATTTTCTATAAGGCGTTCATTGAAAGAGATAGTTCTTTTGAAGGCGTGTTCGTGGTTGGGGTGAAGACAACGGGGATATTTTGCCGTCCGACGTGTCCGGCAAAGCCTAAGTTGGAGAATATAGAGTTTTATCCTTCGGCGCAGGAAGCGATGCAGCATGGTTACCGGCCGTGCAAGGTATGCAAGCCGCTTGAAAAAGAGGGAAATCCTCCGGCGGGTATCAACCGGTTGCTGAAGTATATGGAAGAAAATCCGGCGATAAAGATAAAGGATGCCGATCTTGAAAAGATGGAGCTGGAGCCGAACCAGGTGCGTCGGTGGTTTATGAAGAATTACAAGATGACTTTCCACGCCTATCAGCGGATGCACCGGATCAATAACGCGTTTCAACGTTTCCAGTCGGGACAGAGCGTGACGAATGTGGCCTTTGATTCCGGTTACGATTCCCTGAGCGGGTTCGGGAGTACGTTTAAACAAATCATCGGCGCTTCACCGCAAAAGAGTAAAGACAAGAGGATTGTTACGATGACCCGTATCGAAACGGAATTGGGGACTATGATCGCCGGTGCGACCGGCAAAGGCATTTGCATGTTTGAGTTTGCCGATTATAAGTTGATCGATCTGGAACTGAAACAACTGGAAACAGCCTTGAAAGCGCCGCTTGTGCAAGGTGATAGCGTATTCTTTGAACAGTTGCGGGACCAATTGGAGCAGTATTTCCGGGGTGAGCGCCGGGAGTTCGATATTCCGTTGGATCTCGTGGGGACGGACTTCCAGAAAAAGGTATGGCTGGGGTTGTTGCAGATACCCTATGGCTGCACGACAACGTATGCCTGTCAGGCCGAGTTGTTGGGTATGCCGTCTGCCGTCAGGGCTGTAGCCAATGCCAACGGGAAGAACAAAGTATCCATTATCCTGCCTTGCCACCGGGTAATCGGTGCGGATGGCACACTGACGGGTTACGGGGGTGGCATCTGGCGGAAGAAGAAGCTGCTGGAATTGGAACAGGGACGGCGGGAGCAGTTGCTTTTCTGAAAGGTGGCGAGGCCTGTTGATAAGTAACATGAAACAGATAGGGCTAGGGTTATGAACTACGTTGTCCGGTTATTTCTTGCGTTGTGTTTACTGCTTAATCAATCCTGTAAGCCGTCATCTGGGCTATGGGATATTTCTATTGCGAAATACAAAGGCGATAAGGCTTGTGCAATCAGTTATACGTTTGACGATGGGATGAAGGAGCATTATACCCTTGTGGCGCCGATGTTGGACATGCATGGGTTTAAGGGGACGTTCTGGTTGATCCCGGGGTTTATCGAGCGGAACGACGGGTGGACGGCGACGTGGGATGAGTTCAGGGAGATGGCAGGCAACGGGCATGAGATGGGGAATCACTCCATGCTGCATAAGCATCTGACGGAGCTCTCGCTGGAAGAAGCAGCCGAAGACATTGCAGCAGCCGATAGTCTCATTTTTGAGAAAACTGGTATATGGCCTACTACGTTCTGTTTCCCTTTCAATGAGATGAACGCAGATGTGATTGGGATTGCCGGGAAGGGGCGCGTGGGGTTGCGGTTGTCGCAAACGGCTCTGGGGACGGCTTCTACACGGGAGAATCTGATAGCTTGGGTGGATGGCCTGCTTGCCGGGCGCGAATGGGGCGTGGCGATGATACATGGGATTACGGATGGGTATGATGCCTTTACTTCGCCGGAGGTTCTGAGCGATCATCTGGCTTATGTGAAGCAATACGAAGATGCTGTCTGGGTGGGGACGTTCAGGGATGTTTCTGCGTATACGGCTGAGCGGGATAATGTGGTGTTTGAAGCGGACAGGCAGGGGGATGTGGTGGTTGTTCGTAATATGCTGGAGCTGGATAATAGGCTGTTTGATTATCCGCTGACGATGGTGGTTGTGCTTGGCGCAAAGAGGCGGATAGAGGCAAAGCAGAATGGAAATACCCTGCCGGTGAGGTATGTGGGCGATAAAGCGTTGGTTGATTTTATTCCTGGAGGAGGAGATGTTGTGCTGAAAAAACTGTAGTTTTGCGAATTAGGGGATGCCTATGACCGGGCATATATAAACTTATTTTTATTTTCCATGAATACACAGATTGCCTTCTCTCGTTTTGTACGAGTATCTTTTGTGTTGGTTTTTGTTTTTAGTGTGCTCTGCTTTCCGGTGGGAGCGCAGTGGAAGTGGTATGATCCGTTGAAAGCAGGGTTCCCGGTGGTTCAGCATCAGGCATGGGGTGAGGAGGTGGGGATGAGATTTAACCGGTTGCCGGAAAGGGCGAAGGGGACTGTTCGTCCGGATGTGTGGAATTTGTCACGTCATTCGGCTGGGCTGGCAGTGTATTTTTACAGTAATGCTCCGGAGATTAAAGTTCGCTATCAAGTGAGCGGTTCGCTTCAGATGCCACACATGTCGGCTACGGGAGTGTCGGGTGTTGATCTGTATAGTATAGATAGTGACGGGGCATGGCATTTCAATTTTGGGGAATATAGGTTTGGGGATACGATTACGTATCGATATGAACATATTCCGGCTGACAGGTACCATAAACTGGGGTATGAATACAGGCTTTATCTGCCGTTATATAATCAGGTGGAGTGGCTTGAGATAGGAGTGGCAGACTCCACTTCGTTCCGGTTTATACCGGTGGGACAGGATAAGCCGATCGTACTGTATGGGACGTCTATTGCACAGGGGGCCTGCGCTTCCCGTCCGGGAATGGCTTGGGCTACGATTGTGCAACGGGCGGTGGATCATCCGATGGTCAATCTTGGTTTCTCGGGAAATGGACGGCTGGAAAAGCCTGTGCTTGATTTAATGGCGGAGATTGATGCGCGGCTTTATATACTGGATTGTATGCCGAATATGGGATCGAGGAGTGAGGATGAGGTGTATCAACTGCTGATGGATGCTGTCAGCCGGTTACGTGAGAAGCGCACGGCACCTGTTTTGCTGATCGAACATATCGGGTATGCGAATGCGCAGGTGAATACGGTGAACGATGAAGAAGTGAAGCGCCTGAACCGGGCATCGCGACGGGCATACGAGGCGTTGGTGAGGGACGGTGGCAAAGATTTGTACTACTTGTCGCGTGAAATGTTGAATATTCCGGCTGACGCCTGGGTGGATCATATTCATCTGACCGACCTCGGGATGCGGCAGCAAGCGATGGTTTTGGAGGATGAGATACGCAGGATATTGAAAGAACCGAAAGGGGATATTTCAACTACGATCCCTGTGACGCAACGGCGTGAGCCGGGCAACTACGAGTGGAGGACGCGGCATGAGGCTGTGCTTGAACTGAACGCGAGCAACCCGCCGCGTGCCGTGGTGATAGGCAATTCCATTACGCATTTCTGGGGTGGTAAACCCGACGGCCCGCGTAAGGATGGGGCAGACAGTTGGGATGGGGTGATGGCGCCTGCCGGTTATCATAATCTGGGCTATGGCTGGGATCGTATTGAGAATGCGTTGTGGCGGGTGTATCACGGTGAGATTGACAGCCCTTCCATCCGTCAGATCACCCTTACGATCGGCACCAATAACACAGTTACGGATACCGACGACGATATTATTACCGGATTCCGCTTTCTCCTTACGGCCATCCGGATGCGGCAACCGGATTCTGCGATCAAGTTTGTGGGTCTCTTGCCCCAACGCGATGGTGAATCACGAATCGAAACGCTCAATCAACGTATCCGGCAAATAGCGGTAGATAACGGGTGCCGGTTTATCGACCCCGGTCGCAAGTTGCTTCTACCGTCGGGAAAGATCGATGAATCCTGCTTCTCCGACGGGCTGCATCCGAATGCGAAAGGATACCGGCTGATAGCCGGCGAAATTGCTGATTAAAGCGCTTAGCGGGACAGTTGTGCCGACTGAAAGGCCTCATCCATGTGATCCCTTAATTTGTTAGTGTTATCATTGTTATTCGTATTTTTGATAGGCAATGCGTTCGGTGCCGTCGGCGATGTAGATAATCCCGCAACGGGCGAAGCCGTTTCTTTGAAGGATGTGCTGCATGACTATATTGTTCCGGTGTGTATCTACGCGGAGGTTACCGCATTGATTGAAACAGTAGTCGAAACAGAGTGGGGCGAGACCTTTCACTTTGCCTGATCCCGCCAGGCGGTGCATCACTCCGTAGGGGTTGTCGTTCAGCCATTGGCCTTCGTAGATACGGAGGTAGGTGGGGTCTACACCGATCCGGAAAAAGAAAACGCCTAAGATCTCATAGTCCGGATTGACACATACGTAGCTGTATCCGGACTCAATGTCTTGCGTGACCAATTCTCTCGATGGATATCCGTTTATCCACTGTCCTCCGTTGCCGGTGGAGGCCATGAACAGCCTGGCTGTTGCATAGACCTCCATGATCTGGTCAATATCCTGGTGTGTTGACTTTCTTATTTCCATACTTTTTTCTTATAACACAATCTTCAATTCCTTACCCGTTTCTACCGTGATGCGGTTGGGGAAGGAGATCGTAATGTCTTGGCCTTTCTGCTTTACTTCGGCGGGGATGGCTTGACTGTTAATGGTGACAGATGCTGAGTGGCAGGTTTTGCCTTTGGGGGCAACAACACTAAAGGTAGCTAACTGTACTCTGCCGTATTTGGGCATCAGGGTACAGGTCATTTGTCCGGCTGCTTGTTGCTGGGCGTATGTGCCCCAGCCTTCGGCGGCGGTGAAGGGTGCTTTGAAGTTGTCGGCATCCCATTGGGGGGCAAAACGCATATAGCCTTTCGGACCGTGGTATTCAAAGCCGCAGGCGGTGATGAAGGCGCCGTAACCGGCCATGGCGCGGGCATAATGGTCGCTGCATTCGATCTCGTTGAAGGGGTTGCGTTTGGCGGCGTTATAGCGGTCGTGGATGGAGCGTACCAGCACAAGGCCTTCGTCGGTCATGCCTTCGGCAATCATGTGGGAAGCTACCTGGTATTCGAAGCCGCTCATGCATTCATGGAAGTATCCCATTTGCCAGGTGACGTTATTGCCGTAGGGCTTGGCTTCGTTCTTCGGGTTTGTATTCATGATCATACCGCCTTCACCGGCTACGGCATAGGGACGTCCGCCTTGGTTGATGGCGATGTAGGGGCCTACGTTAGGTGTATAGTTATACTTCCAGAGGGAACGCAAGGCCGAAAGGGTCTTCTGCTGATCCTGGATACGGCCGAGGCCTACCTGAAACGCCCAGGATTGTCCCATTACCTGGTCGATGTGGCAGGTGTTGTATGAACCCAACTGGGTGCGTCCTTTCCCCTTATCGGGGCGATGGATGTAGTATTCACCGTTGAAGAGGTATTTGTCCATATTTTTGCTGCCTTTGCGCACATAGTCGGCGCAGATGGCGGCAAATTCCGTATCGCCCATCTCTTCGGCCATTTCCTGTCCGGCCCTGACGCCGGAGATACAAAGGCCTACGATCCAGGCGATCTCGCCATCCCAAACGGCATCGAGGGTGTTTTCCATCGGGGTGTCTTCCATGCCGTCGCCGTTCTTATCCTGTGCGAGGATGAATTGCACGGCGCGCTTGATAGTGGGCCAGTTGCGTTTGAGGAAGCCGTCGTTGGCACTCATCTGGTGTTCGCGGTAGCAGCGGAGGACTGTTCCGGCCTGCCCGTCGATGGCCGGACGGGTTTCCATCTCAGCGCGGAAGATGATGCCACCGTTATCCTGCATAGCGATGTTGAGGTCGGTACGTTCACGGCAGTCACGTTCCAATGCAGGAAAGACGCGGCTCATGGCCTGGGCATATTGCCATACGTGTGTACAGGTACCTGGACAGGCGCCAACACCTTCCCATGCCCAGAAGCGTCCGCTGTCGAAGCGGTGGGCGTTGGTGGTGGCCAGCGTATTGATGGTCAGGAAAGTCCGTTCGAGGAACCAGTGTGGTAGCGTGGACTCCTGCCAGGTCTCTTTCCACAATCGTGAGGTAGACGACAGACGGTTGAAGTTGGAGGCAATATATTGTGCCACTTCCGTAGCCGACGCGAAATGCCTGCTATAGTACCGTCCGCTATCTTTAATCTTCGGATCGATCTTCAGGTTCGGGAAATACCAACTGACGATGAAGTCGGCATGGCCGGTTGCGCCGGCGGCCAGATCCATGCTTTTTTCGACAGCTCCGATCAACGGCTGCTGTATCGGTTTGGAAAGGCTGTCGGCTGTTTCGGCAGACACCGGAAAACTTTCCGGTAGGATACTTGTATATGCTTTTGCCTGCGGATCCACAACGGCGATACATAAGGTGCCATAGTCGGGCTTGGCGGGCAGATCCAGTTTGTTTGGCTTCAGGATGGCCAGGCTTTCGCCGACAGCTGTCAGGGCATCACCCGTCACTACTGTGTTCAGGCGGCGGCAGAAATTCGGATTGGCCGAACGGATACTCGTTTTATTTTCCAGATACCCCACGAGGGAAACCTTCACATGTGCGTTCCCTTTATTTATAGCCGTGAACGACAGGATGGTAGCCGGCAGTGCCGAATCATCCTCATTCAGCGGAATAAACGGTGAATATGCCTGTAAAGACAGCTCTACCGGCAGTGATTTGTCCGTATAGCGGACAGTAGCCATCGGGTAGGTAGCTTCGAAAGCGATCTCATCCCAGTCTTTTTCCTCCAGGGTTTTGTATGCCGTTTTTTCGTTATACTCAAACGATAAGAGGAAACCCTGCGCCAGCGGGCGTATATCTTTCGACGGCTCTACATAGCAGGCTCCATCGCGTGAACGGACGTAGGTGTCGTGCGTGGTTTGTCCTTCCGCCCAATGAATGATCTTGGGTTCTACCCCTTCCTGATTCTCATTGAAAATATCCCATAGCCACAACCTGCCGTCACCCCCGAGGTAAACGCCTCCGGCTGTGATGCCACCGACAGGCATGCCGATGTATTGAAGCTCGTTTTTGGATTTGAGATAAGTGGTTGGCTCGCCCCTGTCGTAGAGAGATTTAACCCATGTGGGAGACAAGTTCTTGTCTCCCGGGATAAGGTTTTGAGCCTGTGCCTGGGATACACTCACATGTAGCAGACAGGCTGCTAAAAGGGGTATCAGCATTTTTCTTTTCATGTTTGTAGATTTAGATTTATGTATAATTTACCATGCAAAGATAGGAAAAAGAGGCAATATGGTAGGTGTTACCCCTGGGGTTATGTCAATGATTCCTTCCTTCGAATAAGCCCTGGTTTTCTTGCTACTCCTGCTTTCTGCCCGACTGTACATGCGCTACCGGCTGCGTACCCCCCCCCACACATTATCTATTAAAAAAGATGAAAACAAAATGGCTATGCAAGGTGCAGTAAAACATTTTTCAATACTATCCCGTTCTATTCATGAATGAACCGTATGGTTGCACTCAATGTGTGGTTATATGCTAAAACAAAAGTGAACAATCAAAAACAATCCATTATGAAACGGAATACCTTATTTGTCCTTGGCATATTGATGCTTCTCGCATGTATAACCTGGCCCCTGTCTGCCCAACAGGTGCGTACGCCACGGGCAGGAGCACCGGGGCAATGGCGTGTGATAGGCACCACAGAAGCCCGGTTTGTGGCCGACCATGACGGTATTGTAGTAACCGGCCCCTTCGATAACTTCCGGCGTATCAAGTTTAAAGTAACCGATGCCCCTTTGCGCCTTGTACGTCTGAAAATAACCTACGACAACGGGGCGCCCGATGAAATCCCTACTGCCTTCGATATACCCCAGGGCGGTGAAAGCCGCGTCATCGACCTCCGTGGGGTAGGCCAACGCAGTATCCGCCGGATCGACTTCTGGTATGATACCCGTGGTGTTGCCCGTGGACGTGCGAATGTGACGGTGTTCGGGATGAAATAAGATGTTCGTTCCTGCTTTCGGAGTTGCCCCAGTGCATACATGCGGTGGCATATCGGGGCGTCAGAAGGCGTATTTCAGGCGGGCAAAGGCAAGGATGGCTTGCATCGTGCCAAGGGAAGAGTGCCCGGTGTTGGTAAAAAATTGGCTGATAAGCGAGAGGTCGAGGTTTTCAACGAGGGAGTAATCGAGGGTGAGCCCGATGTAACAGGCGTTAACTTCGACAAAGTACATAGTGGAGAAGGCACCGTTGATGCGGGGAGTGACGGGATAGGTGGCCTGGGCAAAGAGATTCCAGTCGCAGATGGAGAGGTATTTGGCGGAGAGCGGGGCGGAATAGAGGGCGAGCAAGCCGTTGCTGCGGAAGGTGTTGCCCACGTTGTTATAGAGCACTTCGGCCTGGAGCATGAGGGAGTTGGGGAAGATATGGTCGGCGCCGAAGGAGATGGCTGCTGTACCTGTCGTATCGGAGAAATTTTTAATGGGTTGGAAATAAGAGAACTCCGCACGCAGGTTCGTGCCATTGATGTCCCCGCTCAGGGCTCCACCGACTACCATATCGGATTCTGTGTAGAGTCCGCCCATCACCTGATAGTCGAAATTAGCACGGTTCCAGTGGTGGAGCAGAGCCACGGTGGCACGGTGGCGATAGTCGATAGAGGAAGCAAACTCAGTGGAGGAGGTGGCGTTATGGTAGAATGTTCCCCGGAAAGCGTCTGTTCCGGGACGCTCCACGTAATCGAAATCAAAATAGGAATAGGTATTGAAAATATCGTTGGGATTCCAGACGAGGGTCTGCCCCCAGTTGATGCGCTGGCGACCGAGCCGGAGATTCCACTTGTCTTTTTCAAACGTAACAAAGAGACGATCCAGTGTGGTATTGAACACCGCATCGCGTGTGTCTATCCAGTTCCATGAGAAGTCTACCCAACCACGGTCGAAGCCTACGTTTGCTGCATATCCCGGTTCGCTAACCAGACTGCCGGTCATGTACCGGTTGCGCATGCCGATGTCGATACGCCAGTACTTGTCTACCTGCCATCCCGCGTTGAGCCGGTTGTGAAGCAGGTTCTCCCAAAGCCAACTTTCATCGCCCCCCGCTTTTTGATAGATGAGCGAAGGCATTTCGCTCACATACCCCGAAAGGGTGGGGCGTTCCTGGGCGGGAAGGACATGGGGTAGCAGGAACAATAGCACTATGTATATGCGGCTATTCATCCGTAGGGGTGACTATCTTCCCATCCTCCAGCGTAACAATCCGTTTGGCTTTCGCCATTATCCGCGGATCATGGGTGGAGAAGACAAAGGTTACACCTTCTTGTTCGTTGAGCCGGATCATCATATCGAGCAGGTTCTCGGCAGCGCGGCTGTCGAGGTTGGCCGTAGGCTCGTCGGCCAGGATAAACTGGGGTTTGGAGGCCAGGGCGCGGGCCACGGCTACGCGCTGTTGCTGTCCGCCTGAGAGTTTGGCGGGGCGGCTGTCGGCGCGGTCGGCCAGCCCTACGGCCTCCAGGAGTTCCAAGGCACGCCGCTCACAGGTGTCGCGGGGCTGTCCCTGTAGTTGCATCACGAAGGCGATGTTCTCTTTGGCCGTCAACACCGGGATCAGGTTATAGGCCTGAAAGATAAAACCGATATGATGGAGGCGGAAGTCGATAAGCTGCTTCTCATTGAATTCCGAGATGTCTTTACCGTCTATCCGGATACAGCCGGAGGTAGGAGTGTCCAGCCCGCCTATCAGGTTGAGCAGCGTAGTCTTCCCCGATCCGGAGGGACCTACGATAGCAATGAATTCGCCTTCGGCAATGTTGAACGTTACACCGTCCACGGCGCGTACTTCTCCTGCCTGGTCGGTGTATACTTTACTGACGTCTGTTGTTTCGATTACATATTTCATGTCTGATTGAGATTGAATGGTTTGTATCTGTTAGCTGTGTAGGCGTACTGCCTTGTGTGCCGGATAGAGGGCAGACAGAAGGCCGGCAAGGATAACGAGCAACACGATCTGCCCGAACATGCCGGCATCCATGACCGGATAGACTACCGAACCGAACCCGTAATCTTCAAACTGATCCTGCAACATAAAGGTGAGATCAAGGCCACTGCGGGCCGTGAGGCCAATGACAAGCACCCCAAGGAGCATACCGATACCACTTCCCACGAGCGTGAGAAAGAGCGTTTCGAGCATGATCATCCGGAAGATACGCCCACGGTTCATCCCGATGCGGGCGAGCATCGTAAGCTCGTGATTGCGTTCGAGCACGGCCATCAGCATGGTGTTCACAATACCGAACGAAAGTGCCAGCAGGAAGATGACGAGTATGAAGAGGCTGGAGAGGCTCGTCCAGGAGTACATCAAGCCCAGCTCCGGCTGTACCTGATCCCAGCTTTGTACTTCCATGCCGGGGAGGTTCTCCTGAAGAAGGGGCAGAAGCTGCTTGCAGTTCTCGAAGCCGGCAGTCATCACTGCCGCTTCGTGCACAGCCCCTTCAGGAAGCCCCGTATAGGGCAGCAGTTCACTGTACTTCACAAAGACAGTGCTTTCGTCGAACGCCGTATTCGTAGTCTTGAAAATACCGCCAACGCGAAACGCAAGGCTTTGCATCTCACCGTCTACATCCTGAAAGGTAAGGACGATTTTGGATTTGAGGCGCACTTTCAGTTTGTCGGCTGTCTTCCGGCTCACCACTACCTGCATCCGGGCATCGTCCGGCAGGTAGGTGCCGCAACTGTCGGGAATGGTTTGCCAAAGGGTGGAGGTGGCTTTTTCTGCTTCCGGGTTTACTCCTTTGACGGTGATGCCTGCCGCATTCGCCGCCGAAGCCAGCATCCCGTTCAGACGCAGGCGGTAACTGCATTGGGTCACTGAAGGGGTGGAGGCTATCTTCCCCGCAACATCGTCGCGCAGGAACCAGGCGGAAATGTCATTGTTGGCTGCAAACTCCGACCGGTGCACCTGTATATACCCTACCTGATTGTCTATGTCTGAAATGACTGAGCGTGTCATCCATCCGGTGATGAAAGCCGTCAGGAACGTCCCTGCGAACAAACCGAGGGTGATGGCGCTAATGATGATACTGCTGCGGAGTTTATTCCGCCAGATATTCCGCCAGGCGAGTTGTATGAGCATCATGGTGTTATTCCTTTATTGCGTGATTGACTTTCAGCTTGCTGATCATACCTGCCGGGTAAAGGAACGTGAGGCTGGTAATGGAAAGGATGATAAGCCCCTGGCTGATGAATATCCCCGGTGAGGCGTCCATCGGGAGGACAGCTTCCATGCCGTAGGCTGTCATGGTATCGGCCAACTGCCCGGTCATTTGGATCGGATAACGGTTGAAATAGAGGATGAAGGGTGCTGTTACAGCCAGTGAAAGGGCCGTCCCGATCAGAGTCATGGTCAGCAGTTCAATTCCTACGCTCTGCGCCAGTTTTCCCCGTCGCATGCCGAGGGCGATCATCATGCCGAATTCATGCCTGCGTTCGTTACTCATCATGATCACCGTACCGAGGATACCGAACCCCACGATCATATACAGGATCAGCATGATGAGCTTGGTAAAGGCCTTGTCGGATTCAGCTTGTTGCATCAGCCGTTCCATCGTTACGGTCCAGGGTAGCAGCTCGTATGCCGACGTGTCTATGGATGCGTTGATGGCTTGCATCACTGTGGCAAGATACTCGCTCCGGTCGAGGGCGATCAGCATCCCGCTATAGCCGTCGGGCATGTCGATAAATGCCTGGGTAGCCGGCAACGTCATATAAATGAAATTTTTATCCATCTCCGGGGTGACAAGGGAAACGATACCGCGGATGGGGAAGAGACCCGCTGCGCTGGCGCCATGATAGCCCTGCCCGATCAGCGCAAGGGTATCGCCTACCGTTACTTTCAGGTATTCACTTAGCGCTTGGCCGATCAATATCCCGGTATCGCCGGAAGAAAGGTAGGCGCCCTGGGTGAGACGTTGCGAGAGCGAAGATTTCCGGTCTTCAAGCACCGGGTCGATACCCTTGATGGCAATCCCTTTGGTGATGTTTCCAGACGAAGCCATGGCGAATGTCTCCACCCGCGGCGAGATATTGGCTATGTGGTCGATCCGGCTGAGGCTGTCTATCGCGTCCCTGTCCATCGTCATAAAGTGATCGATCACCTGATCGTCCCAATAGCCCCGCTGGTGTATCTCGATATGTCCCGCCTGGGTACGGAGCATATTCTCGATCATGCGGTTCCAGGTGCCGTTGGAGAATGATGTCATAACCACGCTGAATAGCACCGCAAAGAAAACTGACCCGATCGTGATGAACGTGCGGCGTTGGTTGCGCCAGATATTGCGCCAGGGAAGTATCAGGGCATTCATTACTTAATGCTTTTCATGTTCTGTTGCGAGAAAAAAGTGTCTTCGATGGGTTGATCGAAGTCGTTCGAGAGGGTGGTCATCACGGTTTTATGGCTCGGCTTGTCTGCCGGGACCACTTCCATGCGGGAAGGCAACCGGCGCGTACCGTACGTCTGTATATCGTACCCATCGATGGTGTTGATCAGGCTGTTATCTTCATCATAAAACTCGGTCTTCAACTCAATGAAGCCGGTTTGCGTGATCCACATAATCACTTTTCCCCAGACCACAGGCGCATGCTCTTTGGGAGTGAGGATAACCTTGTAGCAGTCAAATTCGCGTACTTTCTCTGTCTTTTCCAATTGATGCGTATAGTCATTCACAATAGACGATTGGCGCACCATGTCATCGTTCGTAAAGTCGCTCCCCATCCAGGATTGGCCCATGACAGACGACGACATTTTGATCATCCTGTCAATGCTCGGTACCCAGTTCCAGAGGTCTTTTCCGCGCTTAAGGAAAGCCTGCCCTTTGTCTTTGGCGGGAGCGGTGATGAGCACAAGCGCATAGTCGTTGCCTTTCGACCAGCTTCGGAAGCTCACCTCGCGGCTCCAGGTGGGTCGGACGATTGTCATCCGGACTTCCGAGTACAGCGATTTGCCTTGCTGGTTCTCGTCTGCCTTACGCACGATATCGATGGCACTGAGGGTTTGCGCCTGCGTAGCGGCGCTGATGGCCAGCAGGGCAAGAGTAAGACTAAGCAGGATCGGTTTCATGGGCGGTATGTTTGAATTGTTCTTTAATGAAATCCATCACAGTTTGTTTAAGCAATCCGGGATCTATCCTGCCATTGTTCCCGAAGAGGTAAACCATGGAAAATCCTTTGGAAAGAGTCGCCATGAGCAGCATTTCCTTCATGGCATCCGGCCCGAGTTGCGATTGGTAGAAGCCGGCAATAGCCTGCCCCGTATATGTCGTATCTGTTAGCGCCGCCAGCTTATCGCTGACTGACGGCTGTATGCTCAGCGCAAGATACAGGCGGAAGAAGTCTTTATAGAGAATCATCTGGTCGAACATCGTCTCTATATTGTGCAGGAATTCCTCCGGAGTCATCTCTGCAGTAAACCTGCTGACAGCTATTTTTTCGTAACCCGAAAGAATGATCTGCTGCAACAAATCTTCCTTATTCTCAAAATACGTATACATCAGCCCCTTTGATATACCGGCCACCCCGGCTATCTGTGCAATGCTGGTATGTGCATATCCATCTTCGGCAAACAAGGCGAGCGCAGTATCCATAATAAGCTGCCTTTTCTCTGTCCTGATAGCTTCATTTTGCTCTTTATTCCGTGGCATTTTTATCCGTTTACTCGTTTGTTGTTTTTTTGACTGAACGTTCGGTCAAAGAAAAGGATTGTTTTTGAAATAACAAAATAAAATGAACAAAAATCACAACGTTCTGCCGCTTTTTGCTGTTTTTTGTATGCCGTATCATACAGAAAACCGGAGGCTGCCCTCTCGCACCCCCGGTCTTCTTCTACCTCCTTTCTTTTTTTCAATGCTTAATTCATCATCCTTACGACATCACATTCGGCGTCTTCAGCCCACTGATCAGCGCAATCACTCGTCCGTCTTTCGATAGCGGACATGCCTCCGATGCCTCTCCCAGCGGATTCGGCTCATACACCAGATTCGCCTTATCCTCGGCCACAAACCCTATCGCCTGGCCATTGCCATCCGCTACAAAACCGGTTACGGCATACGACTGGAACTCCGTCAACCCCGGAAACCGCAGCGAAGCCCCAACAGCCTCCCGGGCGAGTACCCCTGGAAACACCTCCGCCGACGCAAACCGCACCTCCATCTTCCCCTCCGAAACATACTTGTGCTCCGTCGCCGTGCAAACTACCGGCAGTACAGGCAACGCTGTGTAATACGAAGTAGAGCGTACTCCACCCGGCGTCCATACAATAGCCGCCGCTACCACGCTCATTTCCTCAATACCCTCCGGCAGAAGCCCCCGGAAATCCAACTGCGCACAGTTCCCTTTCTCGAACACCGCCTTTTGTCCCTTTGCAAAGCCGGCTATATCCGCTTCTTCCAATACCTTCTCCACCGTCACCAGCTGTGAGAAAGGCTGGTCAAAATTAAGCCCTGTCACGCCAAACACGAAAGTCACTCGGTCTCCCGCCTGAAAATTCCGGGAGTGAACCACCTGTGCCACAGGCAAACCATCCGCATCCCAGCGGAAAGAAGCCGTAACCTTTATCGCACCCAGTGCCGCAACAACCTTCCCTTTGAACTCCTTGTCCCTCAGGGCCAGCCACAGATTATGCAGAGGTTCAGAATCCCGTTCCGTCCCCCCTTTCGTACGAATATAATCCAAATAATCCCAATTCTGCTTAATGAAATTATTGTATTCCGATCCAAACTCCGTTTTGTCGAAGCCAAGGATGATCACCTCTTTCAACTCTTTACCAAGGCGTTGCGCCTCCCCAAAGGCTGCACGATGGCGAACCTGCTTCTCCGTGCGACTTTTGTTTTCCCTCACACGCCCAGAGATAATCGTCCGGCCACGCACCGTACGATAAGTAATCACTCCGGCTGAGCCGCTTCCCTGACCAATTGCTGAACTGTTTATTCTTGCCATAATTAAAAATTTTTTTTACCTTCGATCCGTTTTTTCATTTATATGGATTCCAGGTGGGTTAATAATTAAATTGTCCATTCCCAACGAACAATCGGAGACCGGTCAAATCCAACCATCCGTTGCAAATCGACCGCAAGTTGCAAATACTTTTTGAAACGATTTTTCCCCCTTGATCGCTTAGCGACGCTTAGCGGCGCAGACGACCGCTTACGACCGTCTATTGGTCGCAAATGACTGCTAATACCCTCTTTGGAAAATCCAGTTCAGATTGGCCCCGTAAACCAAACGAATTTAACCCCTTGCTCTAAAATAAGGTTACCCCTTCTATCCAAAATAAAAATGGCCCCATTGAAATGTATGTCAAGATCTACTTTTACGTAATTTCATGATACAGATTACAGGGAAGGAAAAGAAAACTGAATGAACAAAATAAAGAACCGCTTAAGTCCTTTTTTAAGAGATATACAAAGGTACATTCCAACGATAGAACGCCAACACCAAGCCGCAAGCGGTTTATAGAAATTTCTTCCTTTCGTGCCGAAAGAGTAAATTCCCATAAAGTGTTGTCTTATTTATCGTTTCCATGAATGAAATGTATATCATTAAAAAAAAATAATGGTGTATGTCTTTATTCACTTTATATCAAACAAATGAAATTATATTTTTTCAACAACAGATGAAATAGGCATTGTTATAGTTCAACTTTTCTCAAAAAGTCACTCAACCCGCAAACTTCCACATCATTTTTAAATGGATAAGATGCTGATACGGGAGAAACAATATATGTTTTATCCGGTTTTATGGTTTCTATAGCACTCCAAAAGCCTTTAGTTACCTGT
>JAVBUH010000039.1:0-7636 GCA_031555505.1 Tannerellaceae bacterium
GCTGTTCCTGCCGATGAAAGAGCAGATGCAGGGCTACCTAAACGAGGCCTGTTGAGGCCTGCGCCTTACTCCTTTGAGGCCTGCGCCTCACCCTGTCTGAGGCCTGCGCCTCAGTCGACTGAGACGTGCGCCTCGCAGCAGGTGAGGCGCAGGCCTCAATCAGGTATCTCGTCCGTGTAGAAGCAGCCGGTGTAACGAACGGCTTTCTATCAGCAAGATTGGCCTTCCAAATCACCATCATCTTCGAAAAAAAGGTCATAATGTTCGAAAACGAAGATTATGATGATCCTAAACGAACATTATGACGATCGTTTAGGATCGTTATGATCTTTTTTGTGGCGATTGCGGGATTTGTAAAATGCCCGGCAGAGACTTGTCTCATACCGGGCATTGTAATAGGCGTATACTCCTTCAGGAGGATTTCTTATCAGGGCATCGGAGCGGCCGACGGGGGAGGAGTGGCAATACCCCATTGGGTGTTTGCTTTCGGCCCCATTTCGAGTTCGAGTACGCCGCCTGAAGCCAGGTCGCTGTGGTTGAACCAGGGTTGATCCAGTTTCACGCCGTTGAGGCGGGCGGATTGGATGTACTTGTTTTCTTTGGAGGCGTTGTTGGCCTTGATCTCAAAGGTGCCTCCGTTGCTCAACTGTACCACGGCATGGGTAAATGCCGGACTGCCGATGTTGTAGGTGGGCGAACCGGGGGTAACCGGGTAGAAGCCCAACTGGCTGAATACCACGAAGGCCGACATGCCGCCACCGTCTTCATCACCGGGAACGCCCATGAGGTCGTTGCGGAACCATTGGTCGAGCAGCGTACGGATACGTTTCTGCGTTTTCCAGGGTTGGCCGGCATAGTTGTAGAGGTAGGGGATGTGGAGGCTCGGTTCGTTGGCCATAGAGAACTGTCCCACGTTGCCGGTATGGTCCGGCAAGGTAGCATAGAACTGCCACTTGGACTGACCCAGCGGGGTGTTGTACATATCTTCCATGGCATCTACGAAGGCTTTGTTACCGCCAACGAGCGAAATCAGGTCGGCAATGTTGTGCTGCACGTCCCACCGGTATACATAACCGTTGTTCTCGTCGTAGTAATCACGGGCTCCCAGACCGCCGGAGATGCGGTAGTCTACGCCTTCGATAAACTTCCCGTCTTTATCCTTCGGATGGAAGAATCCGGTTTCGGGGTTGAATACGTTGCGGTAATTGTACGAACAGCGCAGGTAATAATCGGCCTCCTCGGTTTTCCCCAGTTCGCGGGCGATGAGGGAGAGGCACCATTGGTCGTAGGCCGTACCGAGGGTGACGGCTATCGGCTGGCGTTTTTCCCAGGCCGATACATTGGGCACCGTTTCCGCTTCGCCCGGTTGTAAGGCCGGGATGTAGCCATGTTCTTTGTAGAAGGCGTCCAACCATCCGGCGGGAGCACCCGTCCAGGGTATCAGCGTCTTTTCTTCTATCCCTTGTTTACAGGCATAGTAGGCTTTTTCCAGGTCGAAGCCGGTCAGTCCTTTTTTGTAGGCGTCGGCCACGGTGGCCACGGCATGGTTGGAGTTCATCCGGCGCGAGTCTCCGGTCACCTCCGGGAAGGTAGGCATCCAGTTGGTACCCATCTGTTCGGCCATCAGGAGAAACGACTGTATGATGTCGTTTTCGCGATCGGCATCGATCAGCACACGCAGCGGATGAGTGGCACGGTAGGTGTCCCAGATCCAGTCGTCGGTATAGAACGGCCGTCCGCCGTCCGGGTGGATAGTACCGTCGAAGGCGCTGTAATACTGTCCGTCTTCACTGAGGCATACCGGACGTTCGAAGCAGCGGTAGAGCGAGGTGTAGAATACCGCTTTATCGTTGTCGCTTCCGCCCTGTACCTGTATTTTGTTGAGCGCCTGGTTCCAGATGGCACGTCCGGCCTTGGCCACCACGTTCACTTCAAAACCGGCAATCTCACGGATCAGGTTGGCCTTGGCCTGCGCTTCGCTGATGAACGAAACGCCGTAGCGTACCCGGAGCACTTTCGTTTCCGAAGGGAATGTGAGCACCAATGTGGCGTTTACGCCTTCGGCCGAAGTGGCATCGTAGTTGATCTGATCGGCAAGCTGTCCGGCTTTCACCGGATTCTGATCGATCTCGGCATAGAGGTATACCTTCGTTTTCTGGTCTACGTACTGATATCCGCTCACTACATTATCGGCCGTTGTCAGCCCGCCACGGCGGCTGTTGAATACCAGCGAAGGCGCGGCATTGTCTTCGAAAGCCAGTTCATAGATACCGCTCTGGTGCGAGGGGGCAAAGTTTACGTTTACGTGCGCTTCGTCCAGATACACCTGATAGCTGTAGGGCTTGATCACTTCCTGATCGTATGAGAGGCGGCTTACCGGACGGATATCTGCCTCATTTCCCTGGAAGGGGCTGAGTTTGAACGCTGAACTGCCCCGGTGGCTGGTAATCACCAGCGGAAGGCCGTTCAGGCGGTTGCCCGTATAGTCTGAGCGTTCGGGATAGACACGCAGCATGCTGTTGGGCAGATGCACCGTGGGATAGGTAGGTACCAGCAGGTGGCTGATGTTACCCATGTACGGGTTGACGTAGTCTACCGGGTCACCGGTATATTCGTTTGCTTGCGGCATGCAGGATACCAGCATCAGGGTAGATGCCAGTATGCTGCTGCTTATTTTAAGGATGGAACGCATCGGCTTACTTCTTTTCGTTTACAGAGAAAGAGTAGGGGAAGTCTGCTGCCTGCGTGCCACGGTTTGTGTTCGGCTTGTCGGCCATCACACAGTTGATGGTACCGCCTTTGAACAGTTCGCCATGTTCGAGGTAGTTCTTGGTCCATGTTTGTCCGTTCACGGTCATGGATTCGATATAGCGGTTCTTTGCGCTGTTCTGCGGTGCATTGATCACGAGTGTCTTGCCGTTTTCAAGGTGAAGCGTGGCTTTCTTGAACAAAGGCGCACCCATTACATACTGGTCCGTACCGGGACAAACGGGGTAGAAACCGAGCGCGGTGAATACGTACCAGGCCGAAGTCTGTCCGTTGTCTTCGTCGCCGCAATAACCGTCGGCATTAGGTGTGTACATACGGTTCATCACCTCGCGCAGCCAGTATTGTGCTTTCCAGGGCTCGCCGGCGTAGTTGTACATATAGATCATGTGTTGGATCGGCTGGTTGCCGTGCGCATAGTTGCCCATATTCATCACCGTCATTTCACGGATCTCGTGGATCACGCCTCTGTAATAGCTTTCATCGAACAACGGCGGTACGCTGAATACCGAATCCAGCATGCCTGTAAATGCTTTCTTGCCGCCCATCAGGTCGATCAGTCCTTGCGGATCGTGGAATACCGACCAGGAGTAGTGCCAGCTGTTTCCTTCCGTAAAGGCATCGCCCCATTTGAGCGGAGAGAACGGAGCCTGGAACTTGCCGTCGGCGTTCTTGCCACGCATCAGGTTGGATTCTTTGTCGAAGAGGTTCTTATAGTTCATCGCGCGTTTGGCGTAAAGGTCGATCTCGGCTTTCGGACGTTTCAGGTCTTTGGCCAGTTTGTAGATACACCAGTCGTCGTAAGCATATTCCAGGGTGCGGGCGGCATTCTCATTGATCTTCACATCGTATGGCACGTAGCCCAGCTTGTTGTAGTATTCGTGTCCGAGACGGCCGGTAGAACGGACTTTCGGATGCACGTTTTCCGTTCCGTGGATCAATCCCTGGTAGAGTGTTTCCAGATCGTCTACCTTCACACCTTTCATATAGGCATCCACCAGGATGGAAGCCGAGTTGTTACCTACCATACAGTTGCGGTGTCCGGGGCTGGCCCATTCGGGGAAGAAGCCGCTTTCTTTGTACGTATTGATCAGGCCTTCCTGCATTTCCTTGTTCATCGACGGATACATCAGGTTGAGGAAGGGGAAGAGGCAGCGGAACGTATCCCAGAAGCCGGTGTCTGTAAACATATAGCCGGGCAGTACCTGTCCGTTGTAGGGACTGTAGTGTACTACCTTGCCGTTAGCGTCTATTTCATAAAATTTGCGCGGGAACAATACCGAGCGGTAGAGGCAGGAGTAGAATGTGCGATACTGGTCCAGGTCGCCGCCTTCCACTTCGATCTTGCCCAGTACCTCGTTCCAGGCCTCGCGGCCTTTGTCAACGATGGTATCGAAACTGTCGTTGCCCAGTTCTTTCATGTTGATCTCTGCCTGTTCGAGGCTGATGAAGGAAGAAGCTACCTTGGCATGTACGATCTCGCCTTTGCGTGTTTTGAAACCAATCACGGCGCCGGCATGTCCGGCCTGTTGTTCGTTACGGTTCACCGTGAGCAGGCTGTCGGCGAAGGTGGCGGTGTAGGTGAACGGTTTGTCGAAGGTGATTACGAAGTAGTTCTTGAAGTTATCGGGCACACCGCCGCTGTTGCGGGTAGAGTAGCCTACAATCTTGTTCTGCTCCGGTATTACCTTGATGTACGATCCTTTGTTGAAAGCGTCGATCACCACATACGACTGATTGTCGGGGAAGGTGAAACGGAACATGGCGGCACGGTCTGTGGGCGTGAATTCGGTCACCACATCGTGTTCGGCCAGATATACCTTGTAATAATACGCCTTGGCTACTTCGCCTTTGTGGGCAAACCAACTGGCGCGTTTGTCCTGGTCGAACTCCGGCTTGCCGGTTACGGGCATGATGGAGAATTGACCATAGTCGTTGATCCACGGGCTGGGTTGGTGGGTTTGTTTGAAACCACGGATTTTGTTGGCGGTATACACATACTGCCATCCGTCGCCCATTTTGCCTGTTTGCGGTGTCCAGAAGTTCATCCCCCAGGGACGGGCAATGGCTGGGTAGGTGTTCCCGGTAGATAGCTCGTAGGTAGACTGTGTACCCATCAGCGGGTTCACATAGTCCACCGGCGTGAGCCCCTCATTCCCGAGCGCAGACAGCGGGGTTAATAGCATTGCTGCCAACAGGACGAAGGCAGACTTACAGATGTTTTTCTTTTTCATGATAAACTGATTGTAATTATGGAATTAAATTTGAGCTTTAGAAGCGTGATTTTTCAGATATTTCATACATTCTCTTGTAAGAACGTTCCATACGGCCTGAACCATTAAGACTCACTGTGTATTTTATAGCAATTTAACTATCGACCGTTTTTTGCAGTTGGATGTTTCAATTGCCATTTATATTTAGCTTTCTTTCATCTCCAGTATTTTTGCAGCATTATATTTCCTTATCTCTTTCTGCCCATGTTTTATAACGACAGCCATATATGCCGCTTTTGCGGCGTAAGTAATTGCCTTTTCAAGATGAAAAGTTTCCGAATAGATAAAGCCTTTCACTTGTACTATGCCTTTAGAGAGGATAGAAAAATCCGCTTTACCATGATTCCCCCGCAAACATATTTCTAATGAATTGTCGATGATATCATTGAGCACATCCACAACTGTACATGCCTTTTCTCTGTATTGTATTTCCGTATTGGCAAATGATGAAAACACAGAAGATACTATCTCTGCGCTATCCGCATGGTCACATAAACAGCCAATGTCATACATTTGCTTGATAATTTCCATGCCCATTTCTTTTTCTCCTTTTTTGTATGGTATACCTGTCGTATTAGGAGCAAAAGCTGTGAGCTTATCTCCAAGTATATTGTTGAAATCGGGAATGCTGACAAGTATTGGATCTCCATCCAGTTCGACGAATAAGCTGCTTATTGGAGCTTCAATAACAGTCTGGTAGTGAATGTCTTCTTTTAGGATATCTAATAGTACGTAGGATTCTTTTCCTTCAATAGCCGATTCAAAAAATAACTTGTAATGCACTTTATCTATTTGAGTGGCGGCTTTACGTTCTTGTTCTTCAAATCGAGTAAAGCCATATTCTTGGCAAATTTTCTCTAAGATACTATGCAGCACTGCTTCCTTGTCGGGCACAATGATGTCAATGTCAATGGACAAACGCTTATTTGACTTGAATAGCAGCATTAAGGCAGTTCCTCCCTTAAAAACAAAATCTAAATCGGATTTTGCAAGCCCTTCCAAAAGCATCAAAGCCCTGACCACTTTCTCGACCAGTATTTTGTCCGCTTTCTTAGATTTGGAGATTGCTTCAATCCACTCTTTAGATACATTTTCAGACTTAATCATAGTTTCAAATTTATGTCAATTTACGTCAATCACTGACGATTTATAGTTTTCAGGATATTGCCTATTTCCTCTCTCTTATTCTTACGTCCTGCATATCTAAGCATCGTGTTTTGGTTGATTGTATACTTATCAGAAGCATTTCGTATAATCGTATGGATTTCGTTTCCTTGAAAAAATATTAGTTCTTTGTCCGTCGCTAAATCTACCAACATTTTTTCGAGTGTTGCCACATAACAACTTTTCACTTTCTGAATCGGAGAGTCAGAAATCAGCGGACGAACAAAAATGGTGTTGTCAAAATCAGACAAATCTCCATAAAGATTGCCAATAAGCATCACTTTCGAATGTCGCTCCTTTAGTGCATAATATACAGAATTTAATGCATCCTTTTCCACATCCACAAATAAGATATTGAAGCTAATTAGATGCTGAGAGAAGTAATTGACGTATGACAACTCCCATTGGCAGTAATTAATATATGGAAATTGACTGTGTATTAACTGGCTAATACTTTTTATCTTATGGGTGATTTCAGGTGTAAACAATTCTGTTTTTCCAAAGCGGTATAATCCTTTACCTATCCTTTGAAGTATTCCGCCCTGAACAAGGGCATATACACGCCAGTTAACAGTTGTTGTAGGAATGAATGGTTCCCGTTCCCTGTAAAAAGCATCAATATCTTTAAGTTCTATGACGTTTTTGCCTTCAAACTCCTTTCGAAGTTCCTCTATATTTGTCTTTGCACTCACCTATACCGTTTATTAGCTTTTGGCAAATGTAATCAAATTTACGTCAATAAAACGTTTTTCCTGACAAAAATTTGCAAAAATAAAGAAAGCCTCCCACTATATATCAGTAATAACCTAATTAGTAACAACTTTGTTACTAATAAAATGATTACATCTCCAAATTACCTTACAAATCGAGGAGATGTAATCATGTGGATTTGTTTAAAAAGTCTATTTTTATTGTCCCATTCCTTCTCGTAGTACTTTTTTTACCGGCATAAAGAATCGTTCGATCAGACGGAGGTCTTCGGTCACGATTTCGGCCGTGGCTTTCATCTCGTGGGAGAGGGGCAGGGTGCGGCCATAGTTGGTGGTAAGCCCTTGGGGGAAGTTTATTTCAATGGCATACTGGCCATCGGAAGGCACCAGCGAGATGGTTTTGACCGTGCCGTTCACCATCCCGAATTCCTGGTCGGGGTAGTTGAGGAATCGAACGATCACCCGCTGCCCTGTCTCCACCTTGCCCGAACGGGCAGCCGGCAGCATCGCTTTCCCTATTAATTCATCTGAGGCAGTGGGGACAATGGTGAAGACTGTTTCCCCTGCCGGGATGTATTGGTTATCACTCCAGTACTTGGTGAATGTTACCCTACCTTCGATCGGTGTTGTGAGGCAATAAGCCAGTTCCCAGGCATGGATGGCATTCATCAACTGACCGCCGGTTGTCTGCAGGTCCTGCCGTAGCTGGCTTTCCTTCTCAGC
>JAVBUH010000077.1:0-21807 GCA_031555505.1 Tannerellaceae bacterium
CACGGTGAAGGGGTATCTCACAACCACGCTCATATCACCTGTTTGGTACCGGTACCAGCCACCGCTATAAGCGGTACCAGAGGTGTGTCACGCGCGGTACCAAAGGTGTGATATGGCGGTACCAATCGAGCGCTATTGTCAACAAGATGCCTGATATTGTACACTACCACTTGAATTAATGAATTGAGCGGTAATCGTAGCATCACCTGTAGTCGTAGATGTTTTTGGTTTAACAACAATTCCAGTCGCAGAAGAAGAAACTAAAGTCAACAAATTTGTGTCATAAAGCCACGTAAGAGTTGCATTTTTCACCAAAAAATTAACAGAAAAACTTCCACTCCCTGTTCCTCCTATCATTGAAGGTCCAGACAAAGCAACAGGAGCTTTGGCATAATATTTTCTGTTAGTCATTATATACCTTGGAGGACCATAAGTAGGGGCATGTCTCATACGAGGCCCTTCCCCCCATTTGGACTCATACATTCCTGAATGCGATGAGGATACTATAGCCGAATGATCTCCGCTGTAATAGAAAATTTTTTGTGCATAGGCTTCCGTTGTTTCAATATAGCTCCCATCATCCCAATACCAGTGTAAATCAGGACTCTGATTTAACTAACAAGTTCTTCCTCCTTCAACCATATTCCATGCATAGCTATGACAATTATAAGTATATGACGAGTTCGCTAAGAATGTTGCATTGGGGTACTGTCGCTGATACTCTCCATTAGAATAGGTTATTTCAGACGAGGACATCTCTGAACGTGTGAAAGCATAAACCGAATGTCCTTTAGGTGTATATAGAGTAACATCTGCCGCTTGAGCAAAGTCTGCAGTTCCTATACACAATACAATCAAAATCAAAAAGGAAAAATGTCTATTTTTCATAACATTATTATTTAATAAATTCATTCGCATACAACAGAATAAGACCATAGTTATCATATCCATGGAATTGTTCTTCAAGATATTTAGACATTTTCTTGTTATTCTTCACCTCTTCTATAAAAGGATTGAAGCCAGAATTCTCCATGATTCGCCCGATCAACATACAAGTTGTTTCGTTCCGATTAGCCAATAATGGATCAAAATCTTCACGTACATCCATTTTCCCTAATGCGGCTTTTACAAGTTCCTTTTTCTCATCCACATTCAATTGGGTATAAAACTCTTGCTGAGCAAGCAACATTTCAAGAAGAGGGCCCATTATTATAGCCACATTGCATCCTACAGGGTTAAATAGAAGATACCTTTCTAACAAACACTCCCCAGCATCTTTCCGCTTTAATAATTCCGCATATGCCGAGTTAAATACGACACTTCCAATAAAACCATCCAGGAGAGTTGAAGAACTGCTGTACATATCCAAGGAAAAAGGATAATCGAAAAAAGTCTGGATAACTGCCTGGGTAGATTGATTTTGCAAAACTTCCTCCGGAACACGGCAAGCATTAAGCACCTCTTCCATACCTTTTTGATGGAGTTGTACCCATTCATCCGTCCCGGGAACAATAGGATACACATACGTATCCATAGGACGAGGGATATTGGTGCATTGCGCACTTTCTATACGATCTTTATAGCCTGTAGACTTTGTCAGATTTTCATAATAATTTGCTGTTAGCTCTTCGTCATTCCCGCATGAGAACAAAAACAAGCAGATTAAAGAACTATAAAATATTTTTGAGGTATACATAATATGCTATTTTTTTATAATTATCTTAGAAACACGTTCAAGTTCCTCAGGATAAACGCCCTGAAAATCATCAACAAAAGCCTGAAGATAGGAGCTGTCCGATTTATTCAGAGACGAATCACTCTTTAATACAGCAACTGAGTTCAGCAACAAAGGCCTTCTAACACTTAATAAACCAAAATCATCTGGATTATTCAGCTTCAATTCATATTTTTCCAGCGAAACAGTTTTCAATTCATCATATTCCATTTTTGATAGGTTATTCACAAATAAATCATCAGCCAACAAAAGTTCCAAATACCCAAAAAGAAAAGAAGATGCACCCCCGTTGTTATTCTTAGTCACAAAATTTTTAGAGAAAGTCATATCTTTGTATTTCTTCACAAGAGCAGAGGCTCCATCCTTTCTATTACTCAACTCTTTAAGCCCGTTAAAACTCTCTATCATGAATGAAATCGCATCCCTCTCATTGTTAGAGGCCGAGTAGTTAATTGCCAACGGATAGTTCACACAGGTCTCAACGAGTGCCTCTGTTGTCAGTTTCGACAATACTTCCACCGGTATTTGACATGCGTCAAGCATTTCCTGCCCCGTCTGGAATTCTGCCCATTCACTCATCCCAGGTTTTATGGGATAATCATAAGGCTTCTCAATCGTATACTGTCCCATCGCACTCATGCACAAAAAAAAGCTAACTACAAACATTAGAATTTTTGTTTTCATACTCTATACATTTTTTTAGTGTGATAAATAAATTAGTTGTTTTTGAGAAAATCTCCATACACATATCCTCCTGCCGAATTTGTCAAATCCAGCGTATACAGGGTGTACCCAGAATCCACATAGCACACACAGCAATAACAAGCAAATACTTTTTTTATGAAGAGTGTCCATAATACTACATGATTTAAAATTGACTTATACAAAGTTACAGATATAATATATGTAAACCAAACTATTAGCACGTACATCGCATATACACCGACAAACAGTCAAATATCAGACAATCAATATAATAAAAAATATTGAGTCTGACCAAAAGCGGACATCGCATTCAGTACTGCCACAGATAGGCGTCCAATGATGCATGCTGGCTCCACAACTCAGGGAGGGTGTTTTGCATTTCTTGTCTGATGCGACGTTTGCGTTTAGTTACAGACCCTGGGCTTATATTCGATAAATGGGCAATCTCTGAAGTAGAAAAACGTAATTTAATGAGGCAACAGGTTTGTATCTCAAGATCGGACAAATGAGGGTATTGAGCAGCCAGCCGTTTCGCAAATAAAGGGTAAACCATATCTAATTCATCATGAAGCGCTTGCATTTGCTCACCACTTACTATAGCAGGGGTTCTTTTTAGTTTGTTCGTCAGTTTCAGGAGCGCCAACAACGTTTCTGCCAGACCTGCTATTCTTTTTCGCAACGATTTATTCTTCTCAACCTGCTGATCTTGAGCAATCTGTTTTACTCCGTAAGCCTGCAATACAGATTGGGTGTCGGCTATTTTGCGTCTCAGTTGCTGATTATCCTGTTGCAGGCTGTTGTTATAATCGCGAACAGAGAAAAGAATTTCTTCCTGTTCTTTTTGCTGTTCCTCTATCTCAGGGCGCCGGGTCAATTGTTCGGTGAAGAAACGGATAACCTCGTTATTTCTGTCTATTTCCTGTTCATTCATCCGGAATTTACAGATTTGCATATCCAGCTGACGTCGTATTGACTGAATAAAGCGTTCTTTTTCAGCCATTTTTTGCCGATAGCGATCCATCAGAATCAGCATAAGTACTAACATGCCGATCAGAGCAGCCAACCCGATCAGTATAATTTGGTTTTTCTCGATTCGTAGTCTGTAATTATTGTTCTCTACTTGCTGGGACTTAATACGGGCATGCAGTTCTGCAATCTCTTTATGATGTGTAAATTGGGATATCGAATCCGTGCATTGCCAAAACAAATCGGCATAACGCACCGCCTCCTTCCAGTCTTTTGCCTCACGACTTATATCGGATAGATAGAAATAACAACTTTGCAAAACATAGATATCTCCACCTACCAACGCTTTATGTAAGTAGTACGTGGCAGAATCCGGTTGTCCGATTAGCCGGTATAAGTCTCCTAAGTTATAGTATGCAGCGTATAGATCTCCTGTGTTCCTTACCAACTCCAGTTTAATTGATTCATTCAGATAGTCAATAGCCTGTCCGTATTTGTCTGACCTGTTAAGAGCGATGGCTGCATCATTTAACACGGTTATCAAGCTGGTTGAATCGCCAATCTCTCTCCCTAAATCAACCGCTTGTTCAAGAAACACGACCGCACTATCCATTTGTTGATTAAACGCATAATAACGGCCGATATAGTCTAATGCAAACATTCGATACTTATCAATGCCACTTGCCACCGCATGCGTATATGCCTCCTGGAGCAACACTTTCGCTTCACTCAGCAATCCTTGATTCAGGCATAGCCATCCATAGCTTCGTGCAATCTGATATTGCAAGCGGTGGTCTGCAGTTTGAGACGCCGTTTCTCTTGCTTTCTCATAAAACCCGGCGGCATATACCGGCTGTCGTAAATCGGCATATACCCGGCCTGCATAATACCAGGCTGTTGCTTTCCGATGCATATCATCGCGCTCTTCAAAATAACGAACAGCTGTCCCTATCAGTGAATCAAAGGTAAATGCCACATTATTCCTGTTTTGCGCCTGCGTATAGAGCAAACACCAGGTGGCATACGGGTATGCATCGTTTACATCCACCTTTATGGTATCCAGTATGGCCCATGCCGCTTCAGGGTTATCCCACATGTAAGCTTCGGCTCGGATCAAATCGGACGACAAGGCATCGTCACTATGACCATTCCAGCAACCGACCAAGAGCAAGAAACTCCCTAACAGCAGATATATCAGCGGCTTTATCATACTAACTCTCCATTGTCAATTTATAGATGTAAATATCCAATGACTCTTCGCCGTCCAGAAGATCCGGCCTTACTTTCCGCATCGCCTCTTTTATCCGGTATTTCCGTATCGAAACAGAAGGAGGATCTACCCCCGTGATATGAGCAATCTCCGAATTTACGAATTTCAATTTAATGAGACAGAAGGTCAGCACATCCAGATCTGACAGATCCGGAAAAGTATGGCGTAAAAACTCGACAAGCCCCGGATAAACATGCTCCATTTCAACGATTAGTTGATTATTCTCTTCGGGAGTAACGGGCTTAGGCTCTCTTTTCAAACTACCAATCATGGCCAACTGTCTGATAAGCAAATCGCTCAAATATCTTTCACGTACCTGCAAGGTTTGATACTCTTCGTACAAATCATCCGGCACCAGTTGATTGTTTTCGAAATCCTGCAATTGAGACGAACACTGTTTCACTTCACTTTCGAGTTGGTTGTTTTGCTGAAATAATTGCTTGTTGGCTATATGTATACGCTCTATTTCCGCCTGTTGTTCATTTACCTGTTCGTGGAATTCTGTATAGTTCGCCAATTGTTCGCTCATCGTTTGTATGATTGCCTCATTAGAGCGGATAGTTTGAGTATTTTCCTGTATTTGATGGGCAACTTCCTTCAAACGTTCTTGTGATTGATGTATCAATCGCTTCTTTCGGGTCAGTTTAATCTGATAGAGCAAAACAACCAAAGCTGTCATACACAGGCATACAATCAAAACAATGAGAACCAATATCCGTGTTCTTTCCTTCGCCAATAGTAACAGGTTCTGCTCTCCAATCAGCGCCTCCTGATCGTACTTCGCCCGCACTTCGGCCAGCTCCTGGGCGCGGTGCAGCAGCGAGAGCGAATCCGTATACAAACGGTATTCGGCATTATAGCCTACGGCTTCCTGATAGCGGCCCTCCCGGCTGCTGAGGCGGTAGCGGGCCAGCGCGCTGTCGCGCAGGGCGGAGAGCCGCACCGTATCCGCCTGCAGCCCGACGCTGTCGGGCAACACTGGGCTGGCAGCGGCCAACAAGCCTGCCAACCAGACTACAGCAATAAGCAACGGCCCTTTCATACGGCAAACAAATGTGGGTTTTCACAGGCTAATATACGTAATTTTCTATTGAATACACCATATACAGCTAAAAAAAACGGGATCAATCTTTCAAGCAGCCAATTACAATGAGCACGCCATCCTCCCACTGATCGGTAAATTCGCCGCCGGTGAGCACCATCAGAAAAGAGGACACGCCCACTCTATCGGTGTCGGTGCGAGCTTTCAGTTTCAGCAGGTTGACCGCAACTGATCAGGGCTTAACCGTGCAAACGGCAGAGATCATGCCGAAAGTGGCAGTATCTTCGATGGCCCAGACCAGTTGGTTGTTTTTATCTATCTCGAACAGTTGCGGTGCTTTGCCAGCCCCGTGTCCCTGCCAGTTGCAGACGTACATACCGCCGGCGGCTGTCGGCAGCAGTTCGGCCACGAAGGCAAGCGGTGCGCCGGCGATATCGCCCTGGCGGATGGTACGGACGGCTTCGCCCGTCTCGAAGTTGAGCTCTATCACGCAATGGCCGTCACCACCGGCTACCAGCCAGTTAGCGTTTGGCAAGGGGGCGGTGCTAAAAGGAGCGCCCTCTACCTTGACAGTCTTTACGGTCTGGCCCGAGGGGGCTATCTCACGTACTTCGGAGGAGGCAAACAGGGGCACCATGTAGTTGCCCGCCGGGTTCTTCGCAACCTGGCGGAACTGGGCGTGCGGATGCTCGATGCCCGTATCGAATTCGGTACGGCTGATGATGGCGCCGCTCTTGTCTACTTCCAGGATGGTGGCCGGATGACCGCACCAGGCCAGCAGAAAGTTGCCGTCGGGCAGGATGCGGGCGGTTTGCATTTCGCAGCTGTCGGGTGCCGGGACGTTCCACACGTCTTGTTTGTCGCGGGTCACCAGCTTGGCACCTTTGGAGTAGGCAAAGAGGATGTTGCCTTCGGCGGTGGCGGCTACGGAGTTACATTCCCAGCCTTTTTCGAGGGGGTATTCCCACTGGATGGTCTTTGTGTTTTTATCGATCAGGGCGATCTTGTTCCAGCCTGAACCGGCCAGCAGCAGTTGTTCTGCCGGCTTGGTACAGGAAGAGAGGATGAAGAGGCCTGCTGCCGCGAGGCTGAAGATGATTGACTTTTTCATCCCTGCCCTTACTTAGACAAGTCTTTGAACAGTTCGTAGCCCTGCGCCGGGGTGAAGCCCTGGTGCACCACGGCGTGGACGGCCTGGATCATCGCCACGGGCGATGTGCTCTGGAACACGTTGCGGCCCATGTCTACACCGGCGGCGCCGTCGTTGATGGCGCTGTAGCAGAGTTCGAGGGCTTCCTTTTCGGGGAGTTTCTTACCACCGGCAATGACCACGGGAACGGGGCAGGCAGCCACTACGTTTTCGAAGCCTTCGCAGTAGTAAGTCTTCACGATGGAGGCACCGTTCTCGGCACAGATGCGGGAGGCGAGACCGAAGTAACGGGCGTCGCGCACCATCTGCTTGCCTACGGCTGTCACACCCATGATGGGGATATTGTAACGGCTACCCATATCGACGGCTTTGTAGAGGTTGGCTATCGTCTTGGCTTCGAAAGTCGGGTCGCCGATGGCGAGCATCACGGCCATGGCCGATACGTTCATCCGGATGGCGTCTTCGATGTCGATCACCACGTTATCGTTCAGTTCCGTCAGGATAGACGTCCCGGCATCCGACCGCAGGCAGATGGGTTTGTTTGTACTCGGCGGGATGGTAGTTTGCAGGATACCGCGGGTGCACATGATGCAATCGGCATACGCGATCAGGGGTACGATATTGAGGTCGATGCGTTCTACGCCCGACGTGGGTCCCATGATAAAACCGTGGTCGAAGGCCAGCATCACCGTGCGGCCGGTCTTGGGATTGAAGATGCGCGACAGGCGGTCTTTCATCCCCCACGGCAGGTGTGCCGCTCCCTTCACATGGAAGGTGTCACTATTTGTTTGTACGCCTACACCGAAGTTGGCGCCTTCTCTGAGATCATCTAAATCTGCCATAATCCTATAATTATAATCTAATAAGTCTATTTCAGCGTGAATTGTTTATGGTACCAGTGTTATTGCAGCGCTTCGGCAAAAGCGGCAAACATACAGGCCCAGGAGGTGGCGCCGCTGTCGGCATAACCGATGGAGCGTTCGCCGTAGTTGCGGGCGCGACCGAAGTTGGCCTTCATCGGCACCGTAGCTTCGGCTCCCTGTTGGGCAGCATCGGCAGCGGTACGGAGGATAGCGGCCACGTTGTCAGACAGGCAGGCGTCCATCGCTTCCACGGCGGGGATGAGGGCGTCCATCATCGTCTTATCGCCTTTCTGCGCTTTGGTTTGTTGCTGTACGTTGGCCATTCCCCCGGCAAACATCCGGCGCACGGCGGCGGCATCCAGTGCAGTGCCTTCGGCATGGTCGCTCATTCCCAAGAAGAAGGCGCCCAGCAGGGTGCTGGTAGAACCGCTTACTTCGAGCATCACGCCCATACCCATATCGCCCAGCATGGCCTTAAATTCCGTACCGGTGGCTGCGATGCGTGTGACGGCACTGAAGGCTGTTACGATGGCTGTACCGTGGTCGCCATCACCAATCACGGCGTCAAGTTTCGAAAACTCATCCTCACGCGCTTTGATGCGCGTGAGGGCGTTGTTCAACATGGCTTTGAAAGCCTCGATTGTCAGTTGTGTCATCTTATTTACCGATCGTTGTCCAATAAGGGGCATCTGCTTTCTTGTCGTTGAGATAGGTCACATGGTCGTCGTCCAGGATGGCCAGCATCATCTGGAAACCGTGCTGTTCCTGTACGGTAAGTATCTCCTGCACCCGTGAAGAAACCACTTTCAGGCCACGGCTTTCGAGTACCTTATACGCCTGGCGGAACACGATATTGAGTTCCATCAGCGTGGTAGCACCTACGCCGTTGATGATGAGCATCAGCTTGTCGCCAGCCTTGGGCTGTAGTTTCTTGCAGAGCTGGTCTACCATGAGGGTAGCCGTTTCGTCGGCCGATACCAACGGTCGCTGTCCGCCGCCGCCTTCACCGTGCTGGCCCATACCGATCTCCATGATGCCTTCGGGCAGGTCGCTGATGGTGGCATTGTTCTGCGGGTGGGTACATTTGCCCATGGCAACGGCCAGGGTGGCGATGTGGTTGTTGAAGCGTTCGCCTATCTCGATCAGTTCGTCTATCGACTTACCTTCTTCGGCAGCAGCGCCGATGATCTTGATCAGGGGCACGCAACCGGCCAGGCCGCGGCGGTCGTCGTCCGGCGTATCCAGCCCGGAGCTGATATCATCGTGCGTAAGGATACTTTTCACCGCAATACCGGCACGGCCGGCAAGCTGCATAGCCATGTTGGCGCTCATCACGTCGCCGGCATGGTTCAGCACCACCAGCAGGATACCGGCTTCGCGCTTCATCAGCTGCAAAGCCTGGAACAGGCGCTGCGCCCCCGGTGCGGCGAAGATATCGCCCACTACGGAACAGTCCAGCATCCCTTCTCCTACGAAGCCGCTCAGGGCAGGCTCATGACCGGAGCCGCCCAACGTTACGATCGCTACCTTGTCTGCACTCTTCGGGTTGGCGCGTACGATGATGTTCTCACCACCCAGCTTCACCTGATTGGGATAAGCCAGTGTGTATCCTTCCAACAGTTCTGGAGTTACCTCCATCGGGTCGTTGATAAATTTTGTTTTAACTGCTGACATTGTTTTGTCCTCCTTTGTGTATTGTTTGTTATTCGATATCAGTTCATTTCCATAATCTCAACGGGAATACCTTCTTCTTCGATGAAGGCAATGGTCAGGTGCTCATTGCATACCAGCGGCGGGAAGATCACCTTTTTGCCTTCCAGTTCGGCGTTCATATCCGGTACGACATAGGCTAAATGGGTCTGCGTCTGCACCAGCTCGGGCATACAGCTTCCCGGTTCGAACTTCAGCCATTCGATGCAATTCGGGCTCTGGCCGATATCGGTCAGCCATACGCTCAACACGTCGTTGTACATAGCGCCTTCTTTCTTCTCATTGGTAATGATACCTACGTGATGGAATGTTCTCATGATCTTACAGTTTAATGTGAATACTATGATTGTTTATGATATTTCAGTCGGGCATACACCGCCAGCGCCGCGATCACGCCGGCAGCGATGTAGAGATAGCCGAAGATGCCGTTCACATCGTCGTTCTGCCCGTAGGAATGCATCCCACTGAGGAAGTAGTTGACGCCGAAGTAGGTCATCAGCACGGTAGCGAAGGCTACCACGGCCATGAGGTTAAACAGCCACGGATTGTCCCATTTCTTCACCAGGCGCAGGTGCAGCGTGATGGCATACACCACCAGCGTGATCAGCGCCCAGGTTTCTTTCGGGTCCCAGCCCCAGTAACGTCCCCACGATTCGTTGGCCCATACGGCGCCGAGGAAGGTGCCGATGGTCATCAGCGCCAGGCCTACGATCATCGCCATTTCGTTCACGATGCTCAGTTCGCGGATACGGGCAGAGAGCAGCGAGGTGTTCCTGGCCGTAGTAAGTGACACCAGCACCAGGTTGGTAAGCCCCAGCAGACAGCAAATCCCGAAGAAGCCATAAGCCGCCATAATTACCGAGACGTGAAACATGAGCCAGGGCGACTTCAGCACCGGCACCAGCGGGTTGATCTGCGGGTCCATCCAACTCAGTCCGGAAACGAAGAGGATGATACCACTGAAGAGCGTAGCCAGCGCAAACGTGATCGGGCTCTTGCGCACAAACAGCAGTCCGGCAAAGACCGTAGCCCAGGCCACATACACCATCGTTTCGTACGAATTGCTCCACGGGGCATACCCGGCGATATACCAGCGCATCCCCATGCCGAGCATGTGGTAGTGGAACACCACCAGCACGCAGATGCCGAGCATCCACACGGTGAACGTCATCCACCGCCGCTGCCTGAACAGGCCGGCAAAGGCCAGGACGAGCAGCAGTCCGCCGAGGCTCAGGTAACCGATCTTGCACCAGCGGAACACATCCATGCGGTTGTATTTCAATTCGGTCTCTATTCGTTCGGGGCTGATATCAAGTGTTTTATTTTTGGCATTTTGGTAGGTCTGGATCATACCGATCAATTCGTCAGGCTTGGCCCAGTCGCCGCTTTGCATCGAAACTTGTACCTCGCCGATATACCACTCCATGATGCGGGATACGAAGAGCGAATCCTGCCCGGTAAACACCGACAGGTCGTCGCCCGGGGCGTACCAGGTATGGTTGGGGTCGTTGGCATCGGGGAAGAGGTTGAGCAGTTGATGGTTGAACAACTGGTGCAGGATGTTGACCTGCTCGTCCAGTTTGAAAAGGTCTTTATCGAATTTCGTGCGCTGCCCCGGCATCCGATGGTAGGCCTCTTCGAGGCGTGGCTGTAGTTTGTAGCCACCCTCGGCGTCGAACATTTCAATATACGCGCATTCGTCTTTGGAGAGGCTGTAAAAAGAAGCAATATCTTCATTCGGGAGGGAGATAAAGGGAACACGCATCCACATATCGGGCAAGGCCAGCAGGCTGATCAGGAACTGATCCGAGTTGAGCGTACCGATCGTGGGCGACTTATGCAGTTTGCGCAAAATTTCGGACGAAAAGGTATTGACCGGCACCATGCGGCCGTTGGACAACTGGATGGGAAGAGCACCGAATTTGGCAGCGTGTTCCGTGGGTACGGCATACCGCTCGATCGCATCCAGGACGGGCGAGGCGGCAGGCGTAGCCGCGTACAGGGACAGCGAGGCAAGTAAAATTAGCAGCACACCGGCGGCTTTCCGCAGTTCCTTCAGCCGGCGGCTCAGGAAACGGAAGCGTCCGTGTTTGTCGAACAGGGCGAAGAGAAAGCCCAGCGCCATCAGCAGGTAACCGGCGTAGGTGATGGTGCGGCCGGCTACGTCTTTGTTGACCGAGAGTACGGTACCCAGTTCGTCTTTATCGTACGAAGCCTGGAAGAGGCGGTAGCCTTTGATGTCTAATACATTATTCATATAGACCCGTTCGTAGCGGGTCTGCCCGTCTACATGGATCAGCAGTTCGCTTTCGTAAGACGACGGACTGGAAGAACCCGGATAGCGGGTGAGTGTAAACTTCACCAGCTCTACCTGGAAGGGGAGTGTGTGGAAGGTAGTTTCTTTGGAGGTGCGGACAGCCATCTTGCCGGCCGTCTCTCCCTGGCGGATGTGCAGAATGCCTTCTTCGCTAAAGAGATGCGACGTCATGGCGCCCGCCAGGATGATCACAAAGGAAGCATGCAGCAGGATCATGCTCCACTTGTGCTGCCGGATCAGTGCGTGATGATGCACGGTAACCAGGAAGTTGACAATGAGCAGGAATTGCAGCAGTATGAACCAGGGCGAATAGTAGATCATCGCCTTGGCGGCTTCCGTGCCGTGGTATTTTTCCAGGAAAGTAGCCAGCGCCAGGCCAACGGCATAGATGACCAGCAGTACGATGGTGGTCACATAGGAAGAAAGGATTCGCTCAAGTTTCATACGTTACAAGGGATAAGAGGGTATGGGGGACTATGCATCACGTAGCTGAAACTAACGTTAGTATGTGAGTAGCCACTATTAGCAGACAAGTAAGTAACATTAGTATGCAAGTAACTAAGACTAGTATGCAAGTAATCAAGAGTAGTATGCAAGTGTAACTCGGCTCCCCGCCTTTCAAGGCGGGGAGCCTGGTTACTCTCATATACTAATGTTACTCTGTATACTAATCTTAGTTACTCTCATACACTAATGTTACTCATACACTGATGTTACTCACACTAAAGATGAGTCCTATCAATCTTCGATCACCACGCGGAAGCCTACGTTGAATACGCGCTGCCAGGGGTAATAGGCTTTGCGGACGTAGGCGGTGGAGAACTTCGGGCGTTCGGTCCACGAACCGCCGCGGGCTACCTTGTATCCGGAGGTCACTTTCGGCTTCTCGGTATACGGGTAAGGCACGTAGTCTGAACGGGTCCACTCGGCGATGTTGCCATGCATGCTGTACAGGCCGAAGGGGTTGCAGTCGAACTTCTTGGAATCAGTCTGGATCATGTAGCCGTCGTTTACAGCAGCTGCTTTGGGCAGATAGCTGTAGTACGGATACCAGAAGGCGTCGTGCGGCATCGGCTGCGGGTCTATACCGCTTACGGCAAAGTTGGTGGTAATGGCATCGGCCAGGTTCTCCATCTTACCGAAGTCGGCGTTCATATTACCATACCAGAAAGCCTCGTCGCTACCGGCGCGGCAGGCCCATTCCCACTGTGCTTCGGTGGGGAGGGTGACGTTGAGGCCGGTTTTTTCGCTCAGCTTCCGGCACCAGTCCATGGCATCTTCGTAGCTCACGCGGATCACAGGCTGATAGGGCTCGTTGGCCTTATAGCCGGGCGTCACGTGGTCTTTCCACAACTGGTCGGTATAGCGGCTGTTGTGTTCAGGGGTAAGCACGGCGTACTGTTCGTTGGTGACTTCCACTTCAGCCATCCAGAACGATTTACCGATCTTCACCTTCGAAACAGGACGAGCGTCTGACTGACCTTGCAGGCTACCCATTACGAATTGTCCGGCGGGGATGCGCACAAACGTCATCCGGATGCCCGGAGCGAGGGTGATCTCCTTGCGGCTTTCTGTTTCCTTAGCAAGCATTGCCTTGATATCGTCGGCGCTCATCGGCCAGCCTTTCAGATTGACTTCTTTCACCTTTTCGGGGGCTTTGGCGGCGGGACGTTCGGGCGTGATCTCACCTTTGCCTTTGAGGTAGGCGGCATAGTCGGCTATCTCCTTCTGCCAGTCTACACCGGCGCCGTTACCGTATTTGTTGGTCAGCTCAATGCGGCGTGCGATCTGGTCGTATCCCTGGTAGGGAAGGCTTTCGATCTTGTTAGCATTGAAGAAGCCTTTATCCGGTGCGTTGTAGTCTATCCAGTTGTATAGCTTGCGCCATTCGGCGTCGGTAAGCTGCACGTTGAAGTGGCCTTTCTTGAGGATGCGCACCAGTTCGCTGGTGTTGGCATGATACTCGTAAGGCTGTAGTACAGGCATATCGGCTTCCGGTCCCTGACGGTGGATGTAGGGATGGATGTTGAGATAGGCCGTACCGTATCCGCGCTTGTCTTTCTTTCCGCCGCGCAGGTCGAACGCCTTCCCTTCCCCAGTGTGGCAGGCCACGCAGGCACGGTCCAGGATGGGCTGCATTTCCAGGTCGAAGGTGAACGAACGCACACCACCTTCGGGAAGTGTGAGTTTCACCGGCGCTTTCTGCGAGGCGATCACACGTTTCGGGATGGCTATCTGGTTCTGATCTTCGTGGCAACCCACGCAGGATACCACTTCGCCCGGCTGACCTGTGAACCAGCTGCGCATCCACTGGATGGCGGCTCCGTCTGCGTCGAGCGGCTGGATGGATACCGGCGTATTGGCCGGGATCTTGAAGATCACCGAACCGTCTGCTTCCACCGGCACCGTGCCGAGGAGGCGTTTGATATCCCATCCGCTCTGGATACCCTGCCAGTTATGGTCGGATACGGTTTTCACGTAGGCATATTCGTAGGCATGGAGGCGCAGTTCCTTCACCGTTCCGCGGGGTACGCCACGGAGGCCTTCACCTTCGTAGATATCCTGGATGAATACGGTGGCTTCCTTATCAGCCAAGTTCACACGGTCCGGAATGGCCGGCGGGGTATTCACCTTGCGCACGAGGATGGGGCTGATATAGCCTTCGCCTTCGATCTTCTGCAGGCAGGTCACGTTGTCGAACACATCCACCAGGTACAACCCCCAGAGGTCTTGCGGGTCGAGCTTGGCGGCCACGAGGTAGTATTTGTCGTTGATCGGCGTGGGCTTGATAAACTGCGGCCATACGCCGTTTACGAGTTCATCCTTCACCAGTTCTTCGATCGGACGGTTGCGATACGGGATTTCCTGCACCATACCGGCAGCACCTTTACGCGCTTTGGTAGGATCGAACACGATCAGGCGGCCCGAACGGGCTACGCCGTGGTGACCGGAGATGATGCCCACGAAAGCCGAGGCATGGCCGGGCAACGGTTGTACGTCAAACGTACTGTTGGGGAACATTGATCCGCTTCCGAACAGCGCTTTGTTCTCCGTCGCATCGGGATTCATGTGCATCACGATACGGGAGTAGTAGTGCGTGAGGTCCGTATATTCCCAGCGGGTATACATCACGCGGCCGTTGTTCATGATCACCGGGTTCCAGTTGGCATCCTGGTCGAAGGTGAGGCGTCGCAAGTTCTTATCTTTCGGGTTGTAGAGCACCATATTGCCTACCGGGTCGTCGCCGCTCACGCAGGGAACACCCTGGTAGCCGATGTTGGAGTTGGCGATGATCCGGCCGTCGGGCAGCCAGGTACCATCATAGAATTCGAGGTCGGGTTCCGGCATATCCATCATCGCCCTGGCGCCCGAACCGTCGAGCTTGGCTTCGAACAGGTTCCAGCGTTTGTCCGGCATCAGCGAGGTGAACATCACCCGGCTGCCGTCCCAGTGCAGTTTGAGGTCGGCAATGGAAGCCGTATTCTCTGCTTTGTACACTGTACGCATATTGATAGGGCCGCGCAGGTTGGAGAGTTCCACAATCTCGGCATCGAAGCCGCTGCGGCGAGCCGATTCCTGGTTGCTCCAGTTGTTGGCCTGTGTCCCCAGCGAGGGCGCCATGGCCGTGCGGGCGTTCTTACCCAGTTTATAACGGGCGGCTACAATCTTGTCGGTATCCAGCAAGGGGTTGGCCAGGAGCAGCGTGCGTTTGTTGTGCAGCGCTTTGTCTGCACCAGCCAGCGCAGCTTCATCGCCGCTGTAGATACCGTTGAAGCCCTGCTTCACCTGCCGTTCCAGTTCGTTCATCACCGGTTCGTATTTAGCCGCATCAAAGCCTTTCATCTTCTTCATATCGGCAAAGGCCAGACGGACAGCTTCCATGTTGAGCCACGAGAGGCTGGCCTGGAGGTTGCTCACGCGCAACGCCTTTTCGTACAGTTCGAGGAACGAACGGATCTGTTGGTTCACATCCCGTCCGGTCTCGATCTGTGCGATGGCTTTGGTGAAGTAAGATTTGTCCTTGAGGCCGGCGATTACATTTTCTACGGCTGCTTTCTCGGCAGAGGCGTCGGTGGTGGTGAGCCAGTTCTCCAGTCCGCCTGCGTAGACAATGAACGGACCGATCTCGTTCGGATAGACAGCCAGCAGCTTGTTGGCCTCTTCCTGCGGATAGGTATTCATGATCCGGAAGTAGACGCTGCCTACGGTAGACTGGTCAGGCAATCCCACTTCGGCTTCAAAGCGCACGTATTCCTTGTTCAGGTCGTATACCAATACGCCGTCGGCATGGCAGAGCACGCTGTGATCGTATTTCTTTTCGCCGATCGTTATCGGACGCCCGTAGAGATCCACATTCTTGCGGATATCGCCCGAACCGGAGCGCCAGAACGACGGATCGAGCGTATCGAGCCATACAGCTGTTCCGTCGGCTTTGATCAGGCGGGCGTTGGCCCATGTTCCCCAGTCCCAGTCGTTACCATCCGGACCGGCGGAGGTTATCAGCACCAGCTTGGTTTGTCCGGTAAGGTTGGCCGATATCGGCGCTGCCGACTGTTTGGCTTTCATCCAGGCAGACACTACCGGCATCTGCACTTTCAGCAACGACTCGCGCAGTTCGGTTTTCTGTTTGATGGATGCATCAATCCAGGTATCGGCCTTTTTCTGCTTCGTTTGAGCCGGAACAGAAACAGACGCCAGGGCCAGGAATGATACTAACAATGTATATTTCATGTATATGCAGATTATACAGGGTTTATGGTTACCTCCGGATTATAAGGAAGCTTTGGGGTTGGTGAAACGCAGCCCGGCTCCGTCGTGATAGCTTGCCCATTCGTCCACGATGGCGCCTTCCGGTCCGGCCATCAGGAAGTGGAATGATTCTGATTTCTTCAGGTGAACCACTTCGCCTACTTGCTGCACCACGAAGCACTGGCTTTTCACCGGACCGTGGCCTGCGGGGATAGCGGGAGCGTTCAGGGTGGCGTCGCCTATTTCAGAGAAGTTGTAGCACCATCCTTTGGTTACCATCCACGATTCGAACTTAGCGGGATAGGCTGTCTTTACGTGTGCATGTTCGGGGATCATCTGCCCCGGCAGCAGGTAGATGGCGTGTGCAAAGTAGTTGTGTTCGGCATCGTTCACCCAGAAGATACCGGCCATACCTACGTTTTCAAAATCACCCAGTCCGAATTCGGCCACCCACATATCTTTCTCCATCAGCGGGGTGTAGGGTACGCCGTAGAACTCAAACATTTCAAGGTAGGCCTTCTTGGCCACGTCTTGGTTGAACTTACCGTCTGTGTAGAAGTCGGCGTTCGTGTACTTTTTCTGAAACTTCATTGCTTGCTTATTATTACAGTTTTCACATTTCGTTGAATCGGCACAGCAGGCATCTGCCGTTTTGTTGGCCGCGGGTCCGTTACAAGCCGACAGGGCGCATACCAGCAAGCCCAGCGACAACGATTTTACGAGTACAGTTGTTTTCATACATTCTTTTAAATTAGTTCCGTTTTCTGTTATTCTATTCTCAATGGATATGCAGTCAATAAGCTCAGTGGATGGCGATGCCTTCGATCTCGATCAGGAGCTCGTCGCGGCACACATCGGCCCACATATACGACACTGGGATCTCCAGCTTGTAACCGTCTATCAGGCGGGCGGCTTCGGCATAATCAGCTTTATCTTTGAGGTAGACACGCAGGATCACCGGACGGGCATCGCCGGTAAGCTGTGCGATATTCTCCATCGTGATATGCAACTGTCGCTCCAGCCCTACGCCTTTCAGGCTCTCTTCGCCACGGATGGCGGCCGTACCGGATATATAGACCAGACGTCGGCCGGCAAACGTCAGGCTTTTGGCCCGTTCAAACTTGGGCGTTGTCTTTTTCTTGCGGGCTGTTTCCAGCACCTGGTCGGAATAGGCATGGGCAGCCACCTGCAGTTTATTGTCGATGGGCGTGGCATAGGCATCCGGCGAGGTGAAGACCACGGCATCGAAGTCTATCAATACGCCACCCAGATTGGCGCCGATACCGGTGGCAGCAGGATAGCCGTTGGGCCAATCGGTCGTGGCATAAAAGTCGCTCCGGGCGTTATTGAAGGATTGATAGTGCTGGTCGTCACCATCAAAACGGGTGATCTGCTCGATGTAGTTCCACTGACGGATGATGCTGTTCGCCGGGAAGCCCTCTTTCCGGAGCAAACTGTCTACCAGGCGGAATACGGCTACCGACTGCTGCTCTACCGACTGCTCGATCACATCCTCCTGGCACCCGCCGGCAAAGAGGAAACGGGCCGAAGCGTTTTCCAGTATCGCATAAGGTATGCCTTCGTATTGCCGGAAGTGGATGGTATCTTCGCCGGCCGGCACATAACTGTGCACTTCCAGGATCAGGGGGGCATTCAGCGGCGGCTGTGACACGTAGCTCAGTGTAGGCTCAGATGCGCCATACTGTTCACGTATCTTGACCGAGAGGATTTCCTTCCTTACCAGATACTCTTCGTTGGTGGCCGGGGTGCCGAAGAAGGCCAGCCGCAGCACCGTTTCGTCTTTCGGCAATTGGCGTAGCAACTGGTCTACCATCTCAGGGAAAGGGGCTTTCTCTGCTGTAAACAAATGATATCTTATCTTGTCGCAATAATTCATCTTGTTGATTTTCATAAGGAGTTTACATATTCGGTGAGGGCCTCGATGTCGGCCTTGGATACCTTCCGATCGATCCCATGTTTATGTACTTCGAAAACGTCCTGCATCGTGGCGGCCCTTCCGTCGAACAGGTAGGGGGCCGTGCGCCATACTTCGCGGAGGGTGGGTGTATCCCAGCCTTTCTCAAATTCGATATCGGAGCCGATGCGGTGCATCTTCAGGTCGGTATAATAAGGGCCGCTGTGGCATTCGCCGCATTGGAGGCGGTCGAATACCTTCCGGCCTTCTTTGGCCTTGTCGGACAGTTCACCGTTCACCAGGTAAGGGCTGGGCACAGGCGTGAGGGATTTGAGGTAGGCATTGACGCAGTCGAGCAATTCTTCGTCAGGCTCGTAAAACTGGATCAGGTGGAAGCCCTTATCTACCGCCAGTTCGGCCGAGGCGCGGATACCGGAGATCATACTCGGTGGGGTGACGTGGCTGAAGAGCATGCTCTTGCAATTCTTGGAGTTGCCCACGCCGTCGTTCATCAGATCCCAGTTCATGCCGTCCATGCGGGCGTCGCCGGGGTGGCAGCCGTTGCAGCTCTGCCAGTTCTGGAAGCAGTGGGCAGCGTCGTTGTAGTATTTCTCGCCCTTCTGCGCCGGGGTTTCCGTGCGTCCGGGGTTCAGGTTGACGGCGGTCAGGTCGAGCGTGTGGATATCCATCACGTTCAGCACGTCGGCAAAGTAGGTGGGGATGATCAGCTTGTCGCCGGCCAGAATCATCTTCCGGGGGCCGTTGCCCTGTAGGGGAATACGCTGGCGGATGCCGTAGAGGAAGGTAAGGTCGTAGTCGAGCACCGCCTTGTTGGGGTATTTCTCAAATTTTTCGCGCATGGCCGGATGGTCTATCACACTCAGCTCGTGCGTACCCGAATGGGAAATAAAGATGGATTCGTCTGTACAGGTGATGCTCCATACGCCGGCGGCGCCCTTGTCGGGCTCGTCTACCAGTACGGCACCCTGATAGGTCTGCGTTTCGGTATCGATCACGCTGAAGGCGCTGGTATTCATCCAGCCTTGTTGGAGCTGGGAGGTAGGAACAGTGAAACGTCCCAGGTTGTGCGATACATAGATGTATTTGCCATCGGGCGTAATGCACATACCGCGCAGGGCGTTGCTGCCGTTGGCCAGCTGGATATCTTTTACCTTAGTGAAGCCTTTCATCTCGATCACGGACACACAACTGGCCACCACATCCACATCAGCCCGTTGCGCAGGCAGGTAATTGGAGACATAGAGGTAGTTGCCGTCTTTGCTGAACACTGCGCATTTCGGTTCGCGCAGCACATGCACGGTACGCACCACCTTACGCATCACCGGGTCTACTTCGGATACGGTACCGGCAAACTGGTTGCATATATAAATGTATGTCCCGCCGGGTCCGAACATCGGATAGCAGGCGCCCGACCCGGTTGCAATACTGGCCTCCGCCCTACCCGATTCCAGGGACAGGATATGGAGGCGCCCCACGGTTTCGAACGTAGTAACATACGCCACATCCTCCCCGAGCAGGATGCCGGTGGGCGTTTCGTCCATCGGGAAGGAACGGAGCAACTGCTGTCCGTCGGCGGCAAAGAGATCTACCCGCTTCACTCCTTTCTGGGTCATCAACATCTCGCCCTTTCCGTTCACCACCACGTCGGTAGTAAAGAAAGGCGTATTGTCTGCCGCAGCCGGAAGGCCGCAGCAGAGCAAACACGCTGTCAGAGAGCTTTTAATCACGTATTTTAGCATTTTCATGGTCATTCGATATACGAATCCTTTCAGCCGGCGCTATATCCCATCTCGGAGGATATCTGCCGGGCTACTTTCTTTATACATTCGGCAAACGAACGCACGATCTCACGCGACAGCCGGTCTTTCGGCCCCGATATCCAGATGGCTCCACAGGGATAGCCGGTATAGTTGAACAGGGGGGCCCCGATACAGATCACGCCGCTCAGTTCTTCTTCATTGTCGAGGGCAAAGCCATAGCGACGTACATTCTCCAACTCATCGAGGTAAGCCTCACGGGTGGTAATGGTACGTTCATTGTACCGGGCAAATGCCATATACGACAGGTAACGATCGCGTACCGTATTCGGCAGGTAGGCCATAATGGCCTTTCCAGGCGCCGAGCAGTGCAGTTCGAACGTCTTACCCGGCGACAGCATGAAACGGAAGGCGTGATGCCCCTGCGCCTGTTCGATAAAGATACCTTTCTCGTCGCCCAGCACCCCAAAGCAGGCGGTCTCCTTCACCTGGTCACGCAGGTCGCGCAGATGCGGCACCACCGTTTCCAGCAGGTTGTGCTCATTCAGCGACCGGAAGCCCAGGTTGAGCATCTTCAGCGACAGCCGGTAGCGCTTGGTGTCTTCCTTATAATAAAGGTATTCCAGCCGCACCAGGGTATTCAGGATACGGTATGCAGTGGTTTGCGAAATATCGAGGTCGTTCTTGATATCCTGCAACGATTTTCCTTCCGGGCAAAGCGACAGATATTCCAGCACCGCAATCCCTTTTTCGAGGTTCGGTACCTTATAATTGTCGTCTAACTTTTCCACATTTGGAAGCGTGCTTTCCATATTTGAAATTACTTTCCGGATTTGAACCAAATATAAGGAGCGTCGGCCGAAGCACCCACACAGAACTGTAAAAATACGTTAAGTATGTTGTATAGCATAGATAACTGCCTTTTCCCCCTGGATCCTTAAATGGGAAGTAGAACAATCAGAAGAACAAATTTTGTTTGGCACATAAAAAACCCCCTTTTGGGGATATCTTGCATGATTTATTTTATAGTCTTTTGTACAACGGATTAGCAACCTTTTAATTCTACTATTATGGCCGACGACAATAAAAATGACGTAAGTTCTGTTGTGCTTGATGTTATTGCGAAGTTTGTTTTTGTTCTCAGTAAAACCAAAGATGCTGTTATACATGACCTCATCAAGGAGTTGGGTAAGGAAGCTGTTTGCCCGGGAGGCCAGTTGGACGAGGTTAAGTTTGTGGTGCAATTGCTGAAACGATTGGGGTATGACCTGGAATCGTCCGGTATCCAAAACATGAAGGCTCCTTTCATTAACGTCTTTAACAGCGCTGTTGGTTTATGTGAAGCAATCAAACCCTTGTTGAGTTCTATTCCTGCCCTGGCCGAATTGCCTTCTCAACTGATGGATGGAGAGGGAGGGTCGGGATCCAATAGCAATGTCGATCCGAAAGAGTTGGTTAAACAGGCTCAGACCTTGTACTCTTCGGTTAAAAAACTGGTCGATGCACTCCAACAGATAGAAAAGATATCATGGAACAGCGAACTATCCAAATTCATAAAAGAAAGTGCTTTCAACGACGACTTTGTCAAACGCTTTTTCGACCATTGT
>JAVBUH010000030.1:0-6834 GCA_031555505.1 Tannerellaceae bacterium
AAGAGTAGCTGTCTAGGCGGGGAGCCAAGTTACTCTTGTTTACTATTTACATGATAGTCTTCAAGCTATATTCAAATCCAAACTTGAAGCACCGCCAGCTTTCCAACCCAACCTGAATATTCAAATTCAACAAAATCTGAAAGCAAGAACGGTATGTTTATGGCACAGTGGATTTTTTGGGATGAGATTGGAATCAAATCGACCCTGATTCCGCCCTCCCCCTCCAAAAAAATCCGCAGACAATCAGCCCATTGGAATGTGGAAACAAAAAAAGGGAACGTATGTGTATAGACTATTGTTCGAAGCAATACCCATACCCCAGCCGGGTGACGATGTTCTTCCCGTACGTACCGATCTTTTTGCGCAGGCGGGTGATGTTGACGTCGATCGTACGGTCCAGCACGTAGGCTTCGTCTTTCCATACGCGGGAGAGGATCTCTTCACGGGTGAACACATGTCCGATGTGTTCCAGGAGAAGTTTCAATATCTCGTACTCTTTTTTGGTCAGTGCTATTTCCCGGCTATCCACGGATGCCTGGATCCGCTGGGTATCGAGCGTCAGTGTCTCGTAGGTGAGGAGCTGGTTTACGGGTTCTTTCACCTTGTCGGCCGTACGGCGAAGTACGGCTTTGACACGGGCGGCTACCTGGCGGATGGAGAATGGTTTGGAAATATAGTCGTCGGCGCCGAGGTTAAAGCCCGTCAGCAGGTCGTTTTCCGTGTCTTTGGCTGTGAGGAAGATAATCGGGATATGGGCTGTTCGCCCGTCTTTGCGCACCAGACTGGCCATTTTGAATCCCGATATTTCGTGCATCATCACGTCCAGCAGGAGCAAATCATACACAGACAGGTCTTTCTTCAAAGCCTCTTCGGCACTGAAAGCGGTATCTACTTCATATCCTTCCGTCTCAAGGTTGAACTTGAGTATCTCACACAAATCTGCTTCGTCGTCTACAACGAGTATGCGGGGTAATGCCATATCGGTTTCAATTTTGTATCAAAAGTATTATTTTCCCGCAAAGATGAGGCATTTTCATTGCAGTAAGATGAAATAGTTGTTACATTTTCATGACAGTGCATGGGTGTCAGACAGGTATACCCATCGTTATGCTACCTGAAAAAGAGGTGTGTAAGGAGTAGGTTATGCGGGAGAATTTTACGTTAAATTCGAACAAAAACAGGCTTCGTCTGTTATATGAATAGACGCATGAGTAGACATTTTTTGTTTATTAGTATTATATAGTAATGATGTTATGTGAAAAGGCGTGTGAGTGGTTCATCCGCCTTTTTTCATGCTGCCTGTTCACCTGAAAATATCCACTACTCTGCGGGAGCATCTCGATAATATTTTCTACTTTTGTCCTTTCAATGATGAACAATGAAAAACGAACAGCATCCAATATACGATCGCAATACGCTGGAGTTTGTCTCCGTAGCGTACGAATTCTGTACCTTTATGGAAACAGCCGGGCAATACAGCCAGGTTGATTTTACTGATAAAGCTACCAAGTTACTGCCTTTATTATACCTGAAAGCCGCTTTACTGCCGACGGTAGAGCCGGACGAAGACGAGGATATGGAACTGACGGTCACGGAAGAGATGTATGAATATGTACGCGTCCAAACGGCCAGGCTGCTGGGCGAAAAAGATTCTTATCTTGAAACGTTTCACCCGGATATGCCATACAGTGATGCACCGATCGTGGCATTTATTTCGGAAAACCTGGCCGATGTGTATCAGGATACCGGTAACTTTGTGGCGCTGTTCAAGCATGAGAACGAAGCAGCCATGTACCAGGCTGTGGGTATGTGCGGAAAGAACTTCCGCACGTATTGGGGACAGCAATTATTGAATGCACTGAAGTCGTTGCACGCCGTACGCTATACGGATGCAGCGACAGATGATGATATGGAAATTGACGATAACGAATGATACAACATTTTACACACTCGATCACGAAGGAAGAAATTGCGCAATTGCCGGTGGAAGAATTTCCCGGACGGATTGTGCTGGTCGAGACCGAAGAGGCAGCCGAAGCCGCTGTTAGCCAGTTGATGCAATGTTCACGGGTGGGATTTGATACGGAGACGCGTCCCAGTTTTCGAAAAGGACAGCGCTTCAAGATCGCATTGATGCAACTATCCACCGAGGATACCTGTTTCCTGTTCCGGCTGAACAAGATCGATATACCCGAATCGCTGCTTAACTTCCTCGAAAGTCCTGCCACGAGGAAAGTAGGCCTGTCGCTGCGCGATGATTTTGGCGCCCTGCGCCGGCGCACGGAGATCGAACCGGGCAATTTTCTCGATCTGCAGAACTATGTGGGCAGTTTTGGTATTGAAGATGCCAGCCTGCAGAAAATATACGCCATCCTTTTCAGGAAGAAAATATCCAAAGGACAGCGGCTCACCAATTGGGAAGCCGATAAGCTGACCGAGTCGCAACAGAAGTATGCGGCACTGGATGCCTGGACCTGCCTGAAGATCTATAACTACCTAAATCCGTATACATGAGCCTCACCAAAGTAGTACTCAAACCGAAGAAAGAAGAATCCCTCCTGCGTTTCCATCCCTGGATCTTTTCCGGAGCTATCCAGACGATCGAAGGGAAACCGGAAGAAGGAGACCTGGTAGAGGTGTATGGCGTGAACGGGCGTTTCCTGGCGGTAGGGCATTACCAGATCGGTAGTATTGCCGTGCGGGTGCTGTCTTTTACTCCCCGGGAGATCGATGCCTCCTTCTGGCGTGAACGGATCGGTACAGCCTGGTCCCTGCGCCAGGCATTGAGACTGGTTGGCGTGGCGCACAACAATACCTACCGCCTGATTCACGGCGAAGGGGATAATCTGCCGGGATTGGTGGTCGATGTCTATGCGCATACCGCTGTGGTGCAAGCGCACTCGGTGGGTATGCACTATGCCCGCCACCAGATAGCCGAAGCGATGAAGGCGGTAATGGGTGAAGAGTTACAACATATCTATTATAAATCTGAAGCGACGCTGCCGTTTAAGGCCAACCTGGGTAGCGAAGACGGCTACCTGCTGGGCGGCGGTGTGGAAGAGGTGGCGATGGAAAACGGTTTGCAGTTCTGTGTAGACTGGCTCAAAGGGCAGAAGACAGGCTTCTTTGTGGATCAGCGCGAGAACCGTTCCCTGCTCGAATTTTATGCCCGTGGCCGTTCGGTGCTGAATATGTTCTGCTATACCGGCGGCTTCTCATTCTATGCCATGCGGGGAGGAGCGGAGCTGGTGCATTCGGTAGACAGCTCGGCCAAGGCTATCTCGCTCACGAATAAGAATGTGGAACTGAATTTCCCCGGCGATCCGCGCCACCAGGCGTTTGCCGAGGATGCGTTCAAATACCTCGAACGGATGGGGGCCAATTACGACCTGGTGATCCTTGACCCACCGGCGTTTGCCAAGCATAAAAATGTGCTGCACAATGCATTGCAGGGCTATCGCAAATTGAATGCCGTAGCATTCAAAAAAATCAAACCGGGCGGTATCCTCTTCACCTTCTCCTGCTCGCAGGTGGTGAGCAAGGAGCATTTCCGCCTGGCTGTATTCAGTGCCGCAGCCGAATCGGGCCGCAGTGTACGTATCCTGCACCAGTTGACGCAACCGGCCGATCATCCGGTGAATATCTACCATCCGGAAGGCGAATACCTCAAGGGGCTGGTGCTCTATGTGGAATAAACGCAGGCGGTACGTACCGCTTGAGCCGTCTACCGTTGTTGCCTGTTAATCAATCTAATTAAAGTTGTAAACAAATGAAGATAAGATCAATGTTCCGTACCCTTGCCGTAAGCGGGTGTATGATTCTTGCCCTGGGACAGGCGTTGCCGGCCTTCGGGCAGACAGTACTGACAGACCAGGGTAGTATAAGCGGTATACAAACCACAGACGGCATGGTGCCGTTGGCTACCAGTATCCGCCTGGTTGAACCGAAGTGGAAAGCCGTGCACAACACTACGCAGCCGGATCAGTTTGCTGTCCAGTATATGCGCGACGGGAAGAAACAAACGGTGTCGTCGGCAATGGATGGCATACGCTTTGAACAGATCGTGACTGAGACCGGAAAGAGTAGTAACCGGATACTGACTGTCCTGTATGCCGATTCTACCCGGTGGATTGAAGGCGCCTTCTTCTGTATCGAACTACCCGGGGAGTACTATGCAAAAGGAACGGTGGAGATAGGCGACGAGCGTGTTTCGGTAGCCGACCTGCGTGTAAAGGAACCGAAGAAAAGCACGGTATACGACAGTGATCTTATCCGCGTGAAAGGTGATGGTTGCAGCCTGGAACTCCAATTCCGGTCTGAGATATCGGCTTTTGTGTGCAAGGAGGCCTCAGGCAATACCGTTGTCTATATCTCGCTTACATACGGGAAGTTGCTGATGAAAGACAATTCGATCCAGTTCAATTTTACGATGCAAGCCTCTGGTGGTATAGACTTGCCAGTGGAGCCGGTGGCGGAAGCGGGAAGTGAGGCTGCGGCACAGCCCACAACAGAGCCTGCGGCGAATAAACCGCAGGAGGCAACGGCAGAGGCTGCCAAAAACACGCCGGCCAGACGCACCGAACGGGCGGGTGGCTATGCCATCTCAAATGCGGCCGACGGTGAATCCCAGACGGAAGTGATGGCATGGGCGAATATCACCGGTATTCGTGTACATGGTGAATTAATGGCGTTTGAATCCAGCTTGCGCCTGGCCGACCCGGACTGGAAGACTGTCCATGCTACCGGAAAGGAACGGCAGTCGTACCCGCTGTACACCCGTAGCGGAAAACAGCAGACCGTAGTGACTGCGATCAAAAAGATACGCTTTGAACAGGTGGTGACCGATACCCAAGCCGGCCGCAACGAAGTGTCGATCGCCGTCCGTGCCGACACAGCCCTGCAGACGGAAGGCGCTTACTTCTGCCTGGAACTGCCCGGCGAGCGATATGCCCAGGGTGCGGTTACCTTCAACAATACCCGGGTAGCGCTTGGCGAAGTGACCGATGAAGACCCGGAGAAAGCTCCCCGTTACCGGGGTAACCGTATCCAGATAGACGGTACGGGACGGAGCCTGAAACTGGAATTCCGTTCGTCTGTGACAGCCTTTGTCCGTAAGGAACCGGCGGGCCATGCCGTACTGTATATCGCGTTGCTGAACGGCCGGTCGTTTTCGAAAGGGATGTCGGCCCAGTGCCGCTTCTCCATGCAGGCTACCGGTGATATAGACAACGAACGGGTAGAGGTGGCGATAGACCGTACCCTTCCCGGCCGGCAGTTTGACGGACTGGGTGGTAACTTCCGCCTGCAGAACCCACGCCAGGATCCGAAGGTGATAGACTACTGTCTCGATAATATGCGCGTAGCCTGGGGACGGGTAGAAATGCCCTGGCGTAACTGGCAACCCGACGAACAGGCCGACCCGCTGGCTGATGCCCAATCCGGCCGGATAGACGCACGTGTGGAAGCGGCCATGCAGATGGCGCAACGGCTCAAAGCACTGGGCATGCCGGTAATCGTCAGCGCCTGGTTCCCTCCTGTATGGGCTATTGCCGGCGATCCGGCCTCGTATAAGAGCCAGGGTGGTGTACAAGCTTATCGCCTCGATCCCCGTAAGAAACAACGCATATACAAATCGCTTACCGACTACCTGGTCTACCTCAAGCAAGCCTATGGCGTGGAAGCGGCTATGTATTCGTTCAACGAGTCCGATCTGGGGATCGACGTGGTCCACAGTCCGGTCGAACATGCGGTCTTTATCAAAGAACTGGGAGCCTATATGGCTTCGCGCGGATTGGCTACCAAAGTGTTGCTGGGTGATAACTCAGACGCTACCACCTTCGATTTCATTGTACCGGCCATGAACGATCCGGAAACGTATCCTTATATCGGCGCCGTATCCTTTCATTCCTGGCGGGGATGTGATGATGCGGCACTGCACAAATGGGCAGAGGCTTCCCGCAAGCTGAACGTGCCGCTGATAGTGGGTGAGGGGAGTACCGATGCGGCGGCGTGGCGTTATCCGCAGATCTTCGGCGAGTCTACATTTGCCCTGTATGAGATCAATCTCTATATGCGTATATGTGCCATTTGCCAACCGCAGTCCATCTTGCAATGGCAGCTCACCTCAGACTATTCCATCCTGCTGGGCGATGGTATCTTTGGTACCGACGGACCGCTTCGCCGCACGCAGCGCTACTGGAACCTGAAGCAGTTGGCCGCTACGCCTGAGCAGTCGTTTGCCTTACCGTTTACCTGTACCAAAGGGCAGGTCAACTGTGCTGCCTTCGGCAACATCGCCCGGGGTGAATACGCTGTCCACCTGGTCAATAACGGAGCCGCCCGCCCGGCTGTGGTCAAAGGCCTGCCCGAAAAGACCGGCGACGTCAAAGTCTACGTCACCACCAGCGATAAAGGCATGGAAGAGGTGAAGAACGTGGTGCTCTCCCGCGGCACCGTCACCTTCGAACTCCCGGCTGCCTCCTTCGCCACGGTGATCGCACTGCCGTAATACCCACGTTCCACAGCAGTTTCACATCCTGGCGTATGTGAAAGCGGAACGGCATTCGAATTCCGACGAATGAATATTCAATAGGTACCATAGCGTGTGTGAATGCCCGGTTACGGGCATCGTGTATGTAGCCAGGGGTGCGGGCGCAGCCCCGCCCCCGGGGGGGAGCTAGTGGTGTTTTTTTTTTACGCGAGCACGGGAACGGGCAAAAAGACAAAATTATACAACCCTGGTTCTTGGTCACCCCGCCACCACTGGCTACAGACACGATGCCCGGAACCGGGCATTCACACACGCTATGGTACCTATTGAATATTCAAATTTTG
>JAVBUH010000008.1:0-60923 GCA_031555505.1 Tannerellaceae bacterium
GTTGTAGTTTTCATACGTCTGGTTGGCACCAACCTCTATATTGTGTACAGGTTCTTTGGTGATGATATTGATAACCGCTCCTACAGCATTTGACCCATACAACGCCGATGAAGCACCTTCTACCATTTCGATACGTTTGATGTTATTGACATCGATCTGGTCGAGGTTCACATTACCTCCGGCGCTTTCCGACACCAGGCGTTCGCCATCCACCAGAAAAAGGATGTAGCGACTGTTCAGCCCTTTGATCCGGAAGTTGTTTCCCATCGCATTTGGCGAAACCACAATCCCGGGTACATTATCCTGCAAACTTTCCAGCGTGGATGTGGCACCGGCCTTTTGAATGTCCTTGTCACGGATAAGTGTGGTAAGTACAGGACTTTCCAACAGACGTTTTTCTGTACGTGTGCCGGTAACTACTATTTCACCCAATTCCATCTCTTTTTCTATAATGGACAGGCCGGGGAAGTTATTGACGGTATTAGGCTTGATGGTGACAGGGATTTCGGTACTGTGTGCCATTATCGAATACACATACAAGGTATATGATCCTGCCGGCGCTTCAAAACTGAAATAGCCTTTCGCATCTGTAGTGGCGCCGTAGAAGGTGCCTTTCAGGCCTACATTGATAAGCTCTGCCGGTTGTCCGTCGGCCGTCTTTACCATTCCGGTAACAAGCGTTTTAGAAGTCTGGGCGAATAGAGTTATATGAAATAAGACAGAGAGTATAAAAATACATAGGTGTTTAAGCATTTTTTTTCCTTTGAGGTTTGACACCGCAAAGTTCAGGCTTTTGCCATATCCTCACAATCCCGTAAATTCGGTATATTCAGGATATGTTTCAGGGAATAATCACTACATGTGGGTATTGTATTCATACAGTGTAAGACTAGCTCAAGAGATTATGAGAAAGATCATGGCACAGTTAGCCATGATTAATCAGCCTTCCGGGCGGTTTTGTTTACTTTCTCAGTACTCATATTAAGGTTGTTTTAATTGTTAAGATTGTGGCAACACTAGCCTCATTCCCTGTAATACACCCGTTTCACCCTCGGGGAGACGGAGGTCAGGATCTCGTAGGGGATGGTGTGAAGTTTGTCGGACAGTTCGCTCACGGGGAGGTCTTCGCCGAAGATGATCACAGGGTCGCCTTCGCGGGCGTCGGTGTCGGTGACGTCGATCATGCAGGCGTCCATGCAGATGTTGCCGATGAGTGGGCAGCGTTGGCCATGGATGGAGACCTGGCCGCCGTTGCCGCTCATGTGGCGGTTGAGGCCGTCGGCGTAGCCGATAGGGATGACGGCGATGCGGGAGTCGCGCGTCACGTAGGCGTTACGGCTGTAACCGATGGAATCGCCAGCCGGCACGTTTTGTATCTGGAGGATGGTGGTACGGAGGGTGCTCACGTTGTGCAGCTTTTTCCTTCCCGAGGCGCTTACACCGTAGAGGCCGATACCGAGGCGAACCATATTGAGCTGGTGGTCCGGGAAACGTTCGATCCCGGCGGAGTTGAGGATATGGCGGAGGAAGAGGTAACCCAGTCCCTCTTCCAGCCGGTCGGCAGCCTGGTCGTAGCGGGCAAACTGCTGCCGGGTGAAGTCGTCGAACTGTTCCGCGTCGCTTCCCGACAGGTGTGAGAAGGCCGAGCGCACCATCAGGTTACCCTGTCCGCGGAGTATATTGGCCAGCTTTTCCGCGTCTTCCGGCTGGAAGCCGAGGCGGTGCATACCGGTGTCGAACTTGATATGGATCGGGTAGTTGGTGATCCCCCTTCGTCCCGCCTCATGGATGAGGGCGTCGAGGAGGCGGAAGCTATACACTTCGGGCTCCAGTTGGTTTTCGAAGAGGACGTTGAAGCTGCTGAACTCCGGGTTCATCACGATCACGGGGATCGAGACACCTTCGCGCCGGAGGTCGGCGCCTTCGTCGGCCACGGCCACGGCGAGGTAGTCGCAACGTTGTTCCTGCAGCGTCTTGGCGATCTCGTATGAACCGGCGCCATATCCGAAGGCCTTCACCATGCAGATGATCTTCGTGGAGGGCAACAGCAGCGAACGGTAGTAGTTGAAGTTATGCACGATGGCGTCGAGGTTGACTTCGAGGATCGTCTCGTGTACCTTCTTTTCGAGCCGTTCCGAGATGCGTTCGAAGTGGAAGTGGCGCGAGCCTTTGAGCAGTATCAGCTCGTTGTTGAAGTTACGTGAGAAAGGCGATTGCAGGAACTCGTCCGTCGTGAGGTAGAATTCGCTATCCATCTCGAACAGATGCCCCTGGGCGGCGAGGTCGCGGCCGATACCGATGATACGGTCCACCCCCTTGCGGCGGACGAGATCGGCCACTTTCTTGTAGAGCGACTTCGGCAGGGTGCCCGATTGCAGGATGTCAGACAGGATGAGGGAGGTCTTCATCTTCCGGTCTACCCGGCGGCTTTGCTGGAAGCTGAGGGCGATGTCGAGCGAGTTGATATCCGAGTTGTAGGTGTCGTTGATCAGTTGGCAACCGTTGATACCCTGCTTGATGTCGAGGCGCATCTCCACCGGTTCGAGGCGTGAGAAGGCCGACAGGTCGCTCATGCTCGTGGGCTTGAGGTAGCACATCATCGCCAGGCAATGGATGGCGTTCTCGATCGAAGCATCGTCAGTAAAGGGGATCGTCAGCTCGCGTTCGAATCCCATCAGCGTACAGCGGATATCGGTATGGTTGCCTTTCTTCTCCACAGCCGAAATGTAAAAGGGCGCTTCCGTATTGGTACGGCTCCAGGCAATGGCCTTGTGTGCAAGGAAGGTAGATTCGATGCAGTTGACCACAAAGGGATCGTCGCCGTTGTAAATAATCACTTCGCAATCGGCAAAAAGCATCAGTTTCTCCCGGCACTTTTGCTGCAGCGACAGGAAGTTTTCCTGATGCGCCTCGCCGATATTCGTCAGAATGCCTACGGTGGGGACGATCACCTGTTGCAGTTTCGGCATCTCGTCGGGTTGCGAGATCCCGGCTTCAAAGATACCGAGCGTATGTTTTTCGTTCATCTCCCATACCGACAGCGGCACGCCGATCTGCGAGTTGTAGCTGCGGGGCGAACGTACGATGTTGAAGTCGGCATGCAACAATTGATACAGGAATTCCTTCACGATAGTCTTCCCGTTGCTGCCCGTGATGCCGATCACCGGGATATCGAACCGCTTCCGGTGACTGGCCGCCAGTTTCTGCAGCGCCGCCACGGTATCTTTGACCAGCAGGAAGCTGGCGTCTGACATAGACGCGTGATCGTCGGGCAGGTCGGTCACCACAAAGTGGCGCACCCGGAGGTTGTATAGCTCGTGGAGGTATTTATGACCGTCGTTGGTCTTCGTGCGGATGGCAAAGAAGAGGCTCTGCTCGGGAAAGGAGAGGCGTCGGCTGTCAGTGAGCAGGATGCTTACGTCGCCATCGTGCAGCCGGACCACTTTAGCGCCAATGATCCGGGCAATATCTTTGATTGCGTATTTCATCGTTAATCTAATTTAGCAGACAAGAAGGTGTACTCGTTGGCCAGATCAAAGGAAGGGAATTTCTCGCGAAGTTGTTCCAACTTTAACAAAGTTTGTCTCACAAATTGCCGGTAGGCATCCCCATCGGGCTGGAAAGGCCTGTGCTCCATCGCCCGCCGGATCTCCCGCCAGGCCTGTAGCGCCGACTGCGTATCGGGCGAGAGGCTGTTGTGACAGAAGCGCTCCCAGATATAGTCTACCGCCAGGGGCGAAGGATGCAGCATATCGTCGGCATAGAAACGGTAGTCGCGCAGTTCGTCCATCACAATCTCGTAGGCCGGGAAATAGGCTACCCTGTCCGGGAACTGCTCCTGCAACCGGTCGATGGCCAGCAGCAACGCAGCCTTGCTCACCTGGTTGCCGTGCGCCCCGTCTTTCCAATGGCGGATGGGGCTTACGGTGAACAGCACCTTCAGCTCGGGCAGATGCTCCCACAACGAAAACAGCAGGCTTTTCCATTCGGTGGCGATAGCCTCTACCGAAAGCCGTTCGCGGCTGAACAGCTTGTCGGGCTGCTTATGGCAGTTGGCCACAACCCGCCCGTCGCTTTGGAGGCGATATACGTATGCCGTGCCGAAAGTCACTACCAGCCGGGTTGCCTCACGCAGCGAGGCGGCCGAGGCGGCGAGGCGGCGGTTCATCGCCTGCAGGCTCTCTTCAGCAGAATCGGCCGAGAACCGGCTGTGGTGCTGCCAACTGTGATACATCCCTTCGTGACTGAACAGATCGGCTTCCGTAAACAACTCAGGCCTGAGCAGCATCCGCACGGCCGCTGCCACCGAAGCCGGATTATACAGGATGCCGAACGGATTCAGATCCACGGTGAACTTGTTGTCGTGCAACCGCTCGCCGATGTTTTCGGCAAAGCAGGAGCCAAGCAACAGGATACGGTCGGCATACGAAAAAGCGAATGCCGGTTTCGGAAGTTGAACGGGTGTACGAAATTCCATCGGTAATCGGTATTAACTGTCTTACGGGAAGCAAAAATAGCGAAATAAATCCATACCTGATACAGGTCAGCGCACGCTTGAACGTCAATTGACGCTAAGCAGCCCACCATTTGCCCGGCATCGGCAAACGAGGCCTGCGCCTCATCCCCCGTGAGGCGCAGGCCTCAGGGGAGCCGAGGCGCAGGCCTCAACAGGATGAGGCGCAGGCCTCAATCCGCCCGGAAGCAGGCCCCATTATTCCGGATATGCATACCAGATCCGTATTTTTGCTTTTCCGCTCTCTTTAAAGAAATTATTTTTTTATTTTATATTCGTTTATATATACATATCAGTATGGGGAGTTATTGCATACATAATGGGGGTTATTGCATACATAATGGGGGTTATTGCATACATAATGGGAGTTATTGCATACATAATGGGAGTTATTGCATACATAATGGGGGGTTATGTAGACATAATCTATTCTCTATACACACCGCAACGGAATAGGGTGTATATAGAGAGTAGTCACCGGCGATGGGAAGATCATCCGCAAATAGGAGCTGATCCGTGTGGAATAAGAAGCAATCCATCCCGCTGAAGATCAACTCCAGGCGACTGAAAAACCGGAAATATATGCAAACAGCATACGAAATGCCTTTTATGTCCCGTTTATTCCGTACTTTTGCAGAAATTATCTCGTCATGTCGGAAAACAGGGAGGAAGATATAAACAAACACCTGCTGGACGGTATCCAATACCCCTCAGACCTGCGGCAGTTGCCGCCGGATAAGCTGAAAGAAGTCTGTGGTGAACTGCGCCAATACATTATCGATGTCTTGTGCGAGCACCCCGGCCATTTTGCAGCCAGCCTGGGTACGGTAGAACTCACGGTAGCCCTCCATTACGTATTCAATACGCCCTACGACCGCATTGTGTGGGACGTTGGCCACCAGGCCTACGGACATAAGATCCTCACCGGACGGAAGGAGGTGTTCCATACCCTGCGTACGCTCGGAGGAATCAGCGGTTTTCCCAACCCCAACGAAAGCGAGTACGACAGTTTTATTGCCGGCCATGCCTCCACTTCCATCTCGGCAGCCATGGGTATGTCGGTAGCTTCGGCGTTGAAAACGGAAGCAGACCGGCACGTGATCGCCGTGATAGGCGACGGTTCCATGACCGGCGGGCTGGCCTTCGAAGGCCTCAACAATGCCTCCGCCAATCCGAACAACCTGCTCATTATCCTCAACGACAACGATATGGCCATCGACGAACCCGTGGGCGGCCTCAGCAAATACCTGGTGGACATCACCACCAGCCAGACCTACAACAAGCTGCGTTACGACATCTATCGCAGCCTGAAGAAGCTGAAGTTGATCAACGACGGGCGGCGCGAAAACATCCTCCGCTTCAACAACAGCCTCAAAGCGCTCATCACACAGCAACACAACCTGTTTGAGGGCTTCAGCATCCGCTACTTCGGCCCGGTAGACGGACACGATGTGAACAGCCTGGTACGGATATTGAACGATATCAAAGATATGCAGGGACCCAAGTTGCTCCACATCAAAACCAAGAAGGGAAAAGGCTTCAAGCCGGCCGAAGAATCGGCTACCGAATGGCATGCCCCCGGACGGTTCAACAAAGAGACAGGCGAACGTATCATCCCGCAAAACCTGGACGAGCCGCAGCTCTACCAGGATGTATTCGGACATACGCTGGTAGAACTGGCCGAAGCCGACGAGCGGATCGTGGGCATTACCCCGGCCATGCCGTCGGGTTGCTCGATGACCCACCTGATAAAGGCATTCCCCGACAGGGCGTTCGACGTAGGCATCGCCGAAGGGCATGCCGTTACCTTCTCCGCCGGACTGGCCAAGGAGGGGATGATCCCGTTCTGCAACATCTACTCTTCCTTCATGCAGCGCGCCTACGACATGGTGATCCACGACGTGGCGCTGCAAAACCTGCATGTGATCATGTGCCTCGACCGTGCCGGACTGGTAGGCGAAGACGGCGCCACACACCACGGTGTGTTAGACCTGGCCTACCTGCGCCCCATCCCGAACCTGACCATCGCCTCCCCCCTGGATGAGATCGAACTGCGCAACCTGATGTACACCGCCTACTCAGCCGTGAACAGCCCGTTCGTGATCCGATACCCACGCGGCAAAGGCGAAAAGAAAGACTGGCGCAACCCCATGGAGGTGCTGCCTGTGGGCAAAGGCAGAAAGCTGCGCCACGGGAAAGACATCGCCGTCCTCTCCATCGGCCCTATCGGCAACGAAGTGAAAAAGGCCCTCGACCTCGCGGCCACCGCCGGTGTAGAGGCAGCCCATTACGATATGATCTACCTCAAACCCATCGACGAAGAACTGCTGCACGAAGTGGGCCGTACCTACCGGCAGATCGTGACCGTGGAGAATGGTGTGATACAAGGTGGCATGGGCAGCGCCGTCATTGAATTTCTGTGCGAGCATGGATACATGACCCCGGTGAAACGGATCGGCATCCCCGACCGGTTTATCGAGCATGGCTCCATCCCCCAACTATACAAGCTGTGCGGCCTCGATGCCGAAAGCATTAAAGAGCAATTGTTGACTTTACGAAAAGACTAAACGCATGAAAAGAATCTGGATGATTTTGGCTGCTTTGTGCCTTTTCATGCATATCAGCGCACAAAACACGGTGAAGGAGAAAGACCCCGGACTGGCTTGGTTTATGTCGCTGGTAATACCCGGGTCGGGACAGTTCTACAACGGACAATATGTGAAAGGTGGCATCATGATGGGGATATGGGCAGGTTCGGCAACCGGCATGATAATCAATCTTCACAAGGCCAACCGGCATGATGAATATGCCGGGTGCCATCATGAAGAGACTGGAAAAGCCTTGCAGTGGTTTTGCCTCTTGCTTTTAGATGATCTTTGGTCGATGATCGATGCACCGATATCGGCCAACCTGATCAATAAGCGAAACAGGCTTTCCATAAAGCCCGACCTGAGTATGACAACACACACACCTGTGGGGTATCCGATGCAGACACCCGCCATAGGCGCTACATTAAGTTTGACATTTTAATATATCTATGAAGATCATTATAGCCGGTGCCGGCGAAGTAGGTACGCATTTGGCCAAGATGTTATCCAAGGAAAAGCAGGATATTATTTTGATGGACCCGAATGAAGAACGATTGGCCTTCTCGCGTTCGTCCATGGAGATATTGCCCATCGTGGGCAACCCTACCTCCCTGCGCGACCTGGATGAAGCCGGCATCCGGAACACCGACCTCTTTATCAGCGTCACCCCCGAGGAGACCACCAACATCACCTCCTGCGTACTGGCGCACAGCATGGGAGCACGCAAAACCCTGGCGCGTATCAACAACTACGAATACCTGCTGCCCAAGAACAAGGAGTTCTTCGAGAAGCTGGGCATCGATTCCATGATCTACCCCGAGATGCTGGCGGCCAAGGAGATCGTAACCGCCATCCGCCGCCCGTGGGCAAGGCAATACTGGGAACTGTTCGGAGGAGCCATCATCCTGATCGGCGTGAAGATCCGTGAGAACTCGGAATTGATCAACAAGCGGCTGTACGAACTTTCGAGCGAAGACAAACTATACCATATCGTAGCCATCAAGCGCCGGAATGAGACGATCATTCCGCGAGGCGCCGACCGGATCGAACCGGGCGACCTGGTATTCTTCACCTGCACCAAGGCGCACATCGAAGATGTACGTTTGCATGCCGGCAAGAGCAATCCCGAAGTAAAGAAAGTAATCATTATGGGAGGCGGACGCATTGCCATCCGCGCCAGCCAGTATCTGCCAAGCAATATCCGGATCAAGATTATCGAGACGGATAAGGAAAAGAGCCACCGGATCGCCGAGATCGTACCCAACAACGTACTGACCATCAACGGGGATGCCCGCGACACCGAACTGCTGATGCAGGAAGGGATCAAGGATGCGCAGGCTTTCGTAGCCCTGACGGAGAACTCCAGCACCAACATCCTGGCCTGTATGGCAGCCAAACGCTTTGGCGTGTTCAAATCGGTGGCTGCTATTGAGAACCTGGACTACATACCGATGGCCGAGAATATGGACATCGGCGCAGTGATCAACAAAAAACAGATTGCAGCCAGCCATATCTACCAGTTCCTGCTCGATGCCGACGTATCGAATGTGAAATGCCTCGCCTTTGCCAATGCCGACGTGGCCGAACTGGTGGCCCGTCCGGACTCCAAGATCACCCGGAAGCTGGTGAAAGACCTGCGCCTGCCGCACGACATGACGCTGGGCGGACTGATCCGCGGCGGCGAACCGATGATGATCAACGGGGATATGCAGATACAAGCCTACGACCATGTGGTGGTGTTCTGCCTCGACTCGGCTATGCGCAAACTGGAAGATTACTTCAACTAAATGATCAACGTACGCTTTATATGCAAGATGCTCGGGTTGATGTTCCTGCTGGAAACATGCTTCCTGTTGGTTGCCACCGGGGTTGCCTTCTTTGACAAAGGAGACGATTTCATCCCATTTCTCCTTTCAAGCGGGATACTGGCCGGAGCCGGGGTGCTACTGTACCTGATCGGATTCCGCGCCAACGAATATGCCGCCGGACGCCGGGAAGGGATGCTGACGGTGACGCTTACCTGGGTGTTCTTTTCCCTCTTCGGCATGCTGCCCTATTACCTGGGTGGCTATACGGAGAGCATCACCGACGCCTTTTTCGAAAGCATGTCCGGCTATACCACCACCGGTGCCTCCATCTTTTCGGATATAGAATCACTGCCCAAAGGGATCCTGTTCTGGCGCAGCATGACGCAGTGGCAAGGAGGGATCGGGATGATCGTATTCTCCGTGGCCTTGTTGCCAATATTCGGCGGGGGAGCGTCGCAACTGTTCGACGCCGAAACGCCCAGCATCACTCACGAACGGTTCAGGCCCCGTGTAGCGCAGGTAGCCAAACGGCTTTCGGGCGTATATATTTTCCTTACCGCATGCCTGGCAGGTCTTCTCTGGGCAGGGCCGATGAACCTGTTCGACGCCGTGAACCATGCCTTGACAACGATCTCCACAGGCGGCTATTCGACCAAAAACACCAGCATCGCCTATTTCCAATCCTCCTACGTGGAATACGTGATCACGATCTTCATGTTCATCGGCTCCACCAACATGACGCTGGTCTATTTCTTCTTCAACAGGCAGGGAGGAAAGCTGATCCGCGACGAAGAGTTCCGGTGGTTCTTCTTCCTGGTGCTGGGCACCATTTGCCTCGTTACGGTATGGTTGCTGGGCAACGGCTATGTAGCCGGACTGGGCGATGCATTCAGGGCGGCAGCTTTCAACGTGATCTCGCTGGTCTCCACCAGCGGGTTCATGACCCACGATTACAACATCTGGGGAGCCTTCTTCTGGTGGGTAGCGATCCTGTTGATGATTATCTGCGGCTGCTCCGGATCCACTTCGGGTGGACTGAAGATGGGACGGGTAGTGATCCTGAGTAAGAACCTCTCCAATGCGTTTATGAAACAAACCCATCCCCATGCCGTGATACCGGTGCGGATGAACGGCCATGTGGTTTCAGGTGAAATCGTACAACGCGTACTGGCCTTTGCCTGTGTCTACATGGCGCTAATCATCGTGAGCTGCTTTGTGCTGACGTTCAACGGGATGGAGTTTGGCGAATCACTGAGCGCCGTCACCTCGTCACTCGGCAACGTAGGGCCCGGACTGGGTTCGGTGGGACCGGCCGGAAACTTTGCCGAAGTACCCGCCTTCTCCAAATGGTACCTTTCGTTCCTCATGCTGACGGGACGTCTGGAGATCTTTACCGTCCTCACCATCCTGCTGCCCGGATTCTGGAAACAATAATCGGTGGCCGGTCCCTTATTTTTATACAATAGATATACGCTTTTGCTTTTTATTGCGTTATTACAACGTGAGTTTGCTGCATGTCGGATGCCCGGGCGTCTGATCGGCAGGAAACTTACGTATCATTTAATACTACAAATACGCGATGATAGAATACATTCGTGGTGAAATAGCCGAACTCACACCCACCCGCATGATCATGGAATGCAATGGGATGGGGTATGAAATACACATCTCGCTGCACACGTTCAGCGCCTATAGCGGAAAAACAAGCGGAAAGATATACATCTGTGAAGTGATCCGGGAAGACGCCCACCTGCTGTTCGGTTTTGCCGAAAAGCTGGAACGGGAACTCTTCCTGCAACTCACGTCCGTGTCCGGCGTGGGGCCTAATACGGCGCGGATGGTATTGTCGTCACTCTCTCCACACGAACTGGTGCAGGTGATCAGCACCCGCAACGAAGTGGCGCTCACAGCCGTTAAAGGGATTGGTGCCAAGACGGCGCAACGTATCATCGTGGACCTGAAAGGGAAAGTAAAAACGGCCGAAGGCGTCCTCGACACGGCTATCCCGGCTACCGGAAACGAGTCCATCACGGAAGAAGCCGTTGCGGCGCTCACCATGCTGGGTTTCCAGAAAGCGGCCTCGCAAAAGGCCGTTGTCTCTATTCTCAAAAGTTCGCCCCTGCTGTCGGTAGAACAAGTGATCAAGGCCGCACTACGGATGTTGTAACAGCGTTGAACGGGTTGAGACAGACGGGATGAAAAAAAGAATACGTACACATATTCTCTGGTTGCCACTCTTTTTGTTTGGTATCGGCATGTACTCACTGAATGCCGATTTCCTTGCATCAACCCTGTACACACCCGACGTAGAACTGCTGGAAGCGCCCCAGGATACCGTTCCGCCCCGTTACCCGGTAGCGAAGACCAGTCCGCAGGAATACCAGGACATCGTCCGCCGGTCGCCGGCCGACCTGCGCGACCCGGAAAACGTGAAGACGTTCGTAGAATACGACCTTCGCACCAATTCGTACATCATCCGTACCCAAATGGGTGAGATAGATATCGAAACACCGCTGAAGCTCACCCCGGAGGAATACAAGGACTATAGCCTCCAGCAATCCATGCGCTCTTACTTCCGCCAGAAGAATGCGGAAGAATATGCCAAGGATGCGGATGGCAGTATCAACCTCACCGACCTCCAGTTCGGCATCGGACCGGCCGAACGTATCTTCGGCCCCGGTGGTGTACGCGTACGCACGCAAGGATCGGCCGAGATCACCATGGGGTTGAAAAACAACAAGACCAGCGACCCTACCCTGGCCGAACGCGCCCGCAACCGCACCTACTTCAACTTCGACGAGAGCGTACAACTCAACGTACAGGCATCGGTGGGTAGCAAGGTAAACTTCAACATGAACTACAATACCGAGTCGTCGTTCGACTTCGATTCGAAGAAGCTGAAGCTGGCCTATACGGGTGAAGAAGACGAAATCATCAAGACGATCGAAGCCGGTAACGTGAGCATGACCACCAACAATTCCCTGATCAACGGAGGCGCCGCCCTGTTCGGGATGAAGGCCGACCTCCAGTTCGGCAAGCTGCGGGTCAATACCCTGTTTGCCCAGCAGGAATCCGAATCCAAGACCGTCAGCTCCAAAGGCGGCGTACAGACCCGGCCGTTTGAACTGACAGTGGATAAATACGATGAAAACCGGCACTTCTTCCTGGCGCATTACTTCTACGATACGTACGACGATGCGATGAAGGCCTTCCCCTACATCAACACCCCGGTCAACATCAGCCGGGTGGAAGTTTGGATCACAAACAAACGGGGTAACTTTGACCAGGCACGTAACATCGTTGCCTTTACCGACCTGGGCGAAAACAATCCGGGTGATCTCAGCAACCCTGATTTCGTCACGCCAACCGGCTCCCTGGCCATCCCCTACAACGGAGCCAACAACCTGTACAACACGATCAACACCAGCTATCCCGATGCCCGTAACATCGGTTCCGTGACCCAGGTACTGGGGAGTGTACTCGAAGGTGGCCGGGATTACGAGAAAGTGGAAAGCGCCCGCCGGCTGGAAGAATCGGAATATACGATTAACAAACAGCTCGGTTACATCTCGCTGAAAACGCAGTTGCAAGCAGGCGAAGTGCTGGCGGTAGCCTACCAGTACATGTACAACGGGCAGAGCTACCAGGTGGGTGAGTTCTCCACAGACAATACGGAGAAGACGGCCAGCTGCCTCTTCGTGAAAACGCTCAAAGGCACCGATATGTCGCCCGGCCTGAAGTTCTGGAAACTGATGATGAAGAACGTCTATTCCTTAGGCGCCTATTCGGTACAGAAAGAGAAGTTCCGCCTCGACATCCTTTACCAGAGCGATACCACCGGTACGTATGTGAACTATCTCCCCGAAGGAGCCATCAAAGATGAGATCCTGCTGCGTGTGATGAACCTCGACCGGCTGGATGCGCGCAACGAACCGCATCCGGATGGTTTCTTCGACTTCGTGGAAGGCTATACGGTACAGAGCGAGACCGGCCGGATCATCTTCCCGGTAGTGGAACCTTTCGGCGAGCATCTCCGCAAGCAGATCAACAACGACCCTATTGCCGACAAATACGTCTTCCAGGAACTCTACGACACTACGCTCACCGTCGCCCGGCAGATCGCAGAGAAAAACAAGTTTATCTTCCGGGGCGAATACAAGGCCTCCTCCGGCGCCGAGATCGAATTGGGAGCTACAAACGTAGCCCGGGGGTCGGTACGCGTTACGGCAGGCGGCGCCGTGCTTACCGAGAATGTAGACTATGTAGTGGATTATACAGCCGGACGAGTGACCATACTCAACGAAGGGATCATCTCCAGCGGTACACCGGTAAGTGTTTCGCTCGAGAACCAGTCGGTCTACAGCATGCAACGGAAAACGATGATGGGGCTCGACCTCAACTATGCCGTCAGCAAAGACTTCAACATCGGGGCTACCATCATGCACCTATCCGAGATGCCGCTGACGGTGAAAACCTCTTGGGGCGACGAATCGGTGAAGAATACCCTGTGGGGGCTCAACACCTCTTACAAGACCGAGAGCCAATGGCTCACCAGCCTGTTCGACAAGCTGCCCCTGCTCACCTTGACCAAGCCCAGCCAGATATCGTTCAACGCCGAGTTTGCCCACCTGATTGCCGGCCATTACGAGAATAAACAAACCGGGGGCTATTCGTACCTGGACGATTTCGAATCCACCCAAAGCGGGTTCAACCTCCAGAACCCATACGCCTGGAGCCTGGCAAGTACCCCATACGATGATTCGCCCGACGCACTTTTCCCGGAAGCCGGTCCCGCCTATGTGAACAAGATCGAATATGGGATGAACCGCGCCTTAATGGCTTGGTATTATGTAGACGGTATCTTTACCCGCAAGAATTCCTCCCGCCTCCCGCCGGGTGTAGACAAAGAGGCCCAGTCTAACCACTACGCACGCGCCGTGGAAGTAAAAGAACTGTATCCCAACCGCGACCTGGGCGTGAGTGACGCTTCTACCCTGCCGGTGATGAACGTGGCCTACTACCCGTCTGAACGCGGGCCGTACAACCTCGATGCCGAGCGCATCACCCCCAACGGCGAATTGGCCAATCCGGAGAAACGCTGGGGGGGTATCATGCGCCGTATCGAACAGAGCGACTTTGAGACAGCCAATATCGAGTACATCGAGTTCTGGCTGCTCGACCCCTTTATCTACAATCCCACCAGCGAAGGAGGCGACCTGTACTTCAACCTCGGCGAGATATCGGAAGATATCCTGAAAGACGAAAAGAAATACTTCGAGAACGGCCTGCCGATTGATGGAGACACCACCAAGGTAGACTTTACCGTCTGGGGGAAAGTACCCAGGCAGCAAAGCACCGTGTACGCTTTCGACAACACAGCCGGTGCCCGCGAAAAGCAGGATGTGGGGTTGAACGGTCTGTCTACCGAGGAAGAATTTACGTATCCGGCCTACAGTGAATACCTGGAGAAGCTGACCGCCCGTCTGTCCGGCGAAGCCCTTGCGAAGCTGAAAGAGGATAAGTTCTCAGCCCTCAACGACCCTTCCGGCGACAACTTCGAATATTTCCGCAGCACCTATTACGACGACATAGCCGCGGATATCCTCACGCGCTATAAGCACTACAACGGTACGGAAAGGAACTCGCAGGAATCGACCAGCACCTACAGCGCCTCGTCCAAGTCTACACCCGATGTGGAAGACATCAACCAGGACTATACGCTGAATGAGAACGAGAAATATTTCGAATACAAGGTATCGATCCGCCCGCAGGACCTGGATTCGGTGGGCAACAACTATGTGACCGAGGTACGTGAAGCAAACGTGACGCTTGCCAACGGCACAAAGGATAAGGTGAAATGGTACCTGGTCAAGGTGCCTGTCAAGAAGTACAACCGCAGCATCGGCAACATTCGCGACTTCAAGACCGTCCGTTTCATGCGTATGTACATGACCGGCTTCACCGACTCAACCATCCTGCGCCTCGCCTCCTTCGACCTGGTCCGCGGCGACTGGCGTACCTACGAACAAGACCTCTCCAACCCGGCCGTGCTGGCTACCGGACAGGGAAAGATCGAAGTATCTTCCGTCAACATTGAAGAGAACGGCGACAAAGAACCGGTAAACTACGTGCTGCCTCCCGGCGTAACCCGCGTGCAAGACCCGTCGCAGCCACAGCTCCGCCAGGAGAACGAGCAGGCCTTGTCCATGAAGATTACCAACCTGGAAGCCTTTGACGCCCGCGCCGTGTATAAGAATACCAATTACGACCTTCGCCAGTACAAACGAATGCAGCTTTTCTCACACGCAGAAGCCCTGATACAGAACGACACCGAACTGCGCGACGGCGAACTGTCCGTCTTCATCCGCCTGGGATCAGATTATAAGAACAACTACTACGAATACGAAGTGCCGCTCAAGCTTACGCCACCCAAAAAGTATAGCACATATAACACCGAAGATCAGAAGGAAGTGTGGCCTACCAGCAACCTGCTGAACTTCAAACTGGAGGTACTCACCAATCTCAAACTCCAGCGAAATAAAGACAAACGCCTGGGGCTGCCGGGTGTCTCGTACCAGAAGGTCTACTCGAAATACGATCCGGACAATAACCTGAATACCATCAGCATCGTAGGCAACCCCTCGCTGGCCGAAATAAAGACGATCATGATCGGGGTACGCAACAACACCAAAGACGTGAAGAGCGGCGAGGTCTGGGTCAACGAACTGCGCCTCACCGACTTCAACGAAGATGGCGGCTGGGCAGCCAACGCCAACCTCAACATCGCCCTGTCCGACCTCGGATCGGTCAACGTGTCCGGCCGGATGGAAACAGCCGGTTTCGGCGGCCTTGACCAGTCACTGATGGAACGCCGGATGGAAGACTATTCCCAATACAACATCTCTGCCAATGTGCAACTGGGCAAGTTCTTCCCTGAAAAGGCCAAGGTGAATATCCCGGTCTACTATGCCTATTCCAAAGAAACCACCAGCCCGCTATACAATCCGCTGGACCAGGACATCAAGCTGGACGACGCCCTGGATGCCGTAGAGACACAGGCCGAAAAAGATTCGATCAAGAGCTTCTCGCAAGAACGCAATACGATCAAAAGCATTTCGCTCAACAACGTCAAGGTGGATATCAAGAGTAAGACGCCGATGCCCTACGACCCGGCCAACTTCTCTTTCGGCTATTCGTTCAGCGAGAACAACCGGAAGAATCCCGAGACAGAATACGAAACAACCAAGGACTACCGGGGTAACTTTGCCTACAGCTATACGCCGTATGCCAAGCCATTCCAGCCATTCCGGAAACTCAAGACCGATAACGGCTACACCCGTTATATCAAGCAACTGTCGCTGAACTACCTGCCGTCTAACATCAGTTTCCAAACGGCCATGATGCGTAACTACTACGAAATACAGTTGCGCGACCTGAACAGCCTCAACACTGGCCTGGAGAACAATATCCCGGTATCGTTCAGCCAGAACTTCCTCTGGGACCGCGCGTTCCGGTTGAACTGGAACTTCACCAACAACCTCACGGCCACCTTCAGTTCAGGCACCAACGCCCGGATCGAAGAACCGTATGTGCAGGTGAACAGGCAACTGAACCCCGACCAGTACCAGGTATGGAAAGACTCGGTGAAACAAAGCATACGCGACCTGGGTACGCCGATGAAGTACGACCAGCAGTTCTCCGTCACCTGGAACCTGCCCCTGCAGTTCATCCCCGTGCTCGACTGGGTGAACAGCGCCGTCACCTACAATGCTACCTACAATTGGGACCGGGGTGCCCGTACAGGTACGACGGATATGGAGATCGGAAACACGATCCGTAACCAGCGCGTGATCGACATCAACGGAAACTTCAACCTGCAAGGACTGTACAATAAAAACCCGTACCTCAGACGGGTGAACCAGAAGTTCACACCCGCCCGTACGAACGCCCGCGCAACAACCGCCAGAAAGGTGATACCGAAAGTGGAGAAAGTGATCACGCTCAATCCCGACAGCGGCACGGTGGTAGACCATCAGTTGTTCAATAAAAAAGTACGCGTCACCGCCCGTGGCGCCGACGGCCGCATGTATGCCATCAAATACAAGCCGCTGAACCTCGGACAGGTACTGATCCAGAACAAAGATACGGCCACCGTCACCCTCACCATCACCCCAGGCGCCAAAGCGTTGGAAGGGACGATGCTGGAAGTGGCCGACTATTCGGCACGTATCCTGATGATGGTGCGCCGCGTCAACTTCCAGTATGCGATGAACGATGGGATGATGCTGCCCGGCTTCCGTCCCGAAATAGGCGATATCTTCGGTCAGGAACAGATGGGTAACCTCTGGGCCCCCGGTGTAGGTTTTGCCTTCGGCGCCGTCAACCGCGACTACATTGACGATGCAGCCGACAGGGGATGGCTGGTGATGAACCAGACCAATGTGACCCCCGCCATGATCAACCGCACCAAGAACCTCACCATACGCGCCAACCTGGAACCCATCACCGGCCTGAAGATAGACCTCAATGCCAACCGGGTAGACACGCGCGATACGGAGATCGACTTCATGTACGACGGCATGCCCGAACGTACCGGCGGCCGCTTTGTTATGACCATATCCACCATCAAGACTGCCTTTGAAGGAGGCGGCAACCTGGAAAACGGCTACAAGTCTGACGCTTTCTCCAACTTCCTCGCCTACCGCAGCATCATTGCCTCCCGCCTGCAGGCACGCTACAACAATAGCGGCAACTATCCCAACAGCGGATGGCTGGCCCAAACCTCCTTCCCCGGTACGGAATACCAACAAAGCTACGGTGCGGTGAGCCCCAACTCCACGGATGTGCTCATCCCCGCCTTCCTGGCAGCCTACTCGGGCAAGAACCCTGACAAGATCTCGCTCACGGCTTTCCCGGCGCTTTCGAGTATGTTTCCCAACTGGCGCATCACCTACGATGGATTGATCCGCCTCCCGTTCTTCAAGCAGCATTTCAAGAGCTTCGTGCTTAGCCACCAGTATCGCAGTGCATACAACGTAGGTTCGTTCAATTCCTACCTCGAATGGGCCGATGCCGGCGACGGCCTGGGCTATATCCGGAACGTACAGAGTAGCTATCCGGTACCGTCGTCGCCCTACGAGATCTCGGCCGTAAGCATCACCGAAGGCTTCAGCCCGCTCTTCGGCGTGGATGCCACCCTGCTGAACAATGTCACCGGCAAGGTAGAGTTCAGGAAAACCCGCAACCTGAGCCTCAACATCTCTTCCTTCCAGATCGTGGAAGGGTTGTCGAACGAATTTGTAGTCGGTCTCGGCTACAAGATGACGCAGTTTAACAAAGTACTCGGGATGAAGGGAACGCAGAACTTCAGCAACGACCTCACCGTTCGCCTCGACTTCTCCTACAACCGGATGCAATCGCTCATCCGCAAGATTGAAGAGATGATCACGCAGGCCACCAGCGGCAATGTTCGCAAGACCGTCCAGTTCTCGGCCGACTATGGCCTGAGCCGCGCCCTTACCCTCCGTGCCTTCTACGACCTACAAATCAATGAGCCGCTGGTATCGAGCGCCTCCTTCCCCACCACCAACTCCAGCTACGGAGTCAGTGTACGCTTCTCGTTGGCGCAATAAGCCGGTTTGTCATTTTCCCCCCGTAGTTGGTTTATTTTAAACCTGTTGGCTTCAGGTAAGGAAGAATGCGCTATATTTGCTTGGTTTTAAATAGGTATTATCATAATAGCAATGAATATGAAAGGAACGTGTAAGCTGATTGTCCTTTTCCTTTGCCTGGCACACATCACTGTCGCGCAGCAGGTGAAAGGATATGTATACGATGAAACAACGCAGGAATCACTGCCCGGCGTCAATATCTTTTACAAAGACAAGGATGGATTGCAGGGCACCATCACCAATGCCGACGGCTCCTACGAACTGGCTGTTCCGGTCGGCAGCGTCACCATCAACTATAGTTTTCTCGGTTATCAGACACAACATATACCCTTGGTCGTCACCCACAACCAGGTACGCACGGTCAATGTAAACCTCCAGGTAGAATCCAACCTGATGGATGACGTGGTGGTCAGCGTAGGGCGTTATGAACAGAAGCTGAGCGAGATCACCGTCTCCATGGAACTGCTCAAGGCCGGCGATGTATTCCGCCAGGCTCCCACCGACCTCACGGCTGCCCTGAAAACCGTTTCCGGCGTGGAGATCAACGACCGCCAACCCAGTATCCGCGGTGGTAGCGGTTGGACGTATGGCGTAGGCAGCCGGGCGCTGATCATGGTAGACGGACTGTCTGTCCTCACCCCCGCCTCGGGAGAGATCAACTGGAATGTGGTGCCGATGGAAAATGTGGACCAGATAGAGGTGATCAAAGGCGCATCGTCCGTGCTCTACGGCTCATCGGCCCTGAACGGTCTGATCAACGTGCGCACCAAACGCCCCGCGCTTGAACCGACTACCAGTATCAAGACCTTCGTGGGTATCTATGGCAATCCGGAGAAGGAAAGCTATGAATGGTGGGACAAGAGCTTCTGGGAAGAAGGCAAATATCCCGTCACACCGCTCGGACGCCGCAACGTGTTCCAGAACATCAAGAACCCGATCTACGACGGGATCGATGTGTCGCACAGCCGCCGCATCAACAACCTCGACGTAACGGCCGGCCTCAACTACTTCACCGACGAGGGCTACCGCACGGGCAACTATACCAACCGCTTCCGCGTGGGCGGCAACCTCACTTACCACGACCCGCGCGTAGACGGGCTCAACTACGGGTTGAACCTCAACTTCCTGGCCAACGACTATGCCGGCTTCTTCATCTGGCGCTCGCCCGAAGAAGCGTATACCCAATCGGCATTCGGCAACATGAGCCGGCAGGCGAATATGTTCGAGGTAACCCCATTCCTCAATTATGCCAATATCGACAACAATACCACACACCGGCTCAAGAGCCGAATCTACCGCCAGGGTAACCAGATCATCCAGTCGTCGGTGGGTAAGTCGCCACTCGACATCATCAACAACATGGGATTCAATTACAACGATATCCCCGAGATTGCCGATATGGCGCAGAACTGGCAAACGACACTCCTGCCCAAACTCCTCCCCCACCTGCCCGGCATCCTGAATGGAGACTATGCCGGAGCCGTGAACGAGATTGCAGCCTTGGGCAACCGCTACTTCCCCACCGCCAAACCGGCCGATTACATGGACCTCATCTCCTGGGTAATGGGACATACGCCCATCCCCACCACTACCGATGCACTCATCCCATGGGCGGTCAACAATATCCTGGGCGAACAGACCAAAACAGTGCCACCGACGGATTACACCACCTCGTATTATGTGGATTACCAGTTCAGCAAGAAGTACGACAACGCACAACTCACCGCCGGTAGCACCTACGAACATGTGTATGCCGACTCGCAGGTTACCGGCCAGCACCGGAGCGACAACATCGGCCTCTTCATGCAATACGACCGTAAGTTCTTCGACCGCCTCAACGTATCAGCCGGCGTCCGTATGGAATACTATCGCGTAGACGATCAGTATCGCGAAGCCGAGACCGATATTTTCGGCATCTCCATGCCCTTCAAACCGGTCTTCCGCGGTGGCCTGAACTATGAACTGGCCGAATACAGCTTTATCCGCGCCTCTTTCGGACAGGGTTACCGCTATCCATCGGTGGTAGAGAAATACGTGCTGAAAGATATCGGCGGTATCGGCGCTTATCCCAACGCCAACCTGAAAGCCGAACGCGGCTACAATGCCGAACTTGGTATCAAGCAAGGCTATAAGTTAGGCGGCCTGAAAGGGTTTGTGGATGTGGCCGGTTTCTATACCCGCTACTACGACATGATCGAGTTCCGTATCGGACTCTTCGACAAAAAGACATTTGATTACCTGACTGGTCTTGATGAAATCATCGCCACTGTCCAGAGCGGCGACGGTATCGGTATCGGCGCCCAGTTCAACAACGTGGGCGATGCTGAGATCTACGGCCTCGACGCTTCCGTGATGGGGATGTATGAATTCAACCCCGAGACCAAGTTCACATTCAACCTCGGCTACGTCTACTCCAAACCTATCGACCTCGACAACGATGCCCGCAACGCCGTGGAAGAAGCCGACACCGATATCCTCGCCATGCGTTCCAAATCAAACGACTCCAAATACCTCAAGTATCGACAGAAGCACTCCGTGAAAGGTGTCTTCGACTTCGAATGGAAACGCCTCAGCGTAGGTACCAACCTGGCCTGGAAGAGCAAAACCCTGGCCGTAGACTACTTCTTTGTGGACGAACGCGACAAGAACCGCCCCAACCTCATGGACTACGCCCGCAGCATGCTCTTCGGCGACCTCCACGACTACTGGATCGACCACAACACCGGTTACTTCACCATGGACCTCCGCGCAGGTATCAAATTCTCCAAATCCATACGCTTGCAGGTGCTTATCAACAACCTGCTCGACACTGAGTACAGCGCCCGCCCGATGGATGTTGCCGCCCCCCGCACGTACGTCACCCAACTAAACTTTGACTTCTAACTCCCAGCCGGGTTCGTAGGTTCTACCCCACAACGCTTGCGCTTCGGGACTATTCATGATGTGTCCGTCAGACGGGTCGATCAGCAACCGTTGGCCGGTACGCCAGGCGATATTCCCCAACTGTACGAGCGTGGTACTCTTATGCAGTTCGGCGATATCGGCATTCGGACGGCGGTTGTTCCTGATCGCATCCAGGAAATCGGCGATGTGTCCCATATCCAGGTTGGCGCTCGGACTGTTCGGGTCGCGTCCATCGATCACATCCTTGGAGTCTACTTCCTTGACGAGCTTATTGTTCAGGTCTAACACCCGGTAGCCGTTGTGGCCGGTTTCCAACGAACCGGTTTCGCCGTAGAAGATTACGCCACGGTCGCGTCCTTCGGAGTTGACCGAGTTGCAACTGCGCCCTTCCCAGGTAACGAGGCAGTCGTCGTCGAATTGGAGGTTGATCACCTGTGTATCGGGTGTTTCCCAATCGTCTTTGAACATAAAGCGGGCGCCTTCGGAGCTTACATGCGTGGGAAAATCACGACCGATCCCCCAACGGATCACATCGATCTCGTGCGTGCCGTTATTGAGCGCTTCGCCCGTACCCCAATGCCAGAACCAGTGCCAGTTGTAATGGATCAGGTTGTCCCGGTAAGCACGGCGGGGAGCTGGTCCCTGCCACAGGTCCCAATCGATGGAGGCCGGCACAGCTACCTGTTTTCCGAATCCGATAGACGTACGTTTGTTGGTATACCATCCTTTGGCAAAATACACCCGGCCGATAATGCCTGCATGGAGTTCATGGATCCCTTCAGTAAGTCCTGTCCAGGAACGGCGCTGGGCGCCTACCTGCACCACCCGGTTGTATGTACGGGCGGCCGCAATGCTGAGTTCGCCTTCTCTCGGATTGTGGCTACACGGTTTTTCCACATACACATGCTTGCCTGCCTGACAAGCCATGATGGTAGCCGAAGCATGCCAATGGTCGGGAGCGGTAACCAGGAGACCGTCCAGTGTCTTATCCTCAAGCACCTTGCGGATATCTTTCGCCGCTTTGGGCGTACCGCCGGCTTTCTCCACAGCATCCATCCCTTTTGCCAGGGCTTTGTCTTCCACATCGCATACATAGATCATGTTAACGTCTTTGACGCTTTGGAAGTTCCGGGCCATTCCGGCGCCACGTCCGTTGGTCCCCATTACAGCCATATTGACGCGTTCGTTGGCACCTACCACATTGGCATAGCTCTTGGCGCTGAGCGACATTCCACCCAGGGTCATTCCCAGGCCTGTTGCACCTACCTGTTTAATAAAGGCTCTTCTTGTTGTGTTTCCCATCCTGTTTCAACTATTAGATTGTTATTTTAACACGCTGCTCTTTATATTCCTGAAAGATACAACATCGCCGAGATCCTGCCAAAGAATTTGGGCTAAGATTACAACCGGTTCAGACAGATTTAGTCTGTAGACGGATCACCACCAGTTCTGACTGCGTACCGATCCGGAACTTCCCCCCCCAGATGCCGATACCCGAGCTGACGTAGATATGGGTATTCCCTTTTTGCATATAGCCGTGGGAGAGTTCAAACAAATGCCGGGTGATAAGGGAGGCCGGCCATATCTGTCCTTCGTGGGTATGGCCGGACAGTTGCAGGTCGATCCCGTTGCGCTCGGCCTCTTCCAGCGCATACGGTTGGTGGTCGAGCAGAATGATGGGTTTGGAAGGATCAAGCCCGGCTGTAAGGTCATCCAACGACCGACGGGAAGGATTGGAACGGTCGTCACGCCCTACAATATAAAAGCTATTGTCCACCAGCGCTACCGAGTCTCGCAAAACGGTCAGACCCGCTTTCTCCAGAAAAGGAATCGACTGTTCGATCCCGGCAATGTATTCGTGATTGCCGGGAACAGTATAAATACCATATTTCGAGCGGATGCGGCCGAATACCTCTTCCACCTGTTGCGCATACAGCGGATACACATTATTGTCGGTAATATCACCCGCGATCAGTACAATATCCGGGTTCTCTTTATTGATCAGCTTCACCCACCGTTCCAACTCTTCCCGCCCGATGGAGTAGCCAAGATGCAGATCGCTGATGGCAACGATCTTCAATGGGTTGCCCGATGGGATCGGCTTGTTCACTTCAAGCGTTAGTTCTACAACATCCTTATGCGTATAGCGCACATAGCCTACCGTCATCAATGCCAAAACGCCCATCACTAACATACCCAGACTAATCCAATTGCCAAACACGTACTTGTCGATCGACCAGATATGCGTAAGCCGAAACAGGTCCAACAACAGGAAGAACATCAGCAGGTAGACAAAAACAACCATCCACGACGTTCCCGCCTTATATAAAAAGGATGTTACATCCATCGGAAAGCGGTCGCCAAAGATCATGGCCAGGAAAGGAGCTATACTGACAGTGATTCCGGCCAGCACCAGCAGACTGCGCCCGATGATGGTAGCGGGCATCATCTGCCACAGCCTGTATATCACATAGCCGTTAGCGCCCAGAAAAAGCATAATCACCAAAAGGACGGGTATAAGGTGTATCTTCATAAGGTATCTTTATTAACCTGCAAAACTACAAAAGAATACAGATTATCCACATTGTTTTCAATATTCTTGCAAGTCAGACGGATTTTTTGTTAATTCACCGCCAAACTGTCCTATAGATCATCAGATATGAAAAAAGCATTTCTTCTACTGAGTCTGTCCCTTATTGGCCTGCCTGTAAAGGCACAGAAGGAGGTCGTTTATGATGAAGCAAAAGTTCCGTCGTACTATCTCCCCGTTATCCTTTCTACAGATGAGGCGCAAACCATTTATACAACGAAGCAGTGGGAGGCCATCCGCCGTCCGCAATTGCTTCGGCAATTTGCCGAACAGGTGTATGGACAAACACCCAAAGAGCGTGTAACAGCTTCGTATGAGGAACTATCCGCCGAAACCGAGGCTATGGGCGGAGCAGCCACCTGCAAGCAGGTGAAGATCACTTTCAGCCGCAATGGGTTGCAGCGCGATGCACTGTTGCTGATGTACCTGCCGAACCAGGTCAAAGCAAAAGTACCCGTTTTCCTTTCCTACAACTTCATGGGCAACCAGTCGGTAGACAATGATCCTGCCATCCTGCCGTCGGCTTATACCGATGCGACTAAAAGAGGCGCCCAACAAAGCCGTTGGCCCATCAGGCAGATACTGGCTGCCGGGTATGGGGTGGTTACCCTCTGCTACAACGATCTGTTCCCGGATACAAAAGACAAGCATCCGGAAAGCATCCTGCCGCTCTTTGGCTATCAGACCGCATCCGACACGAAGCCAGACAGCTGGCAAGCGATCGGTGCCTGGGCCTGGGGGCTTAGCCGGGTCATGGATTATCTCGAAACCCAACCGGAGGTAGATGCCAACGGCGTGATCCTGATGGGACACTCGCGTCAGGGAAAAGCCGCCCTGTGGGCCGGTGCACAAGACCAGCGGTTTGCCGTTGTGATCTCCAACGACTCCGGATGCGGAGGAGCCGCCCTGTCCAAGCGGACATTCGGCGAGACCGTGGCCGCCATCACCACCACCTTCCCCCATTGGTTCTGCCTCAACTTCAACCGGTATGCCAACAACGAGCAAGCGCTCCCTGTCGACCAGCACGAACTGCTCGCCCTCATCGCCCCGCGTCCGTTGTATGTAGCCAGTGCCGAAGGTGACCGTTGGGCCGATCCGCGTGGCGAGTATTTGGGCGCTTACTATGCGGGTGACGTATATAAACTGTATGGCCTGGAAGGATTGGTATCCAGCACAATGCCTGTCGTAAACACACCGGTCATGAACCGCGTAGGCTACCATATCCGTACAGGCAACCACGATGTAACCGAATACGACTGGACACAGTATATCCGTTTTGCCGACAAGTGGTTAAGAGGAATCCGGTAAGCCGAAAGCGACATCCAGATCAAAAATAATTCACATTTAACATGGGAATCGCCTTCTCATATTGTATTTATATCTATTTTTGCGATCGTTGACACCAGAAACGCCGATATATCAGAACGCTGTAATTATATCAAAACACAGATTAATTAACTAAAAACGATTGCTTATGACATAGAATCATGTAACCTTTTCTATCTCCATAGAAATTGCACCTAATTTACTACAGATCAATATTGTAGTTTTTTCCTAAATCCAAACACAACAAGATGAACAACCTTAAAAAAATCAGACAAATCATGTTTGCAGCATGTTTGTTGTCGGGCCTTTGTTTGTTGCCCGAAACTGCTGCAGCATCGAAAACGGAGGTACATACACCAATTACCTCTAAGGTATCCCAACAGACCATGCGTGTAAGTGGCACAGTACTTGACAATGCTACCGGCGAACCGATTATCGGCGCCAACGTGATTGTAAAGGGAACTATTACCGGTACCAGTACCGATCTTGACGGTAACTTTTCCCTCGAAGTGCCGGATGGCGCTACCTTGGTTATTTCCTACATCGGATACACCAGTGTGGAAATGAAAGCCACCAGCACTCCTATGACCATCCGTATCAAAGAAGATACGCAGGCACTGGAAGAGGTGGTGGTGGTAGGATACGGTACACAGCAGAAAGTCAACCTTTCCGGTTCCGTAGCCCAGTTAGACAGTAAGACACTTGCCAGCCGCCCGATCCCCAACGTATCTTCGGGTATCCAGGGGATGCTGCCGGGGGTAACAGTGCTGTCAGGCCAAGGACGTCCCGGACAGGATGGCGGTACGATCCGTGTGCGTGGTGTAGGGACACTGAACTCCTCCAATCCGTATATCCTGATCGACGGGATTGAAAGCGGTTCCATGAACCAGATCGACCCGAACGACATCGAAAGCATTTCCGTATTGAAGGATGCCTCTTCGGCAGCCATTTACGGATCAAAAGCATCCAACGGGGTGATCCTGATCACAACGAAACGCGGAAAAACCGGCAAACCGACTGTATCCTATAACGGATATGTGGGTATCCAACAGCCCACCAAAATGATCGAACGCCTGCATTCCGACGAATATGCCACATTATACAACAAGGCATTGACAGAGGCGGGTAAGGCTCCCCGCTTCTCTGAAGACGACATCAAAAAGTTCAATGACGGTTCCGATCCGTACGGACATCCCAACACTGACTGGTATGACCTCGCCTATCAAACCGGGCTCCAACAGCAACACGGTATCAATGTAAACGGAGGGAGTGAGCATGTGAGCTACATGGCTTCCGTGGGCTACCTGGGGCAGAAAGGCATCCTTCCCCATGCAGAAAGAAAGCAGTTCAACGGACGTACCAACCTAGACATCAACCTCACCTCGAAACTGAAAGTCCGGATGAGCATGTCGTACATCAAAAACGACTATTCCGACCCGAACAGCAGTTACGCTGGCGGCAGTTCCGACCAGATCATCCGCCAATTGAACATCATTGCCCCTTGGATTACCAACCGGTATAAGGATGGCACCTACGGTACTATCTCCGATGGTAACCCCATGGCCTGGCTCGATGTGGACCAAACCGTAGACCGGTACAACGAAAACTTCACCGGTATCCTGGCCGCCGATTATGAGATTATCGATGGCCTGAAAGCCACCCTACAAGGTTCGTATGTGAACAATAACCAGCATTATAAAGCGTTCCAGAAATTCATCCAGTACAATCCCAACAAAGCTACTGAGCCGAATAAACTGGATGAGCGTTTCTACAAATGGGATCGTACCAACTTCGACGCCTTACTGAATTACGATAAGAAATTCAACGAGCACGGACTGAAAGTACTGTTGGGCTGGCATACCGAAAAGTATAACTACAGCTACAACAAAGAAGAAAGGAAGAACTTCCCCACCAACGACCTGACCGACATGAATGCCGGCGACGCCTCTACCCAAAAGAACGAAGGGCTGACGCGCGAACTGGCTATGATCTCCTGGTTCGGACGTATCAACTACGATTATGCCGACAAATACCTGTTGGAAGGAAATATCCGCGCGGATGCCTCTTCCCGTTTTGCCTCGGATCAACGCTGGGGTTACTTCCCTTCTTTCTCTGCAGCATGGCGCATCAGCCAGGAAGGCTTTATGGAAGATGTGGTATGGCTGAACAACCTGAAACTGCGCGCTTCGTGGGGGTTGTTAGGTAACCAGGATGCATTGAGCGGTTCCGGTGAAAACCAGGACGACTACTACCCCTGGATGAACACCTACAACCTGGACGGTAACTATCCGTTCGGAGGCGCATTATCAAGTGGCTACTACCAGAAAGGATATAAGATCCCGACCATCTCCTGGGAAAAGGCCCGTACGTATGGCTTCGGACTGGACATGACAATCAATAACAAGATCAATGCCACGGTAGACTACTACGACCGTAAGACAACAGACATCATTATGCTGGTCCCCGTTCCTGATGAATTCGGGTTGGATGCCTATAAAGACAACGTAGGCGCGATGGTGAACCGCGGTGTCGAAGTAAGCCTCGGCTACAGCAATACTTGGAACGACTGGTCATTCTCAGCTACAGGCAACTTTGCCTATAACAAGAACGAAGTACTCGACCTCGGTGGAGTAGACTATATGCCAGATCCGGACAATGCCAACAAACGCAACCAGCTTGGAGAAGCGATCGGCTCATATTATATGTATAAAGCCGTTGGGATGTTCCAATCGGAAGCTGAGGCAGAAGATTATATGGACAAATACTGGGGACCAAGACCCGGCCCCGGACAAGCCCGTCCCGGATTTCCTTTCTCCGATGAATTCAAAGCAGGCGACCTGGTATATGCCGACACCGATGGGGATGGCAAAGTAAATGCCGACGACCGGATTATCTGTAATTCCACCAATCCTGTATTTACCTTTGGCCTGAATCTGAATTCAAGCTATAAAGGATTTGACCTTTCGATGATATTTACAGGGGCAGCTAAAGCGGCACGTATCTACAGCAGCGAAGCATTCGGTGATTTCAGGGGCGATAATTCTCATCCGGCTTCTATATGGAAGGATGCCTGGAGCCCTGAAAATACCGATGCCCAGATGCCACGCGTGTTTGACGCTCTGTCATCAAGCAGCCACCCGTCGAAAGTCATGTCTACCTTCTGGCTGCAAAACACCAGTTATGTAAGGTTGAAGAACCTCCAGTTTGGATATACCTTCCCGGGCAAATGGATCCGGACACTCGGATTGTCTAACCTGAGGGTGTATTATTCGGCTGAAAACCTGCTGACATTCGATGCCATGCCGATCAACCTCGACCCGGAAGCCGACTCTGAACGTGGTTCTTCCTATCCGCTGATCCAGACACACGCTTTCGGTGTCAATCTTACCTTCTGATTTATTCACCTGATCAAAAACATAATGATATGAAACGCTTATTGATATATATACTGGCAGGCATGGGGCTGACGGTCACCTCCTGTTCAGACTTTTTGGATACCGTTCCCCACGACGCACTCTCTCCGGCCACAACCTGGAAAACACCGGAGGATGCGCAGAAATTTGTAATCGGCTGCTACAACGACTGGTTGGATGGAGCTGATGGAGGCGTATTATTCTATATGGATTGTACTTCCGACTTCGGATATAATAACTTTACCTGGGAAGGCTATACCGTCATGGGTAATGGTAAACTGAAACCGTCCGACTATGGAACGTCTTTCTATGATTTCAAGACGATCCGCCGTTGCAACACATTCATGGAGAACGTTGAACAGATCACCTTCCCTGACGAAGCGGTCAAAAAAGACCTGATCGCGCAGGTACGCGCCATTCGTGCTTTCGACTATTTCACGATGAACTTCTGGTACGGCGGCGTACCTATCATCTCTAATTACACCAGCGCCGATGAAGCCAAAGTAGCACGCAACTCGGAAGAAGAAGTGAAGAAGTTCGTATACGACGAAATAGATGCGGTGATCCCGGACATCAACGTTACCCCATCGGCCCGTGGCCGTGTGGCTAAAGGCGCCGCCCTCGCTATCAAGATGCGTTCGGCCTTGTATTGGGGCGACTACAGCCGGGCACAGGAAGCCGCTAAAGCGATCATGGAGTTAAATCAGTACAGACTGGATGCCAACTATGCCAACCTGTTTACCATCGCCGGCCAGACATCCGGCGAAATCATCCTGGCTGCACAGTACATCGAAACACTGCACAGCATAGGCACCATCGGCCAGATGTATAACAATGCCGACGGTGGCTGGTCGTCTATCGTTCCGACGCAAAACCTGGTAGATGCCTACGAAATGGCCGATGGGCTCACGAAAGAAGAGTCGCCCGCCTATGATCCCGTTCACCCGTTTGCCGGCAGAGACCCGCGTATGGCTATGACGGTTTTGTTCCCCGGACAAGACTGGAAAGCGAATGGGAAGGATAAAGTAGTGCTCAACACATTAGACCGGAAAATGGCCGACGGCAATGACAATCCCAATCATCCGCTCGTGGCCGACAATGCATCCAAAACGTCACTGACATGGGCCAAATACCTTGCACCGATGGATCAATACAGCGATATCTGGAACACGGCGGCCAGCCCCATCGTGTTCCGTTATGCCGAAGTACTGCTCACCTACGCAGAAACGACCAACGAACTGTCTGGCCCGTCGGCCGATGTCTACGATGCACTGGATCAAGTACGTTTACGCGTGGGCATGCCGGCGGTTGATCGCGCCAAATACGGCACCAAAGAGCAACTGCGTGCCCTGATCCGCCGCGAGCGCGGCGTGGAGCTGGCCGGTGAAGGCGTACGCCGTGCGGACATCGTGAGATGGAAAGACGCCAACGGCAAGATGGTGGCAGAAACCGTCCTGAACGGCACACTGAACCGTGTGGTGGGCACCATCAATTACAACGAAGCCGATCCTTACAAACGGGCCACCATCAATGTAAACGCAGCAGCAGCAGACCGCTTGATCGAAGACCGGAGTTTTGCCCCGCACAACCGCTATCTGCCCATCCCGCAGACCAGCATGGACAAAAACCCGAAGCTGCAACAAAACCCGGGTTATTAAGGTAGTCTGATTCACCTTTTAGTAGCGTGAACAAAGGGGGTGTCTTTGCCGTCACTCCCTTTGCTTTTAATCCTTAAAAGTAAATTTTACATAAAAATCAGTAAGTAGGCAAAATCATCAGATGCCAATCTAACAGACGGCTTGTGCACACGATCAACCCCGGAACACTGACACAGGACCCTACATCCAAAACAAGCTAAGATGGGATTATCTTAATCACAAAAAACGAGATTAACTATTCACCTCTTTATACAAGCCTATAGATTCACCATTAACAATACGGTGTGACATCATCCTCCAGACAGCAACCACAAACAGGAAAACGGATAAAACAAACAACCCATTTTTCCAGTATGATATCCCCAAATAAGTGAGCGCCATACCATAATGCAGAGACAAGGCGATCTCCACCACCATCACACACCAGACTGAAAGACACAGCGTGCACCATTTCCTTATCACTGCATACTGATAATAGAGCGAGAAAAGCAGGTAAGGGATCGAAAGCCAGGACAGGACAAAAAGGAACGTGGCATGTATACGGGTATGGAAGCCTGTCAATCCGGAGAGCAATATCAGTAACCCTCCCGAAAAATAAACAACCCCGACATCGGCCATATCCACTATGCCAAGCGGACGGGAACGGATTACCTGCCGGCAATCTGTGAATGTAGTCAGTGAACACAGGCGTTCGACAAAAGCAGGGGCTATATTTTGTCTGACCATTATGATGGCGATATAAAGGACTACCCCTAAGGCTTTCAATCCCAGAAACACATAGAAACCTGTTTCCTGCCGTGGAGACAGCAGCAACAGCGAAGCAAGCAGTAACACTGCTGCACTCACCAATACAAGCGCCTGATGCCGGCGGTACCAGCTGAACCCGTTAGTTATTATTTTCTGCATCATTGGCTCCTCACCTGCCGTGATCAATCCTTTTAGAATAAAACAGTTCCGGCAACAAAAAAGGTGTGCTTCAACGAATGAAACACACCTTTTTGTTTTATATCACACGAATTAGTTCCTGACGGGGAATTCGGTGATTCGCAATGTAGTACAGCCAAAAGGAATCAACTCAATGTCTACTTCCGGTTCCGTATCGTTGCCATGTTGGGTATAGAAGGGGACAGAGCCAGCCGAGCCGCGATACATTTTCCAGGTAGGGATGGGTTTGCCTTTCCCTTTGATGGATATCGGGGCATCTGCTTGTGTCCAAGGGTAACGGGCTACCGTTCCTTTCTTTTCCACTTTGAAATAATTCTCGATCACAGCCGGCTGAAGTTGCTTGCGGGTAAGGGCGAAGTTCCACGGCGAGTCTGTAGTTACTTCCTGGTACCACCTTCCATATAGGCTAGCTTCATCACCCTCAAACGATTTCTTTTCCCACTTTTCGTTCAGTTTCAGGCAATACAGCAGCGGACCCCGTTCGATGGCTGCTCCGCCGTCGAACCAATAATCGACTTTTATTTTCATACCGAGTTCAAGTTCCAGCACATCACCATGCTGCCATTCACGGTTGATCCGTGCGATCTGTCCGGGATATGCATCTACTGCGATCACAGCCCCGTTAAGGCGTATCACCGGTTGGTTACACCAGGCCGGAATGCGCAGGTGGAAGGGGAAGAAGGCTTTCTTCGTTTGCTTGCCGATAAATGAGAAACCGAAACGGATGGTTTCATCAAACGGGTAGGCCGTTTCTTCCTTTACCTTCACCTCGATACCGTTGGCCACTTTAGCCGTGACTGACGAAGGCGCATAAACAAGGGCGGCCAAGCCATTGTCGGCCGTGGCATACCACAGGTTTTGCACCAGCTTGGGCCAGCCTTGGTGCAGGTTGGAAGTACAACAGGGATAACCGGTGAGCAGGCCCATCAGGTTGTCGGAATCTTCGTGGGGTGTCACAAAGTCACGCCAATCACGGGTGATAGCAATCTGGTTAACCTGCTGATAGTACTGCCGGGCGGAAAAATCGTCGGTGATTTGTGTGGGCAACACATTATAAGCCACCCGTTCGAGGTAATCGGCCCATTGTACGTCGCCGGTAATAGTGAGCATATTCTCCAGTGAATACATCATCTCAACTGCCGTACATAGTTCGGATCCAAGGTTGGGATTACCGAAGCGAAGCAACTCGTCGCCCGCCCAAAGACCGGTGGGGAAACCAATCGTATGCTTCATATCTTTCACGGCTTTTTTGACGGCCTGGACCTGTATTGGGTCTTTGCTCTGCTGGTAATAGATCACCGGTTCCTTGAAACCTTGCGCCAGGTTCACACAATGCAGGCTGAGTGGACGGGAAAGATGATCCTGGTGAAGGAAAACGTCTGTCCAGTTGAATGTCTGTTTGTGGATCAGTTCGCCCAGTTGGAGCAGGAAAGCATCGCCGGTGATGTTATAGAGCCAGTAGACCACCAACAGGTTGTCGCCTCCACGCTGTTCACCCCAGAAAGTCCAGTTACCCAGCGGTGTCTTCGGTAGCTCGGCCAGTTGGTATTTGAAATAGTTGGTCATAAAGGGGATCACCCGTTGATCGCCGGTTGCCATATAGTATTGCTGCATCACTTTAAGCATCACCATCTTCGGCCACCAATCATGGGCATTATTGCGTTGCAGGCCGGCTTCACGCGGGCGGTCGGTATCGGGGCCAAAATAACCGTCGGGTTTCTGCGATGCCAGCGTCCATTCGATCCAGGGTTGCACTTTCGCAATCAACGCTTTGTCGTTGAGGATGTAGGCCAGTGGCAACAGGCCGTCGATCCAGTACGGACCACGTTCCCACACGTCGCCATCACCCCCGAGCCAGCCGTTACGCGAGCCCATTACTATCTCGTAAAGGACGTCCAGGTTACCGGTCATGCCGGTAGTCATCCGCAGCAGTTGTTCTTCTATCCAGCCTTCCGGTTGGATGGCTCCGATCGGAAGTTCCACATAGGGTTTTGTCAGCAACGGGGAGCGGTTGTTGAGATAATTACCGGCCAGTGGGGTATTTCCCTGCGCGTATATCACGGTCATTGCCGCGATACAAGCAAAAAAAGTCAATAAAACTATTTTTCTCATGTGAATTCTAATTAGTTATGTTCATTATTTCACTTCTTCCATTGGAAGCACGGGCCAGGCTGTCGGTTTCGGAAAACCAGACAATCATCGTGCTGTCGCCCCGGTTATCCCAGGCATAATAGGGAAGCAGGCTGAGCGTAATATCCTTATTCGTGTCGTTCTCCGTTATACCAGCCGCTTTGGCCGGCATACGTAGCTGATCAATGCCGCCCAACAAACCGCTTGTTTCGCGAATGATTTCGACAACGGGAGCTAGCTGCTCAATGAATACCTGTTGAACAGGGACTGTATTATCGGCAGCCTCCGCACAGTAAACTAACGGACCACGGGTCACACATATCCGCCCGCGATCAGCCTCTACCTGATCGATTGCCCGGTTGAAACGGACAGGCATCGGCAGTATAAGCTCTACCCTGTCTGTTGCCTTCCACGGTTTGCAGATAGATACATACCCATTTCTGACAGGAGCTTTCACCTTCTTTCCGTTTACCCGGAGTTCCCATTGTTCGCTGGTATGATTCAGGTAATGATACAATTCACCGGGAACAAACTGTGTACCCGCCCAGGTGGGGATACGGAGACGTAGGGTAAATACCTGGCCTTCGTTTGCAGGGGTAACAGTTAGCACTGTCTGCCCTTCGAAGGGATAATTACTCTCCTGCCGGACTGCCACCTTTCCAGCCGCTAGCGGAATATCGGTGGAGTTGCTTGCATAGAACGAACAGTATATCTCATCACTTGTATAGGCATAGATCATTCCGGGTACCTGCGGAATAAGGCGCGCCATATTGGAAGGGCAACAGGCTGTTCCAAACCAGGGCGAACGTCCCCGCAATCCGTGATTGAAAGGAGTACGTCCGTCGGCTTCGAGCGGATTGATATAGAAGAACTTATTACCTTCCAGGTTGACACCGGCCAGTACGTTGTTGAATAGCGCCACCTCGGCCACATCTATATACTTCCCGTCTTTTTCCATCAGGAACATCCGGTGGTTGAAGAGTACATTACCCACAGCGGCACAGGTTTCGTCAAAGGCCTCTTTATTCGGAAGCACATATTCCGGTCCGAAACCTTCGATACCATGTACAGCACCCAATCCGCCGGTAATATGCATGCGTGTATCCACAATGTTATGCCAAAGGCTATCCAGAGCCGGTCGCAAGGTCTTGTCGCCGGTCTGTGCAGACACATCGGCCATGCCGGAATAGAGGTATGCCGCACGAACGGAATGGCCTACGGCTTTTGTCTGTTCCCTAACAGGCAGGTGTTGTTGTGCATATTCAGGCGCCATTACTCCCTCACCTTCGGGTTTGTACGTCACCCCGCGGAGATCAATAAACCGTTTGGCCATTTGCAGGTAGAGCGAATCGCCGGTCACCCGGTACAGTTTGACCAATGCCAGTTCCATCTCCTCGTGACCGGGTGCCTGGTTAACAGGTTTCCCTCCATTGTAGGCCGGATCTCCTTCAAAAAAGACATGGTTGATATGCCGGGCATTTTTGATCGCGACCTGCAACCATTGGTCTTTACCCGTAGCCTGATAGTATGCCACCGCACCTTCGTACATGTGACCCATATTATACAGTTCATGGCTATGTACTACCCACGAATACGGCTTATCGCCCATACCGGCCCCACCCCATTGCTTGGCATCTTTGGAAACGCCGGTGATATGCGATTCGTAATGATACCCGTCTTCCTGCTGAGCGGCAGCAATGATATCGATAATCTCATCCATCTGTCGTTCCAGCGCCGTATCCCGTTCCAAAGCCAGCAGATAGGATGCCCCTTCCATCACCTTATACAAGTCGGATGCCACATACCGGTGGGGAAAAGGCAACTCGCTTTTATTCCCCTTGAGGTACTCAGCCGTACGACGCAGGTTTTCAACGGCAGGCTTTGTTTTCTCCAGGGCAAAAGGTACAAGGGTTTGCTTCTGGGTCTTCAAACGCGGAAGCCAGAAGTTGTCTTGAAGTACCACATCCTGAAAAGGAACGGGAATCAGTGTTTCGTCACTCACCGGAGGATTCGTATCGATATCCGTACAGGATACTGCCGTGAACAGGGGCAGTAAGGCATAAGCAATTATTCGTTTCATATTCAAAAACTTATTCCGCACTATAGTGATTGCATGATATGTACGCAAAAGTAATATTAAAATCATCCAACATCCTATAATAAGGAGGAATCTGTGCAGAAACAACTGAGGCCGTTCCGTATAAACGGCCTCAGCTGCTGTTAATTCATATAACTGGGATTCTGGGTGAGATTCGGATTTGAGGTGAGTACGGATTCCGGGATAGGGAACACTGTACGATAATCACCCTGAGGTTTATGAGACAGCCAGCTTTTCTTTGTATAAATGCCAAACCGTATCATATCCCTTCTGCGATGCCCTTCAAATACAAATTCCCATCCCAATTCATCCAGTAACCGGCCCAATGCGACAGGCTCGGTATTTCCGGGATCGACTATATTGTATTTCTCCACGTATCCATATTGATAGGATGAATTTTCTTTCAACTGTTCGTCCGTAACAACAGCATCAGCCGGATTATCCTTGAATGCCCGCGTTCTCACTTCCGTTACCAATGCACCCGCACCCGGTTTTCCGGTCCGTAGCAGGCATTCGGCTTTCATCAGTAACACTTCTGAATAACGGAACACCGGATAATCATCATTCCAGTTTCCCGTAGCACCTTTTTCCACTTCAAACTTGAACATCCGGAAACCTTCCATTTCGGAGGTATAGTTTCCGTCGGGAAGTCCTTTTGTGTAGACAAACGGTTGATCCTTTTTATCGTAACTACCCACCAATTGTGTTCCGTTGGCAGCATATTGAGGCCCCATCAACCAGGTATCATTCAGACGGGTATCATGGGGGTGATACGTATTGATAAACTGTGTAATACCCATCAGCGAACCGCAGCCATGCGGTGTTGATTCTGTTTCGAACTTTTGTTTCAGCTTGGCATGCCAGGAGATCATGAACAACGCATTGGCACCGGATACCTTGGCACGTTCCCTGTCAAACGGGACTGTAAACAATATCTCCCTGGAAGATTCCATGCCACTTGCCCTGAAAGACGCATTGTAGTTAGCCGAAAGTTCACATTTACCGCTGTTGATAATATCGTCGCACTGAGCGAGACATTCATTCCAACGCTCCTCTCCGATATACACTTTTGCATTCAGGTATACGTTGGCCAACAATGTTTTGGCGGCCCATTTATTCATCCGGCCGTATTGTTTGCCACCCTGTTCTTCACTTAATGCCGGGATAACCGCCGTAAGTTCGGACACAATAAAGTCGTAAATCTCTTTGCGCGTACTACTTGTAGGCAACTCATTCGAGGGAACTGTTACCAGTGGAGCATCTCCATAGTTATCGCAAATAACCCAGTAGTAAAAAGCACGCATGGCTCTGACTTCCGCAATCGCCTTTTCTTTCTCTTCAGTAGAAGGGGCAGGTAGTTTCCCTGTTTCCAACTGATTGATGATACTGTTGCAGATTAATACACCCTGGTAAGAGGTATTCCACATATTCTTCACATGTAACTGTTCGGAGTTCCACTCATGGTAGTGCATCCGGCGATATCGTCCGCCATCGTCCCAACCGGAAGGATTGGGGGGCATCACCAGTATATCTGCGGTTATTTCCTGAGCGGCAAAATAGTTATTGTGATCCACATAATCGCGAATGTACCTGTATGAACTGGCCACAACAGGATTAAAGTCTTTTGTGGTATATGTATATGTATCTTCGGTAACCAAAGAATATGCGACTTCGTCGAGATCATTGCATCCGGACACCAGACCGGTAAACAAGGCAATGATCATTAATTTACATAGCTTATTCATATTCAAATCATTTTATTGTTAAAACTTTAAAGACACTCCCAAGGTAAACGTACGTGCGGCCGGATAACGGTTTTTGTTATCCACACCAGGTGCCAATCCGGTTACACCTACTTCCGGGTCGATACCGGAATAACCGGTGATAACGGCCAGGTTGGTAACCGTTCCATATACACGGAGACGTTGAATCCATGTTTTATCGAAGTCAAGCGTGTATCCGATAGTCAGGTTGTCTATTTTCCAATAATCTCCCTTTTCGATATAGTAATCCACATATTGCAACGACTGATCGTCGGCCAAGGGTCGTTTGCCAAAAATATTGTCATAGGCCGTTGACAGAATGTTACCTCTGGTAAGCATCACTGGCGCACCATACTGCAAAGCGGCCATATTCAGGATATCAAAGCCAAACGCACCACGCATGGTGAGAGTCAAATCGAATTTTTTATAGCCGACCGTATTGTTCCAGTTGACATAGTGTTTGGGTAATCCGTTCCCTATATATTTTTTATCCGTGGGCTGCAAGGCGGAAATAGGCTTTGGCTTTCCATCGGCACCTTCAATAATCCAATGTCCGTTATCGTCAATATCAATAGCCTTATATCCATAGAACATACCGATCGGCATTCCTTCCTGTATGCGGTGTGTGGTTTGCTGCATCGGGGCACCGGTACCTCCTTCGTCTGAGTATCCTGCCGAAATATACTTGTCGTTGGACAACGACAACAGTTTATTGCTATTGGTAGAATAGTTGGCCGTAGAACTCCAGCGCCAGTCATTGGTTTGTACCACAACAGCCGTCAGCCCCAATTCAACACCCCTGTTCCGCATAGATCCGGCATTTGCCATCATGCTTGAATAGATATAGGGAGGTGATGGCACGGCATATCCCCACAACATATCCTTCGTGGTTCGATTGTAGACATCAATGGTACCCGAAAGCCGGTTGTCAAAGAAACCATAATCCAATCCGATATTGGTCTCCTCTTTCCGTTCCCACCTTAAGTCGGGGTTGGGATTTGAATTCGGTTTGATTATCTTCAGCCACTGTCCTCCATAATAAATATAATCTGAAAAGTTCAAGACAGTAAGCGACATGTACGGATCAGAAGGTTCGGTACCTGTTACCCCAAAACCAGCACGTAATTTCAATACACTCAGGAAAGATACATCATTCATAAAGTCTTCTCCTTTGATATTCCATGCACCTGATACGGAAGGGAATGTCCCCCACTTATAGTTTGCACCGAACTTGGATGATCCTTCATAGCGAAGACTGGCAGCAAACATGTATTTACCTTTGTAGTTATAGTTCACACGCCCAAAGTAACCGACCAACGTATTCTCCCGTTGTTCGGAATTCTCTGTAGCACGTCCGTCTACCAACGCCTGGCCGGATTGCATGCTGTTATACGTATAATTGTCAGAAGGGAAATTATAGTTCTGCATATAATAGTTCTGATAATTATCCCGTAACCAGCTATAGCCGCCTAACAGCGTGAACGAATGGTCTTTAATCGTCTTATTATACTGGGCTGTCAACTCCGAGATATCTTCCGATGTACGGGTAGTTCCTCGTGAAGCATAACCATTTCTACTACTTTTTACGGTAGAAAGATGCTTCTTGGTTTCATAATATCCACGTACCTGGTTGTATACATTGGTAGAGGCCAGGTATTTGATGTTAAGTCCTTCAACCGGTGTATAGGTAACCGTTCCGAATGCTCTCAGGTTAGTGGCCTCATTCTTGCCTTCTACTTCATACAGTAATGCCATGGCATTAGCATAGTCCGTATTGGATGTCCGTTCGGTCCAGACACCATTCTGGTCTTTGACCGGATCGGTAGGATTATCAATCAAGGCATTCCGGTATACTTCAGTGTTGTAGCTTCCTCCATCAGATCCTGAAAAATATTCTTGTTTGTAACCGCTAAGGCTCGCATTGATCTTCAACTTATTGTTAAACATCCGATGCGTGATCTCCACACGGGGATAAATCATCTGATTGTCTGATCGTTTAACAATACCATTCAGACTTCTATATTCAAAACTGGCAATGTAGTTGGTGTTACGGCTCCCCCCCCGGAGGCTCACATTATATATCTGTGTGAGCGGGGTACGCAAAATTTCATCCAGCCAGTCCGTACTCGACCCGCCATCTTGTGCACCGGGTTTACCTAATTTGACTAATTCACGGTATTGATCGGCATCCATCATGGAAAATCTGCGGGTAATCTGTTGGGTAGATAAGTAAGCATTGACATCTACCACGGTAGGCATTTCACCCGAAACATTCTTGGTAGTAATCAAAATAACTCCGTTTGTTCCGCGTGTTCCATAAATTGCGGCAGCTGAACCATCTTTCAGCACATCGATTTGTTGGATATCTTCCGGAGAAACAGTATTTAGAGAACCCGGAATACCATCGATCAACACCAACGGACTTGCACTTGTTTTTAAGGTAGCGATACCACGCAACGCAATCTGTGACTCGGAGGTAGGATTGGCATCAGGAGTTATCACACTAAGTCCCGGAACCTGCCCGCGGATCAACTGGGCGGCATCTGCAGCGATACTCCCTTTCAGGAAATTTTCAGATTTGATGGATGTAATAGCGCTGGCAACCTCGCCTTTCTTTTGGGTACCGTATCCAACAACGATCACTTCATTTAGTCCCAGGGAAGCTTCACGGAGCACCACCTGGATCGACGCCTGGTTACCGACAAGGACCTCTTTCTTTTCATATCCCAGGTAAGAAAAAACCAGAATAGCATTTTCATCCGGAACTTCGAGCGTAAAATTTCCATCCAGATCGGAAACAGTTCCAATCGTAGTCCCTCTTACCTGGACATTCACTCCGATCATAGGCTCTTTCGCTTCATCCAGTATCTTACCGATGACCTTTTTACCTGCCTGGCGGACGCTTCCCTGCTCCTGGCTTATGATTCCTTTCTTTGTGAGCACAATATAGTCATTTTCAAATTCATATTGGATATCTGTATTTTCCAATGCAGCAGAGAGTAAAGAAGACACCTTGTCTGATGTCTGATTGAATGTTACTTTTTGAGTGGCATTTACTTCCCGGGTGCTATAAACAACCAGATAGTCGGTTTGTTTCTCAATATCGTTAAAGAATTCCCTTAAGGATACTGTGTTAGAACTAACACGAATAACGGCGTTCTGAGCATTACTGTTTACAGCAAAAACCTGAGCAATACATACAAATAGTAAGAAAAATGATATTTTCATAACTCTGACATAAGCTTTAACATGATTATTCAGTGCGATAGGTATTCGTAACAAAGGATTTTTTTCCATATCTTTGTTAATTGATAAGTGAATATTAAATTTAAGTATCTCGTGTTTACTTGTCTGGATCGGCGGGTGTTTGCGGCACTTGCCGATCGCTTTTTACATCTCAGTTCATATCATCATAGGCAATTGTATTTTTAATGGGGGTTTTACATTTATTTTATCGACTCAGTGTAATCACACTCCGGTCTTCATTCTTGCTCACCTTAAATTTCTGAATCTTCTGGATAATGCGCAAGATTTCGTCTATCCCGTCGCGCTGGCGGAATTTACCGGTATATGTAAAGTTGAGTATGGAGGGATCCTGGATGATGATCTTTACATCGTAATAGAGTTCAAGCTTACGCACAATATCATAAAAACTCTCGTCCTCAAAACTGTATATCCCTTCTGTCCACAGAAAATAAGAATGATGGTCAATAGGTTCCACCTTCATTTTACCATTTGCCACAAGGAGTCTTTGATTGGGTTTAAGGGTCACCGCGGTAGTTGAAACAGCAGGCGCTTTCACCTGAACAGCCCCTTCAATCAGGCTGGTTTCCATAAAATCAGATTCCGGATAACAGCTCACATTGAACCGGGTGCCTGTAACTTCCACCTCCATTCCTTTAGCAGATACAATAAAAGGTTTTTTGTGATCTTTCGCTACATCAAAAAACGCTTCACCTATAACAGTCACTTCTCTTTTATCACCAAAAAAATGAGAAGGATAAATAAGTGTTGAACGGGCATTCAGCCAAACAGTTGTGCCATCCTGCAGTGTCAGGCATGCCCGTTGGCCTGTTGGCACATACAAAGTATTTGTAGTGATATCGAATGTTTTTTGAAAATTAGCATAAGTAATCCACCACGTAGAGATAATCAATACAGCAGCAACGGCAGCATATCGCGCAACCCTCAACGCTCGTTTGATGAAGTTCCGTTTACGTATGTGCCCCCTGAAAACGGCATAATCCTTTCTTCCCTCATTTTCATCCCCGGGATAATCAGACAATTTTATCAGGGCATTTAAATTCTGGTATTCATACAATTGCTCTCTGAAAGAGGCATCTGTGTCCACCTTATGCAACAGTTCTTCCTGCTCAGCAGGAGTCAACTCACCAAGAATATACTTTTGTAGCAGTTCGTCCATATTTTCTTTCATATGTTACATAGACGAACATACTTCCGAAATCCGCTAAAAAGAAATAAATAATTTAATCAATGAAACGTGCAGACTCACAATTTCCTTTCTCAACAGTACACCTACTACATGCTGAGAAAGAAGTATTGATGCGGTTTGAAAGGGTAGTCGATTTGATTAATGACAGATATAGCAGTAAGATAAACAAAGGAAAAATATAGCGGAGTTCCTCTTTCAGTTTCTTATAGGCTATGCCCATTTGGGTTTCAACCGTGTGGATGGAGATGTTGAGTTCCTGCGCAATTTCTTTCTGCTTCATCCCCTCGATTTTGCTTTTCACAAATATAATGCGGCATTTTTCCGGAAGAGAGGCAATCGCCTTTGTTATTATGTCTTCGAGGCTCGTTTCGCAAAAAATATGCTCATCCAACACCTCCAATGAGTTCAGTTTTATTTGCAAAGAAACAGTATATTCCTGCTGAAGATGGATCGTTGTTTGCTGCTCTATCGCCTGGTGTCTCAAATGATCGATACACCGGTTTTTGACAGAAGTAAAAAGAACGGCCACTTTATTGGCCGACAACAGGTAAAGATCTCTCTTTTCCCATAGTTCCATAAAAATATCGTGGACAATGTTTTCGGCATCAGCTTCAGACACAACATACTCACAAGCAAAACGCTTTAGTTTTGCATAGTAAGAAACATATAGTTGTTCAAAGTAAATGTCAAAACTACTACGCATAGAGTCTGTATAAAATTGTTATCTATCCAACCACGGCAAGGGGTCCAGCTTGGTCTTTTCTTTCCACAACTGGAAATGAAGAAGCGTCTGATTGCCATTCTCGGTGTCGGAGTATATCTTGCCTAATGCCTGACGGGTGGTTACCTTATCACCGGCTTTGACATAGACCTGACTAAGGTTACTATATACCGTGAGGTAATTCCCATGACGGACAATGACCGAATTGTTGTATCCCGGCACCACAAACACGCGCGTCACCTCGCCGTTGAATACGGCGCGTGCTTCGGTTCCCGCTGTGGTCTGGATATCGATACCACTGTTATTGGTACGCACATACTTGAGTTCCTGATGTTGCTGTTCACCAAACGTACCAACGATGGTATATCGCCCGTTCATAGGGAACGGCAGCTTACCACGGTTGGAAGCAAAGTTGTCCGACAATTGCTTTTCTGCTTTTGTCATGGCATACCCACCCTTCGAATCGGCCACACGTTCTTCGCGGACAGGTTCAGCGGGCTTGGCCTCAGTTCCCTTACCGGCAGCAGACGCTTTATCACGGGCGGCTCGGGCTTCGGCCTCAGCTCGGGCAATCTCTTCAGCGATCTGCCGTTCAATCTGTTTATTCAGGGCATTGGCTTGTTGTTGTTTTTTCTTCAGCTCGGCCTGTAACTCACGCTGGCGTTTGTTGAGTTGTTGCACTTCTTTCTTTTGGCTTGATTCTTCAGTCACCAGTTTCTTATTCTCGTCTTCGCGTTGCCCCAGTAAGGTAGTCTTTTCACCACGTACTTTATCCAGTTGTTCCTGTTTGGCCGCCAATTCTTTCTGCTTATTGACAATCTCTGCTGCCTGTCGCTTCTGCCAATCGGCATACTCCCGCAAATAACGCATACGGCGCAAAGATTGGGCAAAATTATCGGCTGACAGAATGAACAGTAATTTGTCTTGTGAGCTCTGCCGCTTATACATACTTTGGACAGATTTACCGTAATTGTCCCGCTTTGCCTTCAGTTCTTTTTCCAACCCGGCCACTTCCCGTCGCAGTACTACTATCTGGCGATCAATGGCCCGTACTTCCTGGTTGAGTAGCTGGATTACTTTCTTACGTGACATGATTTGCCTCGAAAGAAGATTGAGGCGGTTGAGCGAATTCTTTGCCGTGGTAGCGGTTTCCTGCAACAGTTGGTTGGTCATCTCTATTTCAGCCAGGGCTTCCTTGCGTTGCTGTTCCAGCTGTTTCACGACAGCCGACTGTTGTCCGGATACGGTCAACACGAAACAGGAGAATAACACGAACCAGCAATACCGCATAGCTTACTTCTTATTAAGACCTAATGACTTGAATAACTGTGCAAAGGTAATACGTTTGTATTTATCCGGCGTCACCAAATCGATTTGAACAGGCACTTCCGTTTGCAACCGATTGAAATACATCTTGATACCGCCTATCAACACCCCGTCGGCCATTGCCTGTGTATCCATCAGCATGGGAAAAGGCTGATTGCCGTTGAGCCGGAAATCGGCATACGTCCACTGCAAGGCATAGCGGCTGGCCGCATCGGTGATGTAGGTAGACAATAGTTTTTCTTCTCCATCAGCCAAAAAAGTATACTGGAGCCCCATCTTGTCTTTGGTACGGATCTCCGCCATCGAGCTTTCCTGTTTGAGTTGAAATTTATTGTAGTGTTTCGGTTCTACCTCCCGTTCACCCGGAAGGAAAAGACGATTGATAAACAATGCCTGGAGATTGTAATAATTAAACGTGATCGGTAACTGGCCTTTCAGCTTGTCTACACTTTCAGACACATATTGTTTGTTGATCCGGTCGATCAGCAGGATACTGTCTGGTGTCATCTCCAGACGGAACATTTCCACTCCCAGGAAAGGGATCACAGACAGTTGCAAAGCATGATCCCTGTCGATCTTGAGGTCAACCCGTGAACTTATTTCACTTTTCCCCATGGTTACATCCGCCTGCAGACGGGCAGACAGCGTATGGAAGGCAAAAGCCTGTTTTTGTATCGAGCCAAAGAACTCCGTATGCGTCTTGGCCTCGCCAAGTCCAACGGTTGCTACCTGTTTGGAGGATTTACACCCAACCAGCATCCAGGCGAGTAACAGGGATACGGATAAGTAGATAAAATGTCTGTTCGCTATTCTCATTTTGCTTCTGTGTCTTCAATATATCGTTGCTCGGAAATTTTCTGATCCAGCACTTTACTCTCTTTCCCTAACTCTTTGGCACGCATCCATTGTACTACCGCCTGTTCTTTCTCGCCCGACATATAAAGGATGTCTCCATAATGGTCGGCCAGTTCGGGACTATTGGTTTTATCATTACTGATTGCTTTCTCAATATAGATCTTAGCCAGTGAGTACTCGCCCTGCACAAAGAAGATCCAGGCGTATGTATCGAGGTAAGTGGCATTGTCGGGCTCCACACGGATGGTCTGGCCACTCATCCGTTCGGCTTTCTTGAGGTCTTTCTTCTCCAGGGAAAGGAAATAACTGTAGTTATTCAGCACCGCCACGTTGCGTTCGTTGTATTTCAAGGCTTCGTCGTAAGCTTTATAGGCTTCTTCCAGCTGTTTCATCTGGTAGTAGGTGTCGCCTATCTGACCGTAAAAGTCAGACTTGAGTGCCACATTCTCGGCCGGAACTATCTCCAAGCCGGATTGGTATGCCTGCAATGTAGCCGGGTAATCCCCCTCCTGATAATGGGCGATACCCAGGAAGAAATAATATTCAGGCGCATCGGGGAACAATTCCATACAGCGCTTACAGATACGGATCACCTCTTTAAAGTCTTGCGCTTTAGTAGCCATATTCAACAACTGCTGCCAGGCGCCCTGGTTCTCCGGTTCCATCTCAGTCACCAACTGGAACTGGAACTTAGCATCCTCATTCTTATCCTGAGCAGCCAGCAGGCCGCCGTACATCATCTTCAGATCCGTGTCTTCAGGATGTTGCTCGATCAATGTTTCAAACAGGGCATTCGATGTTTCAATCCCCTGATTGGATTGCTGTAACTTAAGGATGTAACGGGAAAGGATACCCACTTTGGTATCTATATCCAGATTTTCATTCACCAGCGCATTGCGTATCTCCGTTTCAGCAGCATCCTTATCCCCGGCAGCCTCATAGTAATTAGCCATAGACACTATGTAATACGGATTGGCAGGATCGATGGCATGCGCTTTCTGATAACAGGCCAACGCTTTCGGCAGGTCTTTGTTTTCGAGATAGAGGTCACCCATCAATAGCTGGTAGCGGGCTTCCATCGGATACTTGGCAGCCAGCTTTTCTATTTCTTTAAACGCATTCGCTTTCTCTTCCAATTGCGTATACAGCCGGTATTTTTGCAACGACAGCGACTCATTCATTCCGATAGCCGACTCCAATGCATCATAGGCCTCAATCGCTTTACCGATCTCACCTTGTTGCACCAACGACTCTGCCAGGTAATAATTAAGCTCTACTTTGTCCGGATATGCAGCGATAAGATTCTCAAGCACTTCTGCCGATTCCCCATACATGCCGAGACTGCCCGATAAACTGGCCAGCGCCATCTGGTAAGTGAAGTTGGATGGATCGTTAGCCACGGCCTGCTTCAGCATATCGACCGCTTTATTCGGCCGGTTCAGTTGCACATAAAACGTAGACAACTCATACAGTAAAGGCGAGGCCGCGGAATCAATCTCCAGCGAATGGTTGAATACTTCGTAAGCAGCATCAAACTTACCGGCAGCTTTCAGGTTCAACCCTTCATAGAAGAAGTAATCGAACTTCCGCCGCTCAGCCGCCGAAAGATTTTTGTTCTCCTGAGGTGCTTGCCTGCGTGTATCGGTGGCCAGCACAGGAATGGCAGCTATCCCCATCCAGGCAATGAGCAAACTACATAGCAGCGTACGCATATCTTCTATTCATTAATGTTTACCGGTATGGCCAAAACCTCCCGCTCCCCGTTCCGTATCATCCAATACTTCTTCCGGTTGCCATTCCACCTGGCTGTGTGTGGCGATCACCATCTGGCAAATCCGTTCGCCATCATTCACCGTAAAAGAGTCGGCCGAGAGATTGACCAGAATCACACCTATTTCACCCCGATAGTCAGCGTCGATCGTTCCCGGAGTATTCAATAACGTGATCCCGTGTTTGATAGCCAATCCGCTTCGCGGACGCATCTGCGCTTCATACCCTTCGGGCAGGGAAATATACAACCCGGTAGGAATCAGTTTCCGTTCCAGCGGTTTCAATACCACCGGTTCAGTAAGGTTAGCACGAATATCCATTCCCGCCGACAGCGAAGTAGCATAGGCCGGCAGAGAGTGATGAGACTTATTTACAATTTTGACTTTCATTCATTTATTGGTTGTGAGGGACGAAGGTTTCCCCAATTATTCATTGCGCCAGTCTCCGTTCTCTTTTATTAATTCGATGAGGCGCTCTACCGCCTCTTCTTCGGGAATATGCTGTAAAATACAGGTTTTACCTTTATAAAGACTCACCTGTTTACGCCCGGCACCCACATAGCCATAGTCGGCGTCGGCCATTTCACCGGGTCCGTTCACGATGCAACCCATGATCCCGATCTTCAATCCTTTCAGGTGCGAAGTCGCCGCCTTTATCCGGGCGATGGTAGTCTGCAGGTCGAACAAGGTACGGCCGCAACTCGGACACGAGATGTATTCCGTCTTGCTGATCCGCAACCGGGTAGCTTGCAGGATGCCAAACATGCAACTATCTGATACAACCGGTTCCCCTTTCCGGTTATGCAACAGGATACCGTCGCCAAAGCCATCCAGGAACAACGTTCCGAAATCCGCCCCGGCCTTCACCTGCAGCGATTCGGTATCTTTCTCTTCGTATTCACGATGCAGTACAACCGGCACCCGGCATCCGGCCTGCATGATCGCGTGCATGGCAGCCCGTTGGGAACCGGTTCCGTTCCGATGCGTTGTACTTAATAGAACAACCGCAGCTTCCTCATTGTTGAGGACCTCCAACACATGCGTCGTCAGATCCGGCAGCGTGAGGCGGATAAACTTCATCGGCGTATGATAAGACGCCAGCTCATCAATCTCGGAGGCGATAAAACAGGGATAGACCTGCGGCCGATCTTTCCAGAAATGGGCATCGACCAGCAAATGCAGGTGATCCGGCAGATTATCCGGGTCTTCCTTTCCTATATATATATAGTCCGGACGAGACGAATGTTCAAATTCAAAACTGCCGTTACTGCGGTCGGATATGACTACAGGCAACTGCCCTCCCCCGATATTCCCTACGGCACGGCTTATCCGCCGTTCGGGATCTATCGGATTGTAACCCGGCTCCATCACGGCATCAATGGGAAGATAATCTTCCCGTTCGAGGATATAATCCACCAGTTTACGCGCCACCGGCATCTCTGCTTCCGGGTCTTCGCTCAGGGAAACACGGATCGTATCCCCGATACCGTCAGACAGCAGGGCGCCGATACCTACGGCACTCTTGATGCGCCCGTCTTCACCGTCGCCGGCTTCGGTCACACCCAAGTGCAACGGATAATGCATGTCTGCAGCTTCCATGGTCTGCACCAACAGGCGGACGGTTTGCACCATCACCACCGTGTTGGAGGCTTTGACCGAAAGCACCACATCGGGAAAATCCTCTTCCCGGCAGATGGTCAGAAACTCCATACACGAAGCCACCATCCCCTCCGGGGTATCCCCGTAACGGCTCATAATACGGTCGGACAACGAACCGTGATTCACTCCGATCCGGATCGCCGTTCCATGTTGTTTGCAAATGTGGAGGAAAGGGACAAACCGGTCGTGTATCTTTTGCAGCTCCACTGCATATTCTGCATCGGTATACTCCAGGTGGTCGAAGGTTTTCACCCTGTCAACATAATTACCCGGATTGATACGTACCTTTTCTACGTTACAAGCCGCCGTATCGGCTGCCTGCGGGTTGAAATGGATATCGGCCACCAGCGGTGTGGTATAGCCTTCCGCGGTCAACCGCTCGCGGATCACGCCCAGGTTTTCGGCTTCCCGCCTGCCCTGGGCTGTAAAACGAACATATTCAGCACCCGCCCCGATCATCCGGATCGCTTGCTGCACGGCAGCATCCGTATCCATGGTTGAAACATTGGCCATAGATTGGATGCGTACCGGATAATCACCTCCCATGGGTGTGGTTCCGATCCGGACAACCGAGGAACGACGGCGCCTATAATTGAAATAAGACATCAATTTGTTTTGTACTTGAACGATACGGCAGCCAGTTCGGCATTCGCTTTTACGATCTTACCTTTCAGGTCTTCCTTATAAGCCAATAGTTTATCCTGCAACTGCGTATCCGCCACAGCCAGCATCTGTACAGCCAGGATAGCGGCATTGAGAGCGCCGTTGATACCCACGGTTGCTACCGGAATACCCGGGGGCATCTGCACAATAGCCAGCAGGGCATCCATTCCTTCCAGCGTGGAATTGATAGGGACACCGATCACCGGCACGGTCGTCATGGAAGCAATCACACCACACAGATGAGCAGCCATCCCGGCAGCGGCAATAATAACTTTGACACCACGGTCTTTCGCTCCTTTGGCAAAGGCTTCCACCTCGGCCGGTGTACGATGGGCGGAGAGAGCGTGCATTTCGAACGGCACCTCCATCTCATCCAGGAACTTCGCCGCTTTTTCCATGACAGGCAGGTCCGAAGTGCTGCCCATGATGATACTCACGACAGGTATCATTTAGCGATCAGCTTTTCATATTCGGCAGCCGAGAGCAATTCGTCCAGTTCGGCAGCATCCGATATGGCAATGCGGATCAGCCAACCTTTTCCGTATGCATCATCATTCACCAGTTCAGGTTTTTCTTCCAGTTCGGCGTTCACTTCCAGCACCTCGCCGCTTACCGGCATAAAGAGGTCTGATACTGTTTTCACGGCTTCGATCGTACCGAACACTTCTTCTTTCGCTACTGTTTCACCCTCTGTAGTGATGTCTACAAACACAATTTCGCCCAGCTCACCCTGTGCATAATCCGTAATGCCAATGTAAGCTTCGTTGCCTTCCAAACGGATCCATTCGTGATCCTTCGTGTACTTTAAATCTGCAGGAAAATTCATAATGTTGATTCTATTAAATGAATAAATATAAATAACTGAGTAATGAGGCAGTAAATGTACATATAAATCCGAGACAAGTGCCTGCATACACCTGCGAAGGTGTATGTTTTTTCAGATAAATACGTGAACTGCATACCAGGCCGGCGATCAGTACCAGGCCGATAAACGCCCAATACGGGTTTGTCATGTGCAGGTGCGAGACACCCATCACGGCCCCCAGCAAGCCACCAATACCCATGCCATGTGCACTGATCTTCCAGAACAGGTTGATACACAACACCAGCAACAAAGCCACCGCGGCTCCCATCAGCACCGCCAACATCCAGAATGGCATGTGCATCTTGAATTGGTAATAGATGCAAAGCATAAGCGAAGTGATCATGATCATGAACGGCACCGACCGTTCTTTCCGGTCGCTCAGTTCCAGGTCGGACGCCGCCCCGGTACGTATCATCAGCAGGATAAACAATCCGGGGATAATGGCCGTAGACAACAACGCACCTGAAGCCACCAACAACTTCAACCGCATCGGATACATATCCAGGTACGTAAAATATAAGGCCAGCAACACACCGTAAGTCACCATAAGCAACGGATGGAACAGGATGGATATCGTATTGGCAATCGTTTTCATCATCGTATAAAATTAGATTTCTTTTCGCAGCCGGGCAACGGGAATATCCAGTTGTTCCCTGTATTTGGCCACCGTACGGCGGGCAATCACATAGCCTTTCTGCTTCAGGATTGTTGTCAACTCATCGTCTGTGAGTGGTTTACGCTTATCTTCACCCTCGATGTGTTCTTTCATGATCTTCTTTACTTCCCGTGTAGATATTTCTTCACCACTATCCGTTTGCATAGATTCGGAGAAAAAATACTTCAACGGGTACACACCAAAATTGGTCTGTACATATTTGCTGTTACTCACCCGCGAAATGGTGGATATATCATAACCAGCCCGTTCGGCCACGTCTTTCAGTATCATCGGACGGAGGGAGGCTTCGTCGCCAGTCAGAAAAAAGTTGTGCTGTAGCAGAATGATCGCCTCCATCGTCCGCCGCATCGTTTCCTGCCGCTGACGGATGGCGTCAATAAACCATTGGGCTGAATCCAGTTTCTGCTTCACAAACTGGACAGCATCCCGCATTTCTGAAGTTTGATTCGCTTTACTGGCCGAATAATCCTGGAACATCTCGGCATAGTCCCGGTTAATACGCAGGTCGGGGATGTCACGATTGTTCATACTCAGGATCAGCTCGCCGTTGTTGGCTTCCACAATAAAATCAGGTATCACCGTGTTCATTACCGCCTCCATCGCACCACCCCAGGCGCTGCCGGGTTTGGGATTCAGCAAGGTGATCTCACGGATCGCCTTTTTCAGTTGTTCTTCGTCACAATTGAGCGAACGCAGGATCTTATCATAATGCTTGCGCACAAAATCGTCGTAATAATCACGCAGGATAGCCATAGCCAGCACCACTCCTTCCGTCTGTGTCTTTCGTCCCAGTTGCAGCAGCAGGCATTCCCGGAGGTCATGGGCGCATACGCCGGCCGGTTCGAAATCCTGTATCACAGTCAATAGCTTCCCAATCTCCTCTTCTTCCACTTCTACGCCGGCCTGGAACACCAGGTCGTCGGCAATAGCCGAAAGATCCCGTCGGAGATAGCCGTCATCATCTATATTGCCGATAACGTATTCGGCGATTTGCATTTCTTTTTCCGACAATTCACGCAAACCAAGTTGTTGCAGCAGGAATTCGTGCAGCGATTGCCCCACCGAAAAAGGAATCTCTTCCCGGCGCTCGCCCCGTTCACTGATCTCCTGAAGTTTATAATCGGGTATATCGTCTTCCGTCAGGTAATCGCCCAACGACAGGTCTACATCCGAGATGTTCAGCCCGTCTTCGTCGTCCCCGCCGTCGGCAGCATCAAAATCGTCTAAAGCTTCCATCCCCTCTTCCAGTGCTGGATTCTCTTCCAGTTCGTGCTTCACACGTTCTTCCAGTTCAATAGACGGCAGTTCCAGCAGACGAATCAACTGGATCTGTTGAGGAGAAAGCTTTTGTTGTAATTTTTGTTGTAATTGTTGTTTCAGCATATCTTCTTACACAACTTTTATCATTCGGGCCTTCCGCCCGCTTCGTTTTAATCCTGCAAATATAAATCTTTACCCCAAACAACCGCCCACCCAAACCTATAATAGTTCTAAAGAAAACGGCCAAATCCAAAAGAAACCCTTACTTTTGGAGCATCTGATTAAAATCTATACCGCATGAAAACAAAAACCTATTTTGCAGCGTTCCTCTTGTCGCTGCTTGTATCGCTCCCGGCTCTTGCGGGAGACAAACTGAGTTTCCTGAAAAGACAATTCACTACGGCTACGGGTTACCAACTGAACTACCGGGTGCTCTACCCGGAGAATTATGTCCCCGGCCAGGCTTATCCGGTGATCCTCTTCCTGCACGGGGCCGGCGAACGCGGGTCTGACAATGAAGCCCAGCTCGTACACGGTGGCAATATGCTGGCGGCCCATGCCAACCGCAGCAAGTATCCCGCCATTATTATCGCCCCGCAATGCCCGGCTGAAGATTTCTGGCTGGACTACCGTATGCCGGCTAACGGAAAGGATCGCAGCTATCCGGTATCCGCCCCGATCACCAAACCGCTGGCAGCGGCTAAAGAACTGCTGGACAGTTTCATCGCCGAAGGAAAAGTAGACACCAAACGCATCCACATCACCGGTCTTTCGATGGGAGGCATGGGCACGTTCGACCTGTTGTGCCGCTACCCCTCCTTCTTCGCCACCGCCACACCTGTCTGCGGGGCTGTCAACCTGGAACGGGCCGCCCGATATACAGGCAAAACAGCCATCCGCCTCTACCACGGCGCTGCCGACGATGTAGTAAATGTCAAATTCTCCCGCGATGCCTACGAGGTATTAAAGAAAGCCGGCGCCGATGTGCAATACAAGGAATATCCCGGGGTGAAGCACGACAGTTGGAACAATGCCTTTGCCGAACCCGACTACCTTTCCTGGATGTTTGAGCATCATTTGTAAGTACATGCCCCTGATCGGGCATATATTACGGTTCCATTACCACCTCTATGCTATTCCCCTGGTTGAAGAGGGTGCGGGCAAAGGTGCGGATCTTTTCCGGTGTCATGGCTTTTACCGTCGCTTCGTAGGCGGTGTACATGTCCAGTCCGTGGAAGTAGGTAACGTCTATGGCATTCAGCCAATAGGCGTTTTCCTGCAACCGTTCGGCGTGGCGCTTGAGGATATTGTCCTGCGTTTTCCGGAAGTCAGCCTCACGCGGGCCTACTTCGGTTATCCGTTTGAGTTCGTTGTGGATAAGAGCAGCCATGGCTTTACGCTTAGCCGGATCCGTGTCAAAATAGATCTGCAGCGTGGTCTGTCCTGACGGGAATGCCGATACGTTAGCCGATACGCCTACTCCGTAAGTAGCCCCTTCGTCTTCGCGCACCTTTTCGGTATAGACAAGGTCGAGTATCTGCTTCAGCATCGTAGCGGCCAGATTATCTTCGAGCGAATAAGTCATCTGCCCCGAATAGAGGTCGAGCACAGATGCTTTCGGCACTTCCATCTGCCGTGAGAAATGATTTTCAAACGTGCCCTTACGGATGGGCGAGACCTGCTTCACATCACCTGCTTCTTTCCGGTGGAGCGACGGCAGTGTGCCCAGATACTGTTCCACCAGCGGAAGGATCACAGCGATATCGATATTCCCAACGAAAGTGAACGTAAAGTCGGACGCATCGGCAAACCGTTCCTTATACATCTGCAGGATATGCGGATAGCTGATCTTGTCGAAGTCTTTACTGCGGAGCCGTTGTGCACGCGGATCATCCCTATACACAGCACGGGTGATAGAGTCGCTGAACGCCTGCATCGGATCCAGTTCCACACTGGCCAGTTGCGCCTTCATACGGGTCTCGAACGAAGCAAAAGCCTCTTTATCTTCGCGGAGGGCAGTGAAATGGAGGTAAATCAGTTCGAATAATGTTTCCAGGTCGCGCACGGCGCACGATCCGTTCATGCTCTCATTGTCCAACCCCAGCGATGAAGAACAAGACACCTGTTTACCGGCCAATCGTTTACTGAGGTCTACAGCCGAGAAATTACCCAACCCGCCAAGGCCGATCACATTGTTCAGCACTTTCAGGTTGTCTACCTCTGTAACAGGGAAAAGCGTAGTGCCACCGGGACTGGTAGCCGTCATCAAAATCTCGTCTTTCTTGAGTTCGGTTGGTTTCAGGATCACCTTTACACCATTACCTAGTGTGAGCACGGTAGCGTCGAAGCGGGTATCTTTAGTGGTCGAAGTAATGATGCCGGGTACCGGGAGTGTCGGGATCAGCGGATCGTCAGAAACTGTTTCCACATACGCATCTACCGGTATCTGACGCGCCTTGAGGAAAGTGCGCAGCAGGTCTTCTTCCGACGGATACTTCAGGCCTTCCTTAGCCGGTCCGGTGAGGGCCAGTACAATATTGTCTTCTCCGATCATATCCTGGATGTAGCCGTTTACCTGCTCCACCGGGATCATCGGGGCGATCTGGTTTATGAGCGCATACTCGTCGGTCATATCCAGCAGGTAACCGCCTTCGGTGAAATGTTTCACATAGTCGTGGGAATAGGAGTTATTCTTCTGTTTGTCGCGTTCATTATAGGCCGACTCATATTCTTTGAGCAGGTTGATGCGTGCCCGTTCGTATTCGGAAGCCGTAAAACCATGCTGACGCAACCGTTCGGTTTCCTTCACCATCGCCGTGAGCGTGGAATCGATAGCTCCTTCCTTTACCAGGGCGGCTACGGTCCAGGCTTCTTTCGTGCGGGCTACCATATAATCGCCATCGCCGGCTTCGGCGTAGACAAAAGGAGGATTGGCCTGTTGAAGCAGTTCGTTGAAACGTTCGTTCATCATCATGGCGGCTACGTGTTGTACATAGTCTTTGACCAGGCCATTGATGGTTGCCGTCAGTTCGCGGGGCATTTTGTCGTGTTTGTAAAAAAGGTAGAGGATGGTCTGCGGCGCTTCTTTATCGGTCGCGATGGACACAAGCGGCAGGTCATTATCAGGCACTTCAAATTCGGGACGGACAGCCGGATTCACCGGCGCCGGAATATCGGCAAACATCCGCTTGATCGTAGCTTCCACCTTGTCCACATCGATATCGCCTACCACAATCACGGCCTGCAGGTCGGGACGATACCATTTGCGGTAATACGCCCGGAGTTCTTCCGGTTTGAAATTGTTAATCACATCGATCGATCCGATCGGCATCCGGTTGGCATACCGGCTACCGGGGTACATCTTCGGCAATTGCTGTTCCCAGAGGCGTGCCTGGGCGTCTTGTCCGGTGCGCCACTCTTCGCGGATGATACCCCGTTCTTTCTCTACGGCCGAGTCGGTAAGCGCCAGGAAGTTCGACCAGTCGTGCAGGATCAGCAGACACGAATCCACCACGGATTCCTGTGTTACCGGTGCACTCATAATCATATAAACCGTTTCGTCAAAACTGGTATAGGCGTTCAGGTTCTCACCCATCCGCATACCTACGCTTTCAAGATACTCGTCCATCCCGTTGTTCGGGAAATGGGTGCTGCCGTTGAACGCCATGTGCTCAAGGAAGTGGGCCAGCCCACGCTGGTTCTCTTCTTCCAGGATAGAGCCTACGTTCTGGGCAATATAGAAATCGGCCCGGTCTTTCGGTAACTCATTATGCCGAAGGTAGTACGTAAGTCCATTCGGTAACTTGCCATAGCGGATATGCTTGTCTATCGGCAGCGGCTGCATCTCTCCCTGTGCCGACAGCTGAATTACAGCGCCCAGCAAGAGGAAGAGGGAAATAAGGAAACGGCTTATTCGAATCATAACATGGGATAATTTAACGTGTTGTATGATAATATTAAAACAAAAGTAAGATAAAAGTGAATACATGCTATACATATAAGCCAACGAAAGTATATATTTGCCTGCGCAACCATCAAAGAATAACCGTATTCACTTTATAAAATAACATAAGAGAATGAGAAAATCACTTTTGACAGCCCTGCTGGCAGCGGCAGCCATTGCCGTATCAGCCCAGTACAACCCCGGTCCGCAAAGCCGTGTGGTAACTGATTCGATCCACAGTAAAACACTGAATGCCTATCGTGCCTACTCGGTATTCCTGCCGAAGAGCTACGATGTGCAGACAGACAAAAAGTATCCCGTGCTTTATTTATTGCATGGCATGCTGGACACCAACTCCGGCTGGCATACGCGCGGCCATGTAAAAGACGTGATGGACCAGTTGACGGAAAGTGGCGAAGCCTCGGAAATGATCATCGTCACCCCCAATGCCGGAGGCAACATCTACGAAGGCGTATGGAACGGCTACTTCAATATGCCGGGTTGGAACTACGAAGATTTCTTCTATACCGAATTCCTCCCCTACATTGAAAAGACCTACCGCATTATCGCCGACAAACAGCATCGTGCCATCGGTGGCCTCTCGATGGGCGGCGGCGGTAGCACCGTCTATGCCCAGCGCCATGCCGATATGTTTTGCGCCTGCTACGCCATGAGCGCCCTGATGAACATCCCCGGCGAAAACTCAACACCCTCACAGGGACAGGATAAGATGGACATCCTCACCAAATCGGTACGCGAACACAACGCTATCCAGTTTGTAAAGAACGCCGATGCCACCACAATCACCAACCTGCGTAGCATAAGCTGGTTTGTAGATTGTGGCGACGACGACTTCCTCTTCGACGTCAACATCGATTTCTTCCGCGCCATGCGCGACGCCCAAGTCCCCTGCCAGCTCCGCATCCGTGACGGCGGCCACACCTGGGAATACTGGCACTCGGCGCTCTACACCGCCCTCCCGTTCTTCAGCCGGTCCTTTGACAAGTAACCCCACCTGTAAAGACAACATTTCAGGACGAACTTTTTTTAGAAAAGGAGTGACAGGAGAGTGACAGGAGAAGAGAAAAAAAACAGCCTCTCCTTTCACCGTAACTAATTGATCACCAGCATAAAGTGAAAGGGTGAAGGCAATTTTCGTATAAGAAGTTATCGCAGATGGATGCTCACTACACGGTAGGTTTTAGCGCTGTTACTGCCGATGAAATGATCAGATGCCGGACTTGCTCAAACGAGGCCTGCGCCTCACTCTCCTTGAGGCCTGCGCCTCACACCCCCTGAGGCCTGCGCCTCGACCAGGTGAGGCGCAGGCCTCAATCAGGTGAGGCGTGCGTGTAGATACTGTCGGTGGAATGTCCGGTTTTCGATCAGCCGGATTGGCCTTCAAAATCACTATCGTCTCCCGAAAAAAAGATCATAATGTTCCTAAACGAAGATTATGATGTTCGTGAACGAAGATTATGATAATCGTTTTGGATCGTTATTATCTTTTTTGTGGCGATTGCAGGATATGCAAAAGCTACCAATCGGGGCAGACTTGAAGATGTACGCTTTCAAATCGGGGCAAATCTGAAACGATTGCCTCAACACAAGTTTACGGGTTGATCCGTAAAGGAAAGAAGTAAGGGGATGTGCCAGAACCAACAAAGGGCCACCCAAACAGGCAGCCCTTTGCAGTGATATGATCAAAAACCAACTTATTTCTTGTTACGGTTACCGTAGCGGCTCATGAACTTATCTACACGTCCGGCGGTGTCGACCAATTTAGCCTTACCGGTATAGAACGGGTGAGAAGTATTAGAGATTTCAATCTTTACCAGCGGATATGTTACACCGTCAAGTTCGATCGTCTCCTTCGCGTTGATAGTAGAACGCGTGATGAAAACATCTTCGTTGGACATGTCCTTGAACGCGACAGGACGATAGTTGTCCGGATGAATACCTTTCTTCATTGCTTTTATCTGTTTTTAATTTATAATCAAACTGTTATTGGTAACCGGTAAATTTGGGATGCAAAGGTATAGATAAGAGTTGAAGAAACAAAGAATTTCGGTTTATTTTTTCAGGGAGCGCTGATTTTGTGTTATTTTATAGGTTCTAAGACATAGTAGGGGCGAAAGTTTGTGTACCTTTGCACCAGTTTTTAAATCATTAACATTTAAGATATACTACAATGGTAAGTTACAAAGAATTAGGCCTTGTAAACACGAAAGAAATGTTCAAAAAGGCGATGGAAGGCAAGTACGCTATCCCGGCGTTCAACTTCAACAACATGGAACAGATGCAGGCTATCATCCAGGCTACGGCTGAGACAAAATCTCCGGTGATCCTCCAGGTATCCAGCGGTGCCCGTAAATATGCCAACCAGACGCTTCTCCGCTATATGGCTGAAGGCGCTGTGGAATATGCCAAAGAACTGGGCTGCGCTAATCCGCAGATCGTGCTTCACCTCGACCACGGTGATTCATTCGAGCTGTGCAAGAGCTGTATCGACATGGGCTTCTCTTCCGTGATGATCGACGGCTCTCACCTGCCCTATGAAGAAAATGTAGCTTTGACCAAGAAAGTTGTTGAATATGCACATGCAAACGGTGTTACCGTAGAAGGCGAACTCGGCGTATTGGCCGGCGTGGAAGATGAAGTAAGCTCTGACCACCACACCTATACCGAACCGGACGATGTGGTAGACTTCGTTACCAAAACAGGTTGCGATTCGCTGGCTATCTCGATCGGCACCTCTCACGGCGCCAACAAGTTCACACCGGCACAGTGTACACGTGACGCCAACGGTCACCTGGTACCTCCCCCTCTCCGTTTCGACATCCTCGAAGAAATCGAAAAGAGAATCCCCGGATTCCCCATCGTACTGCACGGTGCCTCTTCTGTTCCGCAGGAAGAAGTGGAAACGATCAACAAATATGGTGGCGCCCTGAAAGATGCCATCGGTATCCCCGAAGAACAATTGCGTAGAGCTGCCACATCCGCTGTTTGCAAGATCAACATCGATTCTGACAGCCGTCTGGCCATGACCGCTGCTATCCGCGAAACATTCGCCACCAAACCGGGCGAATTCGACCCACGCAAATACCTCGGCCCGGCTCGCGACAATGCCAAAAAGCTTTACAAACATAAAATCGAAAACGTACTGGGCTCAGCCGACAGACTGTAACCCCCTGTTTCATCCAAATAAGAAAGGAGTTGTCTCAAAACCTGAGGCAGCTCCTTTTTGTTTTCCATCAACCAACAAATCCGTCACTTTATTTGTCCATGGCACAAAATTTGGGTTGACTTGCCAATGCGTCCACATTGCTTAATGTCAAATATCCAAAAGAAAGGATCTGATAACAGATTCTATTTCACAGTTTATGCCACACAAAAGCCATCCGCACGCTCTCGGGCAGCTTTCTAGTTAATCCACAATCCCGTCTAGTTTCAGATATGCTAATTGAATCTCTTCATCCAAAAACATAACAATTCGATTATTTGCTTTGTCATAACAGAAATCCACTATCCTATATCCTGTTTCTAATGTTTTAATGTAATCTCCATTTAATCCAAAGACCATGAATTTGGTTGGATAGTTCGATTGGATTCTTCTAGTTTCATCATCAACTGACACATCCTCTTTACCTAAATAGGTGACAAATATTTTATCTCCGCAAAAGGATACACTTTTATAGTACAATATCCTTTTTTTATTTTCAGCGTCCCATCTTCGACCATAAATATTGCACATTAGATTACCATTAAAATCACAAATCGAAATCAAATCATAATAATTGTAACATTCAACATAGAGCTCATATGTTTCTGATGCAGCAAAAGTTATTCGCTTTTTATCCACGCCAGAATGTTCATATTTCATAGGTTCAATCGCACCTGTATGCATATTCCACTTTGCCACAATCGGCTTAAAGTCCGCACTTCCGATTGGTTGTATAGTCAACCCAATACATAATGTATCATTGATATACTGATATTTGTCAGGGAAAAGAGTTTCGTCCATGCCCATCACTTCCTCTGGCTGATAGGATGGATTTAAAAACACGCTATCAACCTTATAGCCAAATATTCTCTGCTTTCCATGATCATTCACAAAGAACAGACGATCTTTATTATTGATCCCAATTCGCCCAATATTAGCTATTTCACCTGGCCCCTGCCCCCTTTGAGCCGTACTTGCCAAATAATCGAAAGAAGTTATATCAAATAGATGCACATGTTTGTCTAATGATTTGTAATCACAAACCAACAAATAATCGTTCATTACATACAATCGAGAATTAGAACCAATCATTAAATCATCAATAAAAATATATTTGACAGACCCATGCACATCAAAAACATTATCCCGATCATATTGATACAGTTCAGTCTGGCTACTCTTTCCACATCCAATCACGAACGCAATTCCTAAAAAAAGCAGCACATTCCATAATAAATTCATTCGAAATTTTATTTTAATATTATCCCATACTGAGCCCGTGGGGCTCAGTATGGGAACAAATACAATACATACTATCTTGCTCTAAAAGACATGAATGCCATCCATTACACCAACAACCATCTCCATTCTCAAGACAGCCATTAGGGCAATTTGACGGTTCATTAGCCAATGCTTCCACATTGTTCAGAGCCAAATCCGTCAAAGGCGCTTCATTCCCACTTTGGAAGACGTTCCAACCTGCAATAGACGCAATTGCTGCCAATATGAAAAAACTTACTATTTTAGTTTTCATTTTAATTTCGTTTAAGTTTAAGGATACTTTCTTTTCTCTCTTATCTATCCACAGTTTTTCGATAGATGGTTGGTTGAATTCAGCTTTTCTACTATCTTTGCCTTCACCTCCTTTCTTTATTTGGAAGGACACCAGGGAGCTTGCTTAGTTGTTTTCGGCATCAGGCAACGCTCCCTTTCTTAACTCTCATTGAGCGTGTCCTTTAAATCCCGTATAGCCAAGTTATCAATAGGATTTCCTACTACAATTACTTTATTGTCTTTATCCAGCAAAAACGTCTGAAAAGCCTCATCAGTAGGGAATCTATTAAATTTGTTCAACTGATCATCCGTATCAATGCACACCGGCAGATCAAACCGATCTCTTTTTAGCAGAGAGCCAACTTCAACTTACAACTCGTGCATCCGAACGGATCTATATAGACCAACACTTTATACGCTGTATCAGGAATTTGACAGTTAACTGTATCTGTAAGGTAACGCATAAAGACCATACTATCTGGAAAAAATATTTCCTTCCCTTGCCATGCGCGCACCAGTCGGACAAGTTCTTCTTTCTCTTTCTCTCCC
>JAVBUH010000035.1:0-22235 GCA_031555505.1 Tannerellaceae bacterium
GTACTCCTTATCGGCGATGGTCATTCCGGTTACGGTCAACGCTTTTTTAGCCACCGTCAGTGTCAATTCCACATCAGGCGCAGCGGCATAGGTGTTATCTCCAGCTTGTTTGGCGGTGATCTTGGCCGATCCGGCACCGACGATGGTTAGTGTGCTTCCGCTGATGGTGGCGACACTGGTATCGTCTGATTCGTAAGTAACCGCCAATCCGCTGCCGGCTGTCGCATTCAGTGTGATGGTGTTGTCGCCATACGTGGCGGCACTCAGGCTTTGCGACCAGGTGATGGTTTGCGCTGTTTTTTCGGTTACGGTATAGGTGGCAACGACTTTTGCCGGATAATATACATTGCTCTCAATGGCTGTATTGGTCATTTCAACCGAAAAGCTTCCTGTTGTTTGGAATGTCAGCATCCCTGCTGTAAAGGAGTAGTCTGTACCTTCAACAGCAGCAGCATCGTCTTTTTTCACTGAAAGCACGGTAGTGACATCGCCAAGTGTGGCAACACTCGTCAGGTCAATCGCGCTATTTTTGGAAACTGTTTGATTGGGAAGCGTTTGTGTTCCAAGAAATTTATATGCTTGCGTTGGAATCAATCCGGATATAGCATATAATTTGTCCAACGTTAGTGCATCCATTAAACAAGATACCTCGCTATAATTTGCATCATCTGAAAGCGATAACGATGCCAGTAATTGATTGGCAGAACATTTCACACTTGTCAGGCTTGTATTCGCAGTAAGATCCAGAGAGGTCAATTGATTGCTGTTACAGTTTAACGTGGTCAATGCCGTATTTGCTGTTAGAACCAGAGAGGTCAATTGATTGCTGTTACAATCTATCGTAGTCAATGCTGTATTTGCAGTAAGACCCAGAGAGGTCAATAGATTGCTGGAACAGTTTAACGTAGTCAATGCTGTATTTGCAATAAGATCCAGAGAGGTCAATTGATTGAAGGAACAGTTTAACGTGATCAATGCCGTATTTGCAGTAAGATCCAGAGAGGTCAATGGATTGTAGGAACAGTTTAACGTGGTCAATGCTGTATTCGCAGTAAGATCCAGTGAGGTCAATTGAATGCTGGAACAGTTTAACGTGGTTAACTTTGCAGCACCACTCACGTCCAGGGAATGAACCATGAACCCTGAAATCGACAATTCTGTAAGGTCACAATCAGCTCCCGCCGTAATGGTTACAGTATAATTACTACCACTAGAATATATATGTGTGATATTTTCACCGCCACCTGCTCCGGTCTTTGGCTCACTAACTCCATCCCCCCAATCTACCGTAATGGTTTTTCCATTGGTAGCTTTCAGCACGAAACCGTTAAAGAAATTACTTTTTTCCCAGGTAAATGAAATTGTCTGAATAACCGGAATGTTGAAATTCATCCAGGGTTCGGTTGCCTTGTAAGCAGCTTCTGTTCCGGATGGGACATGCAGGGTTACATTCGCGACTGTAACACCTTCGAATGATGAAGTGCCTGGTGTAGTGCCGCAGGCAATAGTGCTTGGGTCTGCCCAGTTAACTGTCACATCGGTCAGGCTTGTGCAACTACTGAACGCATTGCCGCCAACCCTTGTGATGTCGTTTCCAATAACTACAGAAGTAATTGTACTTGCATTGCTATGCCAAGGCCGTTCGCTTAAAGCTGCAAAATTTGGCATATCTCCGGTTCCACTGATTGTCAGTACGCCGTTTACAAGTTCCCAGTTCGTGGTACTGGTGCCGATTGGTTGGGAGGCTGCTTTTGCTGTCACTGTGCCCACCAGCATCAGCAGGCAAAAAAGGATTTGTTTCATTTTCATGTACATAATATGATTAGTTGTGTTAATTGGCTTGTGTAGTGGGTTCAGAGGGGCAAAAATAAGGATACGCCAAAGGCAAGTGGTCGCGTTCCGATCAGGTGCGACCATAATATTTCCGATTCGCATGGTATGCAAACGAAACAGGCTGGTTTATAGAAAGATGGAGGGAGGATGGAGGAGGGAAGAAAAGCGGTCGCAATGTATTAATTGCGACCGAATCTTACTCCTTTTCCCGGATGTTTTGCTTGAATTCGGAGGGGGAGAGCCCGGTGTTTTTCTTGAAGGTGCGGTAGAAACTTTTGCGGTCGTTGAACCCGACCCGGACAGCCAGCATATCGACTGTCAGTTTCGCTTTGCCGGGATCAGACAGGATATGGATCGCTTCGTTCACCCGGTAGTCGTTGATAAACTGTGTCACCGTAGTACCGGCGCAATGGTTGATGGCGCTTGAAACTGCTTGCCGTTTTTCCTGCAGGGCATCAGCCAGGGAGGTCAGCGTCAGATCAACCTGTGTATATAGTTTCTGCTTTTCCATCGCCAGGCGGATACGGTCGAGCAATTCCGATTCGCGCAACAGGGTTTCGGCATCCGGCAGGTGTTCTTTGGATTGGACGTCTTCATCCGGTGTTGTCTCCGATGCTCTTTCGCGGGCTTTGATGGAAGTAGCCAGTTCCCGGTTCTTTTTGGCCAGCATGCGGTAGCTCTTCCTTTTTTTGATTAGGAGAACAACCAGGATGGAGGCAAATACCGTAACCAACAGGACTACGACCACAATGGCGGCGATCATCTGCCGGTAATGCGCTCCGCGCTGGAGTTCGTTCTTCAGTTCTTCTTCTTTGGCCTGCTGCTCCAGCTTGTGGTTGCGTTGTTCGGCACGTATTAATTTCAGCATATTGAACTCTTCTCCAGCCTGTTTTTGGGATGCGACGACGGAATCCATGTATTGTTCACCCAATTTGGTATTCCCGATGCTGAGGTAGTATTTACACAACACGGGATAGAGGTTGGTTTGCCGTTTGTGGTTCCCTACCTGCCTGTTGTAGGCTTCGGCCTGGTCGAGATATTGTTTGCATGTGGCTTTGTCGCCCAGTGCAAGGTAAGCATCAGCCAGGGTTACAGCCATTTTCCCTGCAAACGTATAGTCGTTTTGTTCAACCATCCGTTTCCGGGCAAACTCCAATTCGATGATGGCCTCTTTGTATTGCTTATTCAAATAGTGGTTGTAGCCCAGGTTGCCGTGGGCTATCCCTTCCCAGGAGTCAGTATGTCCGCGGCTGGCTGTCGGATGTTCGGGCATACTTAATATCAGGTGCAGGTAGCGGTTGGAGGAGGCCAGGTCGTTGTCGTGGTAGCGGGCTATCAATGCCAACCCGTTGTAGGCCGATTGGAGCAGATGATAGTCGGCAGCGATGGCAGCCTCATCGACCAACTTCGAATAATAGGTTCTCGCTTCTTCGTAATCGCCGAACTGGTAGTGCATATTTCCCAGCAGGCGGAAGAAAAACAGTTTCTCGGGCAATGCTTCCGACGAGATGTTTTCCAGCTCCTTTTCTCTCTCTTTGGCCAGTTCGAAAGACGTTTCATAGGCGCGGGCTATGTGCCAGTTCGCATACAACCAATCGTATGCGATCCGCAGGCTCATGACCGTATCACCCACCTGTGCCGCATCGCGGCAGATGGTTTTGAGGCTGTCTATCACATCCTGTGTGGCGTCCGGTTTCTCATAATGGAACCGGTAACTGAGCAGCAGCAGACGTTCTTCTAACTGCCACCGTTCATTCCCTGCAGCTACAACGGCTTCATGCATATACCGTATGATAGAGTCGGCTTTTTCCCGGGACCATACATAATCCATCCGGTAGCGGATGTCTTTCATCTCCATCATATAGGAAGCATACGGTTGATCCACCATCTTCAGGAAAGGATTACCGGTTACGGCCGTTGCAGACATGGTATAGGTAACCACTATAAGAATCAAAAAGGGCAGTAGTCTGAATTTCATTTTATACATTAATCAACTAAGAATCGATATACATGAGCAAATGTATAAAATAATCTTATTCAGCTGTGATTTGCCAACAATGAAACCGAACTTTGTCGTACCTTTGTCTGTCGGTGGATCATATAAAACTAATTGAGATGCAAAGAAATATAGTGGTTTTAGCCTTGCTGTTCCTTTTCCCCTTATTGGCGGTAGCCCAGGATGTGGAATTGAAGCGCGAACGGACGTTTACCGGCGCCGGTTTATATGGGTTTATGAACGGGGGCGCCGACCAGTTTATGGAATATGGGGTGACTTCACTTGTGGCCCGTGACGTGGTGTTTAAAGGTGAGAACTATTCCATTGAGATATACGAGATGCCAACACCGGCGGATGCATACGGCATCTATTCGATCCATGTGTTTAAATGCCAGCGGGCGGATGCAGCCGGTTGTATCGACTGCCTTTCTCCCTATCAATTGCAGGCGGTTGCCGGGAATAAGTATATTTCTGTAGTCTTCCCCTCGGGATCGTCGGCGGCACAGCAGGCGGCCGATGAACTGCTCCGGATGTATATGCCGATGGAGAAAGACCAGCCGGTGGTTCCTTCGCTGATCCGTCCCAAAGCGCCGTATTCGGGTGTGGTGAAGTATTTACGCGGTCCTTTGTCGGTTTCGGCAGCAAGCCGTGCCTTGTCGGTCATCTTGAAAGAACGTATCTATACAGGTGTCTGGTTTACGGAAGATAAAGCCGAAAGCATTTTTCATGCCTTGGTGTATATGCCTGATAAAGATCAGCTAATGGCGCTGAAAGAACAACTTTCTGCCGACCAGATACTGAAAGCAGGGGATGATTTCCTCTACTTCGTGGGACAGGAGCTGGACGATCTGGAAGAAGATTACGGCCCCTTTGGTTTTTAATAAAAAAAAGTGGGCGAAAAACTTGTGTAGTAGATTCATAAACAGTAATTTTGCGGTCTGAAAATCTGCAGAGGGTTGACAAGCGGAGCCGGAGACGGCGCCCACCCCCGGGACCTAACCTGTTTAAAAATAAAAAAAACAGATGTACGTAATCGTAGAAATTAACGGACAACAGTTCAAGGTAGAGCAAGGCAAGAAAATGTTTGTTCACCACATCCAGAACGCTGAAAGCGGTGCTGTTGTTGAGTTCGACAAAGTGTTGTTGGTTGACAACAATGGTGCAATCACCGTAGGTGCTCCCTTGGTTGAAGGCGCGAAAGTAGTATGTGAAGTAGTAAGCCCGCTGGTAAAAGGCGAAAAAGTGCTGATCTTCCACAAGAAGAGAAGAAAAGGCTACCGCAAGCTGAACGGCCACCGTCAGCAGTTCACAGAAGTGAGTGTAAAAGAAATTGTTGCTTAACGTTTAAAAAGTAGTAAAAGGAAATGGCACATAAAAAAGGCGTGGGTAGTTCGAAGAACGGCCGTGAATCGCATAGCAAACGTTTAGGTGTAAAGCTTTTCGGTGGTGAAGTTGCCAAGGCTGGTAACATCCTTATCCGTCAGAGAGGAACACAGCATCATCCGGGTGAAAACGTAGGTATCGGTAAAGACCATACGTTGTTCGCATTGAAAGATGGCATTGTTACTTTCAGCAAAGGAAAGAACGACAGATCATTCGTTTCCATCAAGGAAGTACAGGCAGAAGCATAAGGCACTTCGTGTCCAGATAAAAGATAAGCCGGTTCGAAAGAGCCGGCTTTTTTTATTTCCATCCTTCTACTGGCCTCCTGGTTGCCTTCGTAAATAACACCTCTTCACCCGGCATCCTGCCCTAAAATTTCAGAACCCATTCATCGGTATCAGAACCGTGGGAATAAGCAGAAGGAATCCCAGGACGACGAGTAGGAGGATAAATTTCCATACCCAGCGGAACCATTTGTCGTAAGGGATACGGCTTACACCCAGAACGGCGATCAGTACGCCCGAGGTGGGGGTGATGAGGTTGGTAAAACCATCGCCAAACTGGAACGCCATCACGGTAGCCTGTTTGGAGAGGCCGATCAGGTCTGAAAAAGGCGCCATGATGGGCATTGTGAGCGCTGCTTTGGCGCTTCCCGAAGGGATTACCAGGTTGATGAGCGTCTGGATAACATACATCATGCCCACGGTAGCTACCTGTCCAAGTCCTTCCATCCCTTTGGCCAATTGGAAGAGAATGGTATCGATGATGTTCCCTTCCTGGAGGATCACGATGATCCCTCCGGCCAGCCCTACCACCAAAGCGGCGCTCAGGATGTCTTTACAGCCGTCGAGGAAGAGCTTTACCAGTTCGTTAGGTGTTCGGCCGTTGGCAATTCCGGCTGCCAGCCCGAGTGCAAAGAAAAGTGCGGCTATCTCCATGATGTACCAGCCATAACCCATTACGCCGGCTATCAGGAAGAAGATACAAAAGAAGAGCAGGTTCAGTATATATATATGTATAGTCTTTTTCAGTGCCGGAATAGAGGTGAGGATAAAAGCGGCTGTCAATATGGGAATGACCGGCGCTGTGAATGCGCTATTGCCTATTTGCATCGTGGTGAGGGGGTAGGCGATGGAGAAAAGCACAAGTATGAACGACAGTATAGCGAAGCTCACCCAGGCGGCACGCGGTGTGTAGCAGGTATATTCGATGGTGGCATTGCCGTGCAGATCACGCCAGTACTGATCTTCTTCATACACGGGCGATGATTGGGGATTCATTTTTACCTTCACCGCATAGCGCAATATCCAGCTGAAACCTATCGCATTGATCACAAGCCAACAAAAAATACGGTATTCAATACCGGTGAAGAGAGGTAGTCCGGCTAATCCCTGTGCAATCCCGATGGTGAACGGGTTGAGGATAGCGCCGGCAAATCCCAGTCCGGCAGCTACAAATACCATACATACACCGGTGATCGAATCGTATCCCATCGAGATAGCCATCGGCACCAATACGAGGCAGAAGGCTATCGTTTCTTCACTCATTCCAAACACGGCGCCGAAGAGGCTGAACATAAGCATGATGGAGGTGAGCAATATATTATCAATCCCAACCTTCCGGAGAAACCGGTTTTGCTCCATCCGTCGGACCTTTCGCAGGAAAGCCATTGTGCCAATGTCGAACGCTTTACTGTCGTTTACAATCCAGAAGGCGCCGCCGATGATGAGAATGAAGACGATAATATCGGCCTTGCCTGTAAAACCTTTGAAGAGAGCTGCACATACCTGCCAGGTTTGCGGTGTATGGTCTACGGGTTGGTAGACTGACGACAGGGTGCCGTCGGGCAGTGTAGTCAGTACATACTCGCCGCCTGGTATCACCCAGGTGAGCAAGGCGCAAAACAGGATGAGGGCGAAAATAATAACGTAGGTATGCGGTATCTGTTGTTTCTTCATGATTCGGTGTTTTCTTCCTCTTCCTCCTCTTCTTCTTCGCCCAGCCGGCCGATCTCAGGCAGGATGGAGCGCGCTTCGTGGGCGCTGAGTGTATCTACATCGCGCAGCTTACGCTGGATAGCGCGGGTACGGGTGCCGAGCACTTCGCCGATTTGTCCGCTTGCTGTCTGCAGGTTCTTTTGCGCCTTTTCCAGCATGCCGCCGATCTTTTCGAACTCTTTCTTCACAGCTCCCAGGATGCGCCAAACCTCTCCGGAATGTTTCTGGATGGCAAGTGTGCGGAATCCCATTTGCAGGCTGTTGAGGATGGCGGCCAATGTGGTAGGCCCGGTTACGATCACTTTGTAGGTGCGCTGCAGTTCTTCCATCAGTGCCGAACGGCGGATCACATCGGCATAGACACTTTCAAACGGCAGGAAAAGGATACCGAAATCGGTTGTATATGGCGGGTCGAGGTATTTGTCTGAGATATCTTTGGCCATTTTTTTGATGGTACTCTCAAGTAATTTGCCGGCTGATTCGATAGCGACCGGGTCGGCCAGGTCGTATGCGTCAAGGAGTTGCTCGTATACGTCTTTGGGAAATTTGGCATCAATCGGGAGATAGACATACTCCTGCAGATCATCCCGTCCAGGCAGTTTGATGGCAAATTCCACTACGGCGTCCGAACCTTTGCAGGTGCGTACGTTGGCATCATACTGTTCGGGTGCTAATAGTTGTTCGAGCAGCATACTGAGTTGTATCTCACCGATATTTCCCCGTGTCTTAACATTGCTCAACACCCGCTTGAGGCCACCTACATCCTGTGCCAGTGTTTGCATTTCACCCAGTCCCTTTTGTACGCTTTCAAGTTGTTCGGATACCATGCGGAACGACTGGCCAATCCGTTCGTTGAGTGTTTTCTGCAGTTTTTCGTCTACCGTCTGTTTGATTTCTTCCAGTCGTTTTTCGGTATGCTCTATCAAGCGTTGCTGGCGATCATCCAGGGCGGTGAATTTTTCACGTTGCAGGTTATTGAAGGATGCGATCCCTTGCTCAAAAGTTTTTCTGAACTCGTCGAGCGATTGGCGTAACTCTTCGCGACTGTCTTTAGCTGTGTTACGCCCTTCTTCACGATTGAGCCGGAAATCTTCCCGGAAATTATGTTCGATCCGGTCGAACAGGCGTTGTATTTCCTGTAACAACTGTGCCGTTTCATTCTGCCGGTTATGACCTTTCAGCAGTACGTATAGTTGAAGAAGTAAACAGGCCGCAAGCAGGGTGATAATGATCCAATCCATTCTTTTTTCTTTTGTGTTCAAAGATATAGATTAGGGCTGGATTGTGAAGAATGATTTAATAATTAAAAAAAGTTAAATATATGTATTTTTTTGGTCTGTTTCGCTCTTTTAGCCGAAAACTTTCTACATTTGTAGCACTGGGTACATGGTGCTTATCCATTACTCGGTTTGAAAAGAGTAAATTATTGTTTTTCATTGGTTAAAGTTAAGGGTTAGTGTTAAAAAGCTACTGGATGTGAATCCCGTAGCTTTTATTTATTCGCCTGGTATGGGGAATCTTGTTGCGTGCAAATCTTACTTACTCATAAACACATGGAACAGGGAACAACGCAAAATTGGAAACGGGTGTTTGCTATCATCTGGACGGGGCAGTTTTTGTCTATCCTGACCAGTTCGATTGTGAATTTTGCTATCATCCTCTGGCTGAGTTTCGAAACTGGTTCGGCCGAGGTTCTTGCACTGGCTGCCATTGCAGCTTTGTTGCCCCAGTCAGTGTTGGGTTTATTTATCGGTGTGTTTATCGATCGTTGGAAACGGAAACGGGTGATGATCCTCGCTGATAGCTTCATTGCTTTCTGCACGCTCATACTGGCTGTGCTGTTTTATTTTGACATTGCACGTATCGGACATATTTACCTGCTGTTAGCTTTGCGTTCGGCCGGTTCGGCTTTTCACATGCCGTCCATGCAGGCCTCTGTTCCGCTGCTGGCTCCACAGTCTGAACTGATGCGGATCGCCGGGATTAATCAAATGATCTTTTCCGTATGTAACATTGCGGGTCCTGCACTGGGGGCTCTTTTTATTTCGATGACGAAGATGACGTATATCTTGTTGTTGGATGTAGCGGGAGCTGTCTTCGCTTGTATCTCCTTGTTGTTTGTTGTAATCCCCGATCCTGATATTACGGCTAAGGAGCAGCATGTCCATTTTTGGAAAGAGAGCAGGGAAGCGTTGACTGAAGTGCTTCTCCATCGTGGCTTACCCTGGTTGTTTTGTTTCTCTATTGTAGCCATGATCATTATTATGCCTGTGAGTGTTTTGTTTCCGCTCATGACGCTTCAGCATTTTGGCGGTGATGCTTTTCAAATGAGCCTCATTGAAGCAGTATGGGGTGGGGGAGCGCTATTAGGAGGAGCTTTGTTGGGGCTCAAAAAGGTTCGCCTCAATGAGATCAGCCTGATCAATTGGATGTATGTTATTCTTGGGTTCACTTTTTTCTTTTCCGGCATACTTCCTACCGGAGGATTTATTTGGTTTGTGGTGTTGACGATAATCGGCGGGGTGACCGGTTCGGTATTCAATGCTTCCTTTACTACTGTGTTGCAAACACGGATCAACCCGGCGGTCATGGGGCGTGTTTTCTCCTTTTATATTAGTGTTAGTATGTTGCCGTCTCTTTTGGGGTTGTTGGGTACAGGTTTTTTGGCTGATACGATCGGTATCGGGCAAACATTTGCAATTAGCGGTGTGTTGATGACTGCCCTGGGTGTGTTGGCTTTCTATCTTCCTCCCTTGATATATCTGAAAAAGAGTTTTGAAAAGTAATCAGGCTATCGATGTGTGTTTTACGTAATTTTTGTACAATAATTGTATTTTTATTTTCTCCCGTTTTGGCTTTTATTTTCTTGTTTTTTTATTTTAAAGACGACTGATCTGTAAAAGATAGTTAAACGATTTGAGGTGTTAATCATGCTTCGGGCTTGGTTGAACTGGAGAAAGATAGAATGGATTTATTGGGTTATAAATATCATCTGTTGGCGCTTGTGTTAACTTTCCCTACCTTTGTTGCATAGAGTAAGTATAAATAGAGTGTAAATGCTTAATATTGTACAATGAAAGACTATTGTTTGATAATTAAATCACAGATGGAAATGCATTATTGTTTTGTTTAAACGATTGGTGATGTAGTGTGTAGATGAGGGTTTGATTGCGAATATGTTGTAAATATTAATCATTTTGTTGTAAAATAAATTTATCACTTCTTTATGGAGTTGTATAAAGTGATCATTCAGGTGTTGTTAAAATAAACTTCTCAAAAAATATAATTTTAATAAAGAAAGTTATTGATTTTTTCGTGAAAATATTTTACTCCACTATCTTTGTAGAGGATAAATGAGGATTAGTAATAGGTTTCTAGGTAAAAGTTTAAAATTATGAATGCAACATTATTTCAGAAGAAATTGTTAGGATTGCAAGAAAACATGATGAATTTTGCCCTAACATTGACAGCCAATCGTGACGATGCGCAGGATTTACTGCAGGATACTACCTTAAAGGTACTTGATAATCAGGATAAGTTTGTTGACAATGTGAATTTTAAAGGATGGGTGCTTACCGTTATGCGTAACATTTTTATCAATAACTATCATAAAGTAGTTCGTGTTCAGACCGTGATTGATCAGAATGCCGACTTATATAATCTGGATCTGATCAATGAATCCGGCTACGGTTCGCCCGACGGCCAGTATCAGCTGCAGGAGATTACCCTTGCAATCAGTAATTTAGCTGACGATATGAAAGTACCCTTCTCTATGTACCTGGGTGGTTACAAATACCATGAAATTGCAGAAAAACTGAATCTTCCGCTTGGAACGGTTAAGAGCCGTATCTTTTTCGCGCGTCAGGAATTACAGAAGGTATTGAAGGACTTCAACGAATAGTATTTGTTGTAATATAAAGAATAAGAGCTGTCTCAAAAGGCGAGGCAGCTCTTTTTTATTTATTGAAGTATGGACGTATTTTTTCAGGAAGGAAAAAACTCACATCTTTACCTGCGTAGAAGGAATAACGGATAAAAGAGGAGGAAATTTCGATCTCCGGGGCATCCACTACTTTCACGTTGGTATAGGAAGCAGGAACTTCAACCGGGTAACCTTTACGGGGATAGATAAGGATGGGATAACGGGTGAGGATATCCTGGTAGTTTTTCCACTGTGGAAACAGATGCCAGTTGTCGGCGCCCATGATGAAGTAGACAGTACGATCCGGGAAAGCGGCGCGTAAGGCATCGAGTGTATGGATGGTATAGGTAGGGCGGGGTAGGGCGTATTCAAAGTCACTTACCTTGAATTTGGGGTAATTACCCACGGCTACCCGGGCCATTTCGAGCCGTAGTTGATCATCCATCAGATCATCGGCCTTTTTCAATGGATTCTGTGGGGAGATAAGGAACCAGACTTCATCCAGGCCTTCGAACTCGCAAAGCCAGTTGGCCAAAGCAAGGTGACCGATATGGATCGGGTTGAAGGATCCGGAGAATATACCTGTCTTTTTCATTTCCGGAGGAATGATTTGACGGCGTTGATGGTTTCGTTGAGCGCCTGTTCAAGATTGTCGTTGATGATCACCACATCGAAGCGGGGAGCAAATTCCAGCTCATACGTAGCCTTGGCAATACGGTCTTCAATCACCTCAGGCAAATCGGTGGCACGCAGTTCGAGCCGGCGGCGCAGTTCGGTGATGTGAGGAGGTTGGATAAAGACGGATAACGCCCGGTCGCCGTATTGTTTTTTGATGTTGCAGCCGCCTACCACATCAACGTCGAAGATCACATGTTGTCCGTTGGCCAACATCCGCTCAACTTCGCTCCGCAGCGTACCATAGAATTTATTGGCATATACTTCCTCGTATTCCAGGAAATCACCGGCGGCGATGCGGCGACGGAAATCGTCGGGAGTCAGAAAATAATAATCTACCCCATCTTTTTCAGTTCCGCGCGGGGCACGGCTGGTGGCCGAGATTGAAAAATGCAGGTTCAGGTGTCGTTTCAGCAGGTGGCGGATAATGGTGGACTTTCCTGAACCGGAGGGAGCTGAAAAAATAATAAGTTTTCCTTCCATTGCTACTATTGCTGTTATTTTAGTTAGATGGTCCGATATGTATCAAAGTACATTTAGTACCTGTTCTTTGATCTGTTCCAATTCATCTTTCATCTGCACTACAATCTTTTGCATTTCAGCATGGTTGCTTTTGGAACCGAGGGTATTGATTTCGCGTCCGATTTCCTGAGCGATGAAACCAAGCTTCTTGCCTTGTCCCTGTTCGTCTTCCAATGTGCTGATGAAGTAATTCAGGTGGTTGGTCAGGCGGCTTTTTTCTTCATTCACATCTAGCTTTTCGATGTAGTAGATCATCTCCTGTTCGAAGCGGTTTTTATCGTAGTCTTTTTCTACTACTTTCTCCAAGTTGTCTATGATGCGTGCTTTGATCTTTTCGATCCGTTCGCTTTCGTAGGTTTCCACCTGTGCAAGCAGATCAGCGATCTTTGCTATTTTCTGTTTGAAGAGATTATGGAGCATCTTGCCTTCCTGAATACGGAAGTTGCACAACTGTCGAATGGCGTCGTTGATGGCAGCAAGTACGGTAAGCCATTCATTTTCGTCTACTTCGGTTGTCTCCGATTTGATAGTGTCGGGCAGTCGCAGCAGGGTTTGGAACCAGTCAGACGGCAAGGGCATATTCAATTTTCCGGCGATCTCCTGGATTTGCGTATAATAGCTTTCCACAGCCGACAGGTTGATCTGTGTCGGTATATCTTTGCCAATATATTCAGCAAACATGGAGAAATCTACTTTGCCGCGCAGCAAGGTCTGCAACAGGAGGGAGCGGATCTCCATTTCCTTGTCTTTGAAGGCGGAGGGTATGCGTGTAGACAGGTCCAGTTGCTTACTGTTTAACGACTTGATTTCGATTGTGATCTTTTTGGATGCTAATTCGGTTGTTATCTTACCGAACCCTGTCATTGATTGTACCATATTTTTTTTGTTTGTGCAAAGGTAACTTATTCCGTGGATTTTCCGCTTCTCTGGATTTGTTTTTGTACTTTTGCACGCATCATTTCAATTTGTATGCCCTGTATATTACATATAGAAACATCCACCGATATTTGTTCTGTAGCTGTGTCTGTAGACAGACAGGTGATTATTGAGCAGACGTCGTTTGATGGTCCATCGCATGCATCGGTGCTGGGTGTTTTTGTGGAGGAAGCATTGGCTGCATGTAAGCGCATTGGCCGCCTGCCGGATGCGGTGGCTGTCAGTAGCGGACCGGGTTCGTACACCGGGCTGCGTATCGGCGTATCTACGGCCAAAGGGCTTTGTTATGGATATGGTATTCCGTTGATCGCGATCCCCACACTGGAAGTGATGACGCATACGGCAATCGGCCGTTATGTGTTGGATTCGGGTGGATTGTTTTGCCCGATGCTGGATGCCAGGCGGATGGAAGTCTATTCGGCCTTATTTGATGCGATGCTTGCCCCGGTACGGAAAACGGTGGCCGAAGTGATTACTGCCGATTCGTACGCCGAACTCCTGCGGAAATCGGAAGTTTGCTTCTTCGGTAACGGCGCTGCCAAGTGTAAGGATGTGATCACATCGCCCAACGCTTGTTTCCTGGATGATGTCTACCCGTTGGCCGTTGAAATGATCCCGTTGGCAGAGAAAGCCTGGGAGGCAGGACGTTTTGAAGATGTAGCTTACTTTGAGCCGTTTTACCTCAAAGAGTTTCAGGCTACCATTGCTAAGAATAAAGTATTGGGGGCGATCTGAAGGATTCTCGATTAGACAGAAGTAAGTAATTATAGAAAATAAAAAAGGCGCAGCATTCGAATGTTGCGCCTTTTTTATGAATGGTATCCAATAGAGCTAATTATACCTACTCGAGGTGACAACCAGTTTACGTAGATCATCATCCTTTCGAAGTGTGACGCCTGACGGGCTTAAGAAGTTGCTGACGGCAGTGGTAAAAGTTGTCTGATAGTAGCTGTTGTAAGATTGCGTAAGGTTAATCGGGATAAGCCACATCACCAGATCTTTATCCGGGGCTTTTGCCAATTGATATGTCAACAGGTTGGAAATATTGTTGAACTCATACAGAGGCGATGTCTGCCAAAAAGGGGTAGTGGTTGCATACGTGCTGACATTGTCTGGTATCTGGGACTTCTCAAAGAAAGTCTTTACCGAGTCTTCCGGTATGAGCAACAGATACTGGGGAGGCTCCAGCGCATACCGCCAGTCGTTTTGCGGCATAGCCTGAATCCTTAATGTAAGGTTGTTCAGGATGCGGTCTTTCACTACCGGTGCGATCTCTTTGACAGGCAACACAAGGCGTGTACATACGCCGGCCGGTGTTTTGAGATAGGTATAGTTTTCGTTCGGCTGCACCAGCTTGTCTATATCGGAATTGAGGAAACGGTTGAGCTGTATCACTTCTTTGGTAGACGAGAATGATTCTTGAGTGTATACCACTGAATCCTGTCCTTTACTACCTTCCATGATATATTTGTAGTAAATGGACATATATGATTTGGTGACATTCAGTACGCTCCCTGTTCCAAACGTATTGGTTACATATAAACCGGGGAAGAACGTATTGAATGCCTCCTGGCTGGCAAAGGTGGCACGGTTGTTCACGGTTTCATTGTAGAACTTCTGTCCAAATTCCTTGGGCATACGTATGCGAACATTCGGTGTATAGCCACCGGCGCTGATGGTTGCCCATAGCGAATCCGATACACTCATGTCGCGGGCCGTATACGTTTGTGAGCCCAGGAGCGTTTGCATGTCGCAATAGTCGGCCGGGTTCATATCCGTGTAGTAATACTTGTCAAGCGGTTTGTCTACCAGATACACCTGGGCGCGCATAGGAGCCAGGGAGTCGCCTATCCATGCATTATAATAGATGCGGAATTCCACAGAATCGATCATCCCATCTATGGGTGTATAAGTGAAAGCAAAATTATCCGGACAATAAAATTGACAGATATAATCCGACTTCAGTGTGCCGTATAACGGATCATAGAATTCACCCAGCAGACTGGTGTCGGTTCTTGCATAGACCGCATTCATCAATACCGTAGACGCTTCAAAATTGAACGTATCGGTAAACACGGTAATTTTATCCGAGTCGGGCTGAATAGTAGGCCCTACCAGACTCAGTTCATCATTACACCCACCCAGGCAGATGGAAGCCAGGATAAGTCCAAGTATCAAACACTTGATCTTCATCATAACGGTGCTTATTTAGTTGCTAATATTTGATCATAGAACGCATTAAACATATCGATATACGTATCTGCCGGCTGATAAGGAAGGAACGGTGTTTGTTCCTTACTCTGGGCGTATGCCAGCACTTCTTCGTTGATGGTCTCGCTGCCCTGGATGATACCATCGGCAAAGTCGATGGCTAATTTGCTCAGTCCGATGAAGCTGGTGTCTGTTTTCAGCCCTTTGACATCGGCGTCTTTGGCACCGTCCATCTTCAATTTATCGGGGAAGTCTTTCTTCAACGGTACCTGGAAGGGATCATTGTAGATCGAGTATACGATTTTAGCATTTTTAAGACATGGGTCGTCGGCATACATACGTTTGATATAGAGTGCCGTGAGTGCGGATATCCAGCCATGGCAATGGATCAGATCGGGTATCCAGCGGAGTTTTTTTACGGTTTCCAATACGCCACGCACATAAAAAATAGCACGTTCGTCGTTGTCCTCGTATTCGTTGCCCTGTTCATCCTGGGTGGTATGTTTACGCTGGAAGAAATCTTCGTTGTCAATAAAATAAACCTGCATACGGGCGGCTTGGATGGATGCTACCTTGATAATCAGCGGATGGTCGGTGTCATCGATGATAAGGTTCATGCCGGACAGACGGATCACTTCATGCAATTGATTGCGCCGTTCATTGATATTTCCGAATTTAGGCATGAATGTCCTGATCTCTCTCCCTCGTTCCTGAATGCCCTGCGGCAGGTTTCGGGCAATCGTTGCGATCTCTGAATCAGGTAAGTAGGGGGTAATCTCTTGAGCTATATACAAGATCTTTTTTGCATCCATTCTATACTGTAGTTTTTTAAAAGACGGCACAAAGATAACAATTTTCTTTCATTTACCGTAAATATTTACTTGCTTTGCACCTTCATTCAGCATCTAAAAAGATGAAAATTGTTAAGACAGTTAAAGAATTGCAACAATCCCTGGCCGCAGAGAGGCAGGAACAAAAACGAATTGGCTTTGTGCCCACAATGGGAGCATTGCATGCCGGACATCTTAGTCTGGTGCAGAAATGCGTGGCGGAGAATGATCTCTGTGTGGTCAGCATTTTCGTAAATCCGACACAATTTAACGACAAAAAAGACCTGGAAACGTATCCTCGCGATCTGGCTGCCGATTGTGCCTTGCTGGAGCCCGCCGGTTGCCAGTATGTGTTTGCACCTTCGGTAGAGGAGATGTATCCTGAGGTGGATACGCGGGAATTTGATTTCGGTCTTGTTTCGCAGGTGATGGAGGGCGCCAAACGTCCGGGGCATTTCAATGGCGTGGCGCAAATCGTCAGCAAATTGTTTTACGCCGTAGCGCCTGATTATGCGTATTTCGGCGACAAAGATTTCCAGCAGATCGCTGTGATCCGTGCCATGGTAAAACAACTGGCTATTCCCGTTACTATCGTAGCCTGCCCGATCCTTCGCGAATCCGACGGGCTGGCCATGAGTAGCCGCAATGTGCGATTAACGCCTGCGCAACGTCAAAAAGCGCCGCTAATAGCGCGTACGTTGAAAGAAAGTGCTAACTTTGTACCGGAGAAAAGTGTACCGGAAGTGATCGATTATGTGGCTCGTACCATCAATGCCGAACCGGAAATGCAGGTCGAGTATTACGAAATTGTAAATGCAGAGACGCTGGAAGCGGTGGATAGCTGGGATGATGCTTCATCGATCGTAGGATGCATCACGGTTTACTGTGGTGAAGTGAGGTTGATAGACAATTTTAGATATAAAGGATAATCAATTAGTTGGTAAACACAATGTTTATAGAGGTAGTTAAGTCTAAAATTCACCGTGTGACGGTTACGGAGGCTAATCTGAATTATATCGGTAGCATCACCATCGATGAAGATCTGATGGATGCGGCCAATCTGATTGCCAACGAGAAAGTCAGTATTGTGGATAATAACAATGGCGAACGTTTTGATACGTATGTGATCAAAGGTGAGCGCGGCTCCGGGGTGATCTGCCTGAACGGCGCTGCTGCACGCAGGGTCCAGCCGGGTGATGTCATTATTGTGATGTCGTATGCTCTGATGGATTTTGAAGAAGCGAAGACGTTCAATCCGGCTGTTATTTTTCCGGACACCGCCACCAATAAATTGGTTTAGTACTGCAGACATACATGTTTCGTCGCATAAGAAGAAGCTCGTCGGGTACAGACGGGCTTTTTTTATCCTTAATTGTTTTCAAGAAGATCCAGTGATGTATACAAATAAACAAATATGGAATGTTAGTTACCCGATCTTTCTCAGCCTGTTGGCGCAGAATGTGATCAATGTTACCGACACAGCCTTTCTGGGCCGGGTGGGCGAGGTAGAACTGGGGGCTTCGGCATTAGGGGGGCTGTATTATATCTGCGCTTTTACGATCGCTTTCGGTTTCAGTACCGGTTCGCAGATCGTGATCGCACGGCGTAATGGGGAAAAACGTTATAGTGAGGTGGGGCCGGTGATGATACAGGGCGTGTTCTTCCTCTTGGGACTGGCTGTTGTTCTGTTTTTGTTTTCCCGTTTGCTGGGAGGTACGATCATGCGCTTTATGATTTCTTCCGATGAGATTCTGGAGAGCACCCTGTCTTTTTTGGACTGGCGCGTGTTTGGGTTTTTCTTTTCGTTTGTCAATGTGATGTTCCGGGCGCTCTTTATCGGGATTACGCGTACGAAGGTATTGACACTGAATGCGATCCTGATGGCTTTTACCAATGTGATCCTCGACTATCTGTTGATATTCGGCCATGGCGGCTTCCCCAAAATGGGTATACAGGGTGCGGCTATCGCTTCGGTGGTGGCTGAAGCCGTTTCTATTGTGTTTTTTGTAGTCTATACCCGTTGGACGGTGAATATACCGAAATACGGCCTGAACCGTTTTCGTTCGTTTGATTTCGCTTTACTCCGTCGCGTTTTGAGCATTTCTATTTTTACAATGTTCCAGTACTTTGTGTCGATGAGCACGTTCTTTCTCTTCTTTGTGGTGGTGGAACGGCTCGGTCAGCGTGAACTGGCGGTAGCCAATATTGTACGGAGTATTTATATTGTAATGTTTATTCCGGTCAATTCACTTTCCACAACAACCAACTCGTTTGTGAGCAACCTGATCGGCGCCGGGCATACAGACCAGGTATTGGGTACGATACGGCATATTGCACAATGGTCACTGGGTATTATGTTGGTATTCGTGACGGTGCTCTGTATCATGCCCGGTACAATCGCATCCATTTACACCAACGATCCGATGCTGATTGCCTCGTCTGTTTCGTCTATCTATGTGATCGCTGTAGCTATGTTGTTCTCTTCGGTCGGCAGCGTGGTGTTCAATGGCGTATCGGGTACAGGGAATACCCGTTCGGCGTTGTGGATGGAACTGATCACCTTGTTATTCTACTGTCTGTATCTGTACATTGCCGGATATACAATGCGATTACCTGTGCATCTTTGCTTTATGAGTGAGATTGTCTACTTCAGTTTCCTGATGCTGTTCAGTACGCTTTATTTAAAGAAAGCCGCCTGGCAGCATAAGAAAATATAGTGATTATTACCGCGCTGCCGGGTATTTTGCTTACCTTTGCGCCTTGTTGGAAAAAGAAAAATAAATAAACAGATACGCATTATGTTTGAGAATTTAAGTGAACGGTTAGACAGGTCGTTTAAACTGTTGAAAGGGGAAGGCAAGATCACGGAAATTAATGTGGCGGAAACGCTGAAAGATGTCCGTAAGGCCTTGCTGGATGCCGACGTGAACTACAAAGTTGCCAAGCAATTTACAGATACGGTAAAAGAAAAAGCCCTGGGCCTGAATGTGCTCACTTCGGTGAAGCCAGGTCAGTTGATGGTAAAGGTTGTGCATGACGAACTAGCTGCCCTGATGGGTGGAACGGCCGTGGATGTGAACCTGGATGGTCATCCGGCAGTGATCCTGATGTCGGGTCTGCAAGGTTCGGGTAAGACTACCTTTACCGGCAAGCTGGCCAATATGCTTAAGACCAAACGCAATAAGAAACCGTTGCTGGTAGCTGCCGACGTGTACCGTCCCGCTGCTATCGAACAGTTGCATGTGTTGGGCGAGCAGATCGGTGTTACTGTTTACTCCGAACCGGAGAACAAGAACCCGGTAGCCATTGCTCAGCATGCAATTAAAGAAGCCCGTACAAAAGGCTTCGACCTGGTAATTGTGGATACGGCCGGTCGTTTGGCTATCGACGAACAAATGATGCAGGAGATTGCCGCCATCAAGGCCGCTATCCAACCGCAGGAAACCTTGTTCGTGGTAGATGCCATGACCGGACAGGATGCTGTGAATACGGCCAGGGAATTCAACGAAAGGCTCGACTTTGACGGTGTGATCCTCACCAAACTTGATGGTGATACCCGTGGTGGCGCCGCCCTTTCCATCCGTACCGTGGTAGACAAGCCTATCAAATTTGTAGGTACAGGCGAAAAGATGGATGCGCTGGATATTTTCCACCCGGAGCGTATGGCCGACCGTATCCTCGGTATGGGTGATATCGTTTCGCTGGTAGAGCGCGCCCAGGAACAATACGACGAAGAAGAAGCCCGCCGTCTCCAGAAGAAGATTGCCAAGAATCAGTTTGATTTCAACGACTTCATTGCACAGATTCAGCAGATCAAAAAGATGGGTAACCTGAAAGAACTTGCATCCATGATCCCCGGCGTAGGTAAAGCACTCAAGAATGTAGATATCGATGATAATGCGTTTAAGAATATAGAAGCCATCATTTATTCCATGACACCGGCCGAACGCTCCAATCCGGCTGTTCTGAACGGTTCTCGTCGCCAGCGTATTGCCAAAGGCAGCGGAACGTCTGTACAGGAAGTGAACAAACTGATCAAACAGTTTGACGAAACCCGCAAGATGATGCGCATGCTTACCACAGCCAAGCCAGGTGGGGGAAAGAAATTACCCCAACTCAAACGATAATTTGAAAATCCCAACGATATGGAAGATCTAAGTTATAAGTTATTAGACGGTAAAGCCACGGCTGCCCGGATGAAGCAGGAAATGGCTGAAGAGGTAGCACAGATCAAGGCCGCCGGAGGTAAAACACCGCACCTGGCAGCAGTCCTGGTAGGACATGATGGAGGTAGCGAAACCTATGTGGCCAGCAAGGTACGCACCTGCGAAGAGATCGGTTTCAAATCTTCCCTGATCCGTTATGAAGATGATGTAACGGAAGAAGAGTTGCTCCGCAAAGTAGATGAACTGAATAATGACCCCGATGTAGACGGGTTTATCGTACAACTTCCCTTACCTAATCATATCTCCGAACAGAAGGTGATCGAAGCGATCGACCATCGGAAGGATGTGGATGGTTTCCATCCGATCAATGCCGGCCGTATGTCTATCGGTTTGCCTTGCTTCGTATCGGCTACTCCGGCCGGTATCATGGAACTCCTGAAGCGCTATGAGATTGAGACTAAGGGGAAACACTGTGTGGTGCTTGGGCGCAGCAATATAGTAGGTAAACCCGTAGCTATGCTGATGATGCAAAAGGCTTATCCGGGCGATTGCACGGTTACGGTTTGTCACAGCCGCTCCAATAATCTGAAAGAAATGTGCCTGAGTGCCGATATCCTGATCGTTGCACTGGGTGTACCCGAATTCGTGAAAGCCGATATGGTGAAAGAAGGCGCCGTTGTGGTAGACGTAGGTACTACCCGTGTGCCGAGCAGTGTAACAAAGAGCGGATTCAAGCTGCTGGGCGACGTGAAGTTCGACGAAGTGGCTCCCAGATGTGCTTACATCACACCGGTTCCCGGTGGAGTAGGGCCGATGACGATCATTTCGCTCATGCGTAATACCCTCCTGGCAGGGAAAAAAGCGATTTATCCGTAATTTTTTTAGTTGTTTTTGCGCCTAAAAAACTTGCAATATAAGAAATAATAGCTATCTTTGCACCGTCTTAAAAGATAAACGTCTTGATAAGACGACATGGTGATTGTAGCTCAGCTGGTTAGAGCATTGGATTGTGGTTCCAAGGGTCGTGGGTTCGAGTCCCATCATTCACCCAAGTTATTATCCTGATCTGTTTTATACAGTTCAGGATATTTTTTTTATGATATACACCAGCAACTTCCATCCAGTACGGCTCGAAAGATAATGATCAGCCCGTACACTTGTGGAGCGGCAATCGATTCAACTTTGTACCGATTTAAAACGAAGCCTGCTATCCAATCTCCACGCATTCGAAGGTTTCGGCAACAATCGCCTTTCTCTACCCAGGGTATCAACCATTGCCTTCAGCCTTTCAGCAGGGGTGTAACTCTCTTGCTTTTAGCAGTTAAATCCTGAACCCTTACCCTTCAGTTTTGCTTTCAGCCGATTCCGCCTTTTCCGGCTGTTTCCCGGACTACCTTCCGGCAGGTTGATCACCTTTTCTGACGAAACCTGCTGTATCTATCGTCGGCATCTGCTACAACTATTGTCGGGAATACGGAGTTCTATTACCGGCATTAGCAATACCTTTCCTTTTCACTGCTGTGATGTCTTCTCCTCACAGCTATGGAGCGTAAGCTTCACTGCTGTGAAACGAAAGCTTCACAGCTGTGAAAAGGAATCTTCACTGCAGTGGAATGGAATCTCCATAATTGTGGAATGAAATGATCATTCAGATGACGACAATACATCATAAGGATGACAACAATACATCATAAGGATGCTGCCGATAGAAGATTTAGCATACGATCCCTGAAAAAGGGCTGAAGGGAAGACTGAAGGGTTAGG
>JAVBUH010000013.1:0-69236 GCA_031555505.1 Tannerellaceae bacterium
CACGTCGAGGAAGAGTTTCCAGGCCTGATCAGCTACAGAGCTGGTCAGTACTTCAATATAGTAAGAACCGGCAGACGGGTCGACTACCTTGTCGAAATGGCATTCTTCCTTCAACAGCAGTTGCTGGTTGCGGGCAATACGTTCGGAGAAGTCGTCGGATGTCTGGTAGGTTACGTCGAACGGAGCGACGGTGATGGAGTCCACACCGGCCAGGGCAGCCGACATAGCTTCGGTCTGCGTACGGAGCAGGTTCACGTGTGCGTCGTAGATGGTGAGGTTCCATTCCGAAGTCTGGGCGTGAGCTACCATCTTGCAGGCACATTCGCACTTAGGTTCGTAAGCAGCTACAATTTCAGCCCACAACCAACGGGCGGCACGGAACTTAGCGATTTCCATGAAATAGTTGGCGCTGATACCGAAATTGAATTTGATGGAACAAGCCACTTCGCAAGCGCTGAAACCGGTTTCAACCAGTTTGGTGAGGATTTCATTACCCCAAGCCAAAGCGTAACCGAGTTCCTGTGTGATATACGAACCGGCGTCGTTCAGTTGGCAAGCATCCACAGACAGCACCTGATATGCGGGCAGCGCCTTACCGGCTGTCAGCACGGCAGCAGCCTGTGCTACCCATTCGTCGGCAGCCTTACCCTTAACGAGCGGCTTCTTGAACGGGTTATAGTTAACAGAACCAAAGCACTTTTCAGCATCGGCGCCGAAGCCTTTGATGTGCGCAGCCAGGATACCGATCAGGTTCTCAACCTGGCAGTTGCAGGTCTTGAAATTGAGTTCCACACACTCGGGACAAATGCCTTTCAGCAGCGTGGCGATGTTTTCTGCATTTACATCGTCGCCTTTGAAATGGAATCCGAGTGAGTTCACACCCTTCTGCAACAGGTCCAACGCTTTGGCATTGGCCGCTGCGAAATCGGTCACATCAATGTTCTGGCGTACTTTCCAGTCGTTATCCTTCTTCGTTCCGCGAACAAAGGGAAATTCACCGGGCAGCGATGTAGCGATCTTCATGCCTTCCAGGTCTGCTGCACGATAGAAAGGATTCACATCAAATCCTTCGCTTGTTTTCCAAACAAGTTTTTTCTCAAACGGCGCCCCTTTCAGGTCGGCCGTGATTTTCTCCATCCACTTTTCAGTAGACACGGGAGGAAATTCCGAGAAAAGTTTTTCTTTTAATTCTGCCATAATATTCTTCTTTATAATACTGGTATTAAAATAGGTGCATTATAGTTGCCTATATGCGTCTATAACAGCGTGCAAAGGTAAAATAAATAAACAGTACCGACAATGAAAAAGACGCTAAAAAGAACACGGCAAAAGAATAAAAGGTATATTTGCGGGTAGATTAAACACTGAGGAAGACACCTGCTCAATGAATGAAACGATTCTCAACGGACTATTGAATCTGTTTGCTGTCTTTGCATCAATCGCACGGCTTGACAACAAACAGGCGGTGCAATCACTTCACTCCTATCTGTCGAGCCATTTCGGCGTCCGTTCGCACGACGAATATATCGGTTTATACAATGAATTACGCAGCATGTATGACGATCCGTTTTTCCCGATTGACAAGGAAAGCGTGGTACGCAACATCTGCACACAAATGAAGGTGAAGCTCTCAGCCGAAGAGCAACTCTTGCTACTGATCCGCTTCATTGAATTTGCCTATACGCACAACCGTGAATCGGCCGGGCAACCGGAGGTATTCCACATCGTAGCCTGTATCTTCAGCATCACGGATGAAGAATACGGGGATATCCTGGCATTCGCCACCGGCCAGCCCTCTCCTTCCCTGCTCAGCATCGATGCACAGGCAGAAGACAAGGCACAGAACAACCACATCACCCGCGAAGGGCTCGAAGGCCGTATTGTGGTGTTCTACCTGACACGATTCGACAAATATATCTTTACCTACCACGGCGATGCGGCGGTGTACATGAACGACATTCCGTTGTCGCCCGATATGTTCTATGCCTGGCAGCACAGCAGCGTGGTAAAAAGCCCGCTCTTCCTTCCGGTCTATCACAGCGACCTGAAAGCCGTATTCCAGAAAAAAGAACAGCAAGACAGCGTACACCTTACCGGACGGGATATCGACTTCACCTTCCCCAACAGCAAGAACGGGATACACGGTTTCTCGTTCAACCTGGAATCGGGACAGCTTGTGGCTATCATGGGCGGCAGCGGCGTAGGAAAGTCTACGCTGCTCAGCCTGATGACCGGACGGCTGAAGCCTGACAAAGGCCGTATCTGCGTAAACGGCCATCCGATCGATTCGCCCGACAGTAAGCAACTGCTGGGCTATGTACCGCAAGACGACCTGCTGATCGAAGAACTGACGGTGTATGAGAACCTCTGGTTCACGGCTCGTTTCTGTTTTGACCGCTTCACGCCCGACGAACTGGCCGAACGGGTAGATGCCGTATTGAAAGACCTCGATCTGCTCGATATCAAAACATTGAAAGTAGGTTCACCCCTCCGCAAAACCATCAGTGGCGGACAGCGCAAGCGGCTCAACATCGCCCTGGAACTGATCCGTGAACCGGCGATCCTCTACCTGGACGAACCTACCTCCGGTCTTTCATCTGCCGACTCCGAGAAAGTAATGATGCTGCTCAAGGAACAAACCCACCGGGGACGGCTTGTGGTGGTAAACATCCACCAACCCTCGTCGGAGATATACAAACTGTTCGACCGCCTGTGGTTACTCGACAAAGGTGGTTACCCGATCTACGACGGCAATCCGATCGAAGCCGTCACCTATTTCAAACGGGCCGCACAGTACACCGACCAGGATATCAGCGTATGCAGCGCCTGTGGGAATATCAACCCTGAACTGATCCTTACCATCATCGACGCAAAAGTGATTGACGACTCAGGTAATCAGACCAATATCCGCAAGTTCACCCCCGAAGAGTGGCACCGGCAATACCTCAACAGCCGACGCCTGCCCAAAAAGGCCAAAGAAGGCCCGCTACCGGCTACCCGGCAGCAACGACCTCCCCGGTGGCGGCAATTCCTGATCTTCTCCGAACGCAACCTGCGCACCAAGTTCACCAATAAACAATACCTCCTGTTAGCGCTGCTGGAAGCCCCGTTGCTGGCTATCCTGGTAGCCTTCCTCACCCGGTTTACCGAAAACGGCGAATATTCACTGTTTGCAAATAAGAACTTCATCTCTTACATCTTCATGTCGGTGATCGTAGTCACATTCATTGGCCTGAGCATCAGCGCCGAAGAGATATTCCGCGACCGGATCATACTCAAACGGGAACATTTCCTGCGCCTGAGCCGGGGTAGTTACCTCACATCCAAGATAGGCTATCTCTTCCTGTTGTCGGGCGTGCAAACAGCCCTCTTCCTGTTGCTGGGAAACACCATCACAGGCGTACCGTGGGATATGTTTCCCGGTTGGTGGGGTATCCTGTGGCTCACAGCGTTTGTAGCCAACCTGATGGGGCTGATCCTGTCGCAGACACTCAGTTCGATCGTAGCCATATACATCACCATCCCCCTCCTGCTGATTCCGCAAATATTACTCTGCGGATTAGTGGTTCGTTTCGACGAATTGAATCTCCCGGGACCAGAGAAGAATGTGGTACCCATCATCGGAGATATGATCCCTTCGCGCTGGGCATTTGAAGCGTTGGTAGTGTCACAATATACCGACAATGACTTCAACCGGGCTTTCTTCGCGGTAGAACGGGAAAAATACCTGGCTCAATACTACCGTAACATACATGTTGCCGAGCTACGAAACCAGGTAGACCGGTTTGAGAATGAGCAGGACAGCACCCTGCTACCGCTCATCCATAACGAGCTGGCCATTCTCAGTCACGCCGCTCGCATGATACCCCCACCACCAGGTGAATCACCCCGGAGATTCCTCGAAAAAGCGGATCAAGCCTTGGCTGAACGGGCGCACAACTACACCGCATACCTCGAACAACTCCGGAAAGAGCAACTCGACAGCCTGGGAGCCGGAGGGTTCAACATGCTCAAACGCACACACCACAATGCAGCGATCGAAGAACTGGTTACCAACGCCGGCAACACCCGGCTGTTCCGCCAAAGCGGTTCACGCATCCTGCCACTAATAGGCACTGTTTTCTTCGCGCCCGACAACCGCTGGGGACGCGCTGCTTTCTATTCGTATGAAAAAAATGTAGCAGGCAACCTGATCCCTACCTATTTTTTTAACACATTCGCTCTGATTTTCTTTGCAGTATTAGCCATAATCGCTATATTCGCAGCGTTTCCGGGAAAGTTTCTCCAAACAGATAAAGATTATTGAATCAGAAATAATTAAACATTAATACAGAGCATTATGAAGAAGTATTTTATCAGTGTACTGTCTGTTGCTGTTATCGCATTCGGTATGGCGTCCTGCAGTGGTAAAAAAGCACAAAACGAGGCAGCTCAGGAAGATGCCGCTGCTGCTGCCGGTGGAATGACAAAAAGCGCATTAACCGCAGAATTGAAGACATCTACTATCGAGTTCTTACAGGATGTTCCCGATTTTGAAGTGCCTTATCGCATTGCCTCGGGAGAAGTAACGATCAGCGTTGGCAACCTCAATTATATGATTCCGGTTACAAAAGCTACCGAATTGACAACTCCGGCACAGAAAGCCTGCGTTTTCGGGATGTACCTGTCTGACTATAATGTGCTGAACGCCGCCGGACAACCGGTAACCGAAGTAGGTAACACATTGGCCCAGTTGGCAACCGACCTGAACATCACCTTCCTCACCGATATCGTGAAACAACAGGTTCCGGCAGATAAAACTGCTTTCGAGGCTTTCTACCAGAAACAACAGGAACAGATCATCACCGCCCTGGCCGATAACGACAAGATAGACGTTGCCGTTGAAATGTTGGCCGGCGCCACTGCACAATATGCCTGCCTGATCGCAAACCCCACCCTGGTGGTAAAAGGCGATGCAACCTCTGCAGGACTGAGTGAACGGATGGAAAAACGCCTCAGCATGTTGGGCGAAGTAACCAGCGACCTCTCCGGTTACTATCCTGAACTGGCTACCATAGGCACCACGATCGCTCCGCTATCTGAAAAAGTAACCTCCATCAACAGCGCTCGTGAAAACAATGCGGCAATCACTGGAATCCGCGATGCATTGTTGAAATAAGCGGCGATCTCATTTTAGAATCATTACTATATTTATAAAAGAAGGATGTGCCGACGGTACATCCTTTTTTTGTATGTTTGCATAGAGATAAAACGGCTACCGACATTATGGAACGCAAGATACTTATCGTGGAAGATGATACCGGGTTTGGCACCATGCTGAAACACTGGTTTGGGAGGAACGGGTTTGAAGCCGTGCTGTGCGGAACGGTGGATGAGGCCAAAAAAGCCATAGGGACAGATCGTTTCGACCTTATACTTTCAGACCTTCGCCTGCCCGACGACGATGGCATCATGCTCCTCGCCTGGGTACGTGAACAAAAACGTCGCATTCCGTTTATTATCATGACCAGTTATGGTGAGATCCAAACAGCTGTGGCAGCCATGAAACTGGGCGCCTTTGACTTTATGCAGAAGCCGGTCAACAACACCATCCTGAAAGAGAAGATCGAACAGGCGCTTGGCAACACGCACGAGCCTGCAGTTCCGAAGCCGACGGCAATAACACCCTCCTCATCCATTCATGTCATCGGGCGCAGCCGGGCAGCACGCGAGTTAGACAATCTATTGCAAAAGGTAGCGCCCACGCTGATGTCGGTACTCATCCTTGGCGAGAGCGGTACCGGCAAAGAATTTGCCGCCCGCCGCATTCACGAATTGAGCAGGCGATGCAAAGAGCCCTTTATCGCAGTAGACTGCGGCAGCCTGTCGCGCGACCTGGCACCAAGTGAGTTGTTTGGACACCTGAAAGGTTCGTTCACCTCCTCCATTGCCGACAAGAAGGGCGTATTTGAGCAGGCCAACGGCGGTACGGTATTCCTTGACGAGATAGGCAACCTGCCGTATGAAGTTCAGGTACAATTACTCCGTTGCCTGCAAGAACGGAAAGTACGCCCTGTAGGATCGGCCACCGACATACCGGTAGATGTGCGGATTATTGTAGCCACGAACGAGAACCTGCCGGATGCGATCGGGCAAGGACGATTCCGCGAAGACTTGTACCATCGATTAAACGAATTCTCCATCGTCATGCCGGCGCTGCGTGAACGGAAAGAAGACATTGAACTCTTCGCCACCCATTTTCTTCAGCAAGCCAACCAAGAGTTGGGAAAAGACATCCGCTCGTTCAGTCCCGACACACTGGACCTGTTATATCAGTATTACTGGGGAGGCAACCTGCGCGAACTGCGCAACGTAGTACGCCGCGCCGCCCTCTTTGCCGAAGGCTGCGATATCACCCCCTCCGACTTGCCGGTACTGTCAGATCCGCTGCTCAGCCAGGAGATGGCACTCCGCCCCGGCACGGAAGCCGAACAAAAAGAACAACTTGAAACTGCCGTTCGCCGCGCCAACGGCAACAAAACCCTCGCCGCCAAACTCCTCAAAGTAGACCGCAAGACATTATATAATATGATGCACCGGTTTGGAATAGACATCTAAGGATTCTTCAATCTGCCGGATACGTTTGCCGGATACGCGTCAGCGTAAGCTCCGCCTCGGCTATCAGGGCGGAAGTTCGGACAGGCCAGTCGGGATGGTTGGCAGCAGGCTGGCCACGCAGGCTGTCCATCCAGCGGAGCGTATCCAGGCAAGAGATAACACCTACCTGTTCGAACATGGGAAGCATTTTGTGGCAGACGGCCTGGGCAGCAGCAAACTCGTCAGACGACAGGGCAGCCCGGAGGCGGGTAAGATTGTCCTGTGAGGAGGCAACGAAGACAGACAATACCTCAGCAATGGCCTCCTGGTCACCTCCGAACAGTTCTTCAAGGGATTCAAAGCCCGAAGAGGCCTGGACGCTTACTCCCAGCAACTGTCCGAGCATGGTGCGGCTTACCGGTTTAGACAGGTAACCGTCAAAACCGTCACGGGCGGCCTGTCCGGCATTATAATCAGCCCGTCCAGTCATGATCACCATACGGATCGGCCTACTCAACCGGCGCACGGCCTGCAGCACATCCAACCCTGTTACCATCCCCATCTCCATATCCGTTACCACCAGGTCGATATCCGACCGTCGGATCAGCGGTGCCGCCTCTTCCGGATGATTACACAGACTGACGGCATAGCCTAACTGGGCAAAAAGATCGTTAAGCACGGCCAGCAAAGCCGGATCGTCATCCACCAGCAGGATGCGACGGATATCCGTCCACGTTGCCTCTTCTTTCGGGGGATGTACCGGCAGGCTGATCTCGACCGTAGTCCCCGTCCCTTCCGTAGAACGTACATGGATACCACCGCCCAGCAGTTCGGTGATTCCTTTCACCACATACATACCAAGGCCGGTTCCTGTGGCCAGGTTGTTATTCTTTTCCACGCGGCGGAAAGGCTTGAACAGCTTGTCCATCTGATCGGCCGGTATTCCCGCACCGGTATCCGTGATACGGAAAAAGACCAGCGGACGCTTTCCTTCAGGCAAATAATCGGCCTGAAAGCGGATACTTCCCTTCGGTGTATATTTCACGGCATTAGACAGGATATTGATCACCACCTGTTTAATCTTCAGCACATCCCCGCGCAGCCGAAGGTTATGGTCCATATTGAACGAACTGTCAAACTCCAGTTGCTTCTGTTTCGCCAGCGATTCAAACATCAACGCCACCTCACGGCAGAGTACATACAAATAAAAATCGCTTTCGGAAACCGCCTGCGATCCCTGCTCCAGGTTGGAAAACTCAAGGAGGTTGTTCATCAGCGCCAGAATATGGGTGGCAGACTGCTCTACCGAATCAGCCTGTTCCTTCGGCACCAGGCAGTCTTTTTTCCACATTTCCACATTTCCTGAAATAGAATTGAGTGGCGTCTTGATATCATGAGAAACGGAAAGGAAAAGCTGGTGGCGCGAATCCATAATCCGTCGCAAGGCTCTCCGGGCGGCCTTCCCCTTATTGACATCGCTGATGATCAAGAGGATAAACAACAGGATCAGGGCCAGTGCCACGGCGCCACCAACGACTGAAAAGGTATAATTCTCGCGTATCAACCGTTCGCTTTCGTGAATACGATCCAGGGCAGATGCCATTGTCTGCCGGGAATAGGCATTGAGCAAGGTGGAGAGTTGCGCCGAGAGTTGCTGATCGGTACGGATCAGGTGGCTCACCTGTTGCTCGATAGCCGTGATTCGGCTGGCATAATCTATCTTGGCCAATTCGGCCATGACACTCATCTCAGACAAGACATTGGCCCTTTCCTGCGTTGACAATCGCAGGGAATCTACCAGCTGCGTCTGCACCGTCACCAACGTATCCACCGAACGATCGGGCGAGAAGACAGTAGCCACTCGTCCCCAGAAGTTTCTCCGGGGGGTGGTATTCACAATCGTATCCTTCACGGTAGTAGTCACTACCACGGGATCAGCGTTCAGCAGTGAATCGAGCGATTGAATCCGGAGACTGATCGTATCCACCGGATTTACCTGTATAAATTCTTGCCCCAGCCCCGACACGATCTGCCCTTTCTCACGTAGCAGCCAGCCCACTTGTTGGAGCAACGTATCCCTCGTTTCACTGCCCGAACGGGATTGCAGCGAATCGATCTGTTGTTCCACCTCATTGATCTTCCGGCGGAAACGACGCAGGTGTGCATCACTACGAGTGGCCACATAAAGATTCACCTCCGATTGTGCCTCGTTGACGGCAAACACCAGTTCGTTGGTGAGGTTGAGCGTTTGGTATGATTGTTCGATATTTTCTTTCTGATTGCCGATATTTTCCCGCAAATTGTATACATACAGGATCATGCCGCCGCAAACGACAGCCACCACCAGATATATCAGCACCACTTTGAAGCGGATGCCCGACTCAACGTTTTCCTTCATGCGCACACGCTCTATTAGCGTAACAAAGGTAGGAAATATCAATAAACGAAACAGGATGCCAACGAATGATTCATCCCGGGAGCTACAGTTTCCTCACTATCTCCGTGGAAGCTTCCACACTTCCACACTGCATGCGGAACAGGGAATAGTTGTCATAAGAACAAATATACCGCTAAATAACAACCACTTACGCCACATCTCCCCACATTGGCACGGCCGTTGGCACAGCTATTGCATGTATAATGGCATAAAAGATAGGTTTTTAATAGGTTATTAGTTTTTAAGGTATTAATTTAATTTTTATGATTATGAAGAAGTTAGTATTATCAGCAGCCTTCGTGATGGCCACCGTATCGTTCGCCATCGCACAGTTCAGCAATGAAAGTGTGAATCCGGCTAATGCGGAAGTAACCTTTGTTCAGCAGAACGATGAATGGAAAGCAGTGAACGTAGCTGATCTGAGTGCAAGTGTACAGGAAGTAATCAAGAGCCAGGCTGAAACGTATGATGTGAAAGCCGTCTTGTACAACGCAACAACCAAACAAGCCAAAGTAACGTTTGTAGCGAAAGCCGACAAAAGTGAAAAAGTAGTCGTATACGACGAAGCTGGCAAAGAAGTGAAGTAAGTTTCACAAACGTAAAGAGGTAACAAACATAATTTTTTTCGGTATATAATATCCCTACTGAAGGAAGGCATTGTGAAATGCTTCACACAGGACTCAGGCGAATACTGCAAGGTGTTCGCCTGAGTTGTTTCTGGTCTTCACCCGGAGGTATCCCGGGATCAACTATATTTGAAACTACGTCACTTTCAGAGACTGTAAATTGGATTCCTCCCAGGGTATAACACCTTGCCTTCTGCCTTTCAGGAGAGGTGTAATTTTCTTGCTGTCAGCAGTTAAGGCCTGAACCATCACCCTTCAGTCTTCCCTGCAGCCCTTTTTCAGGATCGTATGCTAAATCTTCTATCGGCAGCATCCTTATGATGTATTGTTGTCATAATTATGATGTATTTTTGCCATCTGAATGATCATTTCATTCCACACTTATGCAGATTCCGTTCCACTGCTGTGAAGATTCCTTTTCACAGCAGTGAAGCTTTCGTTTCACAGCTGTGAAGCTTACACATCATAGCTGTGAGGAGAAGGCATCACAGATGTGAGGAGAAGACATCACAGCTATGAAAAGGAAAGGTATTGCTAATGCCGGAAATAGAACTCCGTATTCCCGACAATAGTTGTTGCAGATGCCAACGATAGAGACAGCAGGCTTCGTTTCCAATCGGAGTAGACTTGAAGATATACGCTTTCCAATCGGTGCAGACTTGAAGATGTACGCTTTCCAATCGGTACAAATCTGAAACGATTTGGCACTCCTCATGTTTACGGATTGATCAGGGAACGGCTTGGCCAAGTGAATGGAATGTAGTACCTTTGTGCTTCTCAATGTGAGAATGAGTACCATTATATGGATGCATTTGACAATCTAATTCTATTTATCCCTTTTTTTGTTTCGCTGTTCTGGGGGCTTACGCTGTTTGCCAACCGGAAGGTGAATGCCCGTCCCCAGCATATCTGGAATGCCTTCCTGGTGGTATGCTGCGTAGACTCCTTTATTTGGGGAGTGCTGTTCAGTGGTACAAGCGACTATCATTCCTATTATAAGCTGGATATCGTCGATATTACGCTTACCTTGTCTTTCTTCCCGATCATCTATCTATATTTCCGGTCGTTGACGCAAAGAGGGAAAATCCCCTTCCGGCAGTACCTTTGGTTTGCGCCCGGCCTGCTGGTCGGCGTGGTGTCGGCGCTACTGTACGGGCTGATGGGCGAGCAGCGGTCGGCGGAGTATGTGCGGGAACTGATCGTGAACCCCGTCCACTTCCATTTCACCACCGGATCGCTCGAATGGGCGCTTTACCAGGTAAGCGTCAATGGGCTGAGTGTGGTCCTTTTCGTGCAGGTGGTGTCGGTAATGCTCTATTCCACCCTGAATCTGGTGCGGTATAAAAAAGGGCTCAGCAACTTCTTTTCCAACCTCGATGAGACCTCGGTCCGCGAAAACCGGGCGGTGCTGATCAGCCTCTTTGTTTTATTGGGCATCGCCCCGATTGCCATTTGCCTGTGGAGCTGGGACTATGAACGCTACCATCTGTTGCGGTATGTGCTGATGGGGCTGACTGGTGCGTTGTTCTATTCGATGAGTTTCCATGTGTCACGGATGCGGTTCGTTACGGAAGAACGGGTCCTTGAAGCGGATGAACCTGGCGGCGAGGCGATAAGCCCTGCCGAGATGAACGCGGCCTGCCTGAGCCTCCTGCCCCGGTTCGTGGCGTTGGTGGATGGGGAACGGCTCTTCCTCCAACCGGAACTTACGCTGAACGATATCGCCCTGCTGCTCAAATCCAACCGTACCTACGTTTCCCACATCATCAATACCTCTTTCCAATGTACGTTTTACGAATTTATCAACGGGAAACGGATCGATTACGCCAAGGAACTGATCACCCAAAAGCCCGGCCTTTCACAGGAACAGATGGCCGAACAATCGGGTTTCGCCTCCACGTCCACCTTCAGCCGGGTGTTCAAAAAGCAGACGGGTTCCACCTTCAGTGAGTGGCGGAAATCGGTGATAAACCAGCCATAATACCCCCGTTTTTACGTTTCGCCTCGCGCTTTTACGCTTTGGCATGAGTTCGGCCCTGTGAATGCAGGGTCTGTTTTCGCTCGTCTTTACCTTTGCCGGATAAGATTTATGAAAAATTAATTAGATTATGAAACGAATCATTTTTTTATTGTTGACACTCCTGTTGGCAGGGGTGGGGGGCGCGAAGGCGGCTGAAGTATTTGTTACCAAAGTAACGGGGACGTTTATTCGTGATCTGGGCATTACTATCAGTCAAGGGGACATCTTAGTTATTCAGGGAGACCAATTGGAAGCAGTCGAAGATCCATTGATACCAGACGACTGGAAATATTTGATGTGGATGAGTACCAGCTACAGCCTCCGGTTGGAAAATAGCACTACGGTTATTCCGGCCGGAGCTTTCCAATCTTGTTTCGGCCTGACTGGAATCGAGTGCCCGGATGTGACGACTATCGGGGACGATGCTTTCAAAGGTTGTATGAACTTGGTTATGATCGACTGTCCGGAGGTGACGACTATCGGGAACGATGCTTTCAATGGTTGCACCGCTCTGACTGGCGTATCCTTTCCGGAAGTGACGGAGATCGGGGACAATGCTTTTCGGGGTTGTCGGAGTCTGGATGAAATCATCAACTTTCCGAAAGTGACGGAGATCGGGGACAATGCTTTCCAAAGCTGTTCCGGACTGTCAAGCATTTCCATGCCGGAAGCAACGACGATCGGAAGCTATGCTTTCGACGGTTGTACCGCTTTAGCCAGCATCGCCTGTCCGTCCCTGATCACGATCGGGAGCCAGGCTTTTTACAGTTGTGCCGCTTTGACCAGCATCGCCTGTCCGTCTCTGACGACGATCGGGAACTATGCTTTCGCCGCATGTTTAAGTTTGACCAGCATCACCTGTCCGTCTCTGACGACGATCGGAAGCTATGCTTTCATTGGTACCCCTTTGACCAGCATCACCTGTCAGTCACTGACGACGATCGGAAGCTATGCTTTCGACGGTTGTACCGCTTTGACCAGCATCACCTGTCCGTCTCTGACGTCGATTGATAGCTATGCTTTCAGAGGTTGTGCCGCTTTGACCAACATTAACTGTCCGGATTTGACGACGATCGGGAGGGAAGCTTTCGATGGTTGTGCCCGTTTGGCCAGCATCGCCTGTCCGTCTCTGACGACGATCGGGGCATATGTTTTCAGCGGTTGTAGCTCTTTGACCCTGCTTGAACTGGGATCTACTCCGCCGTCTGAAGTAGACGGTACTAGCTTTGGAGATATTTCCGGCCCTCTGTTACTGTTGGTGCCGGATACGGATGGTTATACAGATGCTTATATGGATGAATATCCTGCCGGTAGCGTGGTATATGAAGGCGGCTGGACAGAGACCGACACGGTGAAATTGGACGAAGGGGATGAACTCTCGTTGGTGGTTTTTGGTCTGGAAGACCGCCCCGGTATTTCCGGCCTGCAATGGAAGAAAGGCGGCGCAGACATATCAGGTGCAACACGCCTAAGCTATACCGTGGCATCAGTAACAACGGCCGACGAGGGTGATTATACGATGTCGTTTACCTTTAACGAAAAGCCGGCGAACCTCTTCTCCCGCCAGGTAACGGTAAATCCGGCTCCCGAGCCAGAACCCGAACCCGAACCAGAGGTTACTGCCTTCACCGTCACCCTCCTTGCCGACGAAGGGATCAATCTGCTGCCAAGCGCAGGGATGTATACGGCAAGCATGGGCAATTCGTTCGCCTTTTACATAACGCTCGCCCCGGGCTTCGAGGGACATACGCCACAGGCTACGGTCAACGGCAACCCCGTCACCCTTATCCTGCGGCCCAACGGTTACGAATGGATGTATGTGATCCCCAGAGTAGACGATGATACGCGTGTCAATGTCACGCTTTCCACAACAGGCAACGACCGCGTTGACGCTTCACGTATCTACAGCCGCGAGGGTCAGCTTGTGGTCGAAACGGCGCAGGCGGGTACGCTGACTGTCTACAACACAAGCGGACAAACCGTTGTGAACCGCCGCCTCACCGAAGGGCTCACCACGATCGCACTGCCTGAGGGCGTCTACATCGTGAAACTGGGTGAACGGGTAGAACGGGTTGTGATGAAATAACGTTGCATCGAACTTTCACTGTGTTGTTATTGTTCCTTTAATATAATCCTATATACCTATATAATATGGAAACGAATAACACAAAACAGGCAACGGGAAGCGAAGTAGTGGATGATGCCAAACTGAAGTATCCGGTACAGAAACGTGCGCACAAGGGAGTGATTGAAGAAAAAGAAGTGAAACATGCGGTAAATGACCTGAATCCCGATTTGGGCAGTATGGACAGCCGTGGCTGACAAGTGTACATTTACTATTTCTTAATTAGTGCAAAGTGTTAAAGAAAACTCTCCGAATCGATGGTAGGGTGGTGGCAAAATAGTATATTTGCCTCAAATCGTTAAACCAAATGATCAAAACGTTATGATAAACCGGGAACTAATCAGTCCTCAAAGCATCGTTGTGGTGGGAGGTTCCAACAATGTGCACAAACCGGGCGGACGCCTGGTTCGGAATCTGTTGGATGGAAAATATGCAGGTGAACTGTATGTGGTGAACCAGAAGGAAACAGACGTACAAGGTCTGATGTCTTATCCCTCTGTACGTGATATTCCGGATACGGAACTGGCCATTATTTCGATTCCGGCTGCCGGCTGTCCGGAAGCGATGGACATCTTAGCCAACCAGAAAGGTGTAAAGGCATTTATTGTGGTGTCTGCCGGTTTTGGCGAAGAGACCGCGGAAGGCGCCGTACTGGAAAATCAGATACTGAAGATCGCTACGGATGCCGGCGCTTCCCTGATAGGGCCGAATTGTATCGGTGTGATGAATATGCATTACCATGGGGTGTTTACCCGGCCGGTGCCTGATTTCCATGTGGATGGGGTAGACTTTATCTCCAGCTCGGGTGGTACGGCGCTGTTCATCATGGAATCGGGGCTCACCAAGGGCTTGCGTTTCGCATCGGTATGGACAGTGGGTAATTCCAAGCAGATCGGTGTGGAAGATGTGATTGAACACATGGACCGTACGTTTGATCCGGTACTGGACTCCAGGATCAAGATGATGTATATCGAACAGATCAAGGATCCGGATAAATTATTGTTCCACGCTTCTTCCCTCATACGGAAAGGTTGCCGTATCGCCGCCATCAAGTCGGGCAGTACGGATTCGGGACAGCGCGCGGCTTCTTCGCATACCGGTGCCATCGCCAGTTCGGATTCGGCGGTGGAAGCTTTGTTCCGTAAGGCAGGTATCGTTCGTTGTTTCAGCCGGGAAGAGCTGACTACCGTAGCCAGTATCTTTACCCTGCAAGAAGTGAAAGGACGCAATTGTGCCATCATTACCCATGCGGGCGGACCGGCTGTGATGCTGGCCGACGCCCTTTCCAAAGGGCGGCTCAACGTGCCTCCGCTGGAAGGCCCCCTGGCGGCTCAACTCAAATCTAAATTGTACCCGGGCGCTGCCGTAGGCAATCCGATCGATATCGTGGGTACCGGTACGCCCGAACACCTGGCTACGGCGATTGATTTCTGTGAGAAAGAATTTGATGCCGTGGATATGATGATGGTGATCTTTGGGAATCCCGGCCTGGTCAAAGTGTATGATGCGTATGAGGTATTGCATAAGAAGATGGAAGAATGTAAAAAACCCATCTTCCCGATTCTGCCTTCCATCACCACGGCAGGGCCTGAAACAAAGAGTTTTGTCAAGAAAGGGCATGTGAACTTCTCCGATGAAGTGACGCTGGGAACGGCGCTGTCACGGATTATCAATACGCCCAAACCGGCCAGTACGGATATTCAGTTGTATGGGGTGGATATACCGGGGATCCGCCGGATTATTGACGGCCTGCCAAGTAACGGCTACCTCTCTCCCGACGAAGTTCGCCGATTGCTGAAAGCGGCCAATATCCCCCTGGTGGATGAACTGGCCTCGTCTGATAAGGTTGAATTAGCGGCCTTTGCCAAAAAAGTGGGTTATCCGGTGGTGGCCAAAGTGGTGGGACCGGTACATAAAAGCGATATCGGCGGCGTAGTGCTGAATATCCGGGGCGAAGAGCACCTGCTCTTTGAATGTGAACGGATGATGAAGCTGCCGGATGTGACGGGTATCCTGGTGCAGCCGATGCTCAAAGGGCAGGAGTTGTTCCTGGGGGCGAAATATGAGAACCGCTTTGGGCACGTAATGCTTTGCGGACTGGGTGGCATTTTTGTGGAAGTACTGAAGGATGTATCGTATGGGCTGGCGCCGTTGTCGTATGAAGAAACGTTCTCCATGATCCGTTCGTTGCGGGGTTATGCAATGATCAAAGGTACGCGTGGGCAGAAAGGGATCGATGAACAGCAGTATGCCGATATCATTGTCCGCCTCTCTACCCTGCTTCGCTTTGCCAGTGAGATAAAGGAAATGGATATCAATCCGTTGTTGGCTACCGAGAGAGGCTTGTTTGTGGTGGATTCACGTATCAGGATTGAAAAGTAAAAAAGATTTTCAACCGAGCCGGGCTGCACTTCTTTATTTGATTTTCCGGTAGTCTTTGGGTGAATAACCGGTGTGTTGCTTGAAGTATTTGCCAAAGAAAGACTGGTTGGGGAAATGCAGCCTGTCGGAAATCTCCTGTATGCTGGCGTTGGATGAACGCAACTGCACCTTGGCTTCCAGTATCACATACAGGTCGATCCACTCGCCGGCTGTTTTCCCGCTGATGGCTTTGATGGTTTGTGAGATGTATTTGGAGGTGAAGTTCATCTGCCTGGCATAAAACGATACGCTGCGATGTTCGATGAAGTGGGTATGCACTAACGCCAGGAATTGCTGGAATAATGATTCTTGTCGGTTTTTGGCGTTTGTATCCTGCGCATGATGCCGGAAAACGATATTAAAGGCTTCGTAGAAAAGAGAAGACAATAAATGAAATGTCAGTTGCTTGTGATACAGGTGTTCTTTGTCGCCAACACGGTCGGACATGAATGAATAGTAATTTTCAATGCATGCCACTTCCTCGGCTGTCAATGTGGTGAGCGGGTGTTCTTGTATGAAGACGAAAATGGAAGACATATCCCCCATAAAAGGGATCACTTCATTGATCATTTTGCGGGATACTCCGATCAGGATACCTGAAAAATCAGGACTGCGCTCCAGTTGCTGGAGGATTTGATCGGGCATGGCGATGAGCATGCTGTTGGGAACTAAGTCAAACTCTTTCAGGTTGATGGCTGTGCGGGTCTTCCCGGCCCGGCATAATACCAACATCGCAAGATCTACCTTCAACGGATGCCCGGAAGGAAAGATTTCGCGTACGTCTTTAAAAATTATAAGGTTGTCGTCAATAGTCTCTATTCCTGGTATACTGTCTCCAAAAGAAAGCTGTATACGGGACTGTTTATTCTCCTCCATGTATACTCGTTTTACAGCGGATAAATATAGGAAAAATAATTGAATTACAATTGATCTACTTGTTTTTTTTTGTTGAAAATGTGGTTTTGTCTGATTCTCTAATCAATAGAATCGTATTTTCTTTATAAATCGTTAACCTCGATTAAGAAGCTTGTTTATTTCTTCAAGCAGGATGATCCGTTCCAATGAAAAAGTGCGATCGTTTTTTTGAAGATATTCCAGGAGGAATTTAGCGCGTTCCAGCATTGCCTGTTGTTGGGAAGGGTAGAGTAAACTCTCTTCTATCAGTGTTTTAACGGCTATCTCCATCCGCTGTATGCCTCCTCCATCGTCTTTGTCAAGATTCCGGCGAATCTCGTCCGGATCGGTATTCATTAACACCGTGTGATCTAAATGGAGCGAATTATAAACTACCTGTACTAATGGAGGTATTTGGCGGGCGGCATCGTTGTTCCGTAACCCAATTATTTGGGCTAATACTTTGCCAAGTTCTTCAATCTGGACCATAATAAAATCTCTGCGTAACATTGTGTGGCTTATTGGATGGTAATACGGATAATACGGATATCTTTCAACGGACGATCAAAACGGTCTTTGGGCTGGTTGGCAATCTGATCGATGATGTCGAGGCCTTCTGTTACTTCTCCATATACGGTGTATATGCCATCGAGGTGATGGCAACCACCGATAGTGGTATAGGCCTGTCGTTGCTCGTCGGTGAACAGCAGGTGTCCCGGGGTGGCGCGTACAACGGAATCTACCTGATGGTTGATCTTTACCACCCGTTTGTTGTATTCCTGTGGGTTTTCTTTCCCCAGTTTTTCCATTTCTTCACGGAAGGGTGTATAATAGGTAGCCATGGCTTTACGGCGGATAGGGACGTTTTTAACCAGCTCCAGGGTGTCGAGTTCGCCCGGACGGTACACTTTTCCTTGTACGATAAAGAATTGCGACATATCTGATTGCTGTCGCGGATTGATATCGTCGTTCTGCCGGGGAGCAGCCAACGCGCCTTTCTTGTGGAAATGTGCCGGATTGAATTCTGGTAAAATCTCGGTGCTGCGGTCGCCAAAACCGATACGCGCTCCGGCGGGTGCATTCCTGGAATCGGGCGAACCTCCCTGGATCATGAATTCCCGGATCACGCGGGTGAAGAGTGTACCATTAAAATCACCACGGACGGCACGTTGGGTAAATGTCTTTACATGGTTGGGCGCATCGGCATACAGGATGCCTTTCATTGTGCCGGCGGTTGTTTCAATGGCGAATGTTTGTGTTGTTTCCTGCCCTTGCAAGGAGATGGCAATACATAACAGGGGCAATAACACGGTGAATAGCTGTTTCATTATATGATGCGTTTGCGGATAAAGGTAGTGCTTTTATCCGAAAAGAGAGGCCGCTTATGCTTAAAAACAACGGATATAAGCTAATGCGTATGTATCGTACAACCGGTCTTTCATGCCGTGGTGATATCGGGCGGAGAGGATATTCTTTTTCAGTTCGTAGTTCAATACATTTCGCCAGATCAAGGGTTGGTCTCCATTGTCTTTGTAACCGTAGAAACCGGAAATATCGGATGATAACGTGAATGCCCGGTAAATAGCTGTCAAGCCACCGCCAAACGAGATCGCGTCGTTTTGACGGTGCACCATATCATTGGTCATCCAACAATAAAAGCCTCCCATCGCTTGTGCACGCAGTGAGAAATGCCGGTCCTTGGAATGAAAGAGATCTTTCCCTACAGTCAGGTCGACCCAATACGAAGCGCCATCGGTGTATCGTGCCTGGGCCAAGCGGGTCCCACTGGCTGTTTTCAGGTTGAAGCTGAACAGGGCATCTACCCACTTCTCACTTTTCAGTACCTGGAAAAAGGCATTGAGTATGACATCTCCCCGGCAGGTGTTAGGCCCGTAAGCGGCATGGCGTTCCACACGGGTGGCTTCTTCCGTTTCGAATTCTTCATGGATTACCAGGCTTACTTCCATACCGGCCCGTCCTTTGACAAAGGGCAGATAAGCCCTGGCATACAGGTCTTTGATCTTGTCGCCCGTATGGTATTGATACTCGCCCCGTATTTCTACTTCATACCGGGTGCCTACTTTGCCTGAACGAAGCTCGGGTATCGGAAATGCATTGGCGGCGAAATACCGGGGTGAATAGACTAAGTCTTTCATCCCGTCGCGCCAGTCTTGCGCCACAACCGGAAGTGCGGTAAGAGACAAACAGAGGGATACGGCAAGAAGATGAAGGGGGGAAAATTTCATGTACGTACTTTTTCTTTGATCTGCAAAACTATATATTTCAAGGCAAATAACTACATTTGGGCACATAAATCTTTAAATTGACAGCACCATGAGACATTTTCATCCTGCCAAACTCCTGCTTTGCTGCTTGGCTTTCCTGGTTACTTCCTGTATAAGCGCGGGGTCTAAGCCCATTAAGACGTTGTTGATCACCGGCCAGAACAACCATAACTGGCAGGTTAGCCATCAGGTGTTTAAACAGCTGATGGAAGGTACCGGACAATTTGCGGTTGATTTGGCTGTTTCTCCGGAAGCGGGAAAGGATATGTCGTCTTTTGTGCTGGATTTTACGCCTTACGGGCTGGTGGTGCTGGACTATAATGGGGATGCTTGGCCGGAAGTGACCAATCAGCGATTTATGGAGTTCGTCCGGAATGGCGGTGGCGTGGTGGTGTATCATGCAGCCGATAATGCGTTTGCCAACTGGCCGGAGTACAATGAGATGTGTGCGCTGGGTGGCTGGGAAGGGCGCAATGAAGCTTCCGGCCCATACGTATACTGGAAAGATGGCGTGTTGGTGAAAGATCCTTCACCGGGAGTGGGCGGTTCGCACGGTAAACAGCATGAATATGTGCTGAACGGCCGGACAATGGATCATCCGGTCACCAAAGGTCTTCCGGCTGAATGGCTCCATGCCCGCGATGAGTTGTACGACCGGATGCGCGGACCGGGAAATATGGCTACTTTATTATATACGGCTTATTCAGCTCCTGAGACCGGAGGTTCTGGACGGGAAGAACCGTTGCTTTTTACGGTAGAGTGGGGGAAAGGCCGTATTTTCCATACGATGTTGGGCCATGCCGGTCCATCGGTTGAGGATTGCCCAGCCATGCAATGCCTGGGATTCCAGGTAACCTTCCTCCGTGGCGCCGAATGGGCGGCTACCGGCCAGGTCACCCAGCCTGTTCCTGCCCGTATGCCGACAAAGACCGAGGTGATTCTTTGCCCGGATTACAAAGCGGGACGGTAACTGACAAAACTGCCGTCGATAATCATCCGTTCATCGTGATCGGCCATATAGCGGATCACGGTAATGGTTTTATGTGCCGGAAACGGTAATACTTCTGTCAATGCACGGATCGAAACCGGAATTTCATCCAAACGATTGATCAGGGCATTACGGATGGTATTGAATTCGGCGTCACTCAACTCCCGCTCTTTCTTAGACAGGCATACGTCGCAAATGCCGCATTCGCTTGATTCTTTTTCCCCGAAATACATCAATAGCATCCGGCTGCGGCAATGGAGGGTCTCGTCCATGTAGTCGATCACCTGTGTTATCCGTTTCTCAAACCGTTCCCTGCGCTGTTCGTAGGCACTGCGGGGAATGGTAAGGTATCGCTGTTCTTCCCGGGTGCGTGTGTAGATGATCAGGGGTGTTTTCTTGTGGGGAATGTAACTGATGATCCGGAGCTTGGACAGGCTTGTCAGGGTTTCGTATACCGCTTGTGCCGTATGCCCGCTCCGGGTGGCGATGAGGGTTTCGTCTACATACACATAGTCGGAGAACAGGCCGGTATAGGAACGGAGCAGTGCCTGTAGCACGTCGTTGGTCTGTTTGTCCTGGAGATAGTATTTGTATAGTTCGTCGCGTGTACTGGTGAAAAACAGGCGGGAGGCGCTGTCTATTTCTTCCACATATTCGATGTATCCGGCCAGTTGCAATGTCTTCAATGCATGATAGGTGGGGGTGATCGGAAACCGGTAGGCGGAGCAGAAGTCCTGTAGGGAGAAATCGTGCACGGTATCGAGGCCGAATCCTACGGCAATCTGAAAATAGTTTCCCAGGGCTTCATACACACGGAAGATAAATGTTTTGTCTGGGAATTCATCAGACAGGCGTTTCTTTAGCGTTGCTTTGTCCGGACCGGCGCAAATGGCTACGGCGTAGGCTTTTTGCCCGTCGCGCCCGGCTCGTCCAGCTTCCTGGTAATACTCTTCCAGGGATGCGGGCATGTCGATATGTACAACTAATCGCACATCTGGTTTGTCTATCCCCATGCCGAAGGCATTGGTGGATACGATTACGCGGCATTCGTCGTTTTTCCAGCGGTTCTGCCGCAGTGTTTTTTCTTCCCGGTTGAGCCCTGCATGGTAATAATCGGCCGAGATACCTGCTTGTTGCAGGATGGACGCGATTTCCTGGGTGCGCTTCCGGTTGCGTACATACACGATGGCCGATCCTTGCATCCGTTTGATAATATGGAGCAGTGCGGCTGCTTTATCTTCTGAACGGCGGATCACGTAGGAGAGGTTGCTGCGCTGGAAGCTTTTCTGGTATACGTTTTTTTGCCTGAAGCCAAGTTTTTCCTGGATGTCGTTCACTACCTCCGGAGTGGCCGTGGCTGTGAGGGCCAGTACCGGTACTTCCGGCAGCAGTTCTCTGATCTCGGCGATACGCAGGTAGGAGGGACGGAAGTCATATCCCCATTGCGAGATACAATGGCTTTCGTCAATAACCAGCAGGCAGACGGGCATGGCGCGTAGTTTGGAACGGAAAATATCCGTACCCAGGCGCTCGGGTGAGACATACAGGAATTTGTAATTGCCGAAGATACAGTTTTCCAGTTGGGTGATGATCTCATCCCTCGACATGCCTGAATAGACGGCAGTGGCTTTGATCCCCAACCGGCGCAGATTGTCTACCTGGTCTTTCATCAGGGCGATCAGGGGGGTGACCACCAGGCATATTCCTTCCATGGCCATGGTCGGGACCTGGAAGGTAATAGACTTCCCGCCTCCGGTAGGCATCAGCCCCAAGGTGTCTTCCCCCTCGCATACGGAGTGGATAATATCCTCCTGTAAAGGGCGAAAAGCGGTATATCCCCAGTAGCTGGCTAATATGTCGTGGTAGATATCCACCGGCCGGTTTCTTTTATTGCCCGTCGTTTTCCGTCTTGATATCTTTGATCATCAACTGGATGGTGGTATTGCCGTTGTACGTATTCTCCTCTACCGTGTAACAGATGCTGAAAGGTTTCATCCCTTTGATGTAATCGTTGTACTGGTGCATGCCGAAGGCGATACCGTGCATGGGGCTGGTGGACTGGCTGTCGATCAGTTCCAGCTTGATGTGTTCCGAGTCTTTACCCACCAGTTTGCTGGTACCGTAGTCTTTTACGTGATGCGTGCAGAACACGGGCTTCTGGTTGTCGGGGCCGAAGGGGTTCATCCGTTTCAGGTCGGCCACAAACTTGGCTGTGATATCTTTGAATTCCAGTGTAGCGTCGATATCGATCTGCGGAATCATCTGTTCCTGGATGATCTCCTCGTCTGCCAGATTCATGAAACGGTGGATAAATGCCTCCAGGTTCTCTTCCCGCAGGGAGAGACCGGCGGCGTAGGTATGGCCGCCAAAGTTTTCCAACAGGCCACGGCAGCTTTCAATCGCTTTATAAATATCAAAACCGGTGATCGAACGGGCCGATCCGGTGATCAGTTCGGACGATTTGGTGAGGACTACCGCCGGACGGAAGTATTTCTCGGTCAGCCGGGAAGCTACGATCCCGATCACGCCTTTGTGCCACCCCGGATCATATACCACAATCGCTTTGCGGTCTTCCATGTTGGAGAATTTGTCGATAATGGCGTTGGCCTCATCGGTGATCTTTTTATCCAGTTCCCGGCGTTCGTCATTGTATTGATTGATGCTCTCGCTTTTCTCACGGGCTATTTCACTGTCTTTGGCCAGCAGCAGTTCAACGGCTTCTTTCCCGTTCATCATCCGGCCGGATGCGTTGATGCGTGGACCTATCTTGAATACGATATCGCTGATGGTGATCTCTTTCCCGGTTAAGCCGCAGATGTCAATGATTCCCTTCAGGCCCAGGCTGGGATTGCTGTTCAACTGTTTCAAGCCATGGTGGGCCATGATGCGGTTCTCTCCTGTAATCGGAACAATGTCGGATGCAATGCTCACAGCCACCAGTTCGAGCAACTGTTCCAGCTTGGAAGAATCAAAACCGTTATCTTTGGCAAAGGCTTGCATGAACTTGAAGCCTACACCGCAACCAGACAGATGTTCGTAAGGATACATGGAGTCTGTCCGTTTGGCGTCCAGCACGGCCACGGCATCAGGCAATGTGTCATCTGGCATGTGATGATCGCAGATGATGAAATCGATCCCTTTCTGTTTGGCGTATTCAATCTTTTCAATGGCTTTAATGCCGCAATCGAGCGAAATGACCAGTGTGACCCCGTTTTCGGCTGCGTAGTTAATGCCTTTGTATGATACACCATAGCCTTCATCATACCTGTCGGGGATATAGAAATCCAACGTCGACGAGAAAGGCTTCAAATACTTGTACACCAATGAAACGGCCGTTGTGCCGTCTACATCATAATCCCCATAAATCAAGATTTTTTCCTTATTGCCCAGCGCTTTATTCAGCCTCTTTACTGCTTTGCCCATATCCGGCATCAGAAATGGATCATGCAGGTGGTGTAAGTTGGGTTTGAAGAATTTTTTCGCTTCATCCACCGAGTGTATACCCCGTTGGACCAACAATAAGGCGATGGTTGGACTGATATTGAGTTGTTCAGCCAACGCATTTCTTTTATGTAACTCTTCTGCTGTTGGGGTTTGAAAGTTCCATCTGTTAGTCATTAAGTATATATTTTTTTCTTTTTTTCTCTCTCTCAACGGATTACATGGTAATAATCCGGGTTGTCTCCCGGATGGGATACGTTTGAATTTGTAAAATTAGAAATTTTATATGGATTTTTACCATGAATGAGTGAAAATAGTTTTGTGGATATTTTTTTCTAATCTCCCGAATGATTTGTATTTTTGCCTTTTTAACACGGAAAGCTATGTCAGACGATATTAAAAAAGCCTGCGAAGTGTTGCAGGCAGGTGGGTTAATCCTGTATCCAACAGATACGATCTGGGGGATTGGTTGTGATGCAACCAATGAAATGGCAGTGCAGAAAATCTATGAATTGAAGCAGCGAACTGATAATAAGGCCATGTTGGTGTTGATGGATAATGCGGTGAAATTGGAAAATTATGTGGAAGATATTCCGGATATCGCATGGGACCTGATTGAAGTGACGGATAAGCCGCTTACCATTATTTTTACGCGGGCCAAAAACCTGGCGCCGAATTTGTTGGCTGCAGACGGTAGCGTTGGTATCCGGATCACGCGGGAATCTTTCTCCCGGCAACTGTGCGAGCGCTTCCGCAAACCGCTTGTGTCTACTTCGGCGAATATAAGCGGAGAGCCCTTCCCCGCCTGTTTTTCGGATATATCAGACAGGATTAAAGAGGGCGTAGACTATATCGTGCAATACCGGCAGCATGAGAAAACGGAATCTCAGCCTTCCGGGATTATCAAGTTGGATGCCGGGGGACTTGTACAGATTATCAGATAAAATGAACCGGTATATACAGCGATGTAAATATATTTTTTCTGATTTTCTGGCTGCCATTGTTGTGTGGCTGTTATTCCTCGGGTTGCGGTATTATGAGGTGGCTGTTGACGAAGGCTATGAGTCGTTTTCGAGTTATCTTTCTTCTACAAAAGTCCGGGATGGACTGCTATTGATCCCTTTTTTCTGGTTGATCCTGTTTTATTTTTCCGGTTACTATAATAAACCTTTTGGGAAATCGAGGCTAACCGAATTTTTCTCCACACTGATCGTCGTTGCTGTCGGGGTGGTGCTGGTGTTCTTTATTGTGATCCTGGACGATTTGCCGGCTTCTTATTCTACGTATTACCGCTTGTTTTTTGCTTTATGGGGGCTGCAGCTTATGATCACTTATATCCCCCGTTTGCTGATCACTCAGGATGGTATACACCGTATCCACCGGCGTGAATGGGCCTTACGGGTATGGGTGATCGGTGTGGGTGAAAAAGCGGCTAAAGTGTCGTCCGGCTTGTATGCGATGGGGTATGAAATTGCCGGGTTCATACGGGATGATGCAAATGCATCAGTCCATGTAGATCCGGATGCTATACTGGGCGATCTGTCTGCTTTGCCTGGTCTGATGGGTGCCAGGCTGGTCGACGAGTTGGTGATAGCGCCTGATTCACACGATGAAAAGCATTTTCTGTCTATCTTATACTCGCTCTATGGGTATAAACGTCCGATTAAAATTTTGATCGATGATGCATACCTGCTGACGAAAGTGAAGATCAAAGCGATCCAGGGAATTCCGCTGATTGATCTTACCGACAATAATTTCTCCGAAGCGGAAAAGAATATCAAGCTTTTTTGTGATAAGGCCATCGCTTTGGTCATGCTGGCGCTTTTGTCGCCTGTTTTCCTGTATATCGCTTATCGGGTAAAGAAAGACTCTCCCGGATCCGTGCTCTTCAAACAGGAGCGGATCGGTTATATGGGCCGGCCTTTTATGATCTGTAAATTCCGTACCATGTATGAAGGGGCTGAAAACCAGGGGCCTTTATTGTCGGCTGAGAACGACAGCCGGGTGACGCCTTATGGCGCGGTAATGCGGAAATATCGCCTGGATGAACTGCCGCAGTTCTGGAATGTGCTGAAGGGGGATATGTCGTTGGTGGGTCCCCGGCCGGAACGTAAGTTTTTTATCGACCGGATTGTAGAGAAAGCGCCTTATTATTATTTGTTGCATAATGTGCGTCCGGGCATTACGTCGCTTGGGATGGTGAAATACGGTTATGCGGTCAATGTGGACCAGATGATCGAACGGTTACGATATGATGTATTGTACTATGAAAATATGTCGTTGGTATTGGATTTGACAATCCTGGTCTATACGGTCAGGACGGTAATTACGGGTAAAGGTATCTGAAAAATGGCAAAAGCGAATTGGTTTTATCGATTTCTATTATGGCGTGACGGGCATATCCAGGAGAAGCATTTTATCCTGATCGTCAGCTTTATCGTCGGTCTTTGTACGGCTGCTGCAGCGATCCTGCTGAAGCATCTGATCCACTTTATCCAGCACCTGCTGACGGGGAATTTCGACCCGGATAAAGTGAACTTCCTCTATCTGCTCTATCCGGTGATCGGGATTCTCCTGGCGGGATTGTTTGTGAAGTACCTGGTGCGCGACGACATCAGCCATGGGGTCACAAAGATCCTTTATGCTATTTCCCAACGGAAAAGCCGGATCAAGCCCCACAATACCTGGAGCTCGATCGTGGGTAGCGCCGTCACGATCGGTTTCGGCGGATCAGTAGGGGCCGAGGCGCCGATCGTGTTGACGGGTGCAGCCATCGGTTCTAATCTGGGGCGTATGTTCAGGCTGGAGCAGAAAACGCTGATGTTGCTTGTGGGCTGTGGGGCCGCCGGGGCTATTGCGGGTATCTTCAAAGCGCCGATCGCCGGATTGGTATTCGTGGTCGAGGTCTTGTTGTTGGACTTGACCATGACCTCCGTTCTCCCGCTATTGATTTCTTCTGTGACGGCGGCTACCGTATCGTATATTTTCACAGGGACGGATGCGATGTTCAAATTTTCGCAGACCGAGGTGTTCGAGATAGGTCGTATCCCGTATGTGCTGTTGTTGGGCGTTTTCTGTGGGTTGGTGTCGCTGTATTTTACCCGGGTGATGAACCGGGTCGAAGGGGCGTATCGCCGGTTGGGCAATTATTGGAAGAAGTTTTTGTTGGGGGGTATGACGCTCAGTGTGCTGATCTTCCTGTTTCCGCCTCTTTATGGTGAAGGGTATGATACGATCGGTTCCCTGCTGAACGGGCAGTTCGCACATATTATGGATAAGAGCCTGTTCTATGGGTTTAGTGGTTCGTACTGGGGGATTATTATCTTTTTGGGACTGATCTTGTTGACAAAGGTTTTTGCGTCCAGTGCCACCAATGCGGGTGGCGGTGTGGGGGGGATCTTTGCTCCGAGTTTGTACCTGGGTTGCATTGCCGGATTTATCTTCGCCCATGTGTCTAATTTTTTCCCGTTTACGATCTACCTCTCCGAAAAGAATTTTGCATTGCTGGGGATGGCCGGGGTGATGTCGGCGGTTATGCACGCTCCGCTCACGGGTGTGTTTCTCATCGCCGAACTAACCGGGGGATATGATCTTTTCCTGCCATTGATGATCGTTTCGATCGGTGCGTATATCACGATCCTTATGTTTGAACCTCACAGTATTTATTCCATGCGTTTGGCGCAAAAGGGCGAATTGCTCACGCATCACAAGGATAAGGCGGTGTTGACTTTACTAAGCATGGACAGTGTGATCGAAAAAGATTTCCAGCAGGTGTCGCCCGAAATGTCATTGGGCGACATGGTGAAAGTGATCGCCCGCAGTAGCCGGAATATGTTCCCCGTAGTGGACGAAAAAGGGACTTTGCTGGGTGTCGTGCAACTGGATAATATCCGGAATATCATGTTCCGTCCGGAACTGTATAACCGTTTTTATGTCCGTAAATTCATGGTCTCCGCTCCTGCGAAGATTCAACTGAATATGCCGATGGACCAGATTATGAAAATATTTGACGACACAAAGGCATGGAACCTGCCGGTGGTGGACGAGAAAGGGCATTACATCGGCTTTATGTCCAAATCTAAAATATTCAATTCCTACCGGGAAGTCCTGGTGGATAATTTTTCAGGTGATTAATGTAAACAGCAGATGGAAAAAGAAGCGTTACGTATCGTTTTTATGGGCACACCCGACTTTGCAGTGGAAAGTGTACGGGCTTTAGTAAATGGTGGCTACAATGTGGTAGGGGTGATCACCATGCCTGATAAGCCCATGGGTCGCCACGCCAGTGTCCTGCAACCCAGTCCTGTGAAGGTGTATGCCGAATCCGTCGGCTTGCCCGTGCTCCAGCCCGAAAAACTGAAGGATGAAGCTTTCATCGAAGCCCTCCGGGAGTGGAAGGCCGACCTGCAGATCGTCGTCGCTTTCCGTATGCTGCCCGAAGTTGTATGGAACATGCCCCGGATGGGTACGTTCAACCTCCACGGCTCCCTGCTGCCCAAATATCGTGGGGCCGCTCCGATCAACTGGGCGATTATCAATGGCGACAAGGAAACAGGCGTTACCACGTTCTTCCTCACCCATGAGATCGATACAGGAAAGATCATCCGGCGGAAGCGCCTCGCTATTGGTGCTTTCGATAACGCGGGAATCGTCCACGACCGATTGATGTACCTTGGTGCAGACCTGGTGACCGAAACCGTCGACCTCATCCTTCAAGGTGAGGTGAAGACCAGAGCACAGCAGAAAAACATTGCCTCGCGCTACCCTGCTCCAAAGATATTCAAGGATACCTGCCGTATTGACTGGGAAGAATCCAGGAGGGACATCTACGATTTCATCCGTGGTCTTTCGCCCTATCCGGCAGCCTGGACTGAACTGGTGTCACCCGACGGCGAACGGCAGGTGCTCAAGATATTTCAGACAAAATGGCGTTGGCTTAGGAAACAGTCTCACCCTGTGGGCACTATCTTGTCTGATGGACGCACGTACATCGACGTGGCCGTATTTGATGGCTACCTCCGCCTCCTCTCCATCCAACTGGCCGGGAAGAAGCGGATGGACGTGGCCGACTTCCTCAACGGTTTCAAACATATTGAGCGGTATACGGTAATCTGATGCACCTCACCAAACGCGCCCTGTTCATCCTTCTGGGAACGGTCTGCCTCATCCTCGGCACGATCGGTATCTTTGTTCCCCTGCTTCCGACCACCCCCTTTTGGTTGCTCACCTGCTGGCTCTACCTCCGCAGTTCCGAGCGGCTATACAACCGTGTCATGGCTAACCGCTATTTCGGTTCCTACGTCAAAGCCTATATGGTAGACAAAGCCATCCCCCTGCGTTCGAAAGTTATCTCCCTCACCGTCATGTGGACGTCCATCCTCCTGACCGGCCTCTTCCTTGTCGACCTCTGGTGGGTTCGCCTCATCCTCCTTGCTATCAGCACTGCCGTCACCTGGCACATCCTTTCCTTCCCCACCCGCAAGGCAGAGTAATTTGCCTTCATTCCCTTCAACCCTATCATATCTACTGTATACCAGTTGTTTACCATGAATGCGCCTGCCTTCAAGTCTACCTTCAGTTATCTTCAGCCCATCTTCAAATATGGTCGGATTTGAAACCCTTCCAAAACCACATAAGTATCCAAGCAATGCGACATGCACATCCCACTGAAGAAAGACGTACATCCCGGGGAGAAGAGACAACTGTCTCGCCGAAAAACATTTGGATGATTTTTCGACCATTCGGTCTATTTTTTCAAATTATTCCTTACCTTTGCGCCCGAATAAGGCCGGTCGGGTAGCTCAGTTGGATAGAGCAACAGCCTTCTAAGCTGTGGGTCAAGGGTTCGAATCCCTTCCTGATCACTAAAGGGTCAAAATCAAGTTAGGCAAGACCCGGAAAAGAAAAGACAATACCTCCTGAAACATGCTTTGGGGAGGTATTATTTTTTTACCCCCATAAAACCTGTGGACCTTTCATAGATAACGAATAGATTGTTATGGAATTCTTTCAGTTTGTTTTTGATTTTATCTTTCACATTGACCAGCATTTGACGGTTCTTGTGGCCGAGTATGGTATGTTGATCTATGCGATCTTGTTCCTGATCATCTTTTGCGAGACTGGTTTGGTAGTGACGCCTTTTCTGCCGGGTGATTCGTTATTGTTTGTGGCCGGTACTTTGGCTTCGTTGGCAACCAACAACGTAAATGTGCATCTGCTGGTATTGCTGCTGATCTTAGCAGCAGTCAGCGGGGATGCTGCCAATTATGTGATTGGGCGCTTCTTCGGCAAGCAATTATTCAGGAATCCTGATTCCAAAGTGTTCAAGCAGGTCTATCTCGATAAAACGCATGACTTTTATGCCAAACATGGAGGAAAGACGATCTTTCTGGCACGCTTTGTCCCCATCATCCGTACATTTGCTCCGTTTGTGGCTGGTATGGGCAAGATGAGTTATGCGTATTTCGGTATGTACAATATTATAGGCGGTATTGTTTGGGTAACTCTCTTTACGTATGCCGGCTTTTTCTTCGGTGGACTGGATTATGTGCAGAAGAACCTGGAGTTCCTGATCATCGGCATCATTTTCGTTTCCATCCTTCCGATGGTAGTGGAATATCTTCGGAACCGGATGAAAAGCAGACCGATCTGAAAAGGAGGGATAGTTATCAGGATTTTTCTTAATTTTGCAATCGCCGGTATTGTAAGCTGTTATGATAAATCAGGAGGCTGTGTCATCTGTGGGCTAATGGTGGACTTTTGCACGCCCCCGTTGTTAAGGTACTAAAATGTGAATAAAATGAAACTTAAATCTGTTTGTATACTTGTATCCTGGCTGGTATGCCTCGCAATGAAAACGTATGCACAGTCAGTAGAGCCCGCCTTCTGGTGGGCTGGTATGGAAAACCCGGAACTACAGGTGTTGCTCTATGCTGACAAAGTGGCCGACAACAAGGTTAGCCTTACGGCCAAATCAGTCCGGTTGAAAGAAACCGTCCGTATGGAGAACAGCAACTACCTCATCCTCTACCTGGACCTGTCGAGAGCGGTGCCCGAAAAGTTCCATATCGTGCTTGAGCAGGCGGGGAAAAAGAAAACGATCCCTTATGAACTAAAACCGCGAAAAGCCGGTTCTTCTCAGCGGGAAGGATTTCACGCCGGTGATGTGCTGTACCTGATGATGCCTGACCGCTTCGCCAATGGCGATCCTTCCAACGATGTGGTGGCAGGTATGCAGGAGGCTACTGTCGATCGCAACCAGCCCTTTGCCCGCCATGGGGGCGACTTCAAAGGAATCATGGACCACCTGGATTATATCAGCGACCTCGGTGTGACGGCTATCTGGCTCAATCCCATTCTGGAAAATGATATGAGACGCGGCTCTTATCACGGCTATGCCACTACGGATTATTACCGTGCCGACCGCCGTTTCGGCAGCAACGATGAGTTTATTGCCCTCGTGGACAAAGCGCACGAAAAAGGATTGAAGGTGGTCATGGATATGATCTTCAACCACTGTGGCAGTGAGCACCACTTCTTTACAGACAGGCCCTCGCCGGATTGGTTCAACTATCCTGACGGCTTTGTACAATCATCATTTAAGACAAGTACGCAGTACGACCCGCATGTGGCGGCGTATGATAAAGAACGCGCCACAGACGGCTGGTTTGTTCGATCGATGCCCGATCTGAACCAGCGCAATCTGCACGTGGCCCGCTACCTGATCCAGAACAGCATCTGGTGGATTGAGTATGGCGGTATCGACGGCATACGGCAGGATACCCATCCGTTTGCCGACTTTGATATGATGGCGCGTTGGTGTAAGGAAGTAACCGACGAATATCCCGACTTCAATATCGTGGGTGAGACCTGGTATGGTAATAATGTCGGAATAGCTTATTGGCAAAAGGACAGTAAACTGTCGGCTCCCCGTAATTCAAACCTGCGTTCGGTGATGGACTTCCCGTTGACTTTTGCGATGGAACGGGCGTTCGACGAAGAAACAGATGGCGAGAAAGGCCTGTCGCGCCTCTACGAATTGCTCGCCCAGGATGTGGTCTATCCTGATCCGATGAACCTGCTGATCTTTCTCGACAATCACGATACATCGCGTTTCTTCCGTAAGCCGACCGACGAGTCGGGCTTGTCACGCTATAAACAGGCGCTTGCTTTCCTGCTCACCACCCGGGGTATCCCGCAACTCTATTATGGTACCGAGATCCTGATGGCGGCCGATAAAGCGGATGGCGACGGTAAGCTGCGTGCCGATTTTCCGGGTGGTTGGCCGGGCGATCAACAAAACGCCTTTACGGCATCCGGACGGACGGCCTTGCAGAACGAAGCTTTCGATTACGCTCGTCGCCTGCTCCAATGGCGGCGTGGGAATGAGGTGATTGCCAAAGGTTCGCTTACCCATTTTATCCCTACAGCCAACAGCGTTTATGCCTATGGTCGTGCTTACGGGAATAAGTCGGTAGCCGTGTTCCTCAATGGCACCGCCCAGCCGAAGAAAGTAACACTCGATCAATACCGTGAAATACTGCCTGCTGTTACGGCTAACGATGTCGTAAGCGGTAGGAAGATTGACCTGAGTGGCAGCGAACTGGAACTTGGCCCGCGTGCGGTACTTATCCTGGAATTTGGACAGGATTGATCGTGTGGTAATAGGATGCGGAAGTATCTTTTATTACTTTTGCCAGAAATCAGTGTGATATGAAGAAGTTATTGTTGTTGTCTGTATTACTGCAATGGGCAGTGCTGGTATCGGCACAGTCGCCGGTTACCTATCAGTTGAAATCGAATATTTCTTACCGGACCGATGGGGATGCGTATGCGTTGGAACGCTGCAAGCTGGATATTTATTATCCGGAGAATGAACCGGCATTCGCAACCGTGGTCTGGTTTCATGGTGGGGGACTGACGGGTGGCAGCAAGTTTATTCCCCAGGAACTGCTGGATAGTAAGCTGGCGGTGGTGGCTGTCAATTATCGCCTGTTGCCGAAGGCTACCTTATCTGATTGTATTGATGATGCTGCGGCAGCTGTAGCATGGGTGTTCGGTGAGATTGAAAAGTATGGGGGAAGCAAGCGGAAGATATTTGTGGCCGGTCATTCGGCGGGTGGATACCTGACCACGATGATCGGGCTGGATAAGAAGTGGCTGCTGAAGTATTGTCAGGATGCCGATGCTATCGCCGGACTGATCCCGTTCAGCGGGCAGGCCATCAGCCATTTTGCCTACCGGCAGTCGAAAGGGCTGCAGGATACACAGCCCACGATCGACGAGTTTGCCCCGCTCTTCTATGTGCGTGCCGATGCGCCGCCGTTGATCATTGTGTCGGGCGACCGCGAACAGGAAATGCTTGGCCGTTACGAAGAGAACGCCTACTTCTGGCGGATGATGAAAGTGGTTGGGCACAAACGGGTATATCTCTACGAATTAGGCGGATACAACCATGGCGACATGGCTGCACCCGCCTTTCATATCCTCAAGCACCACGTGCGTGAGATCTTACTGGGCATTCTCTAAGGCATACCGCAGCTGGTCGAGCATCAGGGGTACTTCGTCCGTATCAATGCCCGCTGCCTGTAATTCGGGTATATCCTGATTGAATTGTTCGACGAATTTGTCCAGATTACCACCTTCGGTTGCGACCGACTGCTTGTAGTAGGATATGGCTTCCTCGACATTGAACAGGGCCCATTTCGTATGTCCGGCGTTCATATAATCGTGCATGGTGGGCTGGGCTCCCAATATTTTCTCATAGTAGTTGGCGGCCTGTTCGAATTTGCCGGTCAAAAAGGAGGTCCAGGCAATGGCTCGCCAGGCTTTGTTCCCCTTTGTGTCGAGGTAGTCTACCTTATAATAATATTTCAACGCTTCTTCGAATCTCTTCAGTTCCAACAGGCAATGGCCGATGCTGAGCTGGATAGGCAGATTATCGGGTTCGAGCGTTTCAAAGCGGTGATAATAGGCGAGTGCCTCTTCAGGTTGTTTCATGGAACGGTAACAGCCCGCCAGGCGGCGGATTACCCATTTGCTATTGGGATGCAACAGGTCTGCATGTTGGTAATCAGCCAGGGCGCCCGGCAGGTCGTTCATCATCTGGCGGCAGAAACCGGTTTTCTGATACAGCACGTCGTTATTCGGATCGTTAGCGATCAACTGTTCATACAGCGGTAGGGCGTCGGCTACGTAGTTCTTGCGCAGGTAGTATTCGGCAATGATCATCAGGCTTTCATCGTCGGCAATGTAGGGACGCAGGATGGGTAGGTTGTGCAGGGCAAGCGGCAGGGCAAAGATATCTTCAAACTCCAACCGGCCGGGATATAATTTATAGAACCGGTACAGGTCTTGCACGTACTGTCCGATAATAGTTTCCGCCTTGTTATGTGTAGATTGTAATTCCTGCCGTTTTTGCTCCATCAGCTCGCCGGCTTGGCTGGTGAACTGGTTCATCATCATCGTCCGGTGTGATTCAGGCAATTGCTGGATGCTGAGGTAGAGCGAATACTTATCGGAGTTGCACATAAATGAGGCTGTCCCAATCAGGTCGAGTATTTCCCATTCTTTCACCGGCTTTTGGTCTGCCGTCCCAAATAAGGTATGGCTCTCGGAGAACGGCAGGAACCAGTTGCCCATTTCGCGGAAGAAAGGAAAACTTTTCAGATGTACAAAGGTAGAGTGCATCACATCGGCGCCTTCCTGTTGCAGCTCACTGAATTCCTCCATTTTCTTTCCCAACCGGCTGTTCTCGCCGAAGAAGTTTTGCCATTCGGGATTCATGTCGTCACCGGGTAGTTCGCTAAAGTCTTTGAGGTTTATCTTCTTATTGATCTTCGGGCTCAACTTCATCATCTCAGGAATGATCTCTTCCTGCAGTTTGCGGGTGATCTTTTCTGTCTCGCGTGAGAGGATGAAGCGCAGGATAATGGTACGGATAGCGTGGGTGAAGCCGGGCATCGTTTCGTGGGCGGCTGCCAGCCGGTCGGCTATCTTCGGATACAGCGCGGTGCGTGTGGGGTATATATATAATGTAAGCAGGATACAGATCAGCGCACGCATACGGATCTCTTCGTCGGCTACCTGAAGGGCATCGAATAGCAGGAGCAACTTTTCCATGTCGAATCCCATTTGCAGTCCCATCCACAGGGCGGAGACGATCTGGCAGCCTATTGGATAGGGCAATGTTTCGTCTGTCAGGATCTCCCGGATGCCCAGGGCATCGTCTACTGTCAGCGGATCGGATGTCCAGATACAGGTAAACAGCGTCGATAAATCTTTTTCATACATCTGTTTGCGTAATTCCGAATCGGGCCTCTCAGACAGGTGGGCATACAGGGTGGGATAGCTGAGGGGCGGATTCAACTGCAGGCTGCGTCGTTTGCTGTAAAAGGCCAGCGGGGATATGTCTTTGAGTGCGATGTTACGTACATGGTCAGCCAGGCTGTAGGCATTGGTTATCAGAAAGTGGTGCATGTCTGTCCGTGTGGGATCCGGCACACCGATGCGCTGGTAACGTAGCAGTAGTATGTACGTATCCTGCATTTGGTTGAGCGTGTCCTGATACTCTAATGCCTGCACGCCGACGATCAGCCCATGCAGGGCTACGAACGCATCCTTTAATTGTTGCTGGTCGAGCAATCCCGTGATGCGGTTGTATGCCCGGTTGATTTCCTGTATTGTCATAGCATATATATAACAAATGGTATGCCAAAAGTAGGATTTTTCAGGTGAACTTTCGTATCTTTGCCCACCTAAAACGCAAGTAGCAGATGAAGAATATCCGCAATTTTTGTATTATTGCCCATATTGACCATGGGAAGAGTACCCTGGCCGACCGTTTGCTTGAGTACACCAAGACTGTCGAAGGAAAAGACATGCAGGCGCAAGTGCTTGATAATATGGACCTGGAACGCGAACGTGGGATCACGATCAAGAGCCACGCCATCCAAATGAAATATACCTATAAGGGCGAAGAATATACGCTGAACCTGATCGACACGCCGGGGCACGTAGACTTTTCGTACGAAGTATCCCGTTCCATCGCCGCCTGCGAAGGCGCGTTGCTGATCGTCGATGCCGCACAGGGTATCCAGGCGCAAACCATTTCCAACCTGTATATGGCGATCGAACATGATCTGGAAAGTATCCCGGTGATAAATAAGATCGACCTGGCGAGTGCCATGCCGGAAGAGGTGGAAGACCAGATTGTGGAACTGCTTGGCGTAAAACGTACCGATATCCTCCGCGCCAGCGGTAAGACCGGCGAAGGGGTGTTTGATATATTAGACCAAATCATCGAACGTGTGCCTGCTCCGAAAGGTGATCCCGAAGCGCCGCTGCAATGCCTGATCTTTGACTCCGTATTCAATTCCTTCCGGGGTATCATCGCTTATTTCAAAGTAGTAAACGGTACGATACACAAAGGAGATATGGTGAAGTTTATCTCCACCGGCAAAGAATACGACGCCGACGAAGTGGGTGTGCTGAAGCTGGGTATGTCGCCCCGCGACGAGATCGGTACCGGCGATGTGGGTTATATCATTTCCGGCATCAAAACATCCCGTGAGGTGAGGGTGGGGGATACCATTACCCATGTAAAAAACGGAGCCACCGCGGCCATTTCCGGCTTTGAGGAAGTGAAGCCGATGGTGTTTGCCGGTGTATATCCGATCGATAGCGAGGATTTTGAGAACCTGCGTGCTTCACTGGAAAAACTGCAACTCAACGATGCTTCGCTCACCTTCCAGCCTGAAAGTTCGGCTGCATTGGGCTTTGGCTTCCGTTGCGGATTCCTGGGGCTGTTGCACATGGAGATCGTACAGGAACGCCTGGACCGTGAGTTCGATATGGATGTGATTACCACCGTGCCCAACGTATTCTATCATGTATACGACAAAAAGGGGAATATGACCGAAGTGCATAACCCGAGCGGTTTGCCTGATCCTACATTGATCGACCATATTGACGAACCGTATATCCGCGCATCTGTCATCACACGTACCGACTATATCGGCCCGATCATGACATTGTGTCTGGGTAAACGTGGCATCCTGCTGAAACAAGAATATATCTCGGGCGACCGGATGGAGTTGCATTACGATATTCCGCTGGGTGAGATCGTGATCGACTTCTATGATAAACTGAAGAGTATATCCAAAGGATACGCCTCGTTCGATTATCACCTGCACGACTTCCGCGCCAGCAAGCTGGTGAAGCTGGATATCCTGCTCAACGGCGAACCGGTGGACGCCCTGTCTACCCTGACGCACATAGACAACAGCGTTACCTTCGGCCGGCGTATGTGTGAGAAACTGAAAGAACTTATTCCCCGGCAACAGTTTGATATCGCGATCCAGGCGGCGATCGGTTCCAAGATCATCGCCCGCGAAACCATCAAGGCGGTGCGTAAGGATGTAACCGCCAAGTGTTACGGTGGTGATATCTCGCGTAAACGCAAATTGCTTGAGAAACAAAAGGAAGGAAAGAAGCGCATGAAGCAGATCGGTAGCGTGGAAGTACCGCAAAAAGCCTTCCTGGCAGTATTGAAACTTGATTAATCGCATTAAAAACGTTCGCAAACTATGCAGGCCATTATATTAGCTGCCGGGATGGGCAAGCGTCTGGGAGAACTGACAAAAGAGAATACGAAGTGTATGATCAAAGTACACTCCCGCACGTTGATAGAGCGTATGCTCACCCAGTTGACCGCGTTGCCTGATATGAAAAAGGTCATCATGGTGATTGGCTACGAGGGGAAAAAGGTGCAGCAACTGTTGGGCACTTCCTTTAATAATGTGGCCATCGAGTATGTGGAGAATAAGGTGTACGACAAGACTAACAACATCTACTCCCTCTACCTGGCCAAGGATCACCTGCTCAACGACCATACGTTGCTGCTCGAATCCGACCTGATCTTCAGCGACGAGATATTGACCAACCTCATCAACGATCCGTATCCCAACCTGGCTGTCGTATCCAAATACCAGAGTTGGATGGATGGAACGGTGGTGACGCTGGACAAAGACAATAACATCCTGAACTTTATCACCAAAAAGGCATTCAACTTTGATCATAAGGACACGTACTACAAGACGGTCAACATGTATAAGTTCAGCCGCGAATTTTCCACCTCCTATTATGTGCCGTTCCTCGACGCCTATTGTAAGGCATTGGGTAACAGTGAATATTATGAGCAGGTATTGCGTGTGATCACGCTGCTGGACAAGTCGGAGATCAAGGCTATGCCCCTGAATGGCGAAAAGTGGTATGAGATTGATGATGCACAGGACCTGAATAATGCCGAGGCGATCTTTGCCGAACCCGATATCCGGTTGTCGCTTTACCAGAAACGGTATGGCGGTTACTGGCGCTTCCCGTTCTTGTGTGATTTCTGTTACCTGGTGAATCCTTTCTTCCCCTCTGAGAAACTGCGGAAGGAGATGAAAGCCAACTTCGATACCCTCCTGAGCGAATATCCTTCGGGCATGGAGGTGAACTCGCTGCTGATGGCGAAGTATTTCGGACTGAACCATGCTTATGTATGCGTGGGCAATGGGGCTGCCGAGTTGATCAAGAGCCTGATGGAACAGTTGAACGGCCCGATGGGTGTGATGCTTCCTACCTTTGAAGAGTATCCCAACCGGAAAGACAAACAGGAAGTTATACCCTTCATCCCCTCCAATCCTGATTTTACCTATACGGCAGACGATATCATCGCTTTCTTTACGGATAAGGCGATCGCGACGCTCTTACTGGTCAATCCGGATAACCCTTCGGGTAACTTTATTCCCCGGCAGGATATCTTCCGGCTGCTGCAATGGGCAGAAGAAAAAGGCATCCGCCTGGTACTGGATGAATCGTTTGTGGATTTTTCGGAAGGTTCCTGGCGTAATACCCTGCTTGATAATGCGGTATTGGCCAAACATCCCAGACTGGTGGTGATCAAAAGTATATCCAAATCATACGGAGTGCCCGGTTTGCGACTGGGCATCCTGGCGTCGGGCGACCGCGCGCTGGTAGGCCGGATACGCAAGGATGTACCCATCTGGAACATCAATTCGTTTGCCGAATTCTATATGCAGATATTCGGAAAGTATGAAGCCGACTATCGGGAAGCCTGCGGTCAGTTCATAGCCGAACGTAACTTCTTTTACCGGGAGTTGCAGGCGATCGGATTCCTGCGGGTAATCCCGTCGCAGGCCAACTATTTCCTGTGCGAAGTGACTTCTACCTATACCTCGGCCCAGCTTACCGAACGGTTGCTGAACCAGTTCAATATCCTGATCAAGGATTGTGGAACAAAGGCGGCTTTCCAGTCGTCCAATTATATCCGGATCGCCGTCAAATCGCGGCAAGACAATTTGTTGCTAATCAATGCGCTGAAACAATTATGAAGATTATAGACATGGACGCCATCAAGGCGTTGCAAATCCGTCCGGAACAATGTGTGGAGTGGGTGCGGGATGCTTTCCGGATGAAGTACGACAGCTATCTGCCTCCGAAAGTGAGCGTCAAGATGGAACATGATATCTTCTTCAATACCATGCCCTGCTACCTGAAACCGGTGGATCGGTTCGGTGTGAAGGTGGTTTCCCGTTATCCTGATCGCCAACCTTCTTTGTTGAGTGACATCCTGCTGTATGACGCCGTATCGGGTAATACCCTGGCGCTGATGGATGCCAACTGGATCACGGCCATGCGTACAGGAGCCGTAGCGGCATTGGCCATTCAAACGTTCCAGCCTTCCCATGCGCAGACCTACGCTTTTATGGGATTGGGAAACACGGCGCGTGCTACGTTGCTTTGCCTGCTGGCCTTAACAGGCGATCGGCCGCTTGATATCCGTCTGTTATCTTATAAAGACCAAGCCCAGGATTTTATCCGCCGTTTTGCCTCTTACCCCAATGTCCGCTTTACGGTGATTGAAGATACCACAGCGCTGATCACAGGTGCGGATGTGGTTGTTTCCTGTGTAACGGCAGCCAACGAGTTGTTTGCCCCGGATGAATGCTTTAAGGAAGGGGTATTGGTAGTCCCCGTCCATACCCGCGGTTTCCAGAACTGCGACTTGTTCTTCGACAAGGTCTTTGCCGATGATACCGGGCATGTGAACGGTTTCAAATACTTCGACCGCTTCCGCAGCTTCGACGAATTTTCCCATGTTCTCCTGGGTAAAAACGCCGGCAGGACATCCGATACCGAACGCATCCTGGCCTACAATATCGGCATTGCCCTGCACGATGTCTATTTTGCATCCAAAGTGTACGACCTCATCACTTCGGCCGAAGAGGTAACCCTCTCGCGCGAAAGCCGGAAGTTCTGGGTGTAGTCCGTTAGTTACGTTTCAAGTTTGTACCGGTAGGTTTGGCAAAACCTGCAATCGCCACAAAAAAGATCATAACGATCCAAAACGATCGTCATAATGCTCGTTTAGGAACATCATACTCTTCGTTTAGGAGCATTATGATCTTTTTTTCGGGAGACGATGGTGATTTGGATGGCCCATCCGGCTGATTGAAAACCGGACATTCCACCGACAGTATCTACGCGCAGGCCTCACTTGATCGAGGCGCAGGCCTCAGGGGGAGTGAGGCGCAGGCCTCATAATGGTGAAGCGCAGGCCTCGTATAGGTCGAGGCGCAGGCCTCAACAGACCTCGTTTAGGTAAGCCCTGTATCTGCTCTTTCATCGGCAGGAACTACACCCAAACCTGCCTTGCAGTACATATCCATTCGCTAAAACCGCTTACACGAGAGTTGCTTTCACCCTTTCACTTTCTGCAGGTAGTCAATGAGTTAGAGTGACTGCAGGGGCTTTTTTTCTGTTTTGCTATCACGCTCCTATCACACCTTTCCCCAAAAACTGTCAACTAAAATCAGGAGGATACATCTCGGTATGCAGTGACAGCACAAGTGACAGCAAAACCGCTTTTTGAAGCCTCCTGTCACCCTAAGTGCCTGACTGACTGCAGAAAGTGATAGGGTGAACGCAGATTCCCCCAATAGAACCGTATGGGATATAATTTGGCTGTTAATCATCGTATTTAGTTGGAATTGAAAGCAGGCGTTGTTTCAAGCTGGGTTGGTTTTGAATATTCAGGTTTTGTTTGAATATAGCTTGAAGACTATCTTGTAAATAGTAAACAAGAGTAATTTGGCTCCCCGCCTAGACAGGCGGGGGGGACCATTGCTTGCAATGGTGGGGCGGTTGAAGTATTCCTGATAATATAGAAGTATTCCTGATAATATATTTGTGTGTGACGGGTTAGGTGAAATTGACTGATAATCACAAGATATTCCGTTGAGTATATAAAATGGCAAAAAAGAGTCAACCGCCCCACCCCCGCAAGCGGCGGTCCCCCCCGCCTGTCTAGGCGGGGAGCCGAGTTACTCTCAAGGATACTCTTATTGGAGCTGTTCTTGGCGGTTGTTTTTAGGTGATACCTGTATTTTATCGGATGCTTACTGTGAACCTCTTTCAAGCGGGTTTACACGCTTTTAGTATTGTTCTTTATGCCAGTCAGCGTAACTGTACAGCAACTTCGTAGATAATATTGCCTGTTTCTATCTTTTCGGCATAGGCATTCAGCGCGGTGAAAGCACATAGTGCAACTGAAAAGATTTTGGTGTAGCGTTTTGTATTCATGCTGTATTTAAGTATTTGGTGCGCAACAAAGTTGTTGGAAAAGAGCGAGTTTTCAACTAAATGAACGTTTTTTTATCCTGCTCCCGCTGATTGATGTACGTAATCCCGTTGATTGATGTATATTTGCCCCAAACAGTTGACTGCTTATGTACCTGAAAACGAAAATAGGGAAACGCTTGGGAAGAGTTTGTTTAGTGTCTTTGCTGATCAGTCTCTCCTGTCCGCTTTTTGCCCAGGAGAATACCTATCCTACGGCCGAACGCCTTTTTCATATCGAGCGTAGTAAAAACAGGAACCTTGTCTGCTATGATGTCAATCTGGTGGATGGAAAGCTGAATACAAAGAAACCCTTGGTGATTTACTGGATAGACCGCGAAGAAGAACCCGGACTGCGGAAAGAACTGAATGCCCTACAGCGGCAAATGGCATACGGGTATAAACTATTTTCCGAAGGCGACGATTCCGCAGAACTTACACTTACCGCATATTCAGAGCGGGTGCTAACCGTCCGGAAGATGGGAGAAAAATACGTTTGCCTGATTACGATTGATGGCAGGCAGTGTGTTTTGCATCATCTTTATGTAAAAGCTAAAAGCGGGAACTCCCTGAGCGTGGAGTATGTGGAACTGTTTGGTATATCGGTGGATACGCGAAGGGAGGTAACGGAGCGGATTCAGAAATAGGACTTTGGCTCGGCGGCGGTCACCACTATTTATTGTCTGGTTTGTACTGTAAAAATATGAAAAGGGTGTATCTTTGCGCCTAAAGAAAACGAAAAAAGATCGATGACGACGGAGAAGACAGACTTCCACCTTTTATTTCCGGATAACAGACGAGACGGAGAGACGGTATTACGACAGGCGCAACTGGTAATGCTGCGTATGCTGAAAATCATCGATTATATCTGTCGGAAACATCAACTCCGCTATTGGTTATGTTCAGGTACTCTGTTAGGCGCCGTCCGTCACCAAGGGTTTATTCCGTGGGACGACGATCTGGATATTTGTATGCCCCGTGAAGACTATGAGCGTTTTTTGCAAGTGGCCTCCGCTGAATTTCCTGATGAGTTGTTTTTGCAGACGCGTGCCACTGACCCCAATTACCATTTTCTACCGCTGCCATGTAAGGTGCGTGACCGGAAAAGCTATATCCTAGCTCCCGGATACGAGGATGAAAAAAGTGAAAAAGGGTTGTTTGTAGACATTTTTCCGATGGATAAATACCACAAGGGCCTGATTGTTCATCGTATGGAACGAGGCATAAAGGCTTATTATCGTTTTATCTGTAACCTGCTGGGTGCGGCCGATTACCGGAAAGAATCCCACCTAAAGAATCTGGTTGCGTATTTCTACCCGGTATCCCGGCTGTTGTGGCGTGGGTATGCCGGAGTGGCCCGGTTTTGCATTGACCGGAATCGCCGGTTGGGTGATAATTGTTTTATAGGGCATGGATTTGATACCCCCTGGAAGCGCTATTTCAGGTATGAAGATATCTATCCGTTGCGCGAACTGCGGTTTGAAGATGCCTTGTTTTATGTGCCGAATCGTCCGGATGTATACCTTACCGAATTGTATGGTTCCGATTACATGACCCCTCCTGCTACAGATAAGCAGGTGAATAGCCATGCTTCAGTAATCAGGCCTGTTTTGTAAGTTGTAAAGTAGAGAAAAACGATGGTTAACGCGATTACATTATACAGAATTGCCCGGTGGTTGTATCTTCACCGTGTACCTTTCCTGCCCCGTGTGATGAAGCTGTTGATCTTTTTGATCCATAGCAGTTCCATACCGTATACGATTTCGATCGGGAAAGGTACATTTTGTAACCATGCCGGGATGGGCGTGTTGATTAACGAACATTCAGCGATCGGGAATGACTGTAAGATCGGTAACAATGTCTCTATTATCGGGCAGGCTCCCTATATGGCCGGCCCGGAGATTGGAGACCATGTTTTTATCGGCCCGGGCGTTGTGGTGCAAGGTCCGGTGATAGTGGAAGACCATGTGATCATCGCCCCTAATGCCGTAGTTACCAAAAGCGTACCTGCATATAAGATTGTAGCAGGCAATCCGGCGCGTATCATTGGGGATACCCGTAAACTGAAGTACGATATATTTAAAGACCCTACTTTTAAAGAAGGATATAAACCTTATCTGACGGAAGGCTGACAGATTACCAATTTTCGGGACTATTGTTGGGTAATTCCCGCTTTACTTCAGCCGGATACCACCTGGTTCGAGTGTGATAAGTTGTTGCTTATAGAGCGTGCCGATCGCTTGTTTGAAGGCTTTCTTGCTGCAACGGAAAAGGGCGTAGATCTGCTCGGGCTCGCTTCTGTCGTGTAAGGGGATAAAGCCGCCCTGCGCCTTGAGGGATTCAAGGATTGTGCCGGCTATGCCTTCTACTTTGCGGAAGCCAAGCGGGGTGAGGCTAAGATCTATCTTATCGTCTTCGCGTACCTCTTTTATATAGCCTTTAAGGGATTCACCCTTTTCAAGGCGGCGGAATACTTCGCTTCGGTATATCAATCCCCAGTGCCTGTTGTTGATGATAGCGCGGTAACCGATCTCCGTTTCGTCAGCAATCAGGAGATCTACTTCCTGATTGTACTCATAATCGGGGGGCGTATTGCTGAGGAATTTATCGATCCGGGCCGACGCCATGATGCGGTTTGTTATGTGATCGAGCCTGACGTATACCAGGTACCAACGGTCTTCCTGCATCGCCATCTTCTGTTCCTTGAATGGGACAAGAAGGTCTTTCATGATTCCCCAATCAAGGAAGGCGCCTGTGTTATTGACCGATTTTACGCGCATGAATTTGAATTCACCCACCGTTGCCAGCGGATGATCGGTGGTGGCGATAAGGCGCCCTTCGTTGTCGTGGTAGATAAAGACTTCAACCTGGTCGCCCGGTTTTACATTGTGGGGTACGTACCGTGCAGGCAGGAGAATTTCCAGGCCGTTGCCTCCGTCGAGGTAGACACCGAAATCAAGGTCTTTCACGATGGTGAGCGTATTGTATTGTCCGATGGCGATCATACGATTGTCTATTTTACGGCAAACTTACACTTTTTTTGCGTCTTCATGCAGCAATATTTTAACGAATGCATCGTTATAGATGTAACTTTGTTGATTTAGCAATGAAAAGTGTACTTTTGCAATCGATTTACAAGCAATACAAATTTAGAAAGATGAATATAAAAACCTTTACGCTACTGGCCCTGCTTGGTGTGTTGAGCGCTTGCGGAACACCTAAGGATGTGGCTTACTTCCAGGGAATAGATTCGGTTACAACAGAACAGTTGAGCCAGATGAATCAAAATTATACGTCGCTAATCTGCCCGGATGATATGTTGACTATCACCGTGACGGCATGGGACCCGACTGTAGTGACACCGTTTAACCCGCCGGTATATGCGTATGCCACACAAGGCGAAGTGGGGGTGATGTCGTCGTCACAATTACAAACTTATCTGGTAGACAAAGAAGGCGATATCATTTTTCCGGTGATAGGTAAGATTCATGCTGCTGGACTTTCCAAGCAGGACTTTTCAGAGAATCTGCGTACAGAGATTGCTAAGTCTGTGCCTTCTGCGCAGGTCAATGTACAGATTGTGAATTATAAGGTAACGCTGCTGGGCGAGGTATCGCGCCCCGGCAGTATCTCGGTTCGTAACGACCGTATTTCTATCCTTGATGCCGTAGGACAGGTGGGAGACCTTACGATCAATGCTAACCGGAAAAACATTTTGGTTGTCCGTGATATCGAAGGAGAGAAAACATTCGGTCGGATAGATATCACAGATCCGGCTTTGTTTGCTTCACCTTATTACTACCTGCGTCAGAATGATGTAGTGTATGTGGAACCCAACGACGCCAAGAAAAAGAATGCGAAGTACAGTCAGGCGCAACAATATAGCGTAACAGTCTTTTCTGCCATTATATCCTCCATGTCGCTGATCACAAGTATGGTGCTGACAATTGTTTCTCAAACTAAAAAATAACGACGAATGGCTATGGAAGTGAAAGACAATGAGAATATAGGGTTGAAGTCCATTATCGTAAAATACCTGCTGCACTGGAAACTGTTTGTAGTCATGTTCGTGCTGTCGATCATCCCGGCAGTGCTTTACCTGATGCTCTATCCGCGTACGTATGAAATGATGGCGCGCGTGCAGCTACAGGAAGATAAAGATATGGGCGGAGGCGGATTCGGCCTGGGTGAAGCAGCCGGACTGATGAAATCGTTTGGAATAGGAAGTATGGGTGTGGGCGCTGTAAATGTGGAAGATGAGGTGAGAACTTTTGCCTCCAACAGCTTACTGAAGGAAGTAACACTGGCGCTGGGGGTGAATGTGGAGTACAGTCAACCTTATTCGTATTTCCATCTCTATGATCCGTCTGTGGTTGTGAGCGCTGATTCTCTTACCAATGAACGACTAAACGAAGAAATTGAAATGAAGCTTCGTGTAAACGGAGATAAGATCAAGATCACCACGGAATCAGACCGGACGGGTAAGCATACCTTTGAATTTGCATCGTTGCCCGGTGTCATTTCGTTGGATCGATATACTTTTACTGTGAACTATACGCCCGGAAAGGGGCTGGCGGATGTACCGAAGAAGTTGGATATAGTGTATCGTCCGGCTGTGTGGGTGGCTGAAGAAATGGAGGAAGAGTTTATGATAGAAGAAGCCTCGAAGACTTCTAATATCATCGAACTGTCGTGTACTGATCATGAAAAGCAACGCGGCTTGGATATCCTCAATACATTGATTGTTAAATACAACAATCGTAAAGCTGGTTTTAAGCAAGAAGATGCTGCCAAGACACTGGCGTTTTTGGATGCTCGAATTGATTCGATCACCAGGTCTCTTCATGTGGTGGAAGGAGAGATTGCCGTATATAAACATGAAAGAAAGCTGACGGATGTGGAGCATGACGTCCAGTTTTATGTAGAACAGATGAAAGAATTGCAGGTCAAACTGATCGACCTCGAAGCACAAGGTAATCTGCTCCGGATGATGAACGATTTTGTGAAAGAACCGGCTAATAAATACAACCTGGTGCCCGCTCTCCTGTCGCAGGAAGGCGAAAAAGGCGGCCCGATCATGGCGTACAACGAGATCTTGCTGGAACGTACACGTGTGATCCAGAACTCATCTATGTCTAATCCGTTGGTATCCTCTTTATCCGAACAGGCCGACCGTTTACGCGAAAGTGTATTTTCTTCGATTATGAATGCACAGCAGAGCATGCAACTGTCTATCGAAGATGTGAAGAAGAAAGAACAGGCGTTGTACGATATGATGGGTAGTTATCCGGAGTATGAGCGCGACTTTCTCGAACTCAAACGTCAACAGGAAATTTTCCAGGGAGTGTACCTGATCCTGCTCCAAAAACGGGAAGAAACGGCGTTGAATGGCGGGCTCGATCGTCAGAAAGCACGCCTTGTGGATGCGGCTTATGTGAAAAGCCGTCCTGTAGGGCCGCGTAAGTTGTATGCGGCAATCGGCATGATGGTGTTTACACTGGTCTTCTCCGCCGGGTATATTTTCTGTAAGGAACAAGTTATTTCATTGTATAAAGCATATAAGGAGGCATCTTCCGGCAAAGAGGGCAATGAGTGACAGGCAAGGAAAAGTAATAATACTGGCTACTTCGCCTAAAACTCATGGCGGGATATCGGCAGTGCTGAATGCATACCGGTCGGGTGAACAATGGAAGCGCTACCATGTTGTCTGGATTGCTACGCATATCGATCGCTCTCCGGTAGTGAAGCTGGCATATATGGCAGTAGCGCTGATGCGTTTCCTTTTTCTTATTCCTTTCTACGATGCGATCCATATCCATTCAGGCGTTGGTGTGTCACCGAGGCGTAAGCGAGTGTTTTTTATATTGGCGGGTTGGCTCCACAAGAAGCGGATCGTACATGTGCATCTTGGCGAGCAGATAGCTGAGCCTGAGCAGATGCAGTTGTATCGACCACTGCTGGAAGAGGCTGATTGCATTGTGGTTTTGTCTGAAAAATGGAAAACGTTCGTGCAGTCTCATTTCCGGGTGAAGGGGGAGGTACGGGTAATCTATAATCCTTGTCCTGATGTATGGCCGGTAGCGGTTACGAAACGAAAACCGTATATACTGTTTGCCGGTACAATCAATCCTAATAAAGGATACAAAGACCTGATCCTTGCCTTTGCGGCTATTGTTATGCGGAATCCACAGTGGAAGTTGGTACTGGCCGGAACCGGAGAGATGGATGAGGCTCACAGGTTTGCTTCGCAGCATTTGTCTCCCGGACAGGTAACATTTGTCGGTTGGGTACAGGGAGAGGCAAAGGCTTGCCTGTATGCAGAGGCATCGGTATTCTGTTTGCCCAGTTATGCCGAAGGATTTCCGATGTCTGTTCTGGAAGCCTGGTCGTATGGTACACCGGTAGTGTGTACGCCGGTAGGCGCTTTGACGGAGATTGTGGAAGACGAGACGAATGTGTTGTTGTTTCCTCCCGGTGATACGACACGATTGACACAGTTGTTGGATCGGATGTTGAGCGACAGTACTTTGCGTGCTTCGCTGGCTGTCGAAGCCAATAAGCTGGCCGAACGGTTTACTCCCCGGACGATCAACGAACAGGTAGGTCGGATGTATGCTGATGTATTGAATAGTTAAGTGTATGACATATAAATGGATTCTATGAAAAAGATATTGGTGACCGGAGGAGCCGGAATGATAGGTTCTAACCTGGTGAAAAAGCTTGTAGGTAAAGGTGATGAAGTGTTTGTGGTTGATAACCTCTGGAGGGGTAAGCTGGCTTATCTGGAAGACGCAGATGGCAAACCGGTGATCCCGCTGGATACGCACTTCTTTAATCGTGATCTTTCAGTGGCAGGTCAATGCGACGATCTGATTGCTAAGGTAGATTACGTGGTACATCTGGCCGATATCGTAGCCGGTATCGATTACGTGTTCAATAACCAGGGTGACCTGTTCCGGCAGAATATCCTGATCAATTCCAATACCATCCAGTCAGCACGTCAACAGGGACGTCACCTGAAAGGATTCCTTTATGTAGGAACGGCTTGCAGTTTTCCGCTCACCAAACAAAATTCGCTCGATGTCGTACCCTTACGGGAAGAAGACCTGTATCCGGCACAACCCGAATCGGCTTATGGATGGAGCAAACTGATGGGACAGTATGAAACAGAATTATTGGAGAAGGAAACGGGTATTCCTACTTGCACACTGATGTTCCACAATGTCTATGGCTCGCCCTGCGACTTCGGTGCACGTAGCCAGGTGATTCCGGCACTGATCCGGAAGGCGATCAACTATCCTGATGAACCGTTCGAAGTCTGGGGTAGCGGTACACAGGGACGCGCCTTTATTCATGTAGACGATATTGTGGATGCACTCGACAAAGCGCTTGATAAGGGCTTGGGCAAAGGAATGTTCCAGATTGGCCCGGGAGAATGCACCTCTATTCGCGAGATTGCCGAGCAGGTAGTTGCGATCTCCGGTAAACAGATTGATATTTTCTATGATACCACGCGCCCGGAAGGCGACAAAGCACGTTGTGCCGATTACTCACTCGCCAAGCAGGTGCTGGGCTGGGAACCGCGTGTACCGTTGTGCGAAGGCTTGGAGCGTCAGTATCGCTGGATTGAGAATGAAATTAATAAAACAAAATAAGTTCTTCTTAACGCTGCTGATGCTATGAATGCTTATTTTAATGTTAACATCGAATTTGATCCGCAGGCAGTAGACGACACCATCCGTGATACGATCCGTACAGGCGGAAAAGGGTATGTGTGTGCGATCGAAAGTAACAACCTGACCGTGGCAAATACCCAACCCGACTTTCAGCAAGCGGTAAACGGTGCGCTGGTAAATATATGCGATGGCTCCAACCTGGCCTGGTTGCTGGGCAAGTTGCATGGACAGCCTTTCCGGTCGTACATCGGAGCCGATCTTTTTGTTCGCTATATAAAAGCAGGTCAATTCAAGCAATATTTCCTAGGCAATACCCGCCCGGTACTGGACGGCTTGCGTGAAAACCTGTCGAAGTTTGACCCGAAGATTGCCTCTATGCCTTTCGTCGAACTTCCTTTCCGTACCGTGGATGAATTCGACTATCCACAAATCGCCGCCGATATCAACCGTGAATCTCCCGATATCATCTGGGTGTCTCTGGGCGCCCCCAAGCAGGAATTCTTTATGAGTAAGTTGTTGCCTTACCTGGACCGGGGTGTAATGTTTGGCTTTGGGGCTATTTTCAATTTCAATGCCGGCGCTGGCCATGTGAAACGGGCGCCAGGGTGGATGCTGGCTTTGCGGTTAGAGTGGTTATACCGTGCCTTTGAAGAGCCAAAGAAGAATGTCCCTCGCTACGCCAATTTTCTCAAAATCCTTCCCCGACTCATCCATGACGAACGGCGGAAACTACGTGGGTGACTTCTGATAGTATGAAAGAATAATTCGGATAAAGGTACAGAGACTCTCGGATTGAGTACCTTTCTTTATTTCTTAAATAGCTTGTATTTGGATACGCCATAGATGCGGAGGCTGATCAGCAGGCATTCGGAGAAGACTACCAGAGCTGCAACTGTATAGATAGAGAGGGTGCCTGTGAGATACAAGGTTAATAGACCTACCAGGTGGATACAGGAGGTGAACATGACCGTCCAGTTGGTATATAACGGATGTCCCATTGCAGCAAGGAACGGATAGCCAAGTAGCATGGATGGTACGGTGACTACGCATCCACACAGGAGGATACGGAATACTTCGAGTGAGTAGTTGTCGTCCGGGTTATACACAAGGTGGATGATCAGTCCCGAGAAGGCTAATGCCAGGATGACGGTGAAAATATTGACAGTGCTTATCCACCGGAAGATTTTTTTGAAGAACCTTACATCATGGCTCTTGGCTATATGCGGGAAAAGCACACCGTTGAAAGGTAGGAGTAATTGGTTGTAAGCCTGGTATAGCTTTTCAGCAGCCGAATAGTATCCTACAGCCACGTTGCCGCACACTAGGCCCAGTACAAAGGAATTGCTGGTAGTGAAGAGCGACAGTGAGGCCCGGGAAAGGAAATAGGTACCGCTATCCTTCAGTGTTACATAGATGGACGTAAACGAAGGAATGAACCATTTCATTCCCATCTTCACATACACAAAATAAAGGCTGAACAGGCCGGCCAGAATATAGCCGAAACTGTAGCATGCCGGTGCATAGATATAATGCTGGGGAGCCTTGATGAAGAAGAAGAACGGAATGATGCTGATCGACTTGGCCAACAGGTTGAAGACAGTGATATATTTCATCGTTTCCATACCCTGGAAAAACCACATTGGAAACATCACATTCCCTATCACCATTCCGAAATAAAGCAGATAGAAAAAAGCGTCTTTCTGGAATCTGTCGAACGTGAACGTGAGGCCGAGCAGGATCAGGAAGCTAATCACACACAGGATCAATCTACCTAGCATAGCGCTGTTGAGGTAGGTGTTGATTTGCACCGGATTGTCGCGGTGTTGTGAGATATATTTGGTGGCCGACAGATTAAAACCAAAGTCGGTAAACATGATGAAGTACTGCGTAAATGCATACCCAAAGTTAACTAGCCCGAACTGCTCGACTTCGAGCGTGCGGAACAGGTAAGGAATAGAAATCAGCGGTAGCAGATAATTAACGCCTTGCAGGAGAACAAGCGAGACGAAGTTGGTGAACATGGGGTTGGTTCGAAGACGGGAGATGTATGCTTTGTAGTCCATGCTCATTATAGCTTGAGTGAAGTTGCCTGGATTTCGGCCTCGGATACAGGGGTTTCTGCTGCCTGCTCTCTGATAAGTTGTTTATAAGCCGCAAGCAACAAACCGATGAAGAGCAGCATGAAGAATCCCCGGTTGCTGGTAAACGTGGCATCGGCGATGTTGTCTATCGATACGGTTCCGGCAATTAACAGAATGATCGAGAAAAATTGTACCTGGTTGGTTTTACGGAAAAAGACGTATGCTTTCCGCAGGATAAACAGCCAGAAGAGGATGTACAGGAAGATGCCAACCAAACCAAATTGAGCAAGTGAGGGGTAATAGGTGTCGGCTACAAAGCTACTGTAACTCTTGCTCAATCCCCAAACAGAATCAATTCCATACTTCGAGTAAATATCCGAATAGTAAGCTCCCGAAGCATGAGTGGCAAAACTGGCCAGTCCACTTCCGAAGGGAAAGAAATCAATAAAAATAGGAATAGATGTGGTATATAGTGCCATACGAGCCAGATAATCCAGTTCTACTTCGCCGGAAATCCCTTGGGCAAAATAGAAAATAATCTTCTCGCGCGCTACAAATACAATAACCGCCAGCATGCCTACGAGCGTAAGGACCGTCCGGAAGTTCAGGTGCAGGTTCTTTGGATTACCGAAGTAAAAAATAACAAAGCAGGAAAGCGCAAAGAATCCGTAAAACTTGGACCTCCCGGATGCCAAGCCGATAGATAGCATCAACAGGAAGGTGAGTTTTTCGTTCCAGGTAAATGCACAACTGAACAGGTAAGTCAATGATACCGCCGTAATTGCAGCGGCATATGCATTGGGATGGGTGATAACCTGCCACAGTATCTGTTCGTTGACCATGGCAGCCAGACCAAGCGGCAGTAAAAATAAAGCCCAGACTGCGAGAGCAATTTGTTTCAGCAGTTTGCGTTGTGCTTCGCTGAAAGCCGGCATCATTTGATAGGTACAGAAGAGTGCCAGATAGGGCTTGAGTTGGATGATCAGGTCTACCACGATGGCTTTTCGTGTATTGCTCCCTATCCATATTGAATAGCATAAATAGAAGAAAAAGATACACAGGGTAACGATAAAGGCCTTGTTCATCTCCCAGTCTTTCGAACGGAACAGTGTGATGACGAAGAGTACCAGCAGCAGCAGCGCACAGATCTCATCACTCGACTTGAAACCGATGACGTCGTAGAGGACAACTCCAAAGAGCAGTGTAATTATAAATAGGTTATAAAAATGCTTGTTGACCAGGTCTTGCATGCAAACGTCTTTTGTAGAATAACGGCGGGCAGGGTAAAATATTATCCCGGTTCCCGCTTCAGGCGTGCAAATATACGGATGATTCGGCGAGATCGGATCAAGTAAGTCGTGAAATAATCGTACATTTGTGCCGTTTATGCAATGTGCATGACTAAATAGATACGAAATATGAAGATCGCAATTGTGGGGACCGGTTATGTCGGTTTGGTTACTGGTACTTGTTTTGCTGAAATGGGCACAGAAGTCTATTGTGTGGATGTAGACAAGCAGAAGATCGAAAACCTGAAGAAGGGAATTTTGCCGATCTACGAGCCGGGACTCGAAGAAATGGTGCATCGTAATATGCAAGCCGAACGCCTGTTCTTCACTACCGATCTGACGGAATGCTTGAATGACGTGGAAATCCTTTTCAGTGCCGTAGGTACACCTCCCGACGAAGACGGAAGCGCGGACCTGAAGTATGTGTTGGATGTGGCACGCACCATCGGGAAGCATATCAACAAGTATATTCTGGTAGTTACTAAGAGTACTGTGCCGGTCGGTACGGCACAAAAAGTGAAAGCCGTGATTCAGGAAGAACTGGACAAACGTGGGGTGTCAATCCCCTTCGATACGGCGTCTAATCCGGAGTTTCTGAAAGAAGGAGCAGCTATCAGCGACTTTATGAGCCCGGACCGTGTGGTGGTGGGTGTAGAGTCGGAACGTGCGCAGGAACTGATGACCAAGCTTTACCGTCCGTTCCTTCTGAATAATTTCCGTGTGATCTTTATGGATGTGCCTTCGGCCGAGATGACTAAATATGCCGCTAATGCGATGCTGGCTACCCGTATCAGTTTTATGAATGAGATTGCCAACCTGTGCGAACGGGTAGGTGCCAATGTGGATATGGTACGCCGGGGGATCGGAACAGACAACCGTATCGGCAGCCGTTTTCTCTATTCGGGCATCGGCTATGGCGGTTCCTGCTTTCCGAAGGATGTAAAGGCGCTGGTTAAGACAGGGGATCAGTATCAGTCGCCGTTGCGTATCCTTCAGGCGGTAGAAGAAGTGAATGAATATCAGAAAACGGTATTATTCCAGAAGCTGTATACTCATTTTGGAGGTGATCTGAAAGGCAAACATATTGCTGTGTGGGGACTGGCCTTCAAACCGGAAACGGATGATATGCGTGAGGCTCCGTCGTTGGTGTTGATTGACATGATGTTGAAGGCCGGCTGCACGGTGTCTACCTATGATCCGGTAGCGATGAAAGAGGCCGTAAGGCATCTGGGCGACAAAGTTGCGTATGCAAAAGATGCCTACGAAGCTACCATGGGGGCTGATGCATTACTGCTGGTTACTGAATGGAAAGAATTCCGTATGCCCTCCTGGCAGGTGGTGAAGAAAGTAATGAATCATCCGGTAGTACTTGACGGACGCAATATCTATGAAAAGAAAGACCTGGAAGATGCAGGCTTCACCTACTATTGCATCGGTAAATAATTAGAGGTACGAAAAAGATTGAACCCGTTCGAATGCGGGATCGGAAGAAGGCTTATAGGCACCGAAGATGGTGATATATACCTTCTTTTCATTGGTGTCGATGGCATAGACATTGAAGCTGTTGCAGATCACACTGTTATTCTTCCGCATGATGGTGTTGTATAGGGTTCCGATATCGCAAGGCGACATATTGTTGCAGATCACTTCACGCTGTTTGGGCAAGTCGGGGCTGGCGTTGCGGATGCCGCCTACTTCATAACAGTCGTACGTGTGGACATGGCCGCCCAGATAGCAGATGAACTCACCAGGTGTTTGGCTGAAGTCTACGTCTACAGGGATACTAAGTTCCGGCTCCCGGATGATTTTGTTTGCGTAGTCCCACTTCCAACTTGTTTTGCTTCGGAAGGCTTCGATAATCTCCGGGATCATGCCCCAGGCGTGGACAAAATGGTTTTCGTATGGCTTGGCGCCGGGCTGGTCGGGATCGGGATACATCGCATAGTGCAGAAGTATGATTACGCTATGCTCTGCCGTCATGTTTTCTTTCAGTGCTTTGTGGCAGAGCCAGTCTATTTGTTCGCGGGAGAAGATGGCCAGGTGTTGGGCGTTGTAAAGCCCTCCATCCTGATCGGTGGGGTCGAGCGAGATGAACCTTATCATTCCGCCTTGTGGGCTGGGTAGGTCGGTATAGAAATAGTTGCGCTTCGGTTCGGCCTGTACCACATAATTTTGCTTGGAGATTAATAATCTGTTCATGTTTTCCCGGGTAACCCAATGAGTAGAACTCGGGTTCATCATATTGGCGTCATGATTCCCTACGCTCACAAATGACGGGATCTGGTTGGATTCATAAAAGAAGCGGGTAAACGAGGCGAAATACTCCTCGGCACTGGCGAGCGTGGTTTTGTCCGTGTTGCCGATATGGTCGCCTGTATGTACCATGGCGTTGATGCGCAGTTCTGTCTGGTTGGCAAAGCGGACGGCTTCGAGCAGGTTCTTCGGCTTGTTTTTGTGGTTACCGTCCGACCAGTCGGAGATGTGTGCATCAGATATATGTACGAGTTTGAAGCGCTCGTTTATCTCTGCCTTGAGATCTTGATTGTACGCGTATTCATTCAGGAGAGTGGATGTTATCATATAGTTTTTCCAATACGATACTTCGTCATCACCACTGCGGGATGTCGATTCCTCCTGGTTGTCGCTGCAAACAGTCAATAGAGCTAACAACACAAAGGAAAGGCAATAGGTACAGAGCTGTTGAGCCACCTTGATCATAATAGTATTATAGTATTTCTGTTTTCCGGTACGAGTGCAAAAATAGGAAAAGTTTCATTTGGTACTACATCTTTCCTTATTATTTAGCGCACATCCGGTACAATGGTCGCAAGGGTTACCTGTGGGGGGCTTGGTTAAGAAGCGCCAGACCTTATAACCTACATACGCGATAACGGCAATACCGATAATGGCTACGGCAATGATTTGCCACATAGACTGTTCCTCCTCTTTAAATTAAGTAAAGAATCCGATGCCTGCCATCCCAACCTGGTAGACCACAAAAGCTACGAGCCAGGCCAACACACAGGTGTAAATGATCACGAATAGTCCCCACTTCCACGAGCCCGATTCTTTCGAAATGGCTGTGACGGTGGCGATACAAGGGAAGTAGATCAGCACAAACAGCATCAGGCTGAGTGCGACCAGGGGAGTGAATACAGGTTGTCCGTCAGCATCTTTGTCTTGTTTCAACCGTTCAGACAACGTCTGGGAGTCTTCCTCATGGCCCGTATAAAGTACACTCAGTGTGCTTACCACTACTTCTTTGGCGGCCATACCGGACAGGAGGCTCACACTGATCTTCCAGTCGAATCCCAACGGATCCAGTATCGGCTGAATGGTTTCACCCAAGCGGCCGATGTAGGAATGACGCTGGTGGTCGATGGCTTCGAGACGATTTATTTCGTCCAACACTTCGATTGTCTTCGCCGGATCAGATACGGTCTGCTCAACAGACGCGCGTTGTTGGTTGAACTGTTCACTGTTGGCCGTTTGCCGCGGAAAGTATCCCAAAAACCAGATGATGATAGACGCTACTAAAATGACACCCCCCATCTTGCGGAGGTATTGCCGCGCCTTTTCCCACATGTGGATCAGGATGGATTTCGCTGTGGGCATACGATAGGGGGGGAGTTCCATGACGAAGGGCACTTCTTCTTTCCGGAACAGGAAACGCTTGAACAACCGTGCCATGCCGGCAGCCAGCAGGATACCCGTCACATATAAACTCAGTAATATCTCGCCCGCATGGTTGGGGAAAAAGGCGCCTGCCAGCAGTACATATACCGGGAGCCGGGCGCTGCAACTCATCAGCGGATTGACCAGCATGGTGATCATCCGGCTGTTGCGGCTTTCGATTGTGCGCGAAGCCATGATGGCGGGCACGTTGCAACCGAATCCCATCACCAGCGGGATGAACGATTTGCCGTGCAGCCCCATCTTGTGCATGATCTTGTCCATGATAAATGCCGCCCGTGCCATATATCCCGAGTCTTCCATAAAGGAAATGAAGGCGTAGAGGATCAGGATATTGGGCAGGAAGACGATCACGCCTCCCACACCGCCGATCACCCCGTCTACCAGCAGGTCTTTCAGCGGTCCCGGTTCCATCAGGTGGCGTACCTGGTCGCCAATGAAGCCCACTAATGCCTCGATCCATTCCATCGGATAGGCGCCCAATCGGAAGGTAGCCTCAAACATCACCCACATGAAAAGGATGAAGATGGGGAAGCCCAATACCTTGTTCGTCACAAAAAGGTCGATGATCTGCGTATTGCTTACTTTCTGTATCTCGTTCTCTTCAAAGGTTTCCCGCAGGGCTCCCGATATAAAGCCATAGCGTGCATCGGTGAAGGCTGTTTCGCAGTCTTCTTTCAGGAGACGTTCGATCTGCAGGGCATTCTCGTCGCGTTCTTTCAGGATAGACTCCGATCCAGGTAGGCTTCGGATAAATGATTCAATCTCAGGATCGCCTTCAAGCAGTTTGATGGAAAGATATCGTTTGGAGTAATTACGGGCGATCTGTCCGTTCTTGCGCAGTTCCTGCCGTACATTGCGGATACTGTGTTCCAGTACTTCGCCATAGTTGATGTGGATATGGCGGGTAACTGGATCCTCCTCTTCATATACGCGGATCACCCGTTCGAACAGGTCTTTGATACCGAACCCGGTTTTACTTACCGTGGGGACGATCGGAGCACCGATCATACCGGCCAACATATCGTAGTTGAATTTGTTTCCTTTCTTTTGCAACCCGTCGTACATATTGAGGGCGATCACCATCGGTATGTCCATATCGATCAATTGGCTGGTGAGGTAGAGGTTGCGTTCGAGGTTGGTTGCGTCGACCACATTGATCACGATGTCCGGATGCTCTTCATTCAGGTGCTTATGTACATAGAGTTCTTCGGGTGTGTAGGTTGAAAGGGAATAGGTGCCGGGCAGGTCCACGATACGGAACGTATAGCCGCTTTGCTTGAAAACACCCTCTTTGGCATCTACCGTCACGCCGCTGTAGTTGCCAACGTGTTCATGCAGGCCGGAAGCGAAGTTGAACAGCGATGTTTTTCCACTGTTCGGATTACCTACCAATGCTACATTGATGGTTTTCCGTTTGTCCAGCGCCAATGCCTGGAGGTTGTTGGATGAAGGAGTGCCGGCATCTGTGGTGAGCGCCTGGCCATTGTCCTCCGGTTCCGTTCCTGTATAGTCGGCCACACTGACTACCTCGATCAGGGCGGCGTCACTCCGGCGAAGGGATACGTCGTATCCCATAATACGGTAATGGATCGGGTCTTTCAACGGCGCATTCTGGATTACTTCCACTTCTTTTCCTCGGATGAAACCCATTTCAATGATGCGTTTCCGGAAAGCCCCACGTCCCAATACTTTAACGATAATTCCTTTTTCCCCTGTTTGTAAACCGGATAATCTCATGTTATTTGTATGACCATACAAAGGTAGCCATTAAACATGGCCTATTCAATACCTATATGTAGGTATATCAGGCAAAAAAAGAGTGTGTGTAACGAAATTTTAGATAAATCAGTTGGAAATAGATTCTTTTTATAACTTTGTGCAATCGAACGTAATAATTTGGTGATGAAAGGACGTATTGTACACTTAGGATTTCTCTCAATGTTGCTTATGCTGTCGCTAACAGGATGTAAAAAAGGCTTGTCTGATTTTGCATTCAGCTATACCATGGAAAGTGTGGAAAACTACAAAGTGGTGCTTACGGTCAATAGTGACCGTTCGTATCGTTTGGATGTTGCCAATTATTACATGGCCAAACAATCCGGACAATTCGAACCGAAGGTGGCGGAAGGTACGCTGACGGATGCTGAGTTCAACGCGTTCAGCCATTTGCTGGGTGAAACGGATTTTTTCGCAATGAAAGACAGCTATGGATTTGAAGCCGATGCTTCGGAGTTAAATATCATGTACCAGGTCTATTTCAAGACGGGTGGGAAGGATAAGTACATCTCGATCCGTGACAGTGAGGCCAACAAGTTTCCGGCTTCTTTTTTGCAACTATTGGAGTATATAAACACGTTTATAGGAGAACATAAAGTAGGATGAGGGGGTTAACCGGGGGATTGTATGAACAATGTGAACAGGGTCATATTATCATTGGGTTCCAATCAGGACAGTGATATGAATATTGAATGTGCCTGTATGGAATTGCAGGCACACTTTATGTCTATTTATTTTTCCGAGCCGGTGTATACGCATCCGGTCGGAGAATTTCCCGATGCCTTGCCTTTCCTGAACCAGGTGGCCATTGGGTATACCAGTGAAGACCCAGCCGGGTTGCGGGAGTTGTTCAAGGAGATCGAGCAGCTACTCGGGCGGAATCCGCAGGACGATAAGGTCTGCCGGATTCCCATTGATATCGATCTGCTGTTGTGGAATAACCAGAATTTCAAGCCGGAAGAAATGCGCCGCGATTACATTCTCTCCGGTATCCGTGCACTTCTTGGTAAAGGAGGCTGAATTACGGCTTGTACCAGAGTTTTCATTGCCCGAATGCAATTTGACAGAGTATCTCACCCTGGCTATGATTGTTGTGCGTGGGAAACAGGGCTTGTTCCCTTGCCTGTATGGCTTCCGTTGTGAATGGAACAGTGAGTAGTTCGTTGCATGCCCGGATCATTTCTGCCGGTGTATCTGCTACGTGGCATAAAGGCTGTAAATTGGTTCCGGCAAGCATCAGGCTGTTTACCACGATGTGCCTGCCGGCAAACAGGCTGTTCAGCAGTTTCAGTTTGAGACCGGTATCCTGGAAGGTCGCTAACAGATTGATTTGTGCAGTGTGTATCAATTGCTCCATGCGTTGGGCCGATGGATTGGCCTCTACCCGGATGTTCGGAAATTGTGCAGCAGCCTCTATCAGCCTGCGGGAAGGGTTCATCCCGGCAATCACACAGGTATATGATAGTTTGGCATATACTTCCCGGATGAGGAACAAAGCTGCCCGTTCGTTCTCTTCCACCGATAATTTGCCATGGTAGAGGAGGAAGTCTGATAGTCCTGTGAGGCTTTCCACCTGTTCGTATGCATGAAAGCAAGGCATATATTCGATGCGTTTGCCGGGGAATATACGTTGCAGGTAGTCCCGGTCGGCGATCGAGACGGCCAGTATGGCATCGGTATGTGCCACCACCCGCTGATAACGTTCAAAACGGAAAGCTTCCACGCGATAGAAGTTGTTTCGTAATAGATTGTCGCCCGAACGGGCCAGGTGTCGGTAGTAATCATGTTCGATATTGGCTTCCCTGAATAGCTTCATCCGGTCCTTCAATGCCGGATGAGGAAGGTAATAACAGGAATGTAATCCTTCGAACAGGATCGGGTAGTTGTCGGCCAGTAAGTGTTGCAGTAGGGCTGGGTCTTTGCGGCTGTTCACATTGTATGGCAACAGGTTCAGGTTGGCAAGCCAGCCTGTTCGGCGTTGATAATAATATACCTTTTCGCAGAGCCGCTCCAGTTCCGGCGCCGGCCCGCGTTCGTATTCGTAGCAATGCAGGATGATTTTCACACCCAACGCATGCAATGTCGTTAGCTTGTAGTACACATCGATAATACCTCCGTAGTTGGGCGGATAAGGTACATTGAACGAGATGACGTGCAGGTGTCTATTCATGGCTTTTACGTTCTTCATTCAGCGTGGTGAATAGTTCCATGAATTGACCGGCCTGTCTTTGGCGGGAGAATGATTCGATCACTTCAGCATTCCCTTCCACCGTGGTAAACCCGTTCTTTTTCCACTCGGTATAGTGATATCGGAGGAAGGGGAGAATGTCGTCTATTGTCCGTGCTGATACACCGGCGCGCGCTTCCCGAATCGTTTCTTCCAGAAAACTTTCGTCACTGCGGACACAGAGAAGGGGTTTGCGCACGGCAAAGGCTTCGAACAACTTGGTAGACATAATCCCCTTAGGCCCGTTCTCATCCATCCGATTGGCGAGTTGCAGCAGGATGGAACTGCGATTGAGGATACCCGGTATTTCATTGGCATCCACATATCCGCAGTACTCCATATAGGCTTCGATGCCATATTGTGCAGCCATGGGGCGGATGATCTTCCAGGATGAATCGTCCATATACCATTCCACCCGGAAGGTTTGGGGACAGATACTTCCTTCGTCAGCCAGGATGCGGATGGCTTCAAACAACAGGCGTGGGTCGCGTGTGGCGAGGCTTACCAGCCGCCCCGTGAAAGAGAGGCGAAAGGTAGGGGTTGGGATTTGTTCGGGGTAGAACAATTCCGGATCGTAGCCATTATATATTAATTGTACGCGTGAGTTGAGTGCCTGCATCCGGGTCACATGCCAGGGAGATACGGTGGTGATGCAATCGGCGGTACGAATCACCCGGTTCCGGCCGCGGATCAGCTTCCGGCGAATGGCGGAGGTGATCAGCCTGTCCAACCAGGGAGTGATGTGGATGGGGCGTGAGATATATTCGTTGCCGGCGAATTGTTCTACAATATCGCGCAAATCGGCCACGAAAGGAAGGTTGAACTGCCGGGCAACCCGTTGGGCGGCAGGTAGGGGGAAGGTCCGGTAGGCACTGCACAGCACACCGGCAAACCTACCTTCACGGGCTTTTCGTGCAGCAGCCCGGTATATTTTATGGTCTTTATAACTAAAGCAGCAATCGAGCAACATCACCCAAAACCATTCCAATCGCCTGGATATCCGTCCGGTAGCCGAATAATAAGAAACGTATGTTACGTCAATACCCTCTGTGAGGAAAGCAAACATCTGCTCGTTGATTCGTTCAGTTACCACTACCGGTTGCCAGCCGGCTTTCCGGAGATATTTGCACACGTAGCCCATACGGGGGGCAAATGCCGGGGGGAACATATCGCAGAGAATCAGTAACTTCATACCTGTGCCAGATCGTCGGTTAGCGTTTCGTAGAGTTGGCGGAACCAAGGTGTGGGAAACAGCGTGGAGACAGTGTTATTATGCCATAGTAATACCAGTTCGCCATTCATCCGTACCGTCTGCCGGATCAGTTCGCGGCATTGTGCCACGGCACACTCATAGTCCAACCCCATATACTTGGCTTCACTGAGTGTTACATCCATGATTGTCAGCGGGTGAAGAACGAGTGAAGATATCCGCCTTGTGAGTGGATTGATCCACTGCACCGGATGGCAGGTGGCGAGACGGAATCCAACCACGTCGGCATAGCCCATCGTGAAATCGTCGGTGATGCCTGCCTTTTCCAGCCAATCGAAGTCTTCAGGCTCACGTGTGGCTAGATAATGGTGGCGGTTATACACGACCGGTTGGCCGACCGCCTGTATAAGCGCTTCCCGTTCGGCGGTAATCAATTCAGGCTTTTGCCCCGCATCGTAACTGCTGTGCAGTCCGAAGCTTACCTGTTTGTCCCGGCATAGTTTCAGCAGGGATTGTATAGCCGGCGAATGGAGCATGTATTTGGGCTTGTCGTATACAGAACGTCCTCCCGATTTGAAAAAAAAGACAGGGGTGCAACGTTGTTGTCCCACTGTCCGGCGTACGTTTTCATCGCGTTCCAGCAACCAGGGAAATGTATAATAAGGATCCTGCTCTAGCGATCGGAGGCGAAGGCGAATTGCTTCAAATAGTCCTTTGCCTTTTATTGCTTCGCGTATCAGGTGGCGTAATGTCCGGCAGTAGAATGGTGCATCCACGTCGTGTGTGAGCCATACCTTGCGGATGCCAGGCGTGGGTTCCTGGGCGGCAGCTCCCATCTGCCGGAGCCAACCACGTAGCAGGCAACCGTATTCGTCTACCACCGGGCGTTGCAGGATACCAGCTTTGTACGACAACGATTCTTTGCCGGGAAAACGACCGTGTTCATCGCGTATATCCCGGCGTCGAATCTCTTCGTAGCGCGAGAGGAAGAAGAAAGCCGATGCAATTAGATCTGCGTGAACGACCAATGTGCCGTTCACCCGTGTTATTTCCGGGGTTCCAAAGAGAAAAGGCACCCCTTCCACTTCTTGCAGAGGCAGTTTGGGTAGGGAGGCTTGTGTGCCGTAGATACCGGTGTCGAAGAAGGAAGAGGGCAGGACCACCACAAGGTATTTCCCGAACTGCGTGGGATCGCCGGTGTAGCCCACATACCGTCCGAGTGCCCGGTTGTTGTTGCCTAATAAGAACTGAATGATATACTGCGTGGATTTGTCCATAAAGCTCATTTACCGCGTATCTTAAGCCATACTCTATGTACTAAACTCATTTTTCCGCGGGATATTGTGAAGAAGGGAGTCTGTACAGCTCCAAATTCGCGAAAAAAACGCTCAACCCCTGGTAGCATGGAGCCTTCAAAGTCGAAATGCGATGTGTAGGCTGAGACTTCCCGAATCGCGTTCCACAGTACCAGACTGTGTGCGTTTGATTCGCGTAAGATCGGATGGCCTCCTCCTGCCAGGTAATAGGCTGAGTTGCCTTGCCAGGCAATGAAGACTACGGCGTGCAGGCGGTTTTCCTGGTCGTATCCACTCCAGATATCTCCCTGATTACGATCGCGGCACACGGTAATTAACCGGCGGAGTGTATCCGGGTGTGGCATTGTCTTGTCTTGACGATCATATGTCATCGTGCAGATGCGCATAAATTCCTCCGGTGATACGCCGCCCCGCCTCACTTCGATAGCATATTTCTCTTTTGCTTTGGTGATATTGCGCCGGATGTGTGGGCTCATCTGCTCCCACAGCCTGTCGGGTTGGCTAATGTCTGGCAGGAGGTATGTATAGCGCGTGGTTTGTGTGTATCCTCCCCAGTAGAAAGGCAGCCAGTCGGTGATGCTGTGGTGGAAATTCTGTAAAAAGGACGCATAATTTGTCAAATGTCCCACAAAAAACTTGCAAATGGCTTGCCGGTCGGCCAGCATGGAGGTGTATTTGGTGTCATCGGAAGCGGGAGCAAACCAGGGTCCCATCGTTTGCGTGTAGGGGGGCATGGTGATTGTATGGGTGTCGCGAAGGAAGAAAGGCATGGCGCCCCGGATACGGCCGTTATCTTCGGCCAGCAACACATCCCAGTGTCTTTCTCCACAGACGGTATCCAGCCACCAGTCCTGCGAAAAGAGGGGGATGCTGGGTTCAGTAAGGCAGAGCTGGCGGTATGTGTCTTTGGAGGTTGCCATGGGGGAGAATGTGAGCGGGGCTTCTTCAAGGGCTTCAAGGGCTTTAAAGGCCTTAAGGTCCTTAAGGAAGTCCCGCTTTGTTAATAGATTATTATCCTTTCAGTGCATTGAAGATCAGTCCGGATAGTTCTTCTGCCAGTTCCGGGTTATCGGCTACGCATTGCTTGGCGGCTTCGCGTCCTTGCCCGAGTTTGGTGTCGTTGTAGCTGAACCAGGATCCACTTTTCTTAACGATCCCTTTCTCAACGCCCAGGTCGATGATTTCACCCGCACGGGAGATCCCTTCGCCAAATATGATATCGAATTCAGCCTTCCGGAAGGGAGGCGCGACCTTGTTCTTTACCACTTTTACGCGCGTTTGGTTGCCGAGTACAGTGTCACCATCTTTAATCTGGGTCACTTTTCGGATGTCAAGGCGCACGGATGCGTAGAATTTTAGTGCATTACCACCGGTAGTGGTTTCAGGATTACCAAACATCACGCCGATCTTTTCACGCAACTGGTTGATGAAGATACAGGTGGTATTGGTCTTGTTGATGGTTGCCGTCAGTTTACGCAACGCCTGCGACATGAGGCGTGCCTGGAGGCCTACCTTGTTGTCGCCCATCTCGCCTTCGATCTCGGCTTTAGGGGTAAGGGCAGCCACGGAGTCGATCACGACGATGTCTACTGCCGACGAGCGAATCAACTGGTCGGCTATTTCCAACGCCTGTTCACCGTTGTCGGGCTGTGATATCCAGAGGTTTTCCACGTCTACGCCCAGTTTTTCAGCATAAAAGCGGTCGAATGCATGTTCGGCGTCGATGATTGCCGCGATGCCACCCGCTTTTTGTGCTTCGGCAATGGCGTGGATAGCCAGTGTGGTTTTACCGGATGATTCGGGGCCGAATATCTCCACTACACGTCCGCGCGGATAACCGCCTACACCCAGTGCCGCATCCAGTGCAATAGATCCGGTCGGGATCACTTCGATCACTTCGATATTCTCGTCGCCCATTTTCATGATTGCGCCTTTCCCATGGACTTTTTCAATCTTTTCCATAGCGGCGCGGAGCGCTTTCAGTTTGTCTGCATTTGTACCCGGCTTGCCTGATGCATCCGGAGTTAATTCTTTGTCTTCTTTTGCCATTCGTAGATGTGTTGAATAGTTATATATTTCAGGTTAAGATATGATTCGCGCGACCGGCATTCCTGTCCGTACTGGTCATGACCCGGTATGCCGGGTGCTTTCTCTGCTGCTTGTATAGCCATGGTCAGAATTCGATATCCGTATTGAACAGTTCATGCCAGGGAAGTCCCTGGACGTTGAGTTGTTCCATGAAAGGATCGGGATTGAACTCTTCCACGTTCCACACACCTGGGCGTTTCCATTTGCCCTGGAGGAACATCATGGCGCCAATCATGGCCGGTACGCCGGTGGTATAACTCACAGCCTGTGCGCCGGTTTCTTTGTAGGCTTCCACGTGGCTGCAATTGTTGTATACGTAGTAGGGGAGTTCTTTGCCGTCTTTCACGCCGCGGATACGACAACCGATAGACGTTTCTCCGGTATAGTTTTCACCCAGGTCGCCCGGGTTGGGTAATACGGCTTTGAGGAACTGGATGGGTACGATCTCCACACCGTTGTACAGGATCGGGTCTATACGGTCCATACCGATATTCTGGATCACACGCAGGTGGGTAAGGTACTCTTGACCGAACGTCATCCAGAAACGGGCACGTTTCAATGTAGGATAATTCTTAACGAGGCTCTCCAACTCCTCGTGGTACATGAGGTAGGATTCCTTCGGGCCTACATTTGGGTAGGTGAGGGGGCGGTGTACCGACAGCGGGTCTGTTTCTTTCCATTGCCCGTCTTCCCAGTATTTACCACGCTGGGTGATCTCGCGGATATTAATCTCGGGATTGAAGTTGGTGGCAAATGCTTTGTGGTGGTCGCCTGCGTTACAGTCCACGATATCGAGTTGATGAATTTCGTCGAAATGGTGTTTGACGGCGTAGGAGGTGAAGACACCAGTTACACCCGGGTCGAAACCGCAACCGAGGATGGCTGTCAGTCCGGCTTGTTCAAAGCGTTCTTTGTAGGCCCATTGCCAACTGTACTGGTATTTGGCTTCGTCCAGCGGTTCGTAGTTGGCCGTATCCAGGTAACTCACACCATGCGCCAGGCAGGCATCCATAATGGTAAGGTCCTGATAGGGCAGGGCAAGGTTGACCACCAGGTCGGGTTGATACACATCAAACAATGCTACCAGTTCGTCCACATTGTCGGCATTCACCTGGGCTGTTTGTACCTGTATGTTGGTGATGTCGGCCGCTATTTTGTCGGCCTTGCTTTTGGTACGGGTGGCCACCATGATGTCGGTAAACACATCGGCGTTCATGGCCATCTTCTTCACGGCAACCGTGCTAACGCCTCCGGCACCAATAACTAAAACTCTTCCCATTTACTCAATTGTTATGCTTGTTAGTACCTATATTTTTCCGGTATAAAAAACCAAGGAACAAATATAAGGGTAATCTTCGAAATAAATGGGAAGAGATTCGTAAAAATGTGAGGTTGGCGGGTCAATACAGCGGTCTCACCGGATCCTTTTGAAGACTTGTCTGTCAGGCATGGGCAATTCACACGGAATTTTTGTGAGGGGCAAGGGTTACCATCGGTGGTGTAGAAGGCATGATGACAGTGGTTTCCAGCTACAAGAATAATTTGCAAGAAGCAGCATTGTAGGAGTTATGCATGGGTTGTATAGCAGGCAAACACAAGGCAAACACAAGGCAAGCACAAGGCATGTAATAGGTATGTACAGGAAAGATTGACTATCAATTAATTGCAGAGACAAAGAATGAAGTCGTTTTAGCATCTCCGAGAAAAGCTTTGCCTTATTTATTCTTTCCGTAAGATGGGTGTTTTCCTGTAAGAGAGTAACAGCATCCGGTTTTAAAACAATCACACGTCCCAGTCGGTTTATTATAGAGAGGTTGTCTATTGAATCTGAATCCCTCTTTCTGTTTTCTATGAAACTAATTTTCCGGGATAGCCGAACGCTATTGTTTTTCTTTATTTGCCAGCTAACATCCATAGAAAGTGACATGCAGGCACAAACTACAAACCGTACACATGGCCGGGGTATTGAGTATTTCCCCTATCCGTTTGCTAAGATGTATTATATACAACCGAGATATGACCGGGTGTATTATGGTGATGGGAAATATATGAATTCATACATCCTACGAGCCTTTTCCACATCCTGGCACCGTTTTCACTTCCGGCTGGAAGTGCCATTGGCGGATACCAATACATCAGGGGAGCATGTATTCGGGTTGTCGGATATCAACTTTCGGGTAGTACATGCACAACGCTTACACGAAAGCCTGTTCCTTGGCTATGGCGCCCAACTGGTGATGAATACCGCTACCGACCCTTCATTGGGTGGCGGGAAATGGGATATCCGTCCGGGTACGGGGTTGATTTACTTCCGCGGATCACCGGAGGATGTGACGGGCACTATTTTGTTCAGTATTGAATATCGCACAACAATAGCCAAGGCCTCCGACCGTACCCGAACCAATGTGCTGGCCTGGGCGCCGAACATCGACTGGTGGTTTCTCAAATGGTACTTCGGCTACTATGGTACCTGGACGTATGACTTTGAAAGCAATCACCTGGACCTGCCGCTCGACGTGGAAGCAGGCTATAACCTGTTGCCCAACCTCACCCTGGGTTGTGAGTTGATCCTGCCACTAACAAAGAACAGTCCGTACAAGAACGAGTTCGCTGTCAAACTGCGATACTCATTCTATTGAAAGGTAAAACGAATTGTCTCGCGACTACGAATTACAAATAATTGTGAAATAGTTTGTACTACATATCTGCATTTTTGGTACTATGAACGGCTCTGCATATTTTTGAGAAATTATCGTATTGCGCCAAACAAACACAAGAATAGTAATCGTTATGCTATTACGAATCGGGGGATTAATCAACATCCTCATCGCCATTGTTAATGTAGTAGGCCTGTTTTGTGTTCCACCCACCAGCACTATAGGGAGCGGAGTCCGGGATTTTACATCAAGCAAGCTGAAAGGCGTTCCCATGCGTTGGCCTTGCTGATCACCCGGAACTTCGAACAGGAAGAGATACCCGAAAGGTTGTATAAACGTTGTGACGGGTTACTCTCACTGCAACGCAAAACCGATCCCCTTGTTTTTGAAATGGCATGCAGCTACGCATTAGATAACGGGCTGTTGTCCTATAAGTCATTACAACGGATCATACAGCATAAAACGTATGGGCTTGCCCGGGAAGAACAGGCAAAGGATAATCAAACGAAACGTTCCCCTCATGTGAATATACGGGGAAAAGAGTATTATACAAATCAAATTCAGACAAGTTTATGGAACGACTTAGAACAGAGTTGATGCGCCTGAAACTATCAGGCATGGCGCATTGTGTTAAAACGATGGAAGAGACGCGCAAAGCAGACGGGATCTCTTTCAAGGACGGCTTGCAGTTTTAATCTCTTTTATTTGGTTTCCAGTTAACTCATCTTTTACAGCTTCCCAAAACACTTGGATTATAACTTCCTGTGATTGTTGTTGATTTTGCGATTGATGTTGAGACAAATTATTCTGTATCGAAATAGAAGATGATTTATCCTCTTGTTTTTTCGGCAGCTAATTGTGTTGCCACTTTCTCTAAGTTCGATGCAGCATATTTACAAAATTGACTAACAGCGTTCTAACGCTCTAAACGGTACAGACCTCATTTTTACAACTTCACAGAATTTGGGGACAAATGCAAGTTGTTGTTTATGAACACTTTCGATATACGTGGTGTACCGCTGTTTTTTCAGCCCATTTGCCAGGGTCGGAAATCAACTTTAGTTAGTTGGTTTCTTGACTGTTACCGCAATTGGGTTACAAATGGTTTGTAGGGACAAAGGTAGGAATTTTACGCGATTTGTCTTCTTTGGGCTTCAAAAAATGTTTGAGACATGGTGTTTGGGTTGAATTTGTTTGCTGTTCCTATACTTTGAGTTTATAATGGTGAGCTAAATTCAACCAATCAAAGCTATATCCTACAATATTATCCACTTCCCGGCCTTTGCGTTTTCTGATATTGTAATACGTAAAATTAGGGCGTTGCCTCAATGACAATGACACAATTATCCGTATTTTTGTACTTATGGATAAGTTCAACGGATATAATAAACAACTGGATTTCTCAGATTTGGAGAGCCTATTTGTTGAAAAAGGAGTTCTAAAAGAATTCAAGAAAAAAGAGTACTTTGTTCTCCAAGATGACAAAACGCATCGTATAGGTTTTGTTAAGTCGGGAATATTCCGCTTAACTCGTATAGATGCCAATGCTAATGAATGGATAATAGGATATGCTTTTGAAGGAGAGTTTTTATCTGATTATCCCGCTATGGTTCACCAAAGCAATTCACTAATCAATATACAGGCAGCAACTAACAGTGAAGTTTATATGCTTACTTCACAGGAATTAAATGATTTCTGGGAAACAAGTATGGATACTCAACG
>JAVBUH010000001.1:0-57994 GCA_031555505.1 Tannerellaceae bacterium
TTCAGGGGTATCATGTTCGTAGCCAGGGGTGAAGGCGAAGCCAAGCCCCTGGTTATGCAATGTATATATATTTATGCGCCGCGTCAGCGGTACCGTGTGTGATAGACTGGTACCGCTGACGCGGCACAAAAACACCAATCAATCGTCTGTCCGGGGGCTTGGCTTCGCCTGCACCCCCGACTACGAACATGATACCCCTGAAGGGGCTTTACACCGTCGCCAGTCACATAGGCGACCCGAGAAGATGTGTATAGACAGTAGCTTTCAAGGCGGGGAGCCAAGATAGCCTTACACACTATTATCCAAGATACCATTCGAGATAAAAGATATTCACATTCCGTTGAATTTGAAGCAACTTACCTAAAAAGGAAAGCACATCAAAAGGGACTGTACGGCCTACACGGGTAGTACAATCCTTTCTGATATGCTTTCACTGACTCCTTTAGGGGGGAGGAGGGATGCTTAGAGAGCCGACGAACCTTCGTCTTTTACCTGCTCTTCTCCGGTCGGGGTGATCAACTTGTAACCTTTGCCGTGGATGTTAATGATTTCGATACTGGGATCGTCTTTTAACAGCTTGCGAAGTTTGGTGATGTACACGTCCATGCTGCGGGCATTGAAATAGTTGTCATCCACCCAGATGGTCTTCAAGGCGTAGTTGCGTTCGAGTATTTCGTTGGCATGCGCGCAGAGAAGGCTGAGCAATTCACACTCTTTGGTGGTCAGCTTGGTAGCCTTGTCGTCGATTGTCAGGGTTTGTTTTTGTGTATCAAACATAAAGTTACCTAACTTGTAGAAAGGAATGTCTTTCATTTTCTTTCCTTTTACACGGCGAAGGATGGCTTCGATGCGCAACAGTAATTCTTCCATACTGAACGGTTTGGTGAGGTAGTCGTCAGCGCCGATTTTGAATCCTTCCAGTACGTCTTCCTTCATCGTTTTGGCCGTCAGGAATATGACCGGTATTTCCGGATTAATGGAGCGGATTTCCTGTGCCAGCGTAAAACCGTCTTTTTTTGGCATCATCACATCCAATACACAGAGGTCGTATTTACCTTTGGTAAAGCCTTTGAAACCGGCTTCCCCATCGGAGAAGAGATCGGTCACATACCCTTTAGCTTGTAAGTATTCTCTTAAAAGCATGCCTAAATTTTCATCGTCTTCACAAAAGAAGATTTTCATTTTCTCTTCCATAATTAACTTTTTATAAGAGGTAAAGTAATAATAAATTTTGTCCCTATGTTACCGGATCCGCTCTCAGCCCGGATGGAGCCGTCGTGATCCTCTACCATTTTTCGTACATACGCCAATCCGAGCCCGAAGCCTTTCACATCGTGCACATTGCCGGTCGGCACCCGGTAAAAGCGGTCGAATACCTTTTTGAGATGTTCTTTTTTGATTCCGATCCCATTATCTTCAATCGAGAGCACCAGTTTGTTCCCTTCATTCCAGGTGCGCGCCATCAATGTGAGCGGCACGTCCTGCCGGCGGTATTTGACAGCATTGTCCATGAGGTTGAACAAGACATTGGTGATGTGCAATTCGTCGGCATAGATAGTCGATTCTTCTGCCTGCAGGTCGATATCGATCGAGCCGCCATATTTCTCCACTTTCAGGGCGAAGGTGTTGGCTACGCCGGCCACCAGATCGTTGGCATCGATTTCCTTCAGTTTGAGGGCTGTTTTCTGCCGTTCGAAAAGCGACATTTGCAGCACTTTCTCTACCAGGAATCCCAACCGTTTTGTTTCGTCAAAGATCACACCGGAAATGTGTTTGAATACATCCGGACTTTTGGTTATATCAGAGTCTTTTAACATCTGTGCCGCCAAGGAAATGGTGGATACGGGTGTTTTCAACTCGTGTGTCATATTGTTGATGAAGTCGTTCTTCATTTCTGATAGTTTCTTCTGCCGGAAGATGATAAACAGGGTGAAGATAAAAGTCACCAACAGGATCACGGAGAAGATCGCCGATGGTATGACAAATGTGATTGAACGCTGTACATAATCCCGTTTCGTAGGGAAATAGACGCGCAGGTAATTTTGCCGCGAGGGGAGGTCGTTCGAGAAAAGTACCTGGGTTAATACATCCGATGCGATGGCTTGGCGGGGAATCTCGCCGCTTTTGTATACCTGGTTACCGTCTTTGTTGATCACGGCAAACACAAAGGGTACATTCAACCCGTTATTGATAAGTTCTGCCCGAATATAGCTATACAGTTTCTTGAAATCCACCCTTTCCTCAATCGGTTTCAGACTGGAGGCATACATCATGTCATAGATCACTTCGTCTATCAAATCTTTCTGATAACGGTAGCGCCGCGTCAATGTTTTCTGATAGTCCCGTGATGTGCTTTCGATGTTTCCGCTGGGCCGGTTGCGCTGTAAGGCCGAAAGCGGTTGCATCTGCTGGCTGATGATGCTGCTCATTTCCATTTGAAAAGCACTTTCGCCCTCTTTGCTCTCCAGTTTGAACCGGCTTTGGGCGATAATCTGATTGTCTTTCTCCGTTGAACTTGGATATAGGTAGTTATGATCGCGGCTGATATCTTCGTCTATATACTTTTGCGTTTCTTCCCTTTCCAGGTTTCTTGATACTTGATGAAGGCACCGTTTGGCTGTTTCGTTGAACTGCTCGCTACGCAGTTTGGCTATTGAGCTTATATAGTTGACCTGTAGATACAATAAACCTGAAAAGGCAAAGACCATCACAACTGTGAGTAACCAAATTGTCGATTTCCTCATTTCATCTTCTCCTTCTCTTAATAATGGAACAAATAACGCGTGTTTTGGTTTAATATTTACACAAAAAAAGTAAAAATAATAGAGATGAAATGTTAAATAAGATTGTTCCGTGCGTGCTTTTGTTTCTGCATCTGCCTGTGATATAATTGTTTATATGATTTTCGTTTGTGGGCGGAAAAAAATGGGTAGCCGAAAGCCCTCTATAATTTAAACAAACAACCCCGCAGTGTCTATTCACTACGGGGTTTGCTTTGGCTTAGTCTAACCATTCACCTGCTTAAAATCTTCCTGGAGGAGGGCCACCCGGACCTCGTCCACCTGGCCCGCCACGGCGTCCGCCAAAGGCATCATTCATGGTAGCGCCACCTTTGAATATACTGAAGCGGTATACCAGATGTGCCATGAAGTAGCTGCCGAGGGTATTGTATTCAGTGTAGCTCATACTGTTGGCTGTTACACTATTAGAGATACTGCTGCGTTGTTGCAGTATATCGTAGAATTTCAGTCGAAGGGTCAGCGCATTGGATTTCAGGAAGGATTTGGACGCGGAGGCATTCCATAGAGCCTCGTTCAGTTCATAACCCGAATCGTAGCCCGAGTTGGCCGACCATGTAATGTCACTCTCAATCTTGAAATTGTATGGCAGATAAATTGTAGTGCGTCCGCCCACACCGTAGTTGAACAGTTGCTGGTTTTCCGTTTTGGGTGATGAATACCGGGCATCGTTATATGAAATGTTACCATTGATGCCCAGGTCTATGAAGTTGGAACGAAAATCGAAGCTGGCTCGTTCCATCAGTACCAGGTTCTTACTTGTATTCTCTATTTTGGTAACCGATGCAATATCATCCATGTTCCCGGAACCTTCGAAAGCTGTCCGGTTAGAGTAGGAGGCCATCGTCATGCTCCCAACGGTAAACTTCTTGTTTTTCAGCGGTGTGTTGATCATCATGCGCAGGTTGCCGCTAAAGTTCCCGTTCGCGTTTTCGTAGGTGGTGGCACGGTAATTACTCCCATCGGTAGCATAGATGGTATAATTTACGATGTCGTTGATCACATAGTTTCCATCTGCCATCACCATGAAAGCGGTCTGGCTTTCCGGCTTGAATGTCTGGTAGCGGATAAAGAGGTTGTTGGAATAACGCGGTTTCAGCTCCGGGTTACCGATCCGGGTATTCACCGGGTTTGTATAATCGGGTACCGGAATCATTTGGCTCATACTGGGCTGGCTGGTTCGTCCGTCATAATCAATACGCAGGTTGGATTGCTTGCTGAAGTTAAAACGGAACTGGGCCGTGGGCGAAAAGTTGATTACGTTCTGTGTCCGGTTATACAAAATGCTGTCTCCGATAAACCGTTCGTTGTTGGTATACGAGGGGTCCATATTGAAACCAATGGTATAGTTGAATTTGGCACGTACGGACTTAAAACTCAAACTGGCCCGCTGGTTGATGAAGTTGTTGCGGTAGTTCTGTGTCTGTGTGGTGTCTATTTCCGAATAATCGCCCGCATTATCTTTATTATAGGCATTTTTAAACTGGTCTTGCTTGCGCTGGTTGATCATATAAGCCAGTTGGACGAAGTTGTTGTTGCCAATCGGTTCCACCCACGACAGGTATGCGCGGTAGTTGAATCCCGAATTATCGTTGCGGATATATTGGTCGCGCAGGATATCATCCCTATCCACATAGTAATTGGTGGTGCTTTGATCGAATCCGTCGCTTTCGGTGCTGCTGTAACCTCCGCTCAAGGAGGCGCTCAGGATACGTCCGTTGTCGTTCAGGTTGCGGCTGAATTCCAATTGCCCATTCAGGTTGTACGAGTCGCCTTCGCCTTGGTAATTGGAAGAGCCGATATAGGTGGTGTCTCCTGCGGCGTTCATACCCCTAGAATCGCTTTCTTCGAACTGGTTGGTATGCGAATAGCTGAAATTGGGTCGGAAGATGACGGTGGTTGCCGAATCGGGCTTCCATTCCATGCGGAAATTGGCCCCGGCATTGTCGCTTTTATTATTCAGGTATCTGTTGGTGAAATCGGTAGTCTGCCCATTTTCCCGGAAATTATCGGTCCGGTTTGTGCTTACTGTCTCGTTGTCCGAATGGGAGAAGCGTCCGTTACCTCCCAGCTCCATTAGCGGATTGAATTGCTTGCTCATATTGGCTCCGATATTCCAGGAAGAGGTGATCCCGTTTCGTCCGCCGAAGCCCCTGAAGCCTCCGCCTCCACCGCCTCCCATGCCTTCAAACATCGTGGAGGCCAAGTCGGAAAAGCCAGCGTTGTTGATATTGTTGGCTCCGCCCATCACAGTGACCTGGTCGTTGTTCATGAACCGGTTCACCATGGCGTTCCCTTCGTAACGTGTGTCATTGCCATAATCATTGCCCACATCTTTTCCTGCTCCGGCAAATGCATTACCAAACCAGCCTGATTTCATACCGGGTTTCACGGTAAGGTTGATCACGGTCTCTTCTTCGCCATCATCAAAACCGGTCATGCGTGACATTTCACTCAGACGTTGCAGCACCTGTACTTTATCTACCATGGTAGACGGGAGATTCTTGGTGGCTACTTTGGGATCATCTGAGAAGAATTCCTTGCCGTCTACCAGTACCTTCTTTACTTCTTTCCCATTGACGGTTACTTTTCCGGCATCGTCTATTTCCACGCCGGGCATTTTCTTCAGCAGGTCTTCCAGTACAGAGCCTTCGGTCACTTTATAAGAATCGGCATTGTATTCGATCGTGTCGTTGCGTACTACCACTTCGGCGGCTTTCCCCACTACAACGGCTTCGCCCAGCATGACAGAACCGTCTGTCATCTCCAGTTTGCCCAGGTTTACCTGTGGGGTGCGGCCTGTTAGTTGCAGTGGCTGGTATAAAGGTTCAAAACCAATAAACGTGATGTGCAGCAGGTAGTTGCCCGGACGGATATCTTTCAACGTGAAACTTCCGTTTTTCCCACTGGCTACTCCTCCTACAAACGTACTATCTCTGCCTGTCAGCAGACGGACGGTAGCCTGTTCGACAGGTATTCCGCTCCCTTCTTCAACTACTATCCCGGTTATTCCCACATTGCCTGTACTTTGGGCAACAGCCGCAAATGCACACACTATACAGAAACACACAACCATTAACAATCTTCCTGCCTTCATAACTAACTAATCGGATTACAATAATTTGAGCACGAGTGATAGACAGGAACAAGGGAAGGAAGTTTAATAGGGAGTGAGATGATTTGGATTTATTAACAATTATATCGCCTTATCAGGTGTATGGAATAGATCAGTTGTCAGCCGGATTAGCTATTTTTGCTACCATTGTTATTGTCGTATGTTAACCCCATAATCGTTCTAATCCATGAAGCGAAGAGATTTTATTGCAAAAGGCATTGGCGCCGGAGTTTTAGCCGGAGCAACCAGCCACTCACTACTGGCCAATCCGGAATATATGTATCTGGATAATCTGCATCAGTTAGGGGCCAATTATTCCCTGCAGAGTAAAACAACGCCGAATCCCACACTCCCTGTTTTCTGGGAAGACCTCACCTCCCCTGATTTTAAGGATGCCGTGGTGAAAGCCGGCGGTGTATGTGTAATCCCTATCGGCGTCTATGAAAAGCATGGCCCGCACCTGCCATTAGGTACCGATGTGATCCGGGCGAAAGAGATGTGCAAGCGATCGGCCGAACTGGAATACTGCATCGTCTATCCCGATTTCTATGCCGGCCAGATATTCGAAGCCAAGCAGCAACCCGGTACGATAGCTTATAGCACGGAACTGATGCTGAAACTGCTGGACGAATCGTGCCGTGAGATTGCCCGTAACGGCCTGAAGAAAATCATCCTTGTCAATACACACGGAGGTAATAACTCCTTCCTGCCGTATTTCCTGCAGATACAGTTGGAAAGTCCACGCGACTATTCCGTCTTCCTGTTCCAGCTCCGCGAAGATGCTGAAACGCAGAAGAAGATCACCGCATTGCGGAAAAGCACAACAGGTGGCCACGCCGACGAGATCGAAACCGGCGAAATGCTGGCTATCCGCCCTGCTGCGGTCCGTATGGATCAGGTGAACGCCCAATCCGGCAAGAACCTGAACCGTATGCCGCTGACTTATCTCTCCACCGGTATCTCCTGGTATTCCCAATACCCCAACCACTATGCCGGTGATGCTGCAGGTGCTACTGCGGAGTTGGGTGAAGTACGCCTTACAGCCCGTTGCCGCCAGTTGGCCGACGCCGTCAAAACCCTGAAAACGGATCACACCACACAGCAGTTGCAAGACGAATTCTTCAGGCAGAGCCTATCGCCGTTGGCTACCGGGGTGTGGGAATAAATCAGCTTTTCTTGAACTAAGTGGCATGGCTCACTTATAATCTTCACATCATTATGAGAAAAACCACATGGACAAGCCTGCTTCTGAGCCTGGCGCTATGCAGCCTTTCCGCCCAACAGGTCAATTATATGGATCGCCTGTACGATTTCATCGAGAATACGTCGGTGTTCGAGCTGAACCAGGAGGATGGACGGGCGTATTATATCCCGGAGAAACGGCTGTCGCTGAATGGCGACTGGAAATTCTATTGGAGTGATACGCCGGAGGGAATACCCCGCAATTTTTACGAAGCGGGTTTTAACGATACGAAGTGGGACAACATCGAAGTGCCTTCCAACTGGGAGATGAAAGGCTACGGTGACAAGCTGTTCCGCAACGTACGCGCCCCATTCAAAGCCAACCCGCCGTATGTGCCGAGGGAATACAATCCTACAGGCGCTTACCGGAAAACATTTACCCTGCCTGCTGCCTGGAAGGGCGAGCAGGTATTCCTCCGGATGGAGAAGGTGGCGTCGGCTTCGTTTGTCTGGATCAACGGACAGGAAGTGGGCTATAACGAGGGTGCGCAGGAACCGGCTGAGTATGCTATTACGAAGTACCTGAAACCCGGACAGAATGTAATCGCCGTCCATGTAGTGAAATATTCGGACGGGTATTATATGGAAGGACAGGACTACTGGCGGCTGGCCGGTATCTTTGATGATGTATGGCTTTATGCCGCGCCGTCAGTCCGATTGTTCGACTGGTATGTGGTGACCGATCTGGATGAGGTGTATGAAGATGCCGATCTGGATATTTCGGTAGATATCAGGCAGTACACCGCCGGACAATCCGGCACCTACCAGCTGAAAGCGCAGCTGTTGGATGGCGGAGGCCAGTTGGTTGCCGAGCTTTCGGGCGGGCCATTCACAATGGACCAACCGGGAAAGAAGGGGTTGAAACTCACCCGGAAGATCACTGCTCCGAAGAAGTGGACATCCGAAACCCCCAACCTCTATACATTGAAAATGCAATTGTTGGCCCCCGATGGGCGGATACAAGACCAGGTACAAACCCGGATCGGTTTCAAGGAAACGGAAATTCGCGGCGAAACATTCTACCTGAACGGCGTTCCACTCAAAGTCAACGCCCAGAACGCGCACATGCAACATCCCGAATGGGGACATGTGATGAAGGAAGACGTGATACGTAAGGACTTTGAGATACTGAAGCAGTTCAATTTCAACGCCGTGCGTACCTCGCACTATCCACCGGTGAACCGCTATCTGGAATTGGCCGATGAATACGGCCTTTTCGTCATCGACGAGGCAGGTGTGGAGGCGCATGCCACCGAATTTATCTCCAACCTCCCTGCGTATACCGAGATGTACCGCGAACGGGTGCGCCGGATGGTGCTGCGCGATCGTAATTATCCCTGTATCCTTTTCTGGAGCGCGGGGAACGAAAGCGGCGAAGGTTCCAATATTGGCGAAGTGATCAAGGAAGGCAGGGCATACGATCATACCCGCTACTGGATGTACGGCGGTAACGCCTTTGCCCATCCGGCTGAAGAGATCATCGGCCCGCGTTATCCCACTCCGATGGAAGTGGAGATGCAGGTAGGCGTCATCCCAGATCAGAACGATTTACGCCCGTCGTTTATGGACGAATATCTCTCCGTGGCCGGCAATGGCGGCGGTGGAATGGACGATTACTGGCGGGCGATCTATGCCCATCCGCGCATGATGGGTGGTGCCATTTGGGATTTTGTGAGTACGGGAGTGACGGAACGGATACGGGAGATTGCGGATCAGTCGCCATACCATACACCCGTTCACCTGATGGGAAATGCCCGTCTGGTGAAAGGAGCGCATGGCAAAGCCCTCGACCTGAACGGGCACGATCAATGGGTGGAAATATACCGGCAATCAAACGTGGAGATCACTTCCGATCAGTTGACGCTCACCTGCGAAGTGTATCCCCGTAAGCTGGTGAGTAGCTGCGGATCGTTCATCACCAAAGGCAGTTTTCAGTTTGGTCTGCAGCAGAACGGTAAAGAATCGCTTGACTTTTACCTCTATACCACCAGGAAGCACACGCTGACTGTGCCATTGCCGGCTGATTGGGAAGACCACTGGCATCAATTGAGCGGCGTGTACGACGGGAAGGTAATGGCTGTCTATATCGACGGAAAGAAAGCCGGTAGCCTGGAAGCGACAGGCAGGATCAAAAACTTCCCGTTCCCGGTCAACATTGGGCGCAATGAAGAAGCGCACGGGCAGGAGACGAATGTGTATATCTGTGATGCCCTGTTGGACAATGTGGGTATCTTTACCCAGGCCCTCCTGCCGGAGCAATTCCATCCGGATCAGGCTGTGCTGTGGCTCGATTTTGAGAAGGAAACGGATACAGGTACATTCTATAGCTATGGCATCGGCGCCCGTACCTATGGCAGCATCTGGCCCGACCGGCGTGTGCAGCCCGAAATGTGGCAGTTGAAGAAGTCGGTGCAATCGATCTCCATTACCCTGATCGACGCCGAAAAGGGCTGGGTGGAAGTTTGGAACCGGAACCATTTTCTGGATGCATCGCAGTATACTACCCGCTGGTTCCTCGAAGCCGACGGCGAAGTGCTGGAAGAAGGTGTATTGAACCTGCAGGTTCCTCCTTTGACAAAGAAACGGATACAGATCCCTTGCCGGAAACCTGCTATCCAACCAGGAAGGGAATACCGTATCACTACAAGCACCACGCTGAAGAAAGACGAATGCTGGGCGCCTGCCGGACATGAAGTAGCCTGGGATCAATTGGAGTTGCCCTGGTTTAAAGCCGCCGAACCAATTATGAAGCCAGACGGAAAGTTGACATTCAGCCAGACGGAAGGGGAAGTGAAGGTGTCCGGATCAGACTTTGTCTATCTGTTCGATAAGCAACATTCCACGCTTACTTCGATGGTTTATAAAGGGAAAGAGCTGCTTCGTTCGCCACTTTCTCTCAATACCTGGCGGGCGCCCCTGGCCAATGAACAGGATGAGTGGGGCTCCCGGAATGCCCGTTCGACCAACTGGAAAGAAGGCTACGGCCAGCAGGTAGCTACCGAATACTATTCATTGGGTGTGGATTCGCTGATTCATATTCCAACGTCGTTTGAAGCCTATGAATTGGAAGGGAAGGTATATGTCAATATTCGCGAAATTTGCCTTACCAACAGCAGTATACGCGAACAAAAAGACCTCTACATCTGGGGTGTGCAGATCAATGGCTTTGAAAACCTGTATGCGTATATGATCGATGGAAACGGCGATATTACCCTGAAGCATACCCTCTTGCCACAGGGGCGCATGCCGCTCTGGTTGCCACGTATCGGGCTCACCCTTACGCTGGACAGCAGCCTGGATCAGGTAGCATGGTATGGCCGCGGCCCGCAGGAGAATTACCCCGACCGCAAGACAGGCTATAAAACCGGCATCTACCATATGCCACTGAAGGATATGTACGAACCCTACCTCATTCCGCAGGATCATGCACTGCGTACCGATAACCGTTGGCTGCAGATGACCGATAGCCAGGGCATCGGGTTGGAATTCCGGATGAACGAGTGGTTCAATTTCAATGCCTACCCCTTCTCTACCGACAACCTCACCAAGGCGGTATATACTTACCAGCTACAGGAACAGGATGGGGTAACGTTGAATCTCGATTATGCCACATCGGGCGTAGGATGTACGGCCCGTTCCATCTTTGACAGTTACCGGGCCGTGCCGCAAGCGTATGAACGGGAGGTGAAAATTTTTTTGCTGGGCGATTAAACCTTCTCCGATGTTCCGGGTCTATCTTTTCGTAAGGTTTTCAATGTTATGGGTTTTATATAATTGAAAGGTATTGACTTATGAGAAAGGTATTAGGATTGTTTTTGGTTATCACCTTTTGTGGAAGCGTAGCGTTTGCCCAGGAAGGCAAGAAAGCCCAAAGTGGCAAAAAAGAGGGCAAACAACGTACGGAACAGGCTATGTCTCAACGAAGCGACCGGATGATCACTGACTTGAACCTGGACGACAAACAAGCGGCCGAGTTTAAGCAGATCAACGAAAAGTATCGTAAGCAACTGCAGCAGGATCGCGACGCGATGAAAGCCGAGCGACAAGCCGATCGTGAAAAGCAACAGGCTAAAATGAAAGAACTGAATGAACAGCGTAACACCGACATGAAAAAGATCATGACCGACGAGCAGTACAAACAGTATCTGGATAAACAGCAACAGGCGCAGAAACGCATGCAAGAGGGTCGCCGGGGTAAATAAACTGTCCCGTGGAAACAAAAGAGAGGGTAGGAGCACGATGGTTCCTACCCTCTCTCTTGTTTGCAGGCAGTAGTCCGTTCTCTTTATTTGCAGGCGATAGTCCGAATAATAGCTGAGTTACACATTTGATCCGATTTGAAACGAAGCCTGCTGTCTCTATCGTCGGCATCTGCAACAACTATTGTCGGGAATACGGAGTTCTATCACCGGCATTAGCAATACCTTTCCTTTTCACTGCTGTGAAGCTTTCGTTTCACAGCTGTGATATCTTCTCCTCACAGCTGTGATGCCTTCTCCTCACAGCTGTGGATCGGAAGCTTCACGGCAGTGAAACGAAAGCTTCACAGCAGTGAAAAGGAATCTCCATAATTGTGGAATGAAATGATCATTCAGATGACGACAATACATCATAAGGATGACATCAATACATCATAAGTATACTGCCGATAGAAGATTTAGCATACTTTAATGGTATTATTGGGTTACTACTTTTCTTGTTTTTGCCAGGGGATGGAGCCGGATAGGCGGATGTGTTCCATTTGGCTGCGGAATAGTTGTTCAAAGGCCGATTTATACTCGCTCCGGTCCAAAGGAACTTTTTCGGTGGGATCTTTAGCTATGTTGAACAACTGGACAGGTTCCCAAGGTCTGTTTTGCACGATTTTGTAGTCGCCGTTACGTGTGGCATAATAGATCATGCCGCCGTATTGCATATTCCCTTCGCGGCGCATCCAGTAGACGGTGCGGTTGTCGGTTATCTGCGGTTGTCCCAACAGGGTTGGTAGGATGCTGATTCCGTCGATCGGATGGGTAAAACGGGCGCCGGCTACTTCGCACAGAGTAGGGAAGAGGTCGGAAAGCAGGGCGAAGTTGGCCGTCTCGGAGCCCGGTTTGATCTTGTTTTTCCAATACATGCCACTGGCTATGCGGATACCCCCTTCGTACATATCCTGTTTGGCGCCGCGGTAGATGCCATTGTTGGCTCCGGCGTCTGCCTGTCCGCCGTTATCGGAAGTGAAGATGATCAGCGTGTTTTCCAGTTGTCCGTTCTGTTTCAATGCATCGAATACACGTCCCACACCGGCGTCCATGTGTTCGATCAGGGCTACGATCTTAGCGCGCTTCTCGGAAATGCCCGGTTCACGTTTTTTCACCTTCTCTATCCATTCGGTAGGTGGCTGGATGGGGGTATGTGGGGCATTGTAGGCCAAATACAAGAAGAAGGGTGCAGGGGATTTCTTTTGTTCGTTGACATAATCGACAGCCCAATCGGTGAAGAGGTCTGTGGCGTGTCCCTGCGGATCGATCTCCTGATTGTTGAGGCGCATGTAGTTGTTTCCCCAGCGGAGATGGGTGTAGTAATCATCCATCATATCGCCCAGGAAGCCCTTGAAGTAATCAAAGCCTTTCTCATTGGGTGTGTTGGGCGTTTCGAGTCCCAAGTGCCATTTGCCGATAATGGCTGAATGGTAGCCAGCTGTTTTCAGTACCTGCGGAAGCAGGATGGCGTTGGGCGAGAGATAGCCCCAGCTATCTTCCGGATGGGTGCGTATAACGCCGGGCACACCTACCATATCCGGGTATTTTCCGGTGAGCAGTGCAGCCCGGCTGGGTGACGATACCGGGCAATTGGCATGGAAATTGGTGAATCGGATACCCTGACTCATCAGATTGTCTATATGGGGTGTCCGGATATCCGTCCCTCCCTGACAGGACAAGTCCCCATATCCGAGATCATCCACCAGTATACAGATAATGTTGGGTCGATCGGGTGTTTGGGCCAGCCCGATTCCCGACAAGAGGAGGCCGGCTGAGCAAAGTTGTGTAATACGTTTAGTTGATATCATGTGATAGTTGATTAGTTGTAATTGCAATGAAGTGATGCAGGCTATAAGCATAGGCAATAGTACAACTATTTTTTCACTTATAGCCTGCCGAAGAAGGATTAATCAGTTTACCACCCGGGGTTTTGTTCCAGCTTGCTGTTCAAAGACAGTTCACTGTTAGGGATAGGCAACAGATCATAATATTCCAGGTATCCATTGGGGAATTTCCGTTCGATCATATTCCCATTATGGTCGTAGATATTAAGCGGATACAGTTCTTTACTGATTTTCCAGCGCTTGATATCCATCCAGTATAGTCCTTCCAGTGCAAACTCGATCCTTCTTTCATGTCGTAGTTTGGCGCGGGTCTCTTCACGAGAAAGAGTTGAAGGCAGTGGGGTAATTTTTACATCTTCGCGTTCCGTACGGATACGGTTGATCAGTGCAATGGCTGTGGGCAGATCTCCATTGGTCTCGGATGTCGAACAATACTTCGGCATTGTTTTCATTTTCGGCGCTGAATAATCCGGCATAGCTGGAGAAGAGTTTGTATTTACCTAATGCTTCGATTTCATCCGCAATTTGTATCACCTCCTGATATTTCCCCTGATAGAGATATGCCCGCATCTTCATGCCCAGGACTGATCCTTTGGTGGCACGTCCCACTTCGGGCGCTTCTGCTTTCAGGTTGGTAATCGCTACATCGTAGTCGGAAATAACCTGCGCCCAGGTATCTTCTGCCGTAGCACGGGGCAGATTACGGGCTTCCTCGGTGGTCAGCGTCATCGGAACGATCGGAACACCTCCGTATGATTCTACCAATGTGGCATAGGCAAGCCCTCGGAGGAAATGTGCTTCTCCGATATAGATGGCTTTCACTTCGTCTTTCAACTCTACTTTCTCGATCGCATTGAGGAGGTAGTTTGCACGTGAGATGATGGAATAGCAGCGTGTCCATCTGAATGTGACGATACCGCCGTCGCCCGAAGAGAGCGTACCGTTACCCACTTTGGGTATCGGGTTCTCTGCTCCCCAGTTAAAGGCATTGGGCGTGGCACCATCCAGAACTCCGAAGCCAAACAGGCCTTGGTCATAAATGGAGTTTTCACGCAGGTTGGCATTAGGGGGTTGTAGTTTGGAATAATCCCCCTTATCGCACTACTGAAGTGCCATAAGGGGAATGAACAGTTTATTATAATGTTTTGAGTTTCAGGTTGCGCCATGCAACTTTGATGCCACCGCCATCGTGGATCTGGAGAGCGATGCGGCCCTGGCCGGCACCGATCTTTTCGTCGTTGAGATTCACCATTTCCTCACCGTTGAGCCAGGTGGTGATATTGTCACCCTGTACTTTGATACGTAGGGTGTTCCAGTCTTTTTCTTTCAGGACGTTTTCTTTTTCTTCCGGTATCTGCACTAACCAGCCACGACCATACGATTCGTAAATGCCACCGGTGTCGTGTCCTTTGGGAGCCACTTCCACTTGCCAGCCGTTCACCTTCACGCCTTCTTCAATGAAAGAGCGGATGAATACGCCGGAGTTGCCGTCGGCTTCCTGTTTGAATTCAACCGTCAGGTCGAAATTGTCATAATATTCGCGGGTAGCCAGGTAGCCGTACTGTTTGTCCGGACCGCTTTCGCAGTAGAGCAGACCGTCTTTCACATACCAAAGTTCGGTGCCGTATACATCCCAGCCGGCCAGGTCTGTACCGTTGAAGAGGACTACTTCTTTTGACTTACTGGGGAGTTCTTTTACCTTAATATTACGGAAAGAAGCGGGATATCCGTGGTCTTGCAGACAGAATACGCCTTTGTGTGCCAGGCCGTATTCAGGAGCATTGTTCCATTTACCACTATTCTTACGGGCAAACCAGTCGTCAGTCCAGGCTTCGTACTCGATGGTTTTAACACCATTCATCCAGAATTCCACGTGACCGTTATCGAATACGATTTTAGAGTTGTTCCATTGTCCCGGAGGGTTAACGGTGACGTTGCTCAGGTCGGGGAGATACATGGCATAGTCTACACCCAGTTTCTGCCATGGTTCGAGTGGATCAGGGAAACCTGCGTCGTCAATCAGTTGGTATTCAGGACCGGTTATATAGGGTACGGCATATTGTGGACGTTCTACTACATGGAAGAGCATCCCGCTGTTACCGCCTTTCTGGAGTTTCCAGTCCCATGAAATTTCAAAATTCTCATACTGCTTGGCTGTTACAATGTAACCGCTGGCATCGCTGCCTTCTCCTTTTGCCTGGATACAGCCGTCTACCACATGCCAGGGTTGGGTGAGTGCGGTGCCGTTGTAGTCTTTCCAGCCGTCGAGCGTTTGTCCATCAAAAAGGAGTTGCCAGCCGTCGGCTATTTCTTCTGGCGTTAATGTGTTGTGTTTTGTTCCGTCACATGCAGTTAGCAATACCAATGACGCACATGCAGTTAACATAACAGATAAGATTGTTTTTTTCATTCTCACGTTCATTTTAGATTAGTAAATAGGTATAATAGTCTCTACGTCGCAAAGATATGAAAACTCTCTTTCCGACGGCTCATTCTATACACATTATTAATTGGTTTGTCCGATTACATTCGTTCCGGCACTTCAATACCCAGCAGAGACATGCCGGTTTTAACCACGTCGGCAATGTTGGCCGACAGGATCAGACGGAACTGTTGCAGTTCGGCATTCTCCTCGCGGAGGATGGAGAAGTCGTGGTAGAACTGATTATACTCTTTGACCAACTCGTACATGTAATTGGCAATCAAGGCAGGGCTGCATTCGGTTCCTGCTTCCTGTACTATTGGGGCGAAGTTGGCCAATAACTGTATCAGGTTTACTTCTTTTTCAGACAACGCCACGTTGAGCGGAAGCGCTGCCGGCAAAGCGATTCCCTGTGTTGCCGCTTTCCGTAATACCGAACGGATACGTGCGTAGGTGTATTGGATAAAAGGGCCTGTATTCCCGTTAAAGTCGATTGATTCCTTCGGATTGAAGGTCATATTTTTGCGCGGGTCTACCTTCAGGATAAAATATTTCAGCGAACCCAGCCCTACAACGCGGGAGATATCATTGGCTTCTTCCGGTGTCATTTCATCCAGTTTGCCCAGTTCGAGGGATATTTCATGGGCTGTGCGGATCATTTCTTCCATCAGGTCGTCAGCATCTACTACGGTGCCTTCGCGACTTTTCATTTTGCCTTCCGGCAGTTCCACCATACCGTAGGAGAAGTGGGTGAGACCTTTACCGAAGGCAAAGCCAAGCTTGTCGAGGAGGATGGATAATACCTGGAAATGGTAGTTTTGTTCGTTGCCCACTACATAGATCATCTTGTCGATCGGATAATCATCGAAGCGCAATTTAGCTGTCCCGATATCCTGGGTCATGTAAACAGAGGTGCCATCAGCACGCAGCAGTAGCTTTTCGTCCAACCCGTCTGCCGTGAGATCAGCCCATACGGATCCGTCTTCGCGGGAATAAAGAATCCCTTCGTTTACGCCACGCACTACTTCGTTTTTCCCTTCCAGGTAAGTCTCCGATTCATAATATATCTTGTCGAAATCTACGCCCATCCGTTTGTAGGTTTCATCAAAGCCGGCATATACCCAACCGTTCATCATATCCCAGAGTGAGCGGGTCTCTGTGTCGCCAGCTTCCCATTTGCGCAGCATTTCACGGGCTTCAGCCATCAGCACAGACTGGTTTTCGGCTGCTTCCTTGCTTAGGCCGGCAGCTTCCAGTTCTTTCAGCTCCTGTTTATAGTGTTTATCGAACAAGACGTAAAAGTCGCCGATCAGGTGGTCGCCTTTCTTACCGGCTGTTTCCGGTGTGGCGCCATTACCCCATTTCTTCCAGGCCAGCATGGATTTACAGATGTGGATGCCGCGGTCATTTACAATATTGGTCTTCACTACTTTATATCCGTTGGCTTTCATGATTTCAGCCAGGCTGTATCCAAGCAGGTTATTCCGTACATGCCCCAGATGGAGCGGTTTATTGGTGTTGGGCGATGAATACTCAATCATTACCAGTTTTGAATGCTCCGTAACCGGTATAATCCCGAATGAAGGCTGGGTATGAATATGGTTCAATAAGCCGATCCAGCAGGAAGAGACAATAGACAGATTCAGGAAGCCTTTGATCACATTGAATCCGGCGATTGTCGGTTCGAGGGCAACCAGGTGTTCTCCTATTTCCTGTGCTGTTTGTTCGGGCGATTTTTTGGATAGCCGGAGGAAGGGAAATACAACGAGCGTGAGGTGTCCTTTGAATTCTTTCTTGGTTTTCTGTAACTGAATCTGTTCTGTCGTTACTTCGGCGCCATACAACTTGCTGATGCAGGCCTGAATGGCACCGGTAATCTGTTGTTCGATACTCATCTTGAATCTCTATTTTATTTTTGCGGCAAAGGTAACAAAAAAAATGAGGTTGCCTATGTATGTAAGCAGCCTCATTCCCAATAGGTGTGTGTGGGATGTCCTATTATTTCACAATTTCGTTCAGTTCTGAACCGGCTTTGAATTTTACGGATTTGCGAGCCGGTATAGAAATGGTTGCTTTAGTCTTCGGGTTAACGCCTTTGCGGGCTGCTTTTTCAGAAACGGAGAAAGATCCGAAACCGAGAAGAGCTACTTTACCGCCTTCTTTCAATTCGTTAGAAACTGTTTCTACAAAAGCATCTACTGCTTTTTTAGCGTCTACTTTACTCAAGCCTGCCTTTTCGGCAACTGCGCTGATGAATTCTGTTTTGTTCATGATAGATTGAATTGATATGATTAATACATTATAACTCTTTCTCTTGATGCCTCTTTCTCAGGCTTATGAAAGTTGGCATCAAATGTAGCTTTATTTTAATAGTCTACAAAATAAACAGACTTTTTTTTTAGTGGTAGAGGCGATTTCGCCTGAAAACCGCCTCAAACAATACAAAATATAGTACCTTTGCTTCAAATTAGATTGGCTTATGATGAATCAAAATAGTTCGGGATTCCTTGCTAGTATCCCGCCGGTGACGAAAAATCTGATCATTATCAATGTCCTTTTCTGGTTGGCAAGCATTACCCTGCCTAAGGTAGGTATAGACTTGGTCAGTCTGTTAGGATTGCATTTTCCCGGTGCAAAAGACTTCAAGGTTTATCAGATCGTATCCTATATGTTCATGCACGACACGCATTCGTTCGGGCATGTTTTCTTTAATATGTTCGCAGTATATATGTTCGGGCGCGTATTGGAGAATATTTGGGGCGGAAAACGTTTTCTGATCTACTATATGATCACTGGTATCGGGGCCGGATTGATGCAGGAACTGGTATGGTTCATCAACCTGCACGATGTGGTATTAGGTGCACACGATATGGTGAATGTGAATGGTGTGCAGTTGATGTCCAAAAGTGATTTCCTGAACTACTTTGTTACAATCGGTGCTTCGGGGGCTGTCTTTGGTATATTGTTGGCTTTCGGCATGTTATTCCCCAACGTGCCTTTGTATATCATGTTTATCCCAGTGCCTATCAAAGCCAAATACTTTGTGGTGGGATACGGGTTGATCGAACTTTTCATGGGTGTCGCTAATTTTGGTGGTGATACCGTGGCCCACTTCGCCCATCTGGGAGGTATGTTGTTTGGATTTATTATGATCCGCTATTGGAAGAAGAAAGACGCTGACCATGGACGCTATTTTTACTAATCTCAAACGTAATTTCCAGGCGGGCAGTATCCTGGCGAAACTTATCTATATCAATGTCGGCCTGTTTATCCTGATCCGGTTGGCAGCTGTTCTGTTTATGCTGTTCAACGTACAGGAAGTGCCGTTTCTGCTGTATCTGCAGATGCCTGCTTCACCTGAACTATTCCTGCACAGACCATGGACATTGTTTACGTATATGTTTACGCATTATGCGTTTCTCCATATTTTGTTCAATATGTTATGGTTGTATTGGTTCGGAGGCATTTTCCTGCAATTTTTCAATGAACGGCAACTGGGAGGACTGTATCTTTGGGGTGGAATTGCCGGAGGTGCCTTGTTTATGTTGGCATATAACGTATTCCCTTATTTCAGCCAGGTGGCCGATTTCAGTTACCTGATGGGAGCATCCGCTTCTGTAATGGCGATCGTATTTGCTGTTTCTTTTTACCGGAAGGACTATGAGATACAACTTCTCTTTTTGGGACGGGTTAAACTGATTTATCTGGCTTTGTTTACATTTGTCATCGATTTTCTGGCAATTACTTCTGATAATGCCGGAGGACATATCGCTCATATTGGCGGCGCCTTGCTGGGTATCTGGTTTGCAGCCCGGATTAGTGCCGGGAAGGATCTGACGGCCCCTGTGAACCGGGTGATAGACTGGGTGGTGAATCTGCGAAAGCGGAAGAAACGCCCGGCTATGCGCGTTACTTACCGGCGCAACGAAACCGATATGGAATATAACGAACGAAAAAATAATGAGGTGAGAGACATAGATGATATCCTGGATAAATTGAAGCGTTCGGGCTACAGCAGTCTTTCAGCGGAGGAGAAAAAGAAATTGTTTGATGCAGGAAAATAACAGGAAAGAGCATGAAATCGCTGAAGTGGTTGTTTAATAGTCTGTTTTTACTGGTAAACCTGGTCATCGCTGTCTTGTTAATCATAGCGGCCTATTCCGACCATGTATCTCCGGAGAAGAATCTGATGATGGCTTATCTGGGACTGGCCTTCCCCTTGTTATTTGCCGGTAACCTTGCCTTCCTGTTTTATTGGTTGTGTGTACGGCGATGGAAATATGCTTTGATCACCCTCTGTGCCTTGCTGATTTGTTGGAAACCGATCGCTACTTACTTCCCCATTCACGGGCAGGTAGATCCATTACCCAAAGAACGGATGATTAAGGTGCTAACCTATAATGTGATGAATTTTGCCGGCAAGCGACATACGCCGCTTTCTCCCAATAAGATCGTGGAGTATATTATCCATTCCGATGCAGATATCGTCTGTCTCCAGGAGTATGCGGTGTCTCAGAGTGAGAAGGAATTGAATGCAAGGGTCTTGTTTGATGCATTGAAAATGTATCCGTATCGGGCGATAACGGAACTGAATTCTACTCATTATCGGAGCTCAGGGGTGGCTGTGTTTTCCAAATATCCGATCCGTCGTTCGCGTGAGATTTCCTACGATAGTAAATACAATGGGTCGTCCATCCATGAGCTGGATATCGATGGAAAACTGTTGGTATTGGTCAACAACCATCTTGAGTCATTTAAATTGACACAACGAGACAAAAGCCAGTATTCATCCCTGATTCGGACGATGGATTCGGATATGCTGGAAGGTATCCGCGGTACTTTCCAACAAAAACTGGGCCCTTCTTTTATTAAACGGGCCAAGCAGGCCCGTCAAGTGGCGAATGAAATTGAGAAGTCCAAAGGAGACTATCTGGTAGTTTGTGGTGACTTTAATGATACCCCGCTTTCGTATGCTCACCGAATTGTGCAAGGTAATCTCAGGGATGCTTTCGTGGAATCGGGATGCGGGATGGGGGTGACATATAATCAGCATATTTTCCGCTTCCGGATCGATAATATCCTTTATTCACCCAACATGAATGCCTTCAACTGTACGATCGACCCAGTGAACTATTCAGATCACTATCCGATGTGGTGCTACCTGCAAATGAACTGATTTTTTTGGGGCAGCAGGGCTTACCGGGCCTTTTTGGCTGCTTCGCGGATGTCGGCCAATAGATTTTCGGCGAAATAGAGAGTGGCGTTGCAGAAGAGGACCGGATCTTTGATAGATGATACCGTATTTCCTTTCCCTTCATTGGCAATCACCGATTCAGCCGGCCATGTCTTATACCGCTTGTCATGGTCCGGATCATACTGGTACACAATGTCTTTAATTTCGACCGCGTAGCGGTTGTCATAACAAGCGATGTTTAGTTTGTATTTGACGATCGTTTTTTCAGTATCATTCAACAGCAATTCTACTTTCGAACTGACCAGTACCGTCTGCCGTGATGTGTTAGATGATACGCTGGATAGAAAGACCTCCCGCCCATAGGTGTCTGTCGCCCATTTGTTTAAGGCATTGAATAAGGCTGTCTTACCAGCATTGATTTCTACTTCCCAGGTATAACATACTTTCCCGTTACGCATTGGGGCGCAGGATGTTGACTTAGCGGTTTGTGCCGGGCAGGCCAGCGGGAGGCATAGTAATAACAGTAACCATATCTTTTTCATGTGCTATAGACTTTATTTGATCCAGGCTTGTGATATTTCTCCAATGATCGTTTGCTGCGATCCTTCTGTGGTCCCGCCTATTTTACGGCACTCCATGATCAGCCAGGGAGCAGAATCGCCCGTCTTTTTCAGGAAGGAAAGCGTGAAGACTTCCCCATCGCCGATGGCTTGTGCAGCTGCGTTGTTACCAGGTAATGCGATCTGTGCTACCATTTTCCCCATCATGGTACCGGTACCCTTCCAGACGATTTCGGCCGCAGGTATGTCTTTCCTGTCGGCAACAGTCAATTCGGCCAGACAATCGGGAAGCATATTGAGGATCGTGGTCGGCAGTTGTCCGGAAGCGATGGCAACAAAACCTTCTCTCGTAGCAGAAGGAGGAGTCTGCTGTATGGCAGGCGGTGGTGGAGTAACCGGCGCCTGCGGAGTGGGAGCAGTCTCTGCATGTACCTGTGTTTGCTTTCCTGTTTTCCGGCTGAAGTCGTCGAACGTCTGATCCACAAAATCAATGGTCTTTGTCCTGAATTTACCGGGGATACGGAGTAGTTTGCCTTTATAGATCGCCACTTCGTCGGTAATCCATTCTTCGGCCGTGTATCGTTCAGGCTCCTGTTGATAGGATACATTATATTCATATTTGATACGGCCAAATTGCAGGGTACAGTGTCGGTCGCTGCATTCGGCCACAATCTGGTATGAAAGCAGCGCCCTGTCGAGCGAAAGGGCTGTACTTGCGAAAATGAGATATGATTTGCCGGTGAAAGCTAGTGTACCGGCGTCTTTGTCAGTGAATACCAATCGGTTGTCGGTGTCTATGGCGCGTTCTTGCAGCCAAGCCTGAACCAGTGCAAACCACTCGGTTTTGGAACGTGAGGTATCTTCGAATGTTTGAGTGAACACCACTTTTCCGTTTTCAACCGGAACTGCACCAGTCAGGTAGCGGTTATTGTCCTGAGCATTCAACAGGGCTGCGGTCAACAGGCAGGTAAATAATAAGAATTGTTTCATATCCAGCTTTATAGTGTTGAAGCAAACGTACGCATAATTATTCGGATTTATGGCCTGTTTGGTAAAAAACAATGGCCTGCCTGCTATCTTTTATCCCTGCAACCGGCATGCGAATACGGTGTATGCATCGTGTCATTACCAGTGAAAGAACCATCATACGACTGAAATAAACTCGGAGAGTATCAAATAATTGCGTGGATTGCATTTTGACAATGAAAAAAAGTCTATATTTGCACCCTGTGAAAAAAGCATATAAATAATGTATAAATAAAACCAACGATTCAAATGCAAAACAAAGGATTTGTAAAAGTCTTCGCGGTTCTGCTCACGCTCGTGTGTTTGTTCTACCTGTCCTTCTCGTTTGTGACAGCGCATTACAACAGTAAGGCTGCTGAGTATGCAGGCGGGGATCCCGTAAAAGAGAGTTTTTATATCGACTCTCTGTCTACGCAAAAGGTATGGTTAGGCTACACGCTGAAGCAATGCCGCGAAATGGAAGTTACCTTAGGTCTTGACCTCAAGGGGGGTATGAACGTAGTGTTGGAGCTGAATGTTCCGGATGTGATTCGTTCGCTTTCCAATAAGAACCAAGATCCCAACTTCAACAAGGCGCTTGAACTGGCTTATGCACGTCAGGCAACCAGCAACAGGGATTTCATTGACCTGTTTGCTGAAGAATACAAAAAACTGGATCCGGGTGCACGCTTATCGGCTATCTTCAGTACATTTGAACTGAAAGACAAGATTACGCCGCAAAGTTCAGATGCCGAAGTGATTGCCGTGTTGAAAAGTGAATCTAAGAGTGCTATAGATAACTCGTTCAACGTATTGCGTACTCGTATCGACCGCTTCGGGGTGGTTTCTCCCAATATCCAGCGTTTGGAAACAGCCGGACGTATTTTGGTAGAGCTTCCGGGTGTAAAGGAACCTGAACGTGTACGTAAATTGTTGCAGGGTAGCGCCAATCTTGAATTCTGGGAAACATATCGTTTGCCGGAAATTTACCAACAACTGGTAGCCGCCGACAACCTGTTGGCTACGCTGCTCACTAAATCTTCGGATGCGACTGCTCCTGTTGAAGCAGACAGCACACAGACCGAAACAGCAGCAGTTTCTCCTGAAACACAAGCAAATGAGGCTGATTCATTGTTGGCTCAGATCCAGGAACAACCGGGTGTGCCGCAAGCACAGGATATGGCTGAATTTGCCAAACAACATCCGTTGTTTGCGCTCCTGCAGATCAGCCAGTACAATGGACAGTTGATGAATAGTTCGGCTGTGGGCGTAGCCAGCACCGTAGATATGGCGAAGATTAATGAATATCTGGCCATGAAACAGGTAAAAGACCTTTTGCCGCGTAACCTTTCCCTCAAATGGGGTGTAAAGGCAATCGATGAGAAGGGAATGTACTATGAACTGTATGCCCTCAAGACCTCCGGTCGTGACGGTTCACCTGCACTGGGTGGTGATGTGGTGACTGATGCTGTGGCCGACTTTACCCAACAAGGTGGCCGTACAGAACAGATCGTTAGCATGAGCATGAACGCTGAGGGTGCTAAGCAATGGGCACGCGTGACAAAAGAAAATATCGGCAAGCAAGTGGCTATTGTGCTTGACGAACTGGTTTATTCTGCTCCGAATGTACAGGTGGAAATCACTGACGGCCGTTCACAGATTACCGGTAATTTCACCCCGGAAGATGCCAAGGACTTAGCTAACGTGTTGAAGTCTGGTAAAATGGCTGCTTCAATCCAGATCGTACAGGAAGACGTGGTTGGTCCTTCTCTCGGTCAGGAAGCTATCAACGCTGGTGTAATTTCTTTCATTATCGCTCTCATCATCTTGGCACTGTATATCTGTGTAATGTATGGTATAATTCCGGGCCTGATCGCCGACAGTGCACTGATACTGAATATCTTCTTCACAATGGGTATCCTTGCCTCTTTCCAGGCGGTATTGACGCTGCCCGGTATTGCAGGTATGGTGTTGACGTTGGGTATGGCGATCGACGCCAACGTGTTGATCTACGAACGTACAAAAGAAGAACTTCGCGCCGGTAAGTCGTTGGCTAAGGCTATTTCCGATGGTTATAGTAATGCATTCTCGGCTATCTTCGACTCGAACGTAACTTCCATCATTACCGGTATTGTGTTGTTCTATTTTGGTACAGGTCCGATTCGCGGATTTGCTACCACAATGATCATCGGTTTGATCGCCTCTTTCCTCACAGCCGTGTTCCTTACACGTATAGTGTACGAGGCGCTGTTGGCTAAAGACAAACTGAAGAACCTGACATTTACTACTTCGCTGTCGAAAGACCTATTGGTAAATCCGAAGATCAACTTCCTTGCTGTGCGTAAGGTGGGTTATCTGATTCCGGTGGTGCTTATTGTATTAGGTGCTATATCCATGGCTACGGTAGGTTTGAACAACGGTATCGACTTTACAGGTGGACGTAACTATGTGGTTCGTTTCGACAAGGATGTAAATACCGGAGAGGTACGCGATATGCTCGATAATCAGTTGGAAGGCGCCGTAAGCGTGATCACTATCGGTACGGCCAACCAGGTTCGTATTTCAACCAACTATAAGATACAGGATTCGGATCCGTCGGTAGACCAGGAAATTGAGTCTAAAATGTACGCCGGCCTGAAGCCATTGCTTCCTGAAAATATAACGCAGGCGCAGTTTGTGTCTGACTACATACAGAGTTCACAGAAAGTAGGGCCCAGTATGGCAGAAGATATCCGTAACAGTGCTATCCTGGCTGTGATCTTTGCCATGATCTGTATGGCGCTATATATTCTGTTACGTTTCCGCGATGTGTCATTCTCTGTAGGTACATTTGTTTCAGTATTTGCTACGACGCTCAGCATCATTGCCTGCTATACCATGTTGTGGAAGGTACTTCCGTTCTCTATGGAAGTAGACCAGACATTTATTGCGGCTATCCTGACTATTATTGGTTATTCGATTAATGATACTGTGGTTGTGTTTGACCGTATTCGTGAAACGATTGGTCTGTATCCGAAGCGTGACCGATACCAGGTAATCAATGATTCATTGAATTCTACGTTGGCACGTACTTTCAATACTTCATTCTCCACTTTCCTGGTTGTACTTATTATCTTCGTTCTCGGCGGTAGCACCATCCGTAGCTTTACATTCGCTATCCTCTTAGGGGTAGCTATCGGAACCTATTCTACGTTGTTCATCGCTACACCAATCGCATACGAAATCCAGAAAAGAAAGATCAACAAGAAGGCAGCTGCCTCAGCTGTTGTAAAATAAGGTTGATCCTATATAATCAAAGAAGGCTGGTTCACACGAACCAGCCTTTTTTGATTATCTAAGATCAACCTATATCCGTTTGGTGATATAGTCGATGATGTGCAAGCATAGACGGGATGTGAGTTCTTTGGTATCAAGTTCGGGATTCAACTCCACCAGATCCATGGATTTGACCAGATTGGTGGCGATGATCATATCGACAAAGGTCTCAAATTCAATGGGTGTAAGTCCTTCCGGTACCGTTGTGCCTGTGCCAGGTGCATAAGTAGGATCAAGACTGTCTACATCAATACTGAAATGGACGTTGCGTATTTTACGTTCCTTCAGTTTACGCTGGATATCTTCGGCAACAAAACGAATCCCCCGGCTACGAATAAGCTCCATCGGGTAAACACTGAGTTGTTCGCTGCGGATCAGATCCTGTTCGCCCTTATCCAGGCTGCGAGTTCCTACCAGGAACACGTTTTCGGGATGGACTTTATTTCCCGGAGCATAGATGTTGACCAATGCTTCGCTTCCTTTACCCATGAGGGCGCTCAGGGGCATGCCGTGTATATTACCGCTGGGTGATGTCTCATTGGTATTGACGTCTCCGTGGGCGTCCAACCAGATGATGCCGAAGTCGTCAAAACTTTTCCCTACTCCCGAAGCGCTACCGAGCCCCAGTGAATGGTCTCCCCCGATCACCAGCGGAAAAGCACCGCCACGGAGGGAGTCATATACAAGTTCGGCCAGGTTATTATTCACTTCCACAATGGCATCGAGGTATTTCATGCTCTTGTCCCGGGCAAACTTATCTTGTTTGCACACTGTCGGCACATACAGATTTCCGAGATCGAATGCACGATGACCGTTGCTACGGATCAGATTCATCAGTCCGCGTTCGCGCAGATGATTAGGAGCTTTTTCCACGCCTTCACGATCACAACCCAGGTTCAGAGGAACACCAATTACGTTTACTTTCATACGTCGTGCATTTGAGTTAGAATTGCTGCAATGTTGTATCAATAATATGTATGGCTTCTTTGATCTCGTCGGCTGTGATGATCAACGGTGGCGTGAAGCGGATGATATGTTCGTGAGTTGGTTTGGCGATCAGACCATTGTCTTTGAGGGCTACACAGATATCCCAGGCTGTCTTCCCGCCACGGGGAGCCGTGACGACGGCATTCAGCAACCCTTTCCCGCGGATCAGTCGGATCATGGGATGGTCGATCTTACGTATTTCCGCACGGAACAGGACTCCCATTTCAAATGCATTTTCAGTCAATCGTTCGTCTCTTACCACCTCCAATGCGGCAATGGCCACCTTAGCAGCTAAGGGATTGCCTCCGAATGTAGAGCCATGTTCGCCCGGTCTGATGGTAAGCATGATCTCATCGTCGGCCAATACAGCTGAAACAGGTGTGACGCCCCCTGACAATGCCTTCCCCAAGATGAGGATATCCGGGCGAACACTTTCATAGTCGCAGGCCAATAGCTTACCGGTTCGTCCGATTCCTGTCTGGATCTCATCGGCCATAAAAAGCACGTTATGCTGGCGGCAAAGCTGGTAGCTGGCGGCCAAATAACCCTCGTCGGGTACTACCACGCCGGCTTCTCCCTGAATGGGTTCGAGCAGAAAACCGGTCACACAGGGGTCTGCCAATGCCTCACGCAGCGCTGCTACATTATTATAAGGTATCTTGACAAAGCCTGGTGTGTAGGGACCGAAGTCATTGTAAGCAGAAGGATCTGTACTCATCGAAACGATGGTTACCGTCCGTCCGTGAAAATTCTCACTGCAGACCACTATTTTAGCCTGTTCGGCCGGTACATTCCGTTTGTGATATCCCCAGCGGCGGCAAAGTTTCAGTGCTGTCTCTACTGCTTCTGCACCGGTGTTCATGGGTAATAGCTTATCGTATCCGAAGAATTGGCAGGTGAATGCCATGTATTCTCCCAATGCATCTGTATAGAAAGCGCGGGAGGCTAGTGTCAGTTTGGTAGCCTGTTCACACAGGGCATTTACAATTTTCGGGTGGCAGTGTCCCTGGCTTAGCGCCGAATAGCCGGAGAGGAAATCAAAATAATGTTTTCCATCCGTGTCCCATACATGCATTCCTTCTCCGCGTTGTAATACCACTGGCAGCGGATGATAGTTGTGGGCTCCGTACGTTTCTTCCCGATGGATGTATTCTTCTGTTCTCATATCTATCCAGATTTAGTAAAAGGCAAAATGTAAGTAAATGAGTTGGTTTGTCTGCAAATATAACAATTGACTTGCAGATATTATGCACGAAAACCGTATGTTAAGAAGCATACTGTCAGTCGGGTGCGTATGTTAAGAAACAGAAAAAGAGGCTGTGCTAAAAGTATTCCGCCCCCCCTTTTTTATATGTGGTTGCTTACTTGTTTATTCTTCTGTGCTCAGAAAGTTCTTAAGTGGATTGGCATACATTTCCAGGATTTTGCCTCGCAGGAATAGTACATCTTTGTTGGGCAGTACAATTTTGTCGAGTTGCCCTTCCAGGTACGCCTCAAATTGTTTCTTTTCTTTCTGTCCGTACATGGTGCTGAAGCGTGTGGTGCCGGTGAGCAGGTCATAGGCGACATAATTGAAGGGATAGAAACGATAGTGGCGGTATATTTTCCGGTCGATCAGATTGGCAATGGCAGCATACAATTCGCTTTTTTCCATCGACGGGTCCAGTTGGGACAACGTTTGGTTGATGGGGGAGGCGATGGTGAAATGAACACGTCCCTTATTGTTCAGGATGCCGGTTTCCATGCTGAGCAAATCGTCACGTTTGCTCTTAACAAAGTCAGGATTATCTCTCTTCTGCTGGAATTCCTGCGCTTTCAGATAATCACAGGGGTCTATCTCGTATGAAATAGCTACCGGAACAATATTCAGGCTCATCAGGTTGGTGAGGATATCTTTGGTCTCTCCCCCCATATTCAGCATCTTGAGGATACTGGCCTGGGTTTTATCGTCCGAATCTTTGGAACGGCCTTCGCGCTGGGCTATCCAGATAGATTCTTTGGTCTCCTTGATGGTGTGGTGAATATAGGAAGACAAGGTCATACTGGCTTCCAATTGCTGGCGTCCGGTCACATTACGTTTCACGATGAAACTGTTGTTGAGGCGTACTAGGGTTTTGATCCAGGGTTTCATCAGCAGGTTATCGCCAATGGCTACTTGTGTCATTCCATATCCCACATCATAAAGCATGACGTTCAGGAAAGCCGCATCCAGCACGATATCCCGGTGATTGGAGATAAACGTACAGGGTTCCAGGTTTGCTGGTAGTCGGCTACGTCCCGATACGGTAAGCGAGAAGGTGGTGCCTTTGGCAATGATCATTACCACTTCGTAAGCCAGCTTGGCTTTGAACTCTTTTTTGGTGCGGAATGTCCGCATCAATGTGCAGAATTCAGCCCAGTTCAAGTCTGGCTTGATGTAACGAAATGCATCCTCCAAATCTTTGCTGGCGACCAGTTCTTCTATGGCATTTTTCACTTCGTTGTCGTTCAACGGGCGAATATCGTCAAATTCCGGGTCAACTATTTCAGTATCCATTATTTATCTGTTAAGCTCATTTTCAATAATATCTGTCATTACATTCCGGATGTCCAGTCCGGCAGCCCGTACTTGTTGCGGGATAAAGCTGGTGAGGGTCATACCGGGCGTAGTATTTACTTCCAGCAGGCGGGGTTCTCCGTCGGCCGGGATAATATAATCTACCCGGATAATTCCTTTGGCTCCTAACAGGTCGTATATGTGCGAGGTACGCTGTTGTATTTTTTCTGTCAGTTCGGCAGAGATGCGTGCCGGCGTGATCTCGTCTACCTGTCCGTTATATTTTGCGTCATAATCAAAAAATTCGTTGGGTGTCACTACTTCTGTAAGCGGGAATACTACTTCTTTCCCTTTTACTTTGTAACAGCCACAGGTCACTTCTGTACCCTGGATATAGCTTTCCATGATTACTTCATTTCCCTCGACAAACGCTTTCGCTATGGCGGGCTGGATAGCGGCTATCTCTTTTACCTTTGTGACGCCGAAACTACTTCCGCCATCGTTAGGCTTGATAAATAAGGGCATACCCAATCGGTTTGTGACTTCCTGGTCTGAAATGCCCTGTCCCTTGAACAAACGGATCGATTCGGCTACCGGTATACCGAAACCACGCAGGTAGTTGTTGCATACATACTTGTTGAATGTCATGGCGCTTACCAGTACACCACAAGACGAGTAGGGAATATCCAGCAATTCAAAATACCCTTGAAGTAGTCCGTTCTCTCCCGGCGTGCCATGAATGGTAATGTAAGCAAAGTCACATTGTACCCGCCGTCCGTTTTCTGTAAAACTGAAATCGTTCCGGTCGATTGGAACGGTTATCTCTGGCAGTTTTACCACCCACTCTCCTTTCTTGAGGATGGCAATATACACGTTATACTTGTCTTTGTCGATGAAAGCGTAGAGCCCCTCTGCACTTTTCAACGACACGACGATTTCGGATGAATCGCCTCCGGCAATGATCACCACATTCTTTTTCATATCATCAATTCCTTCGAGTTGGCGTATCCTCGCCATTTATTAATCAATAGCTCCATATCAGCAGGGATGTCTGAAGTGAAGAACATTTCTTCTCCGGTGACCGGATGGACAAATCCCAGCGTTTGGGCATGTAATGCCTGGCGTGGACAGGCTGAGAAACAATTCTGTACAAATTGCTTATATTTGGCAAAAGTGGTACCCTTTAGTATCTCGTTGCCGCCATAGCGGGAGTCGTTGAACAGGATATGTCCGATATAGCGCATGTGTACCCTGATCTGATGCGTACGTCCTGTCTCCAACCGGCATTGAACCAGTGTTACATACCCCAGTCTTTCCAACACCTTGTAATGTGTGACGGCAGGTTTCCCCATATCTCCTTCCGGGAATACCTTCATTTGCATACGATCGCGTGGGTCACGACCTATATTCCCTTCGATACGTCCTTCATTATCTTGTACGTTTCCCCATACCAGGGCTACGTATTGGCGTTTCGTAGTTTTGTTGAAGAACTGCAGGCTGAGATGTGTTTTGGCTTGTGGCCGTTTGGCAATGATCAAGAGCCCGGAGGTGTCTTTGTCTATCCGGTGTACCAATCCCACATTTACATCCATCGGATCGAAAAGTGGGTCGTCTTTCAGGTAGTAGGCCAAGGCATTGACCAACGTGCCGGTATAATTCCCATGTCCGGGATGTACCACCAGTCCTGCCGGTTTATTGATCACCATCAGGTGCTCGTCTTCATATACTACATCCAAGGGAATGTCCTCGGGTATGATTTCCACTTCGCGACGCGGACGGTCCATCACTACCGAGATCACATCCTGGGGTTTGACACGGTAATTGCTTTTAACTACCTTGTCATTGGCGAGAATACAACCCGCCTCGGCCGCCAGCTGGATACGGTTGCGGGTAATACTCATAATTCGGTCAGTCAGAAACTTATCCACCCGGATAAGCGTCTGTCCTTTGTCTGCTACAAACCGGAAATGTTCATACATGAGTGAAGGCGCTTCGCCTTCTTCCGGTTGGAGCAAATCATCGTCCAACTGTACGTCGTCCATTTCTTCGTCAAATGCATTCATGGTTCAAAACCATTTTTCTTCCTCGCTGTTCAGGTGTTCAACAGGAGGCGTATCCATGTTCAAAGAATCGGGTGCGGCTTCACCGCTGCTGACAATCAGGGTCAACCGGGACGACAGCGGGATTTGCTGGCCAACCCGAAGCCCGTTACCATTCATTTCTACGGCTATTGCCAGATCTTTGTAGTCGCCGGGAACATATTCCGTTTCGATTGTGTTAAAACCGAGGGATTTCAAAAGAGCGTATGCCTGCCGGAAAGACAAATCTTCTACTTCCGGTATGGCAGCCATCTGGGCGGTCGTGGCATTGATGGTCACAAACAAAATACGTCCTTCCTTCACTTTGGAACCGGGCGAAGGCACAACCTCCACAATCGAACCCGGAGGTACTTCTTTGGAAAAGACCGAGTCAATGACATTATATCGCAGATTATTGTTGTCAAAAAAGACAGCAGCTTCTTCTACAGAAAGGCCTTTTACATCAGGAACTACCACCGCCTGGTTGTGTTGCGTATATGAATCCAACCACTGCAGTACGATGAATATCAGTGCAATAACCGCTACCGCTGCGAGTATCAGATTCAGTATGATCGGGTTCTTTAACAGTTTCATAGTAACCTCTTATTTCTATCACCTCTACGTATTTGATTCAAAAGTAGGAAAAAAGCCTCAAAAACAAAGAAAGTAAAGGCTTTTTAGCAAAACCTCTACTTCCTTTATTGTTTCTTAATTAAATCAGACCGCTTATCCGTTGTATTCGTCGGATACGGTTAATTTAGCTCTGCCTTTCGCGCGGCGTGATGCTAATACTCTGCGACCATTAGCCGTAGCCATTCTGGAACGGAAGCCATGCTTGTTTTTTCTTTTCCGATTGGAAGGTTGAAATGTTCTTTTCATTTTTATCTATATTTTATTATTCTTTTCAGACGGTAATCGGGCTGCAAAGATATAGTCTTTTTTTTATATACAAAAGAAATTGGTCAGAAAATTCCGCCTTTATACAGATCGTTAAAATTGGAGTGCTGTCCGTTTATCCGTTGAGCCATTTCGCCTTCCGGATTCAGTTCAATTGCTTTTTTCAGATCTTCAAAGGCGCCATCCTTGTCGCCTATGGCATTTTTTACCCGGCCGCGTTCGGCATACGCTTTTGCAAATTGGGGATCTATTTCGATGGCTTCATCAAAATGAATGATGGCATCTTCATAGTTTTGCTCTGTGATCAGTAATTGTCCGGACAATAACCAGGCCTCTTCGTTGAAGGGATTAAAGGCTATTACGATCTGATAGTCTTCTGTGGCTGCATCCAGGTCGCCCAACAGCTGGTGGATGCGACCCCGGAGAAGGAAGGCTCTTTCCTCTTCGGGCGAAAGTTCCAGCACTTTGGCCACATCCTCTAATGCTTCTTTGCCTTGCTTCATTTCCAATAATAGTTCGGCGCGCAACAACCAGGCCTCTGTGAATTCTTCTTTCTGGGCGATGGCCTTTGTCAAATCCGCTACGGCTCCCAGCGGATCTCCGGTGGTCCGTTTAGCCCTTGCCAACAGGTAAAGGGCGATGTGATTGTCGGCCTCCAATGCCAGTACATGCGTACAGTCGGCAATCACTTCCGCATCACGATCCAGGTGAAACAACGTATTGATACGGGCAAAACGGGTCGGGATATGCTCAGGCTCCAGTTCCACCATCCGGTTCAGTACTTCCAGCGCCTGGGCTGTTTCCTGTGCCGAAGTATAGGCTCCTGCCAGGTAATTCATCGTTTCGAAATCTTCCCGGATGTTCAATGCTTCGGTAAAGCATTTGATCGCATAAGGGATACGTCCAATCTTCTGGGCACGGATTCCATCGTATTTCAGAATGTCGAAATTTTTCAACTCATTCTTCTGTTTGTCTGCTGTCGTTTCTTCTTTCTTGCCGGAAGCAAACAGGGATGTCAGGAAATTTTTCATGTGCATGTATTTGTGGTGCAAAAGTACATAAAAATCTGAACGTAATCCATCCGAAGCCTTCGGTTTGTTTGTTTACCTCCAACTGCTTCATATACAGCAATTAATGCCTTTTTTCAGTATTAACTTTTTTTTATTACGATTTATAAGATAACATGACTGTTTGCTTTCTATTAAGTGGTTTATTCCGGTTTATTCTTGCTTTTTTGCTTTTTTTATGATAATGGGCATAGGAGGGAAAGATTGCTTTGTCTATTTTTGCACCTGTTTTAATTTGGCGGAAAATGTACCTGTCGGTTCGTTAACGCTGTTTTAGTGATAACCTATTATCTCTATTTTGCGATGGAAAACCTGGAAGTAGGGCTTTTATTGATGGTAGTTGGTATGACTACTGTATTTGCAATTCTCCTCCTTGTCATTTACCTTGGTAAAGGACTGATTCTTCTTGTCAATAAATATGCTTCTGAAGAAATAGCAGTAAAAAAACAGGCGTCTACCCATTCGGTGCAGATGCCAAAAGCTGTGCCGGCTACCTCTCCGTCTAACCTGCCCCATACGGTTGCTATTATATCGGCGGTCAGTACGCTGACAGAAGGCCAGGGAAAGGTCTCCCGGATTGAGAAACTGTAAGCAGCAGATAAACGGAGTAAAACAAAAGATTATATAGCATTATCATGAAAAGAGAAATTAAATTCAGTCTGGTTTTCAGAGACATGTGGCAATCGGCCGGTAAATATGTCCCCACGGTAGACCAGCTTATCCGGGTAGCCCCGGCCATCATTGAAATGGGTTGTTTTGCCCGTGTGGAAACCAATGGCGGCGGATTCGAACAAGTGAACCTTCTTTTTGGCGAAAACCCCAATAAAGCTGTGCGTGAGTGGACAAAACCGTTCCATGAAGCTGGTATCCAGACACACATGCTCGACCGTGCGCTCAACGGACTGCGCATGAGCCCTGTTCCGGCCGATGTGCGTCAACTGTTCTACCAGGTCAAGAAAGCGCAGGGGACTGATATCACCCGTACATTTTGTGGGCTGAACGATGTGCGTAACATCGCACCTTCGATCACTTATGCCAAAGAGGCCGGTATGATCTCCCAATGCGCCCTCTCTATTACCCATTCTCCTATCCATACGGTAGCATACTATACCAATATGGCTTACGAGTTGATCGAACTCGGCGCCGATGAGATTTGTATCAAGGACATGGCCGGAATCGGCCGTCCATATTCACTGGGGCAGATCGTGCAGAATATCAAATCCAAATATCCGGAGATACCCATCCAGTACCATAGTCATGCCGGCCCCGGTTTCAGTGTAGCTTCCATTCTGGAAGTTTGCAAGGCCGGATGCGACTATATCGACGTTGGTATGGAGCCCCTTTCCTGGGGAACCGGCCATGCCGACCTGCTCACCGTACAGGCTATGCTCAAGGATGCGGGTTATCAGGTACCGGAGATCAACATGGAAGCATATATGAAGGTCCGTACCCTGGTGCAGGAATTTATGGATGACTTCCTCGGTTTCTATATCAGTCCGAAGAACCGCCTGATGAATTCATTACTGATCGGTCCGGGACTTCCCGGTGGTATGATGGGCAGCCTAATGGCCGACCTGGAAAAGAACCTCGAATCTATCAATAAGGGCAAGATGAAGAACAATCTGCCGTTGATGACACAAGACCAGTTGTTGATCAAACTTTTCGACGAAGTGGCCTACGTATGGCCGCGTATTGGTTATCCCCCGCTGGTAACTCCTTTCAGCCAGTACGTCAAGAACCTGGCCCTGATGAATGTGATGCAGATGGAGAAAGGGAAAGAACGGTGGAGTATGATCGCCGATGATATCTGGGATATGATCCTGGGTAAAGCCGGACGCCTGCCAGGTGCATTAGCTCCCGAGATAATAGAGAAGGCCAAAGCTGAAGGGCGTGTTTTCTTCACTGGTAATCCGCAAGACAATTATCCCGATGCGTTGGATAAATATCGCAAACTGATGAACGAAAAGCAGTGGGAAGTGGGTGAAGACGACGAAGAGCTCTTCGAATATGCGATGCACCCGGCTCAATACGAAGCTTACCGTTCCGGAAAAGCCAAAGTGGAATTTACAGCCGATGTGGCTATGCGTAGGGCCGAAGCCGCCAAGGCAGCCGAGCCTGAAGCACCTGCCGCCGCTGCTGTCGTTGCAGCCCCGGTAGTACAGACAGTAGCCGTACCGTCGCTGCCCACTACGCCGCAGATATTGACGGTTGATGTGGATGGCCAGCGCTACCGCGTGACTGTTGCCTTCAATGATACGGCTGATGCTGCTCCTGTTGCACCAGCCCCTGCAGCTTCACAGTCGGCTCCTGCCTCCCAGGCTGCTGTGCCCGCTGTGGGGGGAGGCAACGAAGTGCTCTCGCCTCTCGAAGGGAAGTTCTTCCTCACCAAAGACTCTTCCGAGGTGCCCTTGCAGCCGGGAAGTGTGGTGAAAGAAGGTGATATTCTCTGCTACGTGGAAGCCATGAAGACCTACAATGCCGTACGTTCCGAGTTTAGCGGTACCGTTACTGCCATTCTGCCGGCCACAGGCGAAGCCGTATCTGAAGATGATGTATTAATGACGATCCAATAATGAACGATATATTCAGGAACCTGTACGAGATGACTGCGTTCAGCAATATCATTGCCGAACCGCAGTTTCTGATCATGTACGCCATTGGTCTTGTCTTGCTCTATCTGGGTATCAGGAAGCAATACGAACCCTTGCTGCTTGTGCCCATCGCCTTCGGCGTATTGCTTGCCAACTTCCCCGGCGGTGAGATGGGAATCATCCAGGCCGACGAGAACGGGATGGTGAATATACACGGCGTAGTGAAGAATATCTGGGAGATGCCTCTTCATGATATTGCCCACGAAATGGGCTTGATGAATTTCCTCTATTATATGTTGATCAAGACGGGATTCCTGCCGCCGATTATCTTTATGGGGGTGGGCGCGTTGACAGACTTCGGCCCGATGCTCCGTAACCTGCGATTGTCTATCTATGGAGCTGCTGCCCAACTGGGTATCTTCACCGTCTTGATCGTAGCCATCCTGATAGGCTTTACGCCTCAGGAAGCTGCTTCGCTGGGTATTATCGGTGGCGCTGATGGTCCAACGGCCATCTTTACCACCATTAAACTGGCGCCGCATCTGTTGGGACCCATTGCCATTGCTGCCTATTCGTATATGGCGCTGGTACCGGTGATCATCCCGTTGGTGGTCAAACTGCTTTGCACCCAAAAAGAGTTGCGCATCAATATGAAGGAGCAGGAAAAACTACATCCGTCAGGTGTTGAGATACGAAACCTCCGCGTGCTCAAGGTCATCTTCCCCATTGCTGTCACCATCGTGGTTGCTTTGTTTGTGCCAAGTGCTGTGCCGTTGATCGGTATGCTGATGTTTGGTAATTTAGTGAAGGAAATTGGCACCAACACGTTCCGTCTGTTCGATGCTGCTTCTAATAGCATCATGAATGCCGCTACCATTTTCCTTGGGCTTTGCGTGGGTGCTACCATGACCACCGATGCCTTTCTTAATTGGACCACTATCGGGATCGTGGTAGGCGGTTTTCTTGCCTTTGCCCTTTCTATCTCCGGCGGTATCCTGATGGTGAAAGCTACCAACCTGATCAGCAAACGGAAAGTAAACCCACTGATCGGCGCTACCGGGCTGAGTGCCGTTCCCATGGCATCACGTGTAGCCAACGAGATCGCTCTTACGTACGATCCGAAGAACCACGTGCTCCAGTACTGTATGGCCAGCAATATTTCCGGAGTGATCGGTTCGGCCGTAGCAGCAGGGGTGCTGATCTCGTTTCTGGGCTGAAAAAAGCGTGAGTGTATGCAGAAGTCTGGATTATGAAGATAGCGGGTGTGAATGTGTGCTCGTTCACTGTTTTTTCATAAGATTCTTTTGTGTAAATGGCAGGAATCCAAAAATATTTAGTTTAATTTGTGGATTGATAAGGAATGAAGCAATTCCTCGTTTTAAAAGTCAATGGATATGAAGGACACTCCAGAAACTAACTTGCCGGAAATAGACGACCAGTTAGAAGAAACTAAAGCCCCTGTGGAACAGGTGGAAAGTGGCACGGTAAACGCTGAAACAGAAGTAATACCGGAAGGAACGCCGGTAGTGGTGGAAACAAGCGAAGCTCATCCGGAAGAGGTGACGGTAGCTGATCCGGAAGAACCGGCAGCAGCCAATCCGGAAGAACCGGACGAAAACACTGATGCAGGAACAGCAGATGCATCGGATGAAGAAGTTGTGGCCACTACGTCCAAATTGACTAAAGAGGAAATTATAGAACGGCTCACCGTATTGGTAGAAACTTCGGCCGAAGCAGGCAAAGGTGAAGTGGAATCTCTCAAGCAAAGTTATTATAAGATCCGCCGTCACGAGATAGACGAACTGAAGAAAGTATTTCTCGAAGAGGGCGGTAGCGAAGAAGCATTTGTGGCTCCTGATGACGAAGCAGAAAACAAAGTAAAGGAACTGCTGGCCGTGTATAAGGAAAAACGGGCGGTTGTATTTGCTGAACTCGAACGGGTGAAACAGGCTAATTACGCCCTCAAGCTCCAACTGATCGATCAACTGAAAGTGCTGACTGAAAGCCAGGACGATTTCAATAAACTGTACAACGAATTCAAGGATATCCAACAACGCTGGAAAGAAGTGAAACCTGTACCACAGGAGTTTGCCAACGAATTGTGGAAGAATTACCAGACATATACCGAGAAGTTCTACGATATCATCAAGATAAATAATCAGTTCCGCGATTATGACTTCAAGAAGAACCTGGAGATGAAAACGGGTCTGTGTGAAACAGTGGAAAAACTACAGGAAGAAACGGATATCATCTCCGCTTTCCATCAGTTGCAGAAGTTGCACCAGCAATGGCGTGAGATCGGTCCGGTAACCAAAGAACTGCGTGAAGATATCTGGATCCGTTTCAAAGCGGCTTCGGCTGTGATAAACAAGCGTCATCAGGATCATTTTGAAAAACTGAAATTTAAAGAACAGGAAAACCTCGATGCCAAGACCGCTATTTGCGAAGAAATCGAAGCGATCGACTACGAAGTCCTGAAATCTGTCAAAGACTGGGAAACCAGGAACCGGGAAGTAATTGCCCTCCAGGATAAGTGGAAAACAATCGGTTTTGCCCCGAAGAAATTCAACGTGAAGATATTCGAACGTTTCCGTGCTGCCTGTGATGTGTTCTTTGGTAAAAAAAGTGATTTCTATAAGAACGCGAAGGCTGAGATGGAAGCCAATCTCGACCTGAAGAAAGCGCTGTGCGAAAAAGCGGAGGCAATGAAAGACAGTACGGACTGGAAGGAAACGACGGACAAGATGATCGCCCTCCAGAAAGAATGGAAGAAAGTGGGTCCGGTGGCCCGCAAGCATTCCGATGCGATCTGGAAACGCTTTATTGCCGCCTGCGATTACTTCTTCGAACAGAAGAACAAGAATACCTCTTCGCAAAAGAGCGTGGAACAAACGAATCTTTCCGCAAAACGGGCGCTGATCGATAAGATCAAAGTGCTGGGCGAAGTAGCGAATGCCGACGAGGCGCTGGCCTCCCTGAAAGAATACATGGCCGAATGGGCTACCATCGGCTTCGTTCCCTTCAAGGAAAAAGATAAAGTATACAAGGAATACCACGAAGCGGTAGACGCACAGTTCGACCGCCTGAAAGTGGATAAGAACGACCGCAAGATGCAGTCTTTCCGCACAAGCCTGAACGATATGACGCATGGCGAACACGGTAAGGGACGACTCTACAGTGAACGCGACAAGCTGATGCGTACGTTCGAGCGGATGAAGAGTGAACTGCAGACTTACGAAAACAACATCGGCTTCCTTAGCATATCTTCTAAAGGTGGCGGTGGTCTGGTAAAGGAAATGGAACGCAAGATCGATAAACTGAAAGAAGACATGGCGCTTATCGTTCAGAAAATCGACGCTATCGACGAGAATATCGAATAAACTGAAAAATTATCCTGCAAAGCCGTCTTTCCAAAAGGGACGGCTTTGTTTGTTTATATCCTACAGATGCCACAGATACATTTATTTAACCCCGGTCACGAAACCGCTGTACTATCGGGCAGCGAATCCTATACGCCTCCTCAGAATGTACGGAAGATACAGCGCGATCTGGCTTTGCTTCCGCTATGGTATGCCGATACAGGTGATTGTGTATGGATAGGAGAGACTTCAGATTTGTCTTTCCTTTCGGCTTTGCCGGATACGTTGGTGCCTGCTGTGATACCGGCCACTACCGGTAGTGTACCGATGGAGGGGCTCACAGCTGCTCCCTGGGGACTTTCTCCGCAAAGCCTTCGCTTCTTCCGGGATATTAACCGCAAAGAAGGTACTCACATCAATGTGCCGGTATGGGAGGCTGACTATGCACGTTTGACCGGTCGTCAGACAGCTGCTATATGCCTAGATCGGATGAGAGAACAGTTGATAGGCTATGCATTGCCAGCTACACCTGTGTTTTGCAACACAATCGATGAGGTAGAAGCCTGTCTGCCTGCTTATACAGGATCCTGTTTATTGAAAACCCCGTTCTCTTCCTCCGGCCGTGGATTGATGTGGCTGACCGGAAACCGGTTGTCGGCCAAAGACCGTGAGTGGATCGGTGGCGCGTTGCAAAAACAGGGTTGTGTAAGTGTGGAGCAGGGCTTGGATAATGTGCACGACTTTGCGATGGAGTTCCATATTGATCCTGAGGGAAATGTGCGGTATGAGGGATTATCGGTCTTTGCTACGACCGGAAACGGGGCGTATGCCGGTAATCGCCTGGAAGCACAGGAGTATATGCTGGAAAAACTAATCGAACCAGTCGGTACCGGATTGTACGAAAGGATACGGGGCGTGGCTCTTGAGGTTTTGCGCGCCGTGTTTGGAGGGATTTATTCGGGATACATTGGGATTGATATGTTGTTGTATCGTGACGCTGCCGGTCGTATCACCGTTCATCCGTGCGTTGAGATCAATATGCGCTATACAATGGGAATGGTGGCCATCCGCTTGTTTCGGCAATATATCCATCCGGAAGCCTCCGGCGCTTTTTATGTAAGCTACGATAAGCATGCTTTCCTGGAACATGAGCGGATGAAAGCGCACTATCCGCTTGTAATAGCCGATGGCCGGATCCGTAGTGGCTATCAAACACTATGCCCCGTAACGGTCGAAACACATTACAGGGCATTTATAATCATGGAAGAAAAAAACGATATGGGGGACTTTTGACACAGCCTCATGTTTATTACATCGATTTGGCAATTCCCATCTCCAAGCCGCGTAATTCAGCCAGACCGCGCAGACGGCCGATGCAGGAATACCCCGGGTTGGTTTTCTTTTGTAGGTCGTCTATCATCTGGTGGCCATGGTCGGGGCGCATCACGATACTGCGCTGGCATTTCTGTTCTACTTCGAGCAGGGCTTTCATCACATGATACATGTCTACATCCCCTTCGAGGTGGTTGGCTTCGTAGAAGTTGCCGTCTGCATCGCTCTGGGTACTACGGAAGTGTACGAAGTAGATACGTTCGCCCCAACGGGTGATCATACCGGCCAGGTCGTTGTCCGCACGTACACCATACGAGCCGGTGCACAGGCAAAGACCATTGCTTTTGTTAGGTACGGCTTCCACCAGTTTACGGAAGTCGTCTTCCGTACTCAGGATACGGGGCAACCCCAGGATGGGGTAGGGCGGATCATCGGGGTGGATCACCAGGATCACACCGGCTTCATCGGCTACTGGAGCCACTTCCTGCAGGAAATAGATCAGGTTGGCCCGCAGTTTGTCGGCATCAATATCCTTATACCGTTCCAATGCTTCGCGAAATTGGGCAACAGTAAAGCTTTCTTCCGATCCGGGTAATCCGGCTATCATGTTGCGCGTCAGCAGTTCACGCTCGGCAGCATCCATACTGTCGAAACGGGCTTTGGCTCTCGCTTTCTCCGCATCGGTATATTCCTGTTCGGCAGCCGGGCGTTGGAGGATAAAGAGGTCGAAGGCCATAAAGGCGGCACGCTCAAAGCGAAGCGCCTTTGATCCGTCTGGCATGGCATAGGCCAGGTCGGTACGTGTCCAGTCCAGTACGGGCATGAAGTTGTAGGTAACCACATCGATGCCACATTGGCCAAGATTACGCAGGCTTTTCTTGTAATTGTCGATATAGCGTTGGAAGTCGCCGGTCTGTGTCTTGATGTGTTCGTGTACCGGCACGCTTTCCACGGCCGACCACCGAAGGCCATAGGCTTCTACTTCGGCTTTGCGTTTCAGTATCTCTTCCACGGTCCATACTTCTCCGTTCGGGATATGGTGCAGGGCGGTTACCACGCCTTTGGCTCCGGCCTGGCAAATATCGGCGAGGCTTACGGGGTCGTTCGGACCGTACCAGCGCCAGGATTGTTCGCATAAATACATATCGTTCTTGTTTTGTAACAGTTATTAAATGGAGAATGCATCAAAGCCACCGTCTACCACAGCTACCGTACCGGTCACAAAGGCAGACGCTTCACTGATAAGGTACTGGATGGTGCCATACAATTCTTCTGGTTCGCCGAAACGGCCGAAAGGCGTGTGCGCCAGGATCGTTTTAGAACGGTCGGTGTATGAACCGTCGGGATGCAGCAGCAGGTCGCGGTTTTGCTGGGTGACGAAGAATCCCGGTGCAATGGCATTTACCCGCAGGCCGGCACCGAATTTTTGTGCCAGTTCGGCTGCCATGTATTTGGTAAAGTTAACTACGGCCGATTTGGAACAACCATATCCTACTACCCGCGTGAGAGGACGAAGGGCTGATTCAGAAGCGAAGTTCACGATACATCCGTTGCCTTGGCGTGCCAGTTCGGGTACAAAAACCATAGTGGGTAGAATCGTTCCGAATAGGTTCAGGTCTACTACTTTGCGGAAGGCATCCAGTTCCAGATCCAGAAACGTTTTATCCGGCGGGATAGTTGCCCCCGGCATGTTGCCGCCTGCAGCATTCAACAGCACATCTACCTGACCGAAACGGGCCAGGATGGCTTCTTTATTCTGTTCCAATACTTCTTTGTTCATCACATCCGACAGGAAAAAGGCGGCGTTTCCACCCTGTGCATTCATTGCCTCTACCTGGGCGCTGCCCACTTCTTTGTTCCGGTCCAGAATGGCGATTTTAGCGCCTTGTCCGGACAGGTATTCGGCTATGCCTTTCCCCAGGATACCTGATCCACCGGTAATCACTACCACTTTCCCTTTTACATCAAATAGGTTTTTCATGCTTTCCGTATCTTATTGTTTTGTTTGTATGTTGCCTCTGTTCTACTCGTTAATTTAACACGTAATGCAAATGTAAAGTTATTTTCAGTTCATTTTGTGTGCTCGCACACAAAAATGTAAAAGATTAACTCTTTTTGGGTCATCGGCGATAGTCCTTGACGAGGTCAGTCAAAGACAGTCGCTGTACGGTACATGAATCACCATCGTCTCCCGAAAAAAAGGTCATAATGACCCAATACGAACATTATGATGATCGTTTTGGATCGTCATAATCTTTTTTTTCCGAAGGGCATGGTCTTTTTTCACGAGGTCTTGGTGATATTGAAGGGAAGTCTTGATGATTGAACACCAGATGCTCCTTCCGACAGCATCTACCCGCACCAGTTAACTGGATGAGGCGCAGGCCTCACTACCGCGAGGCGCAGGCCTCAGGAAGGGCGAGGCGCAGGCCTCAGGAAGGGTGAGGCGCAGGCCTCAAAGTAGTGAAGCGCATATCCGGTCTTTTTCCTGGCTTTCATATACCTCCTACAGCTACTTCCCCTTTTTTTGTTGTCACATGTCACGGCCGCTTGCAGACAGGGATTGAGTGTGACATGAGCTGGTTTTCCTGTCACATTCAAATCCGGCGGAACTTGAAGTGTCGCGTCCTGTCGCGTCCTGATTTTAGTTGACAGTTTTTTGATCAGTTAGAAATCGAACGCTGTGCGACGGATGAAGGCAACGGTGCGGTGGATTTCGGTATACATTACGATGTCGTCTTCGATAAAGGGTACTTCTTTCCGGTAGTCTTTGAGGAACTTCTCCAGCAGGGGAGAGGTTTTGGCCGGACGGCGGAAATCAATTCCCTGGGCTGCATTCATCAACTCGATAGCCAGGATGTGATCGAGGTTATCCATAAGTTTGAACAGTTTGATGGCGGCATTGGCCCCCATGCTGACGTGGTCTTCCTGCCCGTTGCTGGATACGATCGAGTCGCTGCTGGCAGCATAGCAATACATCTTGTTCTGGCTTACCATACTGGCGGCGGCATACTGCGGGATCATAAAGCCCGAGTTCAGTCCCGGGTTGGCCACCAGGAATTCCGGCAACCCACGTAGTCCCATGATCAGTTGTGCCACCCGTCGTTCGGATATATTCCCCAGTTCAGCCAGGGCAATCGCCAGGAAATCGTAGGCGATGGCCAGTGGCTGCCCGTGGAAGTTCCCTCCCGACAGGATACGGTCCTCGTCTGGGAAGATGGTGGGATTATCTGTGACCGAGTTGATCTCTGTCAGCAATACGCCGGATACATAGCGGATCGCATCTTTGGTGGCGCCGTGCACCTGTGGGATGCAACGGAACGAATAGGGGTCTTGCACATGATCCTTCTGGCGGTTGATTAGTTCACTGCCGGCCAGCAGCCGACGGAAGGCGGCTCCTGTTTCGATCTGTCCCTGGTGGGGGCGGATCTGTTGTATACAGTCTTCAAACGGATCCACCAGGCCATCAAAGGCTTCGAGGGAAACAGCCGCGATCAGGTCGGCTTTCTTCGATAATTTAAATGCACGCATCAGTGCAAATACGCCGTTAGCGCTCATGAACTGCGTACCGTTTAGCAGGGCCAGCCCCTCTTTACTCTTCAGTTTGACCGGTTTCCAGGCATACTCATCCAGTACGGCAATTGCTTCCCGTTTCTTGCCTTTATAATAGACATCACCTACACCGATCAGCGGCAGGAACAGGTTGGCCAGCGGAGCCAGGTCGCCCGAAGCACCGAGTGAACCCCGGTCGTATACGATCGGCAGCACATCATTATTGAAGAAATCCAGGATACGCTGTACAGTAATCACCTGCACACCGCTATGCCCCAGTGACAGCGCTTGCGCTTTGAGCAACATCATAAGGCGTACGATCACGGGGCTTACCTCGTCGCCTACGCTACAGGCATGGCTTTTTACCAGGTTTTCCTGCAACATACTTAACTCGTCGGGCGAGATCGTCTTGTTGCACAACGAACCGAATCCGGTGGTTATCCCGTATAATGGGCCGCAATGTGCTTCGATCTTATGGTCGAGGTAATCACGGCAATGCTGGATACGATCTTTGACTTCGGCTGTCAGTTCCAGTTTCATGTTTCCGCTCAGAATCCGATCGATGCTTTCGAAGGAGAGCGGTTCGGCTCCTATATAATAGATATTGTGTCCCATGTTGACAGGGTGTTAAAGGATTGTTTTGACCCAACTCAGCAGCTTGGTCTCGATGCGTATAGCTTCGGCTTCGATCCTGTCGGCTTTACTTCTCATCCGTTCCACAAAAGCCGGATCGTCGATCGATGAGAGGTTGATGCGCACATTCAGCAGGGCGCCGAGCACACAGGTTCGGGCAGCCAGCATTGCTACACAGGCATCAGTCACTGCATTTTGGTTCCCTTTGTGGGCTAAGTAGATAATAGATTCCATCACGGCTTCCACCTCTTCGGCCACACGCATGGGTACAGCGGAAGCCTGTTTCATGGCTTCCTGTATCTCCCGGCTGCGGGCAGCCACCTGTTCTTCTGTCTCTTTCGGCAATTTGTAGGCGGCAAACACCCGCTCATAGGCCTGACTATCCTGGTCGATGAAGGCGGTGAACCGTTGCCGGATGTCGGCCGCTTCAATGGCGATAGTTTTCATTTGTCCTTCATATTCAGCGTATTTCTTTTTGCCAATGGTGAGGTTGGCCACCATTTCAGCCAATGCGGCTGCCAATGCGCCATTGAGTGCGGAAATACTGCCACCGCCCGGTACAGGCGTATTGGCTGCTGTTTCGGCTAAAAAATCCTTAATTGTAAGATCTGCGTACATAGCTTTTTATTTTTATTTATGTGGTTATCTGTATACTCTTATGTGAACCGGTAGACATACCCTTTCTTGATTACCGTATCCACGATGTTCATTCCGATATGATAAGGGAGGAACCGGTAGGAAGGATATTGCAGGATCACCATATCCGCCTGTTTCCCTACGTCGATACTACCGATCTCCCCGGCTTGTCCCAGGGCGGCGGCGCCATTGATGGTCAGCGCGGTGACAGCTTCTTCGGGTGAAAGGCCCATCTGGATGCAGGCTAGTGCAAACAACAAGGGGATAGAACCGGAAAAACAACTTCCCGGATTCAGGTCGGAAGCCAAGGCTACGGCACAGCCGGCATCGATCATTGCCCGTCCGCGGGCATAAGGTTCTTTCAGGGAAAAGGCGGTCAGCGGTAATAACGTTGCCACCACATCTTGCCGGGCCATTTGGCGGATACCTTCGTCGGAGGCATGCAGCAGGTGGTCGGCGCTTGTCGCCTGTAGGCGGGCAGCCAGTTCGGCGCCGCCCAGAGGTACAATCTCATCGGCATGCAACTTTAGTTTCAATCCACACCGGCGGGCAGCCAGCAGCAACCGTTCGCTTTGTGCGAGGGAGAATACGCCTTTCTCACAGAACACATCGCAGAACGCTACACCGTATACCGGGAGCAGGGAGGGTAATCCTTCGGCAATCAGGAAGTCTATATATGCATCCGTTCGCCCGGCATATTCCGGCGGGACGGCATGTGCCCCCATGTAGGTGGAGACGATACCGATCGGATGTTCCTGCCGGAGTTCGGCCATCACCTGTAGTTGCCGGGCTTCAGTGGCAATATCTAACCCGTATCCGCTTTTCCCTTCCACCGTGGTGACCCCCATCCGGAAAAGTTCCTTCAGCCGGTGGCGGGCGGCGGCTTTCAACTCGTCGATCGAACGGTCGCGCGTAGCCCGCATCGTGCTGACAATACCTCCTCCGCGTTCCATGATCGACATATAACTGTCGCCTCGCAAACGCCAGGAAAATTCGTCTTCCCGGTATCCGCCGAACACAAAATGGGTATGGCTGTCTACAAACCCCGGCAGAACGGCTTTCCCGCGGGCATCGATCTCTTCATACGTCCCGGAGAGGCGGGCGCGCACATCTTCTGTGTTCCCTACATGGGTGATGATCCCGTCGGATACGGCCACGGCGGCGTCGGTGATCACCCCCAGCTCGGACATTTCGGCACCTTTCTTAGCTGCAAATCCGGAGCAGGTGACCAGTTGTGCGATGTTGTATATCAGTAGTCTCCCTTCGCTCATACCGGCGTTATTCCATGAGTTTGGCTTCCAGTATCTGGCTCATGGAGAAATCTTCCAGTCCCAGGTAGTACGAGGCGCAGTCGATCAGCGCTTCCATCGGCACCAGTCCGATCACTTCGCTGCCTACCACCGGCACCCCGTAGCGGCGTGCTTCGATGCGTACCAGTTCGAAAGCGCGGTACAGGGCCGTCTTTGTATAATCGGTCATATTGATCGATACCTGCACGATGCCGCGTTTATTCAGTGCTACGCCCATGGCTTTGCAATAGTGTAGGCCGCCGCCTACGAAGCGTATCTTTTTGGCGATCGCGTCGGCTATCTCCAGTTTGTCTGTTCCCAGGTTCACGTTGTAGGCCACCAGGATCATCCGGGCGCCGATAGCTACGCCACCGGCAGCAGGGTGAGGGGCCGACGGGCCGAAGTCCGGATACCACTCGGGCGTCTGCATCTTCGCAGCCAATCCTTCAAATTCGCCTTTTCGTACGTTGGCCAGGTTTTCCCGGTACGGAGCCGAAGCCGAGCGCTCATACAGGAATACGGGTACGTTATATCGTTCGCCAACGGACTGGCCTACTTCTTTCGACACTGCGATAGCCTCTTCCATAGTGCAACCTTTGATCGGGATGAACGGCACTACATCAACCGCTCCCATCCGCGGATGTTGTCCGCTGTGGTTACGCAGGTCAATCAGTTTCACGGCCCGGCCGATGGCATCGAGTACGGCCTCCTTCAGGGCCTTCGGTTCACCCACCACGGTCACTACCGAACGGTTGTGGTCCACATCGTTGCTGTAGTCCAGTAATTTCACACCAGGCTTTCCGCGGAAAGCATCCACTATCTTTTCTATCTTCTCCAGGTCACGTCCCTCGCTGAAATTGGGGACACATTCCATAATCTTGCTCCAGTTACTCATATATGTATATTATAATGTATTGATCTGTTGTTGTATCAACGCCTCGTCTACCAGGTAGGGTAACGTGATGTGGTAGTCGGCCGGGTGGTTCTCGTTGAACCGTGCGCTTGTTTCGATGGCATGCGGGTTACGAGCCCAGGAACGACGGGCCACGCCGCCCATTACGTCCCACAGCATGGCCGAGCGCAGGATCTCGTCTGCCCGTTCGCTGCCATCCAGCAGCATCCCGAAGCCGCCGTTAATGGCTTTGCCTATGCCCACGCCTCCGCCGTTGTGCAAGGCCACCAGGCTCATGCCGCGGGCTGCATTGCCGGCGAAGCATTGTACAGCCATATCGGCCATTATGTTACTGCCGTCGTAGATATTGGCTGTTTCACGGAAAGGAGAGTCCGTTCCGCTTACGTCGTGATGATCCCTGCCCAGCATCACCGGGCCGATCTCGCCGTTACGCACCATTTCATTGAAGCGAAGGGCTATCTTCAGCCGTCCTTCGGCATCCTGGTAGAGGATGCGCGCCTGTGTGCCAACCACCAGGCGGTTCTTTTCGGCATCGCGTATCCAGTTGTAGTTGTCACGGTCTTGCCCGCGCCGTTCCGGATCGATGCATGCCATGGCGGCCTGGTCGGTCTTGGCCAAATCTTCCGGTTGGCCACTCAGGCATACCCACCGGAACGGGCCATAGCCGTAGTCAAACAGTTCAGGCCCCATAATATCTTCCACATACGAAGGCCAGATAAATCCGTCTTTATCGTCGACCCCGTTGCGCGAAATCTCCTGCACGCCGGCATCGTAGACGGCTTTCATGAATGAGTTGCCGTAATCGAAGAAATAGACACCCTGGGCAACCAGTTCCCGGATCACTTCGTAATGCCGTTTCAGCGAATTGTCCACCGCCTGGCAGAAGGCTGTCCGGTCTTCTGTCAGCAGGCGCGTACGCTCTTCAAACGTATATCCTGCCGGGCAGTATCCTCCTTCGTATGCGGCATGGCAGGAAGTCTGGTCGCTGAGCAGGTCAATAGGTATATGTAAAGCCGCTGCATATTCAAGCAGATCTACGATATTCCCATGATAGGCGATCGAAAGGGGCCGTTTTTCCCGGATGGCCTCCTGTGCCAGGGTGAAGGCTTCTTCGATGCGGTCGGTCACCTGTTCTACCCAGCCTTGTTTGCGGCGGGTTTCGATCCGGGAAGCATCTACTTCGGCAATGATACAGGCCGCTCCGGCGATGACGGCGGCTTTGGGTTGTGCGCCGCTCATCCCGCCGAGTCCGGACGAGACGAAGAGATAGCCGCGCAGGTCGTCTGCTGCCGGGATACCCAGCTTTTTCCGGCCCGCGTTCAGCAGCGTGTTGAATGTGCCGTGTACGATGCCTTGCGGACCGATATACATCCAGCCGCCGGCTGTCATCTGCCCGTAATTGGCAACGCCCATCTGGGCGGCAACGTGCCAATCGTGCTGATTATCGAACATTCCGATCATCATCGAGTTGGTAATGATCACACGGGGTGCATCGGGTTTCGACCGGAACAAGCCCAGCGGATGCCCCGATTCGATCACCAGCGTTTGTTCATCCGTCAGCACTTCGAGGTATTGCCTGATCAACCGGTATTGCATCCAATTCTGGCATACCTGGCCTGTTTCGCCGTATGTCACCAATTCGTAAGGGTAGAGGGCGATGTCGAAACACAGGTTGTTGTCTATCATTACCTGGAACGCTTTCCCGGCGAGGCAGTTCCCTGGGTAGGCGTCGATCGGTTTCGCTTTCAGGTCGCCTTCGGGGCGATAGCGATAAGCGTAGATCCGTCCGCGCGTTTGCAATTCTTCCAGGAATTCGGGTGCCAGGGTGGCATGCAAAGCGGAGGGGATATACCGCAGGGCATTCTTCAATGCCGTGGCGGTTTGTGCGGCTGTCAGGGTATATCCCCTGTCGGGCGCCCGGCGGATACCGGGGGCGAATGCCGGATAGGCAGGTAGCTGGTTACTTAGACGGACGACCATACTTTTCTATTTTTTGGGCTGCTTACAATCTGTAAGTGAAACTTCCTTGAAACGGGTCACAATATAGCGGTTTTTCCCCTGGCGGCCAAGAATAAACGGCATGTTTAGAAGCATAATGGCAGCTATTTGCCGCCTGGCCGGTTTTTGCTTTCCCTTGTCGGCCGTGACCGTAGCCGATGAGGGATTGACAGGCCGTGCACTGTCTGAGTCTTGCGGTGAAATCGATGATTTTTGTGGGGTCAGTGGGCACCATAGCCGACCATATACCTGCCCGGCGGCGGCCCATGATGCACTGGCAGGTCTATACCGTGTAAGAAAAGGCGTGATTGGCCTTATTCACTCTTTTCAGTGTCCCATTTGCGAAAAAAGTGTCTCATTTGGCTAAATTTATACGATTTGAGAAGTAAAATGTACGATTTGCAAAATCTTTTTCACGGTTTGTTTGTTAATTAGCGTAAAAATCGCCCCGTAGTTGTAGTTTACTCGGGTGGATTCAGTGATCATATGGTAGCATAGAATAACCATTAGTAAAAGAGCAAGAATAGTAGATAAATATTCTGAAAAAGAGCAATACTTTCGGACTCACATTGACGAGCGCCACCTTAGCCCTTCCCACCACAGGGAATGCTATGTGTATCAGGTTTGTAGAAATTAACCGTTTGTTGCCTTTTTTACACTACACTGTATAAATATGAGGAAATTAATATCGAGAAATACTTATTTACTTAAAAACAACACATTATGTATCAATTACTTTTCCGTAAGAGATGGACATATCTCTTGCTGATGTTCTTATCATTCGTGCTTGTGACGGGATGTAATGAAGAAGATCCTCCAGCAATCACGGTATCCCAGAACTTGATCGAAGTGGGATATGAACGGAGCAGCACGCTCATCTCTGTAGTTACAAATTCGGAATGGACAGCAGTCAGCGATGCCGACTGGTGTCATTTGTCACGTACAAGCGGTCGTTTTTCGTCTGATTTGGATGTGATGGTAGACGAATGCGCTTCTGATACAAAGCGTTCGGCTACGATCACATTGACTACGCGCGGCCGCAACGTAGCGATTACTACTATTTTGGTGTCTCAATCGGCCGAAAACTGCTCGCTTACCATCACGCCGGGAGAGATCACGGTTGGCAACACGGGCGAAACCGTCGCATTTGCCGTAGCGGCTTCACCGAGTATCGAGTACACCGTCTCCAGCTCTGCAGGCTGGGCTGTCCCGGCTGTGAAGACCGGCAAGGGCAACGGTACCATCAAAGTGGCAGTAGCTGCTAACACAAGCCATAGCATCGCACGTTCGGCTGTGATCACACTGGCTATGAAGAACGACTCCGAAGTATTGCTGGCCCAGTTCACCGTCAACCAGTTGAGCCGCCGTGTACCGGTGATCAACCTCGGACAGGAAACACTGAGCTTCAAACAGGATGCCGTAACATTAAAAGAACACACCTACCTGATCCCGGTGATCACCAATATTACCGGAACGATGCACGTCACCTCCGACTTCACCTGGTGCAAGGGTGAAATCCAGGAAATAGACGGGTTCAAGTTTGTGAAGATCACCACCTTGTCTAACAATGGCGCCAACGAAGCGCGCGACTGTATCGTTACGATCGTGGGCGATGTGGAAGGCGAAGCCACTACCACACAGATCAAGGTATCGCAGGCCGGACTCGGTTCGCCGATCATTACCCTGTTCCGCGAAATGATCGCGATCGACCAGCATGTGAACGATATCACTGTAGGCTATGTACCGGTTTCTTCTTCTATCAAACTGAGTGCTGTAAGCGACTTCCCCGCATGGCTGGAAGATGTGAAGGTAAATACTACCCAGCAGACGGTTACTTTCCGTGTGAAAGCCAACCAATCCGAAGAAGCACGTACGGGAACCATTACGTTGTCGGCCGTATTAGGCAATGAATGTATGATCTATCCGATCACCGTGGTCCAGAGCGGTCTGGGCGAAGCCAAAATTGCGGTTACTCCGGCCCAACTCACTTTGCCGGCCCATCCCGCCAATGCAACCGAATACCTCGCCACCATCGTTGCCCAGACACGTTATGCCAGCATGACGGTTGCTGTTGCCGAAGGCGCCGACTGGTTGACTGCCACCAAGGTACAGGGTTCAAATGCTGCCGACGATGCCATCACGGAGCATGTGAAAGTGGTTGCCACCGAAAATACAGGCAATAACGCCCGTACAGCTACCGTGCTCCTGACATTCAAATATGGTAACAGCACCGTTGTACGTACATTCTCTGTTGTTCAGGCTGGTTTGGGCGATCCTACGCTCACCATCACTAACCCGGCAATCAGCGTACCCTACGGCGCAACCGCTAGGGGACAGGTTGAAACGATTTATTATACCCGCTCTTCCGAACACATCACCGTTACACAGGCCGTGCCCGACCAGAGTTGGATCAACAATGTCACGCTCGGCACTTCCGACAATATTACGTTTACTGTGACTGAGAATAAGAACGCTGAACCCCGCACCGGTATTATTAATGTATATGCTACCCGCGACGGTATGACATTCACCTATCCGGTGACCATCACCCAGGCCGGCTATGGCGATGTGGATATCCGCATCTCCCCGACAGAAATCAGCCTGGCGGCTGCTTTGGATATGGCACGGGGTACAGGTAATGTGACTACTTCATTCACCGTCGTGGCTAACCATCCGGATGCTGTTATTACCGATGTGGCAGGAACTTCCAGGTATGACTGGTTGTCTATTAGCAGACGTAATTCAGACTATGATGTAAATGAAGCAACCATTGCCCTGAATGCCCTCCCGAATACCACTTACTTCGACCGTGAAGCCATCGTTATCGTCACTATCGAATGGGGCAACCAACAGGTAATGCGCGAAGTGAAAGTGACACAGGCGCATTGGGGCGGAACAGTGGCTTTGTATACAACGGCAAGCAGTACAGGCTATACGAATTATGTGTATGTTGATCCCGCTAATAATAAGCAAATCTGGTTGAACCCGCAGGCTTCAGATCCAGGTTCTCTTCTCAACGTTGGTGCTCCGATCATCACTTTTGCTCCTTCCATGACGGCAGCAGGCGCTACGATCAGTGCAGCAGTGCTTACAGGTGGTAATTGGTTGACTGCTACTTCTGTTGATGCAGCGACAGGACATGTATTGTTCGGATATGATGCAAATGAAGCAAATGCTCCCCGTACAGCAACTGTAGGTATCACGATGACCTATGGTAAACCTACCGGAGGAACGGAAACGGTAACCGAAGTATATACCATTACACAGGAGTCATTAGCTTTGACATGGGGAGATATTCCTACAATTCCTGCTGCTGGTATATCCAGACAGCATGTTTTATTGCAAGCCGGTGAGGGAGGAATCATTACATCTATATCTCCTTCTATTAACAATCATGCTAGTATCCGGATTACAGTAGCCAACCCTGTGCCCAATGCAAATACGGGATCATTTTATTATGAAGCAACAAGAACCAGTAATGGAGGACCGTATAATCCGGAGATTAATGTGAATGTGACGGTTACGTCATCTCATAATCCACTATGGACAAAGTTCCACACAAAAACAATTGTTCAAAATTTGGCTCCTTTAGGTTAAATCGGATATTGTCAACAAGCATCCCCACCGGTGATAAAACACCGGTGGGTTCAATAAAACAACACATTAATAAAGTAAATATGAAGAAAATCATCATAACCTTTATCCTGGCACTCTTCCTGCTGCCGTGCGTACAAGCACAGCACCTGGCGGTGAAGACCAATGCTGTGGAGTGGGCAGCCGCCGGTACCATCAATGCCGGTGTGGAATTGGGAATAGCTCAGAAATGGTCGATCGACGTGGATGGCTTATACAATCCCTGGACATTCAGTGATATGCGCAGTGCAAAGATGTGGGGCGTCCAGCCGGAACTCCGCTACTGGTTCTGCCGTAAATTCTCCGGACACTTTGTGGGTCTGCACGGACAGTATGCCAACTACGATGCCGGTCTGTGGAAATACAACTACGACGGTTGGCTGGCCGGTGCCGGTATGTCGTATGGCTACTCCCTGCCGCTCCACGAACGTTGGCGCCTGGAATTCAACCTGGGCCTGGGTTGGAACTATATGGACTACGACAAGAACGACCGTGTACACTATGCCGACGACGTCCGCATGTATGCGCCCGAAACACGTAATTATATCGGCATTACACGCGCTGGTATCAGTATCTCATTCTTAATCTTTTAATGCCTGTTCAGTATGAATAATATAAGAAAAATAGCACTTCCCGTACTGGCTGTCCTGATGACGGCAGGGGTTTCGTTCGCGCAAGACGCGAAGGAAGTCACTATTACCGCTTCCGAATTCCGTCCGGCTTCCAACGTGCCGGTAGTGATGAAGAAATCGGAAGATGGCAAACTGCGGATCTCTTTCGATGTCACCGTACCGGAAGATTATATGCATAAGGGACTGGCCTACGTGGTACAGCCTTCGTTCCGTAACGGCGACTGGCGTTACGACCTCCCGGTAGCCTCTGTGGAAGGACGCCGCTACAGCATCGTCACCAACGACCGTATCCGTTTTGAGGGCGACGATACAGAATATTTGCTTCGCCTCCCGTATACCGGTGAAGAACTGACCTACCACTACCAGGCCGAAGTGGCGTACCAGCCCGAAATGAAAGGTGCCGAACTAATCCTCCTGGCCGGAAAGAAACGCTATTGCGCCAAGGTTCATCTCTGCCCATGCCAGAAGGAAACGAAAGTAACCCGCCTGGCCAATGGTGTGACAGACTATTCAGACTTTGTGACCAACGACCCGATGCTCTACCTCGTTCCCGAATACGAAGCCGGTGAGTATGTGAACAGCTTCGGCAACAAGTCTGTCTTCCGGGTAGGACGTTACGTGATCGACTATAAGATCTTCAATGCAGCCGGTTACAACGATTTCGTGGCCGAAGTGAAGAAGAAAGTGGCCGACCCGAATACCACCATCAACGTAATCAACATCACCACCGCCGCTTCTCCCGAAGGACGCCTGGCCTGGAACACGATCCTGGCCGAGAAACGCGCCAACTCCGTAGACGAACTGGTGCGCAAAGACCTGCCGGAGATAGCCGATGCGATTGAACTCACCTCCATCCCCGAAAACTGGGAGGCGTTTGAAGAAGTGCTCAATGGCTCAGGCCTTGCCAACCTCGACAGGATCAAGCAGATCATCGCTACCGAAAGCGACCTGGATGCCCGCGAAGCCAAGCTGAAACAACTCAGCAACTATGGCGAGATCTACCGCGTGTTCCAGAACCTGCGCAGTTGCCAGATTACGGTAGCGTATACCGTGCGCGAACTGTTCCCGAAAGAACTCGAGATCGGCGGACAGCCGTATGCCGCTATCACCCTGGGTGAAGCTCCGGTATCCGACCTGTCGAAGATCCAACGGTTGTACAACGCAGAACCCACTACCGCACGCGCCAACAATATGATGGTAGCGTTGATGGAACGCGGCCAGTACGACGAAGCGCTGGTTTATGCCGAAAAGATCTCGAATAAAAACATCTGCCCGATCATTGCAAACAACAAGGCGGTGCTCTATGCCGTGAAGAACGAACCGCTGATGTCGGAAACACTCTTCAACGTAGCGGCCGATGTGCCTTATTCAGACTACAACGAAGGATTGATGCTGATGCAACGGGGCGATTACGACCGTGCTGCTGTGCTGATGTCGGGCTACGACAACCCGAATGCCGTGGTATCCAGCCTCTATGCCGACCAGTATCGCCAGGCTGCCGCCCAGACACATATCGCTACGCCGACCATCGAATCGCTCTACCTCCGTGCCGTGGCGTATGCCCAGAATGGAGACGACCGCCTGTCTCTCGAAGCCCTTGACCAGGTATGCCGCGCCGACAGCGCTTTCAAAGCCAAGGCAGCCAACCAGGCCGAGTTTATCCGCTTCCGCGCTTGCGAGCAATTCCAGAATATTATTAAGTAACAGACCGAAAAATAAAAAAGAAGATTATATGAAGGTATTACAATTCCTCAAAGTCAATGTGGGCGCACTCCTACTGATGCTCTCACTGGCTGTGATCAGCACGGGATGTAATGACGACGATCCCGCCGCTGTGTCTGTCTCCAAAGAGATCATTCTCGTTGGCAGCGATGCACAGGCCGTGCCCGTCACCATTATGTCCAATACCAACTGGACAGCCGAAAGCAACTCACCCTGGGTGAGATTATCGCAAGCTTCCGGACGCGGAACAACCGATATTGAACTACTGATCGAAGCCTGTACGGCTGTCAACGACCGTTCGGCTACGGTAACCGTCAAAGCCGGCGGTAAGTCCACCATCATTGACGTTACACAGAATGCTACAGCCGGTCTGCTTGTCATCGCTCCCGAAGAGATGCAGGTGGGCAATACAGGCGGTATCGTTTCGTTCGTCATTGCCTCCAACAGTCCGTGGACCATCTCTTCGTCCAACACATGGGCTGTTCCTTCGGTTACTGCCGGCAACGGCAATGCTACCGTCAGTGTAACGGTGGCTTCCAACGAAAGCCATTTCGATGCCCGCAAGGCAACATTGGCCGTCACCACCGGCCAGGGGGCTAAAGCGATCGTCCGTACGTTTACGGTAGACCAGCTCAGCCGTGCCCTGCCGCATGTAACGGTTGCACAACAGGCTGTCTCGTTTGCCCACAACGCCAAATCGGCCCGTACCAATGTGGTGCTCATTCCGATCGTATCCAACGTCACCGGCAACATCACAGCCCATACCGAATTCAACTGGAACACGGCAGAGATCGTAACCCTTCAGGGTGTTAAATATGTACGCATCCAGTGCGAAAGCGACAACATGGATAACAACAACCGCGACTGCATCGTGAACGTCCTCGCCCATGTAGACGGCGAAGCTACCATTGCACAGATCCGCGTTACCCAGGCCGGTGTAGGCTCTCCCGACATCGTGATGTTCCGTGATAACGTAGCGCTCGACTGCAACGCCGCCACTGCCGTTCCCGTAGGATACTACTTCCCCAACGGTAAGAGCATCTCCGTGAAAGCCGTATCCGAAGAATCGAGATGGATCACCAACGTAAAGGTAGACGCTTCCAAAAAACGCATCACCTTCGATGTGACGAAGAATATAGCGGCCGAAACCCGCGTGGGAACCATCATGGTAACCGCTACGCTGGGAACTGAAACCCTGTTGTATCCGATCACCGTATCGCAAGACGGCGTAGGCGAAGCCAACGTATCCGTATTGCCCGAATCGCTGAGCTTCGGCGCGCTGACCAACCTCACTGCTACCGCTTCCGTTACCTCACAGACTTCCTACACCACCATCTCCGCCGTGGCAGCCGATGCCAGCTGGCTGACCGTTGAATTGGGCAACGAAACCAGCAACAACGGCTCGTATGCACAGGAAGTCAAACTGACGGCTACGCCTAACGCGTTGAGCAGCTCACGTACAGCTACCGTTAGCCTGACCATCAGCTACGGCGATAAACTCGTTCTCCGTACCATCTCTGTCTCCCAAGCCGGTCTCGGTTCGCCCTACCTGGTGATCATGCCGCAGGAAGTAACCGTATCACGCTATTCGCACAACAGCGAAGGCCGTGATATCGTAATCACTTACCTGGCTCCTGAAAACGTGTCGATCGAAGCCGTCAGCACAACAGACTGGCTGAACGTATATAGCGTATTCACACACAATAATAAGATCGTAGTACGCATCCCGGATGCTAACCGCGACGAAGCCGACCGTACCGGTATCGTAAACGTATCTGTCACCCGCGACGGTGAAACCGTAATCTATCCGGTGAAGGTCACCCAACGTGGCCTCGGCGCCATCGACGTGCGTATCGCTCCCGAAGTGATCACCCTCGATGCTACGGCCGACGTGGCACAGTTTGTCGTTTCGGCCCAGTATGCAGGTGCCCAGGTGAGAGCAACGGTAACCAGCGGTGCCGAATGGTTGAACGAGATCCGCTTAAGCTCAGACCGTAGCAATAATTATGTAACGCGTGTATATCATATAGGTGCTACTCCGAATGTGGATGCCGCTCCTCGTATGGGTACGATCACGGTAACCACCGAATGGGGTAACAAAACGGATGTGCGTACCGTTACGGTTATCCAGAACGGATTAGGCGCTCCGGCAGTATCTACCGTTGCCAACGCGTATATGCTGAGCGACCAGACCACACATACGCAATCGTTGTGGATCGAAGACGGCAACAAGAACAACGTCAGCTACCAGGTGTCCAGCATCTCTTACCAGAGCGGAACCAACAATAATATGGAAACACAGACAGCCTGGATCACCAACGCACGGGTAGACAACCATAACCTGGTGATCACTGCCCAGAAGAATACGTTCGACGAACAACGCGATGGCGAGATCACCATCAT
>JAVBUH010000061.1:0-8625 GCA_031555505.1 Tannerellaceae bacterium
TTGCAAATGCGATTTTTTTCGTATTTTGCGCTCGTTTTAGCAGAGAAGAAGCTCATTGGAGAGATGCTCGAGTGGTTGAAGAGGCACGCCTGGAAAGCGTGTATACCCCTAAAGGGTATCGCGGGTTCGAATCCCGCTCTCTCCGCTTGGTGTGTTTGTAGTACCATGAACAAGAACAAACAACAAAATAAAAATAAGAGAATTATTAATCTTAAAAATTAAACACACAATGAAAAAGTTATTTGCAAAAGCATTCTTGGGTTTGTGCGCCCTTGGAACTTCTACTGTAGCATTCGCGCAGGAAGCAGCCATTGAGACAGGTTTTCACCAGGCTATCAAAATTAAGTTTATCGAAGGTAGTGCCGACTTCATGAGTTTGGTAGCTATTACATTGGTACTTGGTTTGGCTTTCTGTTTGGAAAGGATTATTTATCTGAATCTGGCTGACAACAATCCGACCAAACTGTTGCAAGGAATTGAAGACGCATTGGATAAAGGCGACGTAGAAGGTGCTAAGGCTATCGCTCGTGACACAAGAGGCCCGATTGCTTCTATCGCTTACCAGGGTTTGATGAGAATCGACCAGGGTATTGATATTGTTGAAAAATCAATCGTTTCTTACGGTGGTGTACAAGGTGGTTTGCTTGAAAAGAACCTTTCTTGGGTAACACTGTTCATCGCAATGGCTCCTTCTTTAGGATTCTTGGGAACAGTAGTAGGGATGGTTATGGCGTTCGACAAAATCGAACAGGTAGGTGACATCAGCCCGACGGTTGTTGCCGGTGGTATGAAAGTGGCTTTGATCACAACGATCTTCGGTCTTATCGTAGCATTGATTCTTCAGGTATTTTATAACTATCTGCTCAGCAAACTGGAAGGCATCTTGAACAAAATGGAAGATGCTTCTATCACACTGGTAGATACTGTTATCAAATACTATGTAAAATTCAATAAATAATTTAGACCATGGCTGTTACTAAAATTAGAAAATTATCCAGCTGGGTCCTGATAGCGTGTACGGTTATCACCTTGGTGGTATTAGGTTTGTTCTTCTTCGGAGGTGACAACGAACTGTACAAAGGCGAAATGTGGAATCCGATTTATGTAGACTTGCTCCTGCAATGGCAGTATGTCTTGTTCGGAGTTGTAGTCTTTGCGACTATTGTATTTGCTATCTGGCAATTCATTTCTAACTTCAAAATCAACCCGAAAGGTGGCATTATGGGGTTAGTGGTACTTGTACTGTTTGCAGGATTAATGTATATCACCTATGCTATAGGAAGTGAAGTCCCGGTTCCGGTAGTGAACTCTGAAGCACAGGCATTCAACACTCCTTTCTGGTTGAAAATAACCGATATGTGGTTGTATACTACATACGTATTGACAGCCTTAGTTATTCTGGCTATTTTCGCAGGAAGTTTAAAGAACATTTTTAACAAGTAATCCAAAGCATTATTATGGGTAAGAAAAAGAGAAAATCACCAGGTATTAATGCTACTTCTTCTGCCGATATTGCTTTCATGTTGCTGTTGTTCTTCCTTATGACCTCTTCCATGGATACAGACCGCGGTTTACCGAGACGTTTACCCCAGCCTGTTCCTAAAGACCAGAAAAAAGAAGATGTGGACATTAAAAAAAGAAACCTACTGGTAATCCTGATCAATAGTCAGAACCAGATTCTTTGCAACAATGAATACATCGACATCAAACAACTGAAAGACAAGGCGAAAGAATTCATTGATAATCCTTACAATGATGAGCATAAGCCGGAAAAGCTGGCTGTAGACGTTCCGTTCTTCGGAGAAATGATGATCACTAAAAACCACGTTATCTCTTTGCAGAACGACCGTGGCACACAGTATCAGTCATATATCAACGTACAGAGCGAACTGGCAGCTGCTTATACCGAGTTAAGAGATGATGTATCGAAAAAGAAATTCGGAAAAATTTTCTTGGATTTGGATGAAGAGCAACAAGCTGCTGTTCAGACAATCTATCCGCAGAAGATTTCGGAAGCTGAACCTAAAAATTACGGAGGAACAAAGTAATGGGAAAATTTAGTAAAGCAGGCGGGCGTGAGATGCCCGAATTGAATACTTCTTCACTGCCTGACTTGGTATTCGCATTCTTGTTCTTCATCATGATGGTAACAACCATGCGTGAAGTTTCACTGAAGGTAGTATTCCGTTCTCCGCAGGCTTCAGAACTTCAGAAACTGGAAAAGAAATCGCTTGTAACGTTTATCTATATCGGTGAACCCAATACAGAGTATCGTGCAAAAATGGGTACTGCAACCCGTATCCAGCTAAACGATGCATTTGCTGAAGTAGGTGAAATCCAGGATTACATTGCACAGGAAAAGTCCAGTATGAAAGAAGAAGATGCTCCTTACATGACTGTATCCATCAAAGCTGATAAAGAAACTCAGATGGGTCTTGTTACTGACGTAAAGCAGGCACTTCGCGAAGCTTACGCATTGAAGATTAGTTATTCCGCAACACCGCGTATCAACCCGTTATAATCGGGAAATACGAACACTTATAAAAAAGGTTGTCTTTATGCGAGACAACCTTTTTTTATTCTAACCCTCCTATACCATAAACCTCTCTATGAATAATTCGGCTCCATGCCAACAAGGGACTGGGAATACCTATATCTCCCCAAGTCATTAATCGCATCTCCAATAAATTGTCATCGGCCGAATGATAAGATGGTTGATAATACTCAAAGTCATGGCATTTGAAGTGTAGTCGTTCATAAAACCGAATCCGCCTCCGGCTTAATTCATCCTCCGGTAATTCCACCTCCAAAACAACAGGTTTATCACTTTGCCCCAGAAAATGACGTAAAGCCTTAGAGCCTTCTCCTCCATTTCGAGCGGTTTTGTCAATGGCAAAATGTTCCACATATCTGAAGGCATCAAAGTCCCAGGAAGTAATAAAACCGATATATACATCCTCCTTCAGCAGCGCATACGCAGAAAATGCCTTATGTGCGTCAATCAAGGTACGCACCTTATCAAAGTCGCGCCTCTCTATCCATGGGAAAGAGTCATTGTATGTTTTTTCGATCTGGTCCGCAATCGGATCCATCGACTCTGACACTGATAAAAAACGAATTACTTGCATATCAAAACTTATAAATTTAATAATTATGCCTCATATAGGCGGCAGTTTATTGTTATTTCACTATTTTTGTATTAAAATGAAAGCAGAAGCATCCCTTTACACAAATATACAAAATTTATGGCACATCATCAGTTAGACGATCTGGACGAAAAGATCCTCAAATTAATTATTGGAAACGCCCGTATGCCCTTTCTGGAAGTGGCAAGAGAATGTAACGTGTCTGGTGCCGCCATCCACCAACGCATTCAGAAACTAACCAACATGGGAGTAATCAAAGGCTCTGAATTTATTGTAGACAACACCAAAGTAGGCTATGAAACCTGTGCTTATATGGGTCTGTTCTTACAATCACCGGGGCAATTTCCGGCTGTGACTGCAGCGCTCAAAGACATTCCCGAAGTAGTAGAATGCCATTATACCACCGGACAGTATGATCTCTTTATTAAAATCTATGCAAAAAACAACCAGCACTTGTTGCACATCATCCACAACAAGCTGCAACCCCTGGGGCTGGCCCGTACCGAATCGCTGATCTCTTTCAAAGAAGCATTCAAGAAACAGCTCCCGATCGACTTAGATTATGAACCAGAGGAAGAGTGAGCGAAATGCTACTACATAATAAAGAGAGAGGTTGCCCTGTGGTAACCTCTCTCTTTTTATAGTCTGCGAATGCACTTAAAATTCGGCATTCTTCGGTGTACGGGGGAAAGGAATCACATCGCGGATATTTGCCATACCGGTCACAAATAACAACAACCGTTCAAACCCCAGTCCGAAACCTGAGTGCGGAGCCGTACCAAACCGGCGGGTATCCAGATACCACCAGATATCCTTTTCAGGAACATCCATCTCGTTGGCACGCGTCAACAATTTGTCATAATCTTCTTCACGCTGCGATCCGCCGATGATTTCACCGATTTTCGGGAATAATACATCCATCGCCCGAACCGTTTTACCATCTGAGTTCTGCTTCATATAGAAAGATTTAATCTCTTTCGGATAGTCAGTCAGAATCACCGGACGTTTGAAATGAGTTTCCACCAGGTAACGCTCATGTTCAGAAGCCAGGTCTGCACCCCAGAAAATAGGGAATTCAAAGGTATGCCCTTTGGCTACGGCTTCTTCCAGGATTTTAATACCCTCCGTGTACGTCAGGCGTACAAACGTATCTTTCAATACGCTTTGCAAACGTTCGATCAATTCCTTGTCAAACATATCATTGAGAAACTTGATATCATCCATACAATGATCCAACGCCCACTGCACGCAATACTTAATGAAATCTTCCGCCAGTTGCATATTCTCAGCGATCTCATTGAAGGCCACTTCGGGTTCAATCATCCAGAACTCAGCCAGGTGACGCGGCGTATTGGAATTCTCAGCCCGAAAGGTAGGGCCAAAGGTATAGATAGAGCCCAGTGCCATCGCTGCCAACTCACCCTCCAACTGTCCGGATACAGTAAGGCTGGCCTGTTTTCCAAAGAAATCATCATCGTATTTGATCGATCCCTGCTCGTCCTTCTTCAGGTCGTACAGATTCTGGGTCGTTACCTGAAACATCTGGCCGGCTCCCTCACAATCGGAAGCAGTAATGATCGGCGTATGGAAATAGAAAAATCCTCGTTCGTGGAAGAACATATGGACAGCCATTGCCATGTGGTGACGGATACGGAACACAGCTCCAAACGTATTCGTACGCGGACGCAAATGGGCTATCTCGCGCAGGAATTCCAGGGAGTGTCCTTTTTTCTGCAATGGATAAGTAGCCGGATCTGCCGTACCGTATATTTCAATCTCATCCGCATGGATCTCGGCCCGCTGCCCTTGTCCCTGCGATTCTGTAAGTATACCATTCACGCTGATACAAGCACCCGTGGTGATCGGCTTCAGATATTCTTCGCCTAGTTTGTCTACATCTACAACAATCTGCACATTATTTATCGTAGAACCGTCGTTCAGGGCGATGAAATTCACCTGTTTACTACCCCGCCGGGTACGCACCCAGCCCTTTACATTCACGGCTGTACCGAAAGCTTCGCTTTGCAGTACATCTACAATTTTTGTTCTGCTAATTGTCTTCATCTTATTTAGTCTACTTAGAAAATTAAAACAAGTTAGCCGGTCAGTTCAACCGGCTAATCTGTCACTTATTCGAAAGCGCCCATCCGGAGCGCATTAACCTCTCGTTCGTTCAGATACCGCCATTTGCCACGGCCCAAATTCTTCTTCGTCAGGCCTGCAAAGTATACACGATCCAACTTCATCACATGGTAGCCCAATGTTTCAAAGATACGCCGTACGATACGGTTGCGTCCGGAGTGGATTTCAATACCCACCTGGCTCTTATCGTCTTCGCTGGCATAGCTGATAGCATCGGCATGGATCTCTCCATCTTCCAGTTCCAACCCGTTGGCGATCTTTTCCATATCTTCAATAGATACGTTTTTGTCCAACCATACATGATAGATCTTTTTCTTCTTAAAGCCCGGGTGTGTAAGTTTGGAAGCCAGGTCGCCATCATTGGTGAGCAGTAATACACCGGTGGTATTACGGTCCAAACGACCTACTGGGTATATCCGTTCGCTGCAGGCATTCTTCACCAAATCCATCACCGTCAGACGGGCTTGCGGATCATCCGAAGTAGTTACACAATTTTTCGGTTTATTCAACACAATGTATACCTTGCTCTCAATCTGCACGGGTTTATCGTGGAACATTACCTTATCCTGACGGGTGATCTTGGTACCCAATTCGGTCACTACCTGATCATTCACCGTTACTACACCTGCCTGGATAAATTCGTCCGCTTCACGGCGTGAGCACACACCGGCATTGGAAAGGAATTTATTCAAGCGGATCGGTTCGTTCGGATCAGCCAATACTTCCTTATATTTCAACTGCTTCTGCTGGCTGTATTTGGCATTGGGATTGTAATCCCCCGTACGTGGCCGTTGCTGCATCGGACGACCACCTTGCTGATAACCGCCACGTTGTTGGTATCCACCACCTTGCTGATAACCACCACCTTGCTGATAGCCGCCACGCTGATGATAACCGCCACCCTGATGATAACCACCGCCACCTTGCGGACGGTAATTATTATTTCCATACGGACGACCGGCACTGCGGTTATCGTATGCATTGGGTTGTTGATCACCTACGCGTGGTCTTCTTTTCTTTTCCACACCTTCACCTGGAGTTCCGTCACCGTAAGGAGTGGCCGAATAAGCTTTAACAGGTCTGTCATAGTTGGAAGAAGGACGGTTGTACCCCTGCTGTCCTCCACCTTGTCCGTACGACGGACGATTTCCATAAGAGGGCTTATTATAACCACCTTCGCGATTATAGTTATTACCATATCCGCCATGGTTGCCTCCCCCTTGCTGGTTATAAGAACGATTATATCCGCCACCACCATCACGGTTATCATATCCGTGCTGTTGTGGACGGTTCGGGCGGTCATATCCGCCGCCATACTGGTTACCATACGGCTGACGATCGCCATACGAAGGACGGTTGTCACCATAAGGCCGGTTATAGCCACCACCCTGAGGCCGGTTATAAGACGGTCTACGTTCATAGTTTTCGCCTTCAGGTCTGTTGTAGCCTTGACTGTAAGGTCTTCTTTCACCTTCCTGATCTGTGCTTTCCCTTCTGATACTTGGTATCACTTTCTTAGGACGCGGTTGAGATTCTTCTCTTTCTTCTGTACTCATTGCTCGTAAATTAAATGTTAACTAAAAATTTGGCAGCCTCCCGGTTGCCTGTACTACTTATCACTAATTAATAATTAAATTCCGGTATAATTATGCGGCGTTATCGCCATTAATTCTTTCTTAATATCTTCACTCACATTCAATTCCCCAATAAACGCCCGGATAGATTGCTCCGTGATTGCTTCGTTCGTACGCGTAAGGGCTTTCAACGCTTCGTAGGGTTTGGGGTATCCTTCCCGGCGTAAAATAGTCTGGATGCCTTCGGCCACTACGGCCCAGCATTGATCCAGATCCCGAAACAACGCACTCTCATTTATTAACAATTTACCAAGGCCTTTTGTTAAACTTTTTAATGCAATTTCCATGTGAGCCATCGGAACACCGATATTACGCAATACGGTAGAATCAGTCAAATCCCGCTGCAAACGCGAGACAGGCAACTTTGCCGACAGGTGTTCCAGAATTGCATTAGCCATGCCCAGATTTCCTTCCGCATTCTCGAAATCGATCGGATTTACTTTGTGCGGCATAGCCGACGAACCAACTTCCCCTGCCTTGATCTTCTGCTTAAAATATTCCATGGAAATATACTGCCAGAAATCGCGAGAGAGGTCTACAAGGATGGTATTGATCCGCTTCATACCGTCAAAAATGGCGGCAAGATTATCATAATTGGAAATCTGCGTAGTCCATTCTTCCCGGCTCAGGCCGAGCACTTCATTGACAAACCGGTTGCCGAATGCTTTCCAGTCGTATGCCGGATAAGCGACTCTGTGTGCATTAAAATTGCCGGTTGCCCCGCCAAACTTAGCCGATACCGGCAATGACTTCAGCAATGCAAATTGTTGCTCCAATCGATAGACAAATACCATGATCTCTTTTCCCAGACGGGTAGGCGAAGCCGGTTGTCCGTGCGTCTTGGCCAGCATGGGAATATCTTTCCAGTCTTCAGCATACGCCGTAAGCATATCAATCAACTGTTGTAACTGGGGATAGTAGACTTCATACAATGCATCTTTCAGCGAAAGAGGAACGGAGGTATTGTTGATATCCTGTGAAGTAAGTCCAAAATGAATAAACTCATGATATGACTCATCCAACAAGCCTGCAGTTTTTTCTTTAATAAAGTATTCAACCGCTTTTACATCATGGTTTGTCACAGCCTCGATTTCCTTGACCCGCAAGGCGTCTGCTTCTGAAAACTGCAGGTAAATATTCCGAAGGCCTGCCTTCATTTCTGCGGTATTCAAACGGTTCAATTGCGGAAGAAATTGAGAAAGCAGGATGAAATATTCAATTTCCACCCGCACTCTGTACTTGATTAGCGCATATTCCGAAAAGTAAACAGCTAAATCCTTCGCCTTATCCCTGTATCGCCCATCTACGGGTGATATCGCAGTCAGTATTGAAAACATCATGATAATTCCATTCGTATAGAGGCACAAATGTAAGACATTTCTCTTTAACACAAGGATATTTTCACTTTTTTCTCATCCCAAAGGCATTCTTTTACCGTATATTATCATCCCACCGGCGCTTTTGTCAAATTATCTTAACAACCGACTTCCCTTAGAAGCTGTTTTGAATTACAAAAATATAATATAACAAACTGAATATCAGTTGGCTAATTAGATATTATCCGTAACTTTATGGTTATCAAGACATGAGTTATGAGCAACTATCCAACCAACCTCACTGATAAACTGTGGCAAGTTATAAAAAATATAGTGGAACCCAAAGAAAGAAAGCGAAAACATTCCTTACAAGAGATGATCAACGCT
>JAVBUH010000058.1:0-11161 GCA_031555505.1 Tannerellaceae bacterium
CTACGATGATATCCGGCTCAAAACGGGAGATATTGATGATCGTTTTGGCGATCTGTTGATGGAGGTCGGCTATGTGATTGGGATGTACACCCGTGAAGGTGTTTGGGATGAGTATTTAAATTCATAATATGGAAACAAAAATGACAACCCCAAAAGTAGGCCAAATCTGGCAGCGCCAGGAGGATGGCCAAAGATTGAGAGTGTATGGTATCACAAACGATACCGTCTATGTAGAGAACGAAGAGAATGTAAAGAACCGGCACGGGCTTACATTCAACAACTTCGACAGCGACAGATATTCAATCATAGCGGATATCCCCCGATTCGAAGAAAAACGCAAACTGGCTATCGAGTTATTCAGCAAGAGGATTCAGAACCGGTCAGAAGAGATCAGCCGGTTAGAGTGGATTATCGCCGGTGGACGATGCCCGGATCAGCACGAAGGGCTACGCCGGAAGATCGAGAGGCTGGAAAGTCAAATCAACCTTTACAAGGAAGTCAGAGAGGATTTGAAAACGCTGTATAGCGAGACTGTATGACAGGTGGGAAGTCCGGGGATCGAGAGGTTTCCGGACTTCTTTGATCTCATCGAAAAAGATCACAGGAGTTACACAGATCAAAGCAACTTATGGCATAAAACGCTATTCTAAAAATCGGTTCTTTTTTTGAACAAGAAAATTCTTATTCCAAAAAAGTGCTTTGTTTTTAGAATAACGCTATTTTTGTTCCAATTTTATTAGAATAAGTCATGAACAGCTACAAATCAGGTACGTTTATCAACGAGGGCTACTATAAGAGCTTTCACCCTACGCTATTATGCCGGAAATGGGTTATAGACAATATGGATGTGATATCCTTACTGAGTAAGGCTGATCGGCATCTTGGACGCTTGGACATGTATTCCGAGTATGTGGATATTGATATGTTTATTCAGATGCACATAGCCAAAGAGGCTACAGAATCCTCAAAGATTGAAGGAACTCAAACCAATATGGAAGAGGCTTTCCTAAACAAGGCCGACATTTCTTCTGAAAAACGGAATGACTGGGAAGAGGTGCAAAATTATATCGAAGCGATGAATAATGCCGTTATGCTATTGCACACCTTGCCTTTTTCTTCTCGCCTTATCCGGGCGACGCATAAAATACTATTACAAGGCGTTAGGGGGCAGCACAAACAGCCGGGTGAGTTTAGAACAAGTCAAAACTGGATAGGCGGTGCGACAATAAACGATGCGGTTTTCGTGCCTCCAGTCCATACCTTAGTGGGTGAACTTATCTCTGATATTGAGAAATTTGCCAATAATCCGGAGTACAATATACCTGATCTCATTAAGATCGCATTGATACATTATCAGTTTGAGACCATTCACCCGTTCCTTGATGGTAATGGTCGAGTTGGCCGCTTGCTTATCACTCTGTACCTCGTGAGCAAAGGGATACTAAAACAGCCTATTTTATATCTCTCAGACTTTTTCGAAAGAAACCGAACACTGTATTATGATAACCTCACGAAAGTGAGGATCCATAACGATATCAACCAGTGGCTAAAGTTCTTCCTTACCGGCGTAATAGAAACTTCTATAAAAGGGGGTAAAACCTTAGACGGTATCCTGCAACTTCAAAAGCATGTTGACGCCTGTATAGTACAACTCGGCAAGAGGGGAGCGGATGTTCGTAAAGTAATAAACTACTTGTATAAAAGGCCGATTATAACCGCTGTTGAAGTAGAGCAGATCATAGAAAAAACCCCACAATCTGCGTATAATCTTATTGGCGATATGGAAAAGGCTGGTTTGATAAGGGAACTGACAGGAGCACAACGAAACAGGATTTATGTGTTCCAAGAATACATAGACTTGTTCAAAGAGTAATATGTGACATCGTGTGTTGGATTATATCCCTATCTTCTTTGTCTGCGATACCACAAGCGTGTGGATTTTAATGCAAATAAAGCACCTTTGGGACTTCTGTCTTGAGGGTGCTTTTATGCTTATCTGAAATTAGAATGACGTTTTAATGACAAAAACACAAAATTAAAAACGCTAACCGTCTGATAATTCAGCGATTAGCGTTTCCTGCGGTACTCGAAGCGGGACTTGAACCCGCACAGCCGCAATGGCCAAAGGATTTTAAGTCCTTCGTGTCTACCATTCCACCATTCGAGCATCTCTTCTCTCAGAGCGAGCGAAAGACGGGACTCGAACCCGCGACCCTAACCTTGGCAAGGTTATGCTCTACCAACTGAGCTACTTTCGCGATGGTTGCTTGGCATTTGTTGCTTTTGCGTCGGCAAAGGTAGGGATTTCTTCGAGTTGTGCAAAAGGATTGGGGAAAAAATTGGTTTGTGTAGGGTGTAATTAAGAGGGATCAGTACTGAATGATCAGTCTTTGCCCGGCGTTAGATACGTTGAAACGCACGAGGGCGTGTTTGGAAGGGCCTGACAAGGGGCGTCCTGATCCGTATGTGGCTGTGTCGTATTCTGTGCCGCATTCAGGGCATATGGCTGTGCCAATATCTGTTGGCGCTATCTTTATATTGCGTTGGGCTTCATGCGGACAACAGAGGTCATAGGCATAGTAACCGTAGCTACCGTGGGCTACCAAGATGCCGGCGTAACCCATCATTTCGCCATCATTTCGAGCATCATCAGTAGAGAATACTTTTTGGGTGAGTAACCCTGACAGCTCTTTATCTTTGAACTGCAAATCTACTTCAAAATATACCCGTGCATAGGGTACGTTAGACTTCTCCACCTTGTCGCACGACAAGATCAACAGGAGGAGCAACAGGAAACACAGTCGTTTCATAGGATACTTGTTCGTCAATCGTTTGCAGGCAGTCTAACCGTTGCAGGCAATCTACATTAAAACGTGGAATAGGGGAGTTTAGTATGCACTATCCAGCAACTTCTTTTCGGCTTCGTTTACACGGTCGAAAGAGAAACCGTCAAGGACGGATTGCATGAACAGGCAGATCGAATCATTGTACAGGTTGCCGATGCTGCCTTCGTGGGTATGGTGTACGGTAGTGCTTGCCTGGAATAGACCGGCTTCAATGCACAGCCCTACCTGTTTGTAGGCATCCCGGAAGGGAACGCCCTCAAGCACGAGGCGATTCACTTCTTCCACACTGAAGAGGAGGGCATATTTGGGATCAGCCAGGATCTGTTCGTTCACTTTCACTTCGCTCATCATGCAGGCTACCATCCGAAGGCAATCTTTCAATTCGTCGAAAGCGGGGAGGAAGACTTCTTTGATGATCTGCAGGTCGCGGAAGTAGCCCGACGGCAGATTGTTGGCAATCAGCGTGATTTGCTGCGGCAGACCTTGCAGTTTGTTGCATTTGGCGCGGGTGAGCTCGAATACGTCGGGATTCTTTTTGTGTGGCATGATGCTGGAGCCGGTGGTGAACTGGTCGGGCAACTTGATAAAACCGAAGTTCTGGCTGTTGAACAGGCAGGCATCATAGGCCAGTTTTGACAGGGTGGCGGCAATACCGGCCATTGCAAAGGCTACGGTACGTTCCATCTTACCCCGTCCCATCTGGGCATATACCACATTATAATTCATGGAATCGAAGCCAAGCAGGTCGGTAGTCAGCTGGCGGTTCAAGGGGAAAGATGAGCCGTATCCGGCTGCCGAACCCAGCGGGTTGCGGTTGCATATCCGGTAGGCGGCTTGCAGCAGTTGCAGGTCGTCGGCCAGACTTTCGGCATAGGCGCCAAACCACAGTCCAAATGACGACGGCATCGCAATCTGCAGGTGTGTGTATCCCGGTAGCAGTATGTCTTTGTAGCGGTTGCTCTGCGTAATGAGCACGTCGAACAATTCTTTAACCAGCCCGGTAATCTCCTGAATTTCAGCCCGGGTAAAGAGTTTGAGGTCAAGCAGAACCTGGTCGTTGCGCGACCGTCCGCTGTGTATTTTTTTTCCGACGTCACCCAGCCGGCGGGTGAGTAATCCTTCTACTTCAGAATGTACGTCTTCCATCCCCTCTTCAATCACAAAAGATCCGTTCCTGGCAAGGATATGGATGTTTCTTAGTTCGGCCAGCAATACGTTCAACTCTTCTTTCGTGAGCAGCCCGATACTTTCCAGCATCGTGATATGCGCCATGGAGCCAAGTACGTCGTGCGGGGCCAGGTAGAGATCCATTTCACGGTCTTTTCCCACGGTGAAGCGTTCTACTTCACGGTCTACCTGTACATTCTTTTGCCACAGTTTCATATAAGTGATTACCGATTTATGTGTAATGGAAGGGGAGAATAACGGGTGAATGAGTCATGACTGAGATGGATCGTAAACCATTCATCCTTATTAATAGGGAAGGCTGGCGATGAGGTCGGCTATCTTGCCCAGCGCATCTTGCAATGGTTTGGATACCATTGGCTTGATGAAAGGGTTGAGATCCGCGCGAACGGTTAGTTTCATCCGTGTATCACCTTCGTCCATCTGTTTGAGTTGTATCCAGAGGAAGAGGGGAACGGGCGAGTTGGTGGTGGTGAACTTGATGGTCTTGTTCGGTTCACGTTCCACGATCTGAAAACGGATTTTGCCCACCGGGTCAACAGTGAAACTGCATGAGTCGCTGTCGAATTCAAAATCTTTTACCTTCTCTTCCGGAATCCGGTCGCGTACCCGTTCGAGGTTGGAAAGGTCGGACAGCATCGTGAAGATACGATCGTCGTTGAACGGGATGGTTTTTACGTCGCTGGTAAATTCCGTCATCCTGTTATTTATTAGGATTCCAGCTGGCCGGATCTTTACGCCATTCCTGAAGCGTGGCGATCTCAGCCTGGCTGATATAGTTGGTGCGCAGGGCTTCTTCGATCACTGCATCATAGTTGCTCAATGTAGTGAGGGTTACGCGGGCTTCTTTGAATTGTTCCGTAGCAACGGGGAATCCGTGTGTGAAGATAGCTACCATACCTACCACGTCGCAGCCGAAGTTGCGTACGGCTTCTACAGCCTTGAGGCTACTGCCTCCAGTAGATACGAGGTCTTCGATGATCACAACTTTAGAACCCGGTTTGAGTTCGCCTTCGATCAGGTTTTCCAACCCATGATCTTTCGGAGTAGAGCGGATATATACAAACGGAAGTCCTAACAGGTCGGCCACCAATGCGCCTTGTGCAATGGCTCCGGTAGCCACACCGGCAATCGCGTCTGCTTCTTCGTATTTTTCACTGATCACACGGGCCAGTTCCAACTTAATAAAGGTACGGATGCCAGGGTAAGAGAGGGTTTTCCGGTTGTCACAATAGATGGGAGACTTCCAGCCGGAAGCCCAGGTAAACGGATTAGCCGGTTGCAGTTTCACGGCTTTAATCTTTAATAGTTTTTCTGCTACTAATCTTTCCAGTGTTTTCATTCTATGTAATACTATAGTTGTGTCGTTGCGCAAAAGTAGGTAAAGTAGCCGACATAATCAGCGTGCACGGGTTACTTTTTCTTTTTGAAGTTTATACAATAGATAATACAAGGATGCTTACCCGTACATCCGGTATTGTATGTAGCGCTTCCAGACAAGCGCCAAGGGTACCGCCGGTGGTCATTACATCATCTACCAGCAGCAGGTGTCGGCCGGCATACCGGGCGGGGTCGGTAACGGTGATGATATCCTCCGTCGATTGAAGCCGTTCGTATACGGACTTACGTGTTTGTGTGGTCGATCTGCGTGTTCGCTTCAGGCATTGGCATACGGGCAATTGCCATACGCTGCCGATGCCGCGGGCGATCCATTCGGCCTGGTTGTATCCGCGGCGCCATTGCCGGATGCGGGTGAGGGGCACGGGCACGATGGCGTGGGCCGCCTGCATCCCTCCCTCTTTCGAAACGGTCTCCAGTGCGGCCAGTCGGCCCAGCGTAAAAGCCAGTTCTTTTTTCCCATGGTATTTAAAAGCGTGTATCAACTGCTGCACTTCTCCTCCTTTGGTGTAGTACAGGCATGCGAATGTCTGTTCCAGCCGGCCATGCCATGCCAACCGTTCGGCGATGGGATCGCTGTCGGCGGGTATCACGTTGGCAGTCCGGGGAAGCCGTTCGATGCAATGGAGGCAGAGCGACTGTTCACTGTCGGTCAGGCTTCGTTTACACAGGTGGCACAACCGGGGGAAAAAGAGGTGTAACAGGTCAATCCTCGTCGTAGCTAAAACGGGAATCATAGTCGTCTCCTTTCACACCGATAAGGGCAAGGGCCGCATTGGCTTCGCGCAGCGTATATCCTCTTGAAAGGGCATAATGGATCAGTTGTGCGGCGATTGTGTTCTTTTCCAATTTCTTCAACCGTTTCAGCCCCTTGTATCTTTCCCGCAATAGTTTGCTTAGGATCTCGGCAGATTCGTTTTCGTCGATCTGGCCGATAGCTTCCTGGATACACACTTCCGGGACCTTCCTTCTCCGTAGTTCGCGAATGATCATTTTCCGGCCCCAGTGGTTGAAGCGCAACTTGTCGTTGGTTAAGCAACGGGCAAAGCGTGCCTCGTTGATATAGTCGTTTTCCACCAGAAATTGGATGGAGCGTATGACGGCCTTGTCGTTGAGCCCCGCTTTTTTTAACTTGTTTTCAACGTCCCATACGCATCGTTCAGCTTTGACGCAATGGGCTACCATCTGTTTCAGTATCTTACACTCTACTTGCAGCATGTCTGCATTTTGATCATCGATCATAGTTCAGCTTTTAAAAATCTATTTTTCCCGGAAATATCCCGGATTAATTCTACTTTTTTATAACGGTTGCGACGGAAGAGATCAAACGTCTGTGGTCCGAACAGTGCATGTGTCTCCACATATACACGTCCGCCACGTCGCAGCTTGCGCTTGCCAAAGTGGGCGATGTGGTGGTAGAACAGCAGGGGTTCCTCGTCGGGGACGAATAAGGCTGTTTCCGGTTCATAGTCGGCCACATTACGGTCCATTCCTTCCCGTTCGCTCTTCTGTATGTAGGGGGGATTGCTCACGATAATATCCAATCCGAAAGGAATTTCCGGATGTGCCAGGCGTGAGGTGAGGATATCCATTTCGAGGAAGTTTACTCCGGCATGCAGCCGCCGGGCATTTTTGACGGCGGTGGCAAGGGCGTCGGCCGAAATATCTACGGCTGTCACTTCGGCCTCTTTGAGTCCGCGTGCCAAGGCAATGGCTATGCAACCGCTCCCAGTGCCGATGTCGAGCACACGTAGGCCAGTCTCATGCTTATTATCGGCCAGTATGCGGTTTACCAGTTCTTCCGTTTCGGGGCGCGGGATCAACACGGAAGGGCTTACCTTGAAGGTCAATCCGTAAAATTCCGTTTGTCCCAGGATGTACTGGATCGGTTCCTGCCGCTTGAGCCGCTCTACAATATCCTTTATTTCTTTCCGCTCGCGTTCGGATAATTGCCTATCTTTGTCCACCAGCAACTGCGAGAGTGACAGATGGCATATATGTTCGAGGATCAGTCGCGAAAATGCAGTGATCTCTTGAGCGGGATAGATATCCTGCAACGAATCGTGTATGTAAGCGGAGGCGAATGTCATTTGTCTTGATTTAGTGGTACAAAAATAGTGCAAAAAACGGAACGTAACATAAAAAGGAGGATGAAGATCGAAGAAAAATTCATGGCGCGCTGTCTTTTACTGGCGGCCAACGGCCGGGGCGAGACTTGTCCGAACCCGATGGTGGGTGCTGTGATTGTACACGAGGGGCGGGTCATCGGCGAAGGCTTTCACCGCCGGAACGGGGAGCCGCATGCCGAGGTGAATGCGATTGCTACTGTGCGCGACCAGTCGCTCCTGCCTCAGTCTACCCTGTATGTCAGCCTTGAACCCTGCTCGCATTATGGCAAGACCCCGCCTTGTGCCGAACTTATCATCCGCAAGCGTATTCCCCGTGTGGTAGTGGCCTGCCTTGACCCTTATCCCGAAGTAAGCGGACGGGGTATCCGGATGCTCCGTGATGCCGGTGTGGAAGTAGTGACCGGCGTAATGGAGCACAAAGCCCGTGCACTCAATAAGACCTTCGTCACGATGCAGGAAAAGCACCGTCCGTACATCATCCTTAAATGGGCGCAAAGTGCCGATGGCTTTATCGACCGCCTGCGCGATGATCACACGGAGCCTCCTGTGCAATTTTCTACTTCAGACTCGCGGCGGTATGTGCATAAACTACGTGCTGAAGTGGCAGCCATTCTGGTAGGTACGCGTACGGCATTGCTCGACAATCCGTCTCTCACCGTGCGCCATTGGGCAGGGCGTTCGCCGGTGCGCGTGGTGATAGACCGCGACTTGCGCATCCCGTCATCTTTCCATTTGTTCGACGGAAAGGTTCCCACGCTGGTGTTTACCTCCTGCCAAGGGACCGACCGTCCGCAAGTAACGTATATCCCTGCCGATTTCTCGCAACCACTCTTGCCGCAACTGCTACATGAGTTGTCTGTTCGCAAACTCAATTCATTGCTGGTGGAAGGCGGTGCCAACCTGCTCGGGCAGTTCTTGCAGATGGGGTTTTGGGACGAGATACAGGTAGAAACGGCCTCTTTCCCGTTGCGCGATGGGGTGAAAGCCCCTGAAATACCTGCCGGTTGTCCGTTTGTCACTGTATCGCCAAATCATCATGTTTACTATCGTTTAGATTGAGAAAGCACTTTTCGGCTGTCAACGGCTTTGCTCAAAAGGCGTCTTCCAACTGTCGTCCGGGCGGCCTGTCTCCTGACTTTCTGTAGCACGTCTGTATATCCTTTGCTGGAAGTCTCTGCCTTCAATAAGGGTTACTTCCCCCTAATCCCTGTCTTTTCGATGTAACATTCTTTGAATCAGTGTTTTTTATAATTCAGCGTATTAATTTTTACAAATGAGAAGTTTGAGCCACGAACTTTCAATCAGCTCTCCTGTTCAGAGGGAAAACAGTTGATAATACACCTTTAATTAATTAATTAATTATGTATGGAAAGTAAAAGCAGAAAAAAATGGTTAACCTTGATCCCTATTTTGTGTATAGGTTTGCTGGCATGCCTTACCGGCTGTGGCGAAGATCAGGAGGATGTAACACCAGAGCCGGAACCGGTATCTGATGAATTGGCTGGTGCCGCTTTTGTGCATCCGGATCAGTTAATGATTATTGAAAAGGGAGTGACGGAAGTAAAGATCCCGTTTCTGACAAACCTGGAATGGACAGTGGAATGCAAAGGGACACCGTTGACATTTACTACCGAAACAACCGGTAGTGGTAATTCGTTCGTCAGTGTTCAATTGCCGGAAGGAAACACACCCGTATTGAGTTTTCTGCAATTTACATTCACCAATGCGTTGACCAAATCAACAACATTGACGCTCAACAAAACGATCTTCCGGCGGACGGGTCAATTGGGAGTGCGTCCGGAGGATGGTGAAATTATGTCGGCAATCGGCTGGGGAATCAACCTGTTTGATAAGCTGGATGCCTCCAATACCAAAGGGCAGCTGATCGACTATGATCGTTTGCTGAGTGAACAGCTGGTTTATACCAATCCGGAGATGAAGCTCACCTACAAAAATGCCGAAGGATCCAGCTATCAATACATGAGTGAGGCCTTTTCAAACTCCCTAAACTTAAATATTTCGCCGAAAATACTGTTCGGATTAATACCGGCTCCTTTCCAGGCTTCGGTGGAAAGTTATGTTACATCCAGTTCTGTGACCAAGGATTATTATGAGTGGGCTATGTCTGGATTTGTGGTACAAAAAGCTACCTACCAGATTGCCGAATCAGTACTTCCGGGTGACGGTGGAAATGACTGGTTCTCCGATGAAGAGGTAGCCCGGGTGATGGAGTATGCCTATGGAACAACATTGGTGGTCGTCAATAATTGTGGCACAGATACGGCGAAAATGGCTGCTCTTTTTTCCACCTACGGCACACACATGATCACTGCCGGGGTATTCGGGGGGCGTTACCTGAATATCGTGGGACGGAAGAAGTCGGAGTATGAATCGTCTATTTCCAGTACCTCCACTGCCGCTTTGAATGCGAAGATATCCCTTAACAAGATTACCTCCATTGGGGTCGACGTGACGGATACTTATACGGAAAACGATTCCATATCGGCTATTGAAACACTGGATTTTGATGAATACAATCTGGAAGGTGGCAGTTCGCTTTCAAACGACAAAATTAACGAGTGGCTCGCCAGCCTGGATGATAGGAATAATCAAGCCTTTATTTCATTGCTTACATCTGCCACAAATCCCTACAAGGGGTTATTACCAATTTGGGCGTTTTGCGCCCTTGAGTCGGACAGGAAGGCGATGATGAATTATTTCCGCGACTATTATTCCAAGCGGTACATCAAGAACCTGGGCAATCCGAAGCGGGTAATTGCCGATGTGGTCGCAGTATATTATACAGATGACGAATATAAAGCGGAAACACAAAACGGCAAGAACCCGGAAAACCTGGATTATCTCTATATGAAATGCGATTTGTATAATTCTAAACGGAATTTCAGCTACAAGCGTATCAGCGATGATATCATCACCAGCAAGTATATCACGGCTACCCAGAAGGGAAACAAATATATCTATGTGGCCTGGGGGTATGAAGATGAAGTTGGCTTGGAAGAAGTTTGCATCGTTGCCGAGAAAGAAGCCGAAAAATACAAAGCCAATGGCTGGAAACTGCGTGGGGCAAATGCCAAGGAAGGCGTCACAGGGGTGGTGAATGATAACCGGATCGGTGTGAAGCTGAGAAAGTCAAAAGCCGACGTTACGGCGGTTGGTTTCTGGCAAGGGAAAAAGGCCGACAGTACGAAAGAGTGGAGGTTTACGTCTGTAGATGACGTCAGCGATTATACATGGACGAACGGACAGGGCATCGACTGGTATGATGGTGCCGGTCTGGTACACGATAAGATCTGGGTAAGCTATGCTACGAACGTGGTAAACCAGTGATCACTGTTTGCGTATGATAAAAAAGGCTGCCTGTGCGAATAGGCAGCCTTTTTTGGTTCGCCCAGCATGGTTCTATTCTAACAGGTGTAAGTCCTTAACGCGCCCTGATAGCGGGAAGCGTCCATCCAAAGACAAGGGTGTCCATTGCGAGGTGGAATCCGAAGGAAGTCGGCGGCAAACATCTGGCCTGACGAACAGAAACTTGATAAAAGGCCCAAGAACGTGGGTAAGTTTGCCATACAAAACAAAGCCCGA
>JAVBUH010000006.1:0-52205 GCA_031555505.1 Tannerellaceae bacterium
GCCTCACCCTCCCTGAGGCCTGCGCCTCGACCAGGTGAGGCGCAGGCCTCAGGGAGGGTGAGGCGCAGGCCTCAATCAGGATTCACTCCACCAGATCCATTTCGTTCAGCAGGTAACCAGCGCCGGCATACTTGTCCATCACGAACAGCACATACCGAATATCCACAATGATGCTTCTCTGGTAATCAGGAAGATACTGGATATCGCCGCCAACGCCTTCCCAGTTGCGGTCGAAGTTGATACCGATCAATTCGCCACCTGCATTGAGCACCGGGCTGCCGGAGTTACCACCCGTAGAGTGGGTATTGGCGCAAAAGGCCACAGGCAGGCGACCGTCTTTGGTCTGGTAGCGGCCATAGTCTTTTTTCGCATACAGTTCTTTCAAACGACCAGGCACCACAAACTCCCAATTGCTGGGATCTTCTTTCTCCATCACACCCTCCAGCGTGGTCTGACAGGCATAGTAGTCGGCATCCCGCGGACTGTAACCTTTCACCAGCCCGTAAGTGAGACGCAGGGTGGAGTTGGCATCGGGGAAGTTGGCCTTTTCCTGGTACATTTCCAACAGGCCTTTCACATACGATCGATGCGCCAACGCATAATCCACATCAAAGTCGGCCAAAGCCTCGGTCAGATTGTTACGCTCATCGCGGATAGACTGTGCAAACAAGATCATCGGGTCGGTTTCGAGTGCTTTTACCGTGGGCCGCCGCTTAAAGGTTTCGAAGTTGGCTTCGCTGCCATAGATAGACTTCTCAAATAAATAGTCTACAAAGGCATCCACATTCCCCTTGAACTTTTTGTCGATGAGGTCAAAGTATTTCGGTTGCGACCATACCGGCACCCGTTCGCGATAGGCTTTCAGCATCACCTTGGCGATCCGGCGGTCAACAGCCGGGGAATAGTCTTTATTGGCAAACCGGCGATAAGCCGCTTCCAAGAGGCGTACCTGCTCCTGTTGCCTGCTCCGGTCTTTTCCTTTCAGCGCCTCTACTACCGGGTCGATATCGACAGGCACACGCGAGCATTCAATCCCACCCGAGATGGCTTCGCTCAGCATCCAACTGCGGAAGCGCAGGTCTTTACGGTCGCGCACGATCTGTTCCAACGCGAGCAAGGCTTCGGGATATTCGGATTTGTCATTGGCCTTAGCCCAGGCAAGCAGTTTTTCCTGCTCGGCGCGCTTTACGGATTCGAAGTCACGTTTATCGATGGCCCAATTCATTCCGATCGAACTTTTGTACGAGTTGGTAGAGCCCGCATATTTACTGGAATACTGGATACGCACAGCCGGATCTTTAAGCATCTCGTCCAGCATTACCTGTTGGCGGATCTCCCGCATATCGATACGAACCCGGTTGTCTATATCGCGGCGTTCCACCACTTCCCACGAGGTATAATATTTATAGGTACGCCCGGGGAAGCCGATCATCATCGCATAATCGTTTTCCTGAACACCTTTGAGCGATATCTTCAGCCAGCGTTTCGGACGCAGGGGCACATTGGTATCGGCGAAGGGAGCCGGGTTACCATCCTTATCGGCATAGATGCGGAACACGGAGAAGTCGCCCGTATGCCGTGGCCACATCCAGTTGTCCGTATCTGCACCGAACTTACCGATCGAAGAAGGCGGCGCCCCCACCAACCGTATATCCGAATAGATCTTTTTAGTAAACATATAATATACATTGCCGCCATAGAAAGCGCGGATCTCCACTTCAGTGCCGGGGTTATCGGCCAGGAACTTCTCACCCGCTTTTATTCGCGCCAGGGTATTGAGGTAAGGGACAGAGGAGAAACTCATTTCGTTGGCTGCCGTATCCTGCTCCAGGGCCTGTTTCACATATGCGGTCACATCTTCAATCTGATCGATGAATTGAACGGTCAGTCCAGGGTTAGGCAGTTCCTTGTCGCGGCTTTCAGCCCAGAAGCCGTCGGTGAGATAGTCGTGTTCCAACGAACTATGCTGCTGTATCTGCCCATAACCACAGTGGTGGTTGGTGAGCACCAGTCCGTCTTTCGATATCACCTCGCCCGTACATCCGCCGCCGAAGATCACCACGGCATCCTTCAGGCTCGGACCATCGGGGTTGTATATATCCGTATCGGAAAGTGTCAGTCCCAGCGACCGCATATCCACATACTTTTGTTGTTTCAGGAGCGGCAATAGCCACATACCCTCGTCGGCCGCTACGGGCAGTGACAAGAGCGCGATCATACACGATAATACCAGTTTTTTCATCCTATTTGCTTTCTTTTATACTATTCTTCGGTTGTCCACTGCTTGTAAGGACGGGTGGAGAGCATGGCATTGTAGTAACGCTTATCACCCGTCACCTCCCGCCCCAGCCAGGCAGGGTGTTCAAAAGCCTCTGCCTCCGAAGCGAGTTCGATCTCGGCCACAATCAGTCCTTCGTTGTCGCCATGAAATACATCCACTTCCCAGGTATGCTGTGCGGCAGGGATGTAAAAACGTTCTTTCTCGATGATACCCGGTTCACACAGTCCAAGCAGTTCTTCGGCATCGGCCGTCGGGATGGCTTGTTCAAACTCATAACGGCTCCAGCCGTTGGCTCCCGATGGTCCTTTAATCGTGAGCCAAGCCCGGTCGCCGGCCAGGCGCACCCGCACTGTCTTGCCCGACATTGCGCAGATATATCCCTGCACCATCCGTTCAGAACTGACGGCATAAGGGCGAAAGTCGCCACATACCCGGAATTTTCGTTCAATCTCTGTTGCCATCCCGTTTATTTTATCGTCACCATCGTAGCTCCAAAACCGTATTCACGGAAAGAGGCATCCTGGTAATAATAGGCTTTATAGGTCGTTTTCAAGGCAGTTTCAATCGCTTTGCGAAGCACGCCATCGCCTTTACCATGGATGAAGACGACCTTCTGCCCTTTTATTTTCTCGTACGTTTTCAATGTCTGGTGGAAGGTATCCAGTTGGTATTGCAACATATCGGCATTGCTCATCCCGGCTGTTGTTTCGAGTAGCTGGTTAATGTGCAGGTCTACCTCTATCACCAGACTGTCTTGTTTTTTCACCGGCTTGGGTATCCGTCGCTCTTCGCGTTGCTTTTGCTGCATAGCCTCTTCCAGGTCGGTGGCCGAGATCAGCAGTTCGCGTTCGGGGAGATCGTTCCGTACAACGGGGTAGAGCAGAGCACCTTCGTCAAAGAAGTCGTTCTCCATAAAACAGTGGAGTTTGTAGAACTTGACCGTATCCAGGCGCAACTCTACCGAGACGGGATTCTTCAGTGCATACGGCTTGTCTTTCTTGAATGCCACAAACTGCACACAAATACGTTCCAGGTCGTTCAGGTCGGCCTTCTGGAATTCTTCAAGAAAGATTTGGGTATTGGGTTCGACGATCCCGTTATAACGGCTCAGCCAGCTGTTGTTTTGCCGGCTCATATAGTTGAAGTACAGAAAGTAATTGCTATCATTGATAAAGTAGGCTTCATACCCTGTCTGTTGCATCGCTTTCGGGTCTATCGGCAGATAGGCCAGGTAGATGTTCAGGCGGTCACCGCCGGCAGTCTCTACTATCTTTTCTTCCTGCCGGGCCGGTTTCGGCGGAGCGGCCGCCACCGGGGGTGGGGTCACCGCCGGTTTCAGTTTGCTGTGTACCTGCATATTGCCTTCGCCCACCACCACGCACTCGCGGATGAGGGCGGGTACTTCAAATCCGTCGGCATCTTCCACTATTACCTGGTCTTTCCCTCTGAAACTACGCACAGTCCCGCCTCCTACGGAGTTCAGGAAACGTACTTTATCACCTATTTGTATGCTCATCGTTGAATCTACTTTACTTATTACTTGCTAAAACTGATTGACAAAGGTATGCAAATAGAATGAAAAAGCACGAAGGAAAGCCCCCAAAACGCCGGAGATTTGCTACTTTTGCAGCCAAATGAAAACAGACGTCCGACAGATACGCATCGAAGATTTCACCTATCCGCTACCCGACGAACGGATCGCCCGGTTTCCATTGGCACACCGGGACGCGTCTAAACTCCTCTTGTACAAAGATGGTAGGATCGGCGAAAGTATCTTCAGCCACCTCCCCAACTACCTGCCGCCCGATAGCCTGCTGGTGTTCAATAATACCCGGGTGATCCAGGCGCGTCTATTGTTCCGCAAGGAAACGGGAGCACAGATCGAGGTGTTCTGCCTGGAACCGCTTGTCCCACATGATTATGCACTGGTGTTCCAACAGACCGGGCATTGCACCTGGCTCTGCCTGATCGGTAACCTGAAACGGTGGAAAGACGGCTTTCTGTCGCAGCGGATCTCAATCAACAACAACACCGTCACACTCCGGGCCGAACGAATAGAGACGCACGGCGACACACACCGGGTGGAATTCAGTTGGGACAACCCGGCCTACACCTTTGCAGAACTGCTCGATGCCACCGGCATCCTGCCCATCCCGCCTTATCTCAACCGAAAGACTGAGGCCAGCGACCTGGATACCTATCAAACGGTCTATGCCCGCATCAAAGGATCGGTAGCTGCTCCTACTGCCGGCTTGCACTTCACGCCCGAAGTACTGGCCAACCTGAAGGCCAACGGTTTCGGACGCGAAGAAGTAACCCTCCATGTAGGCGCCGGCACCTTTAAGCCGGTGAAAAGCGAAACCATCGAAGCACACGAGATGCATACCGAATGTATCTCCGTCTCCCGGTCTTCCATCGAACATATTCGCCGGCATCTGGGACAAGTGATCGCCGTGGGCACCACTTCCGTCCGCACACTGGAAAGCCTCTACTACATGGGTGTCTACCTTTCTGCTCACCCGGATGCCTCATCGGAAGAGTTGATTGTGGCCCAGTGGCCCCCCTACGACGAAGCCAACAACCGGCTCTCGCCGGCCGATGCCCTGCAGCACATCCTCGACTACCTCGACCGCCGGCAGGCCGACACGTTGGTTACCGCCACCCGCATTATGATTGTCCCCGGCTACGACTTCCACATCGTCCGCGGCATCATCACTAACTTCCACCAACCGCAAAGCACCCTGCTGCTGCTCATCTCTGCTTTCGTCAAAGGTAACTGGCGCCCTATTTATGAGTACGCCCTTGCCAATGATTTCCGTTTCCTGAGCTATGGGGACAGTTCGTTACTATTGTAATGCTTCTTTGCTTTTCTCCATTGGATTCCCCCTGATTGACGTTTCCAATCTGCACCGATTGGAATTGAACATAGAAATCAAATATGTCGGAACTTGAAGCAAGCCCACTTTCCCTTAGTTTGCGTCGGATCTTTCAAGTCTTGCAAACTTGAATGCTGGCCCACTCTTACTTATTGTTAGATATCCGGTGAAACGTGTGGATGTTAGATTGATTATACTTACATTTGCCCGAACAGATTAAAAAAACAAAAGCAATATGGCCACATACAAACGTGTCTTATTAAAGCTCAGCGGGGAGTCGCTGATGGGAGGAAAACAGTATGGAATTGATGAAGCTCGCCTGAATGAGTATGCGGTTCAGATCAAAGAGATCGTAAATATGGGTGTACAGGTGGGGATCGTGATCGGCGGCGGAAATATCTTCCGCGGATTGAGCGGTGCTTCGAAGGGATTCGACCGGGTAAAAGGCGATCAAATGGGCATGCTGGCAACGGTGATCAACAGCCTGGCGCTTAGTTCGGCACTCACGGCGATGGGTGTAAAAGCAAACGTACTGACAGCTATCCGGATGGAACCCATCGGCGAATTTTACAATAAATGGAAAGCGATCGAACTGCTCGAACAGGGACACGTAGTAATCATGTCGGGCGGAACAGGGAACCCGTTCTTTACCACCGATACCGGCTCGTCGTTGCGCGGTATCGAGATTGAAGCCGATGTGATGCTGAAAGGTACCCGTGTAGACGGTATCTATACCGCCGATCCGGAGAAAGACCCTACGGCCACCAAATTCAAAGAAATCACTTACGACGAGATTTATCACCGCAACCTGAAAGTGATGGACCTTACTGCCACCACCATGTGCAAGGAGAACAACCTGCCGATCATCGTGTTTGATATGGATACAAACGGTAACCTGAAGAAGGTGATGGACGGTGAAGATATCGGGACACTGGTACATAACTGATCCCATTCACCGGCAACAGGTGCAAAAAACTTACAATCTAATATACCATACGCATGAAAAACACATCTATTTCGAGAAGGCAATTCCTGGCTTCTACAGGAGCTATGACAGGAGCCGCCCTGATGACAAGCCAAACGGCGTTGGCATCGACTGTAGACGAGTTGACGGCCATTCCGCAACAACAGAAAAAACTACGCGTCGCCCTGATCGGGACTGGCTCCCGGGGGTGTGGCATGTGGGGACGCGACCTGGTACGGATGTATCCGGACCAGCTCACCTTTGTAGGGCTTTGCGACAACAACCCCGGCCGGTTAGCCACAGGCAAGCGGCTGATCGGCGTGGAATGTCCCACCTACACCGATTTCGAGCAGATGATGAAGGAAACGAAACCCGACCTGCTGATGGTATGTACCATGGACAGCACCCACCATACATTCATTGTACGCGCGATGGAACTGGGCGCCGAGGTACTGACCGAGAAACCCATGTCGATCGACGAACAAAAGATACAGTCCATCCTCGACGCTGAGAAGCGGACGGGCAAAAACTGCCGCGTGACCTTCAACTACCGCTACTCGCCCCACCGCGTAAAGATGTGGGAAATGCTCCGTGCCGGAGAGATCGGCGAGCTGACATCGGTCGATTTCCACTGGTACCTCGACACTTCGCACGGCGCCGATTACTTCCGCCGCTGGCACCGGTTGGTGGAATGTGGAGGGTCGCTGTGGGTACACAAAGCCAGCCACCATTTCGACCTGCTGAACTGGTGGATCGGCAGTGATCCCGAGACAGTCTACGCACTTGGAGCGCTGGACCATTACGGAAAGAATGGTACCTGCCCCGCCGAAAACTGCCGCGCCTGCCCACAGCCCAGCAGGTGTTCCTTCTTTTTCGACATCCTGAAGAACGACTATTACAAGCAACTGTATGTGGATAACGAGCAGTACGACGGATATCACCGTGATGGCTGTGTATTCCGCAAAGATGTGAATATCTTCGACAAGATGGCGGCCACGATCAAATATAAAAATGGCGTGCAGGTATCGTATTCACTCACCGCTTACTCGCCCTATGAAGGCTACCGCATTGCATTCAACGGCACCAAGGGACGTATCGACGCCTGGATCGAAGAGTCGCGCCCGGTATCCGATAAGAACTACGACGAAATTGTGCTCTTCCGTAACTTCGGCAAACGGGAATATATCCAGATACCTTTCGGTTCCTCAGGACACGGTGGAGGCGACGACCTGTTGCGCAACCAGGTATTTCTGCCCGGTACCCCCGACCCGTATCAACAATGTGCCGGTATCCGCGACGGAGCGCTGGCCTGCCTGGTTGGTATCGCCGCCCGCAAAAGTATCGCCAGCAAACAGCCTGTACAGATAGCCGATCTAACAACGATCGTCCCGCAGGAGCAGAAAGAGTACAAACGGTTGTTGCTATAAAACAATCGATTCCAAAAGCGCAAATTAACATTAGCAAACAATCATTTCAGCAGCATTACGGCTGGTAACTAAAGATGACAGACCATGAAACACGCACACATCGCAATGCTGGTTGCAGGTATGGCCTTTACGGCGCTCATACCTGCCCAGGCAGACGAAATCACGCTGCCAATCACCAAGAAATACCTGAACCTGCCGGTATCCCACCAGGTAGACCGGCAAGTAATGACTTGGGAAGTAGGCGGAAAACAGGAAAGGGCTTTTGACATCCGCCTGGCCAACGCAACACCAGATTACTGGGTATTTGCAGACGTATCCGCGCTAAAAGGCAAAACAATAAAGATCAGCTATCCCGGCACAGCCACCGGGTTAGCAAAGATCTACCAGGACGATGTCATTGCCGGGCAAGACAGCCTGTACAAGGAAAACAGTCGTCCGCAACTTCACTTCTCCACCCGCCGCGGATGGATCAACGACCCCAATGGCCTTATCTGGCATGAAGGTGAATACCACCTCTTCTACCAACACAATCCGTACGAACGCGACTGGGGCAATATGCACTGGGGGCATGCCGTGAGCAAGGACCTGATCCACTGGCAGGAATTACCGGTTGCACTCTATCCCGATAAAAACGGGACGGTATTTTCGGGAACAACTGTAATTGATTACGATAATACAGCCGGTTTCAACAAAGGTAATACACCGGCTATGATCGCCTTCTATACGGCCGACCGTCCGGAAAAACAGACTCAGTGCTTTGCCTATAGCCTGGATAATGGCCGCACCTGGACAAAATATGCAGGTAATCCGGTAATTGATTCGAAAGCCAAATGGAATAGCCAGGATACCCGAGACCCGAAAGTATTCTGGTATGCACCCAACAACGAATGGGTGATGGTATTGAATGAACGCGATGGGCACTCCATCTACACATCAAAGAACCTGAAAGAATGGACGTTTGAAAGCCATGTAACAGGTTTCTGGGAATGTCCCGAACTGTTTGAGTTGCCGGTAGACGGAGATACATCCAACAAAAAGTGGGTGATGTATGGTGCTTCCGGGACGTATATGATCGGATCGTTCGACGGGAAGAAATTCACCCCGGAAGCCGGGAAATACTACTATACGACCGGCGGACTGTATGCCGCCCAGACGTATGCCAATATCCCGGCAGCCGACGGACGACGTATCCAGACCGCCTGGGGCCGTTTGCCAATGCCGGCCGGTGTTCCTTTCAACAACCTCATGCTGATCCCCACTGAGCTAACCTTGCGTAACACGAAAGAAGGGGTGCGCCTGTTCAGCTATCCGGTCAAAGAATTCGAGCAGTTGACAGACAAAGCATACAAGTGGGACAACCTTACTGCCGATGAAGCAAGCCATAAATTGCAGGAGTTCAATCAATCCGGCATGTTGAAAATACGGACTACCATCAAGTTATCCCATGCCACTGACGCCGGATTGAATCTGTTTGGACAGTCCATGCTTATCTACGACATGAACGGCAACCGGGTGAACGGTGTATTTTATTCGCCCCCAGACCGCACCAGCATGGAGATCACGGCAGACATTATCCTGGATAAAACCTGTGTGGAGGTGTTTATCGACGGCGGCGCCTACTCCTACTCCATGGAACGCAAACCACGGACAGACAATACGGAAGGCTTCCGTTTCTTTGGGAATAACATCGAAGTAAAAGAATTGCGAGTCAGTACCCTTAAAAGCATCTGGTAAAATGATGAAAGTTATGAGAGAAAAAACCAATCTGATGAAACTCCTTCCCATCATGCTCACATTCTTTGTGATGGGATTTGTAGACCTGGTAGGTATCGCTACTAATTATGTAAAGGCAGACTTCGAGCTTTCGGATACGCTGGCCAATCTGTTCCCGTCCATGGTATTCTTCTGGTTTCTGGTGTGCTCGGTACCAACCGGTATGTTGATGAACCGTATCGGACGCCGCAAGACGGTATTGATCAGCATCGGAGTCACCCTTGTAGCGCTGTTATTGCCCCTGGTAAATTATTCGTTTGTAATGATGCTCCTTTCGTTTTCGTTCCTGGGGATCGGGAATGCACTGATGCAAGTGTCGCTGAATCCGTTGCTGTCCAATATCGTCAGTAATGAACGACTGGCCAGTTCACTCACACTGGGGCAGTTTGTAAAGGCTATCGCCTCTTTCCTGGCGCCTATTATTGCGGCCTGGGGAGCAGCGTCATTGGGCGACTGGAAGTATTTGTTCCCCATCTTTATGGCGGTGGCCGTACTTTCCATTATCACACTGGGAATGACGCAGATCAAGGAACAAGACGAGGCAGCACAGACATCCACCTTTGCCCAATGCTTCGCGTTGCTGGGCGATAAAGTGGTACTGCTTTCCTTCCTCGGCATTATGTGCCATGTAGGGATCGATGTGGGCGCGAATGTGACGGCGCCTAAAATATTGATGGAACGTTTCGGCATGGCATTGTCAGAAGCCGGTTATGCCACCAGCGTGTATTTCCTGTTCCGCACGATCGGATGCCTGAGCGGGACATTTATACTGGCACGGTATTCATCGAAGCTGTTCTTCTTTATCAGCATATTCCTGATGGTGGCCGGCGTAGGTGGATTATTCTTCCTGCACAACCTGAATGCGGTATATGTTTGCATCGCTTGTATTGGCCTTGGCAACTCCAATATCTTTCCGATCATCCTTTCGCAGGCGATGCTTCACCTGCCCGACCGGAAGAATGAAGTATCCGGGCTGATGATCATGGGACTTTTCGGAGGCACCATTTTCCCGATCCTGATGGGGATCGCTTCGGATGCCATTGCTTCGCAGACGGGGGCCTTGATCGTGTTAGCCATAGGTGTGGCTTATCTGCTGTTCCTGGCACCTATCTTGAAAAAATAATAGTCTTCAGACAGAGGATGTCCCGGCCGGTTTATGTATTTGCATAGACCGGCCGGCATGTATTCTGTAAGGTTATTCCGGCAACTCATGCTCATCCGGTTCACCCCATTTCCCTTCGTCATCAATCTCAATCGGGAACGTATTGTCTGAATCCGGTGGAGTAAATAAAGAACCGGAATAGCGCACTACGCGATTGACTAATGGGCGCACTGCCGACACTTTTTGCTGGTATATTTCTTTGTCCAACGCATCTTTGGTAATCAAGGTCACATCCAACGAAGACGCATCCGCCGAAGGGACAAAAGTGAGGAAGGCAAAACGTAAACCGGTTTTTCCCCGTTCAGCGGCGGTAAACGTGTGTGATAGCGAATAAGTAAAATCCTTCAGGACAGCCTGGCCTGTAAGGATATTCAGTTTATCATAACTGGGGTGGGAAGAGACACAAAAGGTTTTCACCCCCGCAGGTACCGTATCTTTTGCCACAAACTCGATCTTGCTTACCACCCGCTTCAGCACAACATGCTCGTTCACCTGTGCACCGCGTTGAACCTTTAACCGGAGCGTATCCAAAAATGTATCCGACACTTTATCAAAACGCATTACCCGTTCTTCCAGTCCTTCACACACAGACGAATGAGCGAGGAAAGCAAGGGTATACTCTCCGGCAGGCAATGAATCGTAGACAATCCCAAAATCATCATCCGTGGGTGTAAAACACCGGTGGCGAAGTGTACCCTCAGGCTTGCTGTTGTCGTACACCACGTATTCGATCACTTTACACAGATCAGACAGTTCTTTCACTTCGCTTTCGGGGTTTGTACCTGAAAGGACGGCTTCCGGTTCAGGCATATTGAAATCGGGCATAGCACGGGTACCGGGAATAGGAAGCACCTCTTCACTCAAACAAATAGCAAAACTAACAGGGAATTTTTCTTCACCTTCCACGTCAATATCCGTTTCATGGGATTGGCAACTGATCAGACTGATCAAACTAATCAAACAGGCAAACGCCCGGAAATGCTTTTTCTTCATAGAATAAGATTTAAGTTGAAAACTGTCGCAAAGTAAAAGCATCTTCCTGGAATTAGAAAATATTAAGCAGAAAAAAGTGGGGCGACAGTTAATTTTCTTTAGTTTTGCCTGACCACAACATCGTTAATCTGTAAGCAGCCATTGCTTACCCAATAAATAAAAGACCTATGGCACGTCCCGTTACCTTGTACTCCCTGCAATGGGGAGATCTCCCGCTGGAGAAAGTTTGTGAAAAAGCGAAAGCATTTGGATATGATGGTATTGAGCTCGGCCTGCCCGACCATCTCGATGTACGCCGTACAGATCCGTCGTATTACCAGGGAATCAAGAACCTGTTGGCACAATATGGCATGCAACTGCACACCATTTCTTCCCATCTGGTGGGACAAGCTGTCTGCGATGTGATAGACCATCGCCACAAAAGCATTCTACCCGACTATATCTGGGGCGACGGCGATCCTGCCGGTGTACAGCAACGAGCCGCCGAGGAACTAATCCGTACCGCCCAGGCAGCCAAGGCGCTCGGACTGAATACCGTAGTAGGTTTCACAGGCAGTCCGATCTGGGCTTACCTTTACTCATTTCCGCCGGTAACACCTGCTATGATCGATGAAGGTTATGCCGAATTTGCACGGAAATTCACCCCGGTGCTGGATGCATTTGCAGCACTGGGTGTACGTTTTGCGCTCGAAGTTCATCCTACGGAGATCGCCTTCGATACCGTTTCTGCACGCCGGGCATTAGACGCTGTCAACTGGCATCCGGCCTTTGGGTTCAACTATGACCCCAGCCACCTGGGTTATCAGGGTGTGGATTATGTAGACTTTATTTACCAGTTCCCCGAACGTATCTTCCACGTCCACATGAAAGATGTGTACTGGAGCGATACGCCCAAACAAGTAGGCGTATTCGGCGGTCATGTTCCCTTTGGCGATCCGCGCCGTTACTGGAACTTCCGCAGCCTGGGCCGTGGCAAGATCAATTTCGAAGAAATCATCCGCGCCCTCAACGCCATCGGTTACCAGGGACCCTTATCCGTGGAATGGGAAGATAGTGCCATGGACCGTGAACACGGAGCCCGGGAATCTTGTGCGTTCACCAGGCAGGTTGATTTTCAGCCATCAGCACACGCCTTCGATGCATTCTTCGCCAAAGAGTAACAGAAGGGTTTGGCAACACCTGCTCACCTGTACATACAACAACGAATTACCTTGTATATTTTCCAGGAATCCTTACCTTTGTGCCTGACCATAAAAAGTATACAGAATAATTAATTAAGTATGAAAAAGATTAGAGCAGCTATCGTAGGATACGGTAACATTGGGAAGTATGTATTGGAAGCACTGGAAGCAGCGCCCGATTTTGAAGTGGCCGGCATCATACGCCGTGACCCGGCTAATGTACCCGACGAATTGAAACCGTATACCGTAACCGATAGCATTACCAAGCTGAAAGACGTACAGGTAGCGGTACTGGCTACTCCTACCCGTAGTGTAGAGTCTTTCGCCAAAGAAATACTGTCTCTCGGTATCCATACCGTAGACAGTTATGATATCCACGGTGGAATTGTAGAACTCCGCCGTTCACTTGACGCCGTAGCTAAAGCAAACAACGCCGTAGCCATTATCTCTGCCGGATGGGATCCGGGCAGCGACTCGGTAGTGCGCGCCCTGTTGGAAGCCATGATCCCGAAAGGACTTACTTATACCAACTTCGGCCCGGGCATGAGTATGGGACATACCGTAGCCGTGAAAGCCATCGAAGGCGTAAAAGCAGCGTTGAGCATGACCATCCCCGTGGGAACAGGCATCCATCGCCGCATGGTATATATTGAAGTGGAAGACGGCTATGATTTCAAACAGGTAGCTGCCGCCATCAAGGCCGACGACTACTTTGCCCATGATGAAACGCATGTGATGCAGGTGGAATGTGTAGACAACCTGCTCGATATGGGGCACGGTGTGAACCTCACCCGTAAAGGGGTGTCGGGTAAGACACAGAACCAACTCGTCGGATTTGACATGAAGATCAACAACCCCGCGCTTACCGCCCAGATCCTCGTGTCCGTAGCCCGTGCCAGCTTTAAACAGCAACCCGGCGCCTATACGATGATCGAATTGCCGGTGATCGACATGCTCCCCGGCGACAAGGAAGCTCTGATTAAAAGACTTGTATAATTAATGTGATACGTTTATGCTGGAGTATATAACCTGGACAGCCGACCCTGCCATTTTCACGATCGGCTCACGTGAGATCCGTTGGTACGGATTAGCCTTTGCCGTTGGCTTTATTATCGGCTACCTGATTGTGGAACGTATGTGGAAGAAAGAACATTTGCCACAACCGTGGATCGACTCATTGCTCATCTACACAGTGTTGGGGACGGTGATCGGCGCCCGGCTTGGGCACTGTCTATTTTACGCTCCGGGTTATTACCTGGCCAACCCACTTGAAATATTCAAGATATGGGAAGGCGGACTTGCCAGCCATGGCGGTACGTTGGGAATTATCATCGCCATTTATTTCTACTCAAAAAAGGTGAGCCACAAGAGCATGATGTGGGCATTCGATAAGTTGGTAGTCCCTACCGGTCTGGTAGCAGCCATGATCCGCCTGGGCAACCTGATGAACCATGAGATCTATGGCCATCCCACCGACAAACCCTGGGGCTTCCGCTTCATCGAAAACTTACATGCCTGGAAACAAAATGCCGAGCCGATATTCACAGCCCCCAGCCATCCTACGCAATTGTATGAAGCGATCTGTTACCTGATTACCTTTGCCCTTTGTATGTGGCTTTACTTCAAAAAAGAAGCCTGGAAGAAGGAAGGGCTCATCTTCGGTATCTTTATGATCTGCATCTTTGGTTCGCGTTTCTTTATCGAATATGTGAAGAACGACCAGGAGGCATTCGAAGCGGGTATGATGCTCAATATGGGGCAGATACTCAGCATCCCCTTCGTGCTGGTCGGCGCCTGGTTCGTATGGCGGGCCCTTATACGTCAAACTCCAACTAAATGATTCTATGTATACACTGAAAGAAATAGCAACTAACGTATACTACGTCGGCGTTAATGATCGCCAGAAAGCACTGTTTGAGAATATGTGGCCATTGCCCCACGGCGTATCTTACAACTCTTATCTTATTGTAGACGAAAAAACAGTATTGGTAGACACCGTGGATGTCTGCTACGCTGATATCTTTCTTAAGAAAGTAGCCGATGCGCTTGAAGGGCGCACACTTGACTATCTCATAGTCAATCACATGGAACCCGATCATGCAGGCAGTATCCGTCTCCTGCGCCAACAATATCCGGATGTGCAGATTGTGGGAAACAGCAAAACCTTCGGTATGCTCGAAGGATTCCATGGGATCAAAGAAGGTCTTCATGAAGTGAGAGAAGGAGACTCGCTGTCTATTGGAGGTCGCACCCTCACATTCTACATGGCGCCGATGGTACATTGGCCGGAGGTGATGTTCACCTACGATGCCACAGACAAGATACTTTTCTCGGCTGATGCTTTCGGAACATACGGGACCCTCGACGGTGGTGTGATTGATACTGAAATGAACGTAGACCATTTTTGGGAGGAGATGATCCGCTACTATGCCAACATCGTAGGCAAATATGGCAATCCGGTACAGAAAGCCTTGCAAAAACTTTCCGCACTGGGTATCCAAACCATTTGCTCCACCCACGGTCCTGTCTGGCGCGAACATGTAGCCAAGGCAATCAGTATATACGACCACCTCAGCCGGTACGAAGCCGAAGAAGGCGTGACCATCATCTATGGAAGCATGTACGGTAATACCGAACAAATGGCCGAAGCAGTAGCTTCCTCGCTGGCCGACAATGGTATTCGTAACATTGTGATGCACAACGTGAGCAAAAGCGCTGCTTCCTACATCCTCAAAGATGTATTCAAGTATAGAGGAGTCATCGTAGGCAGTCCTACGTATACCAACCAACTCTTCCCCGAAGTGGAAGCGATCGTGAGCAAGATAGAATCACGTGATATTAAGAACCGTGATTATGCCTGCTTCGGCTCATTTTCCTGGGCGGGCGCCGCAGTGAAAAACCTGGCCACATTTGGTGAACGGATGAAATGGGAAACCGTAGGCACACCGGTGGAACAAAAACAAGGTATCAGCCCTGATAAATACGACGAATGCCGTGCCCTTGGTAAAGCGATGGCCGACAAACTGAAAGCATAACCATTTAAATAGAATAGTATGAGACTCATTATTGAACCGAATTACGAACAACTCTCCCAGTGGGCAGCTAATTATGTCGCCTCCAAAATCAAGAAAGCAAACCCTTCTGCTGAAAAGCCGTTTGTATTAGGGTTGCCTACCGGATCATCCCCCCTGGGCATGTACAGAAACCTGATCGAACTACATAAAAAAGGAGTTATTTCCTTCCAGCATATCGTCACCTTCAATATGGACGAGTATGTAGGCCTTCCGCAAGATCATTCGGAAAGCTACCACACATTCATGTGGAAAAACTTCTTCAGCCATATCGATATCCAGCCGGCAAATGTGAATATCCTCAACGGGAACGCACCTGATCTGGAAGCTGAATGCGCGGCATACGAAGCAAAGATCAAAGCCGTTGGAGGCATTGACCTCTTCCTGGGCGGCATTGGACCCGACGGACACATTGCGTTCAACGAACCGGGCTCTTCACTGGCTTCCCGTACCCGTATCAAAACGCTGACTACAGACACTATCATTGCCAACTCACGCTTCTTCGACAATGATGTGAATAAAGTGCCGAAAACAGCTGTAACCGTTGGTGTAGGAACCGTGCTCGATGCCAAGGAAGTACTCATTATGGTGAACGGCCACAACAAAGCCCGTGCCCTCCAGCAGGTAGTAGAAGGTGCTATCAACCAAATGTGGACCATCACGGCCCTCCAACTCCACCCGAAAGGTATCATCGTGGCCGACGAAGCTGCCTGTGCAGAAATCAAGGTAGGCACCTACCACTATTTCAAAGATATTGAAAAAGACAATCTCTGCCCGGATGCACTGCTGAGATAAATAGTTTGTTGCATTGAAAATGCTTTTCGTAAACTATAACTACGTCATAGAGATAAAACGAGGCTGCCCGGAAATCGGACAGCCTCTTCTTGTATCAGGCAGAAACAGTCGGGAAACACACAATCCATAAAACCGACCGTATCCTGATTGATTTCTTATAACGTGATCGGAGTGCCATGATAAAAATCAAGGATCTTGGCACGGAAGATAAAGTTGTATTTGGCCTGCACCTGCTCGGCCAAACTCTGTGCATACTTGGTTTTTGCTTCGTTGAACTCGAATACCGTACTCTTACCGGCAGTGTAGCGCTCTTCGGCATAGCTGAAGGCTTCCTTCGTGGCGATAACCGATTTATCAGACGAACGATACTTATCCTGGGCAGCCGTAGCATTAAAGTAGGCCTGCTGGATTTCCTTATACAAGGTCTTCTTGCTGTTTTCAAGCATCAACTCCTGATTCGTAATACTGATCCGGGCTGAGCGCACACTGTTGCGCACCTGGAAACGATTGAAGATAGGGATGGAGAGGCTCAAGCCCAACGTCTTCCGTTCGTTATTCCGTAACTGGTCGCCGAAGGGCACATTGGTTTCGTTGCCCAGATTATAATAATGGTAGTATCCGTTGCTATAACTGGCATTGAAATTCAACTTGGGATAATAACCGGCCATCGCTACCTTCAGCATTTTCCGCTGGCTTTCCAACATATACTCCTGCTCCTTGATCTGCGGCTTTATAACAACAGCCTGGTCGTAAATATGGTCGGGAGGCAGGATACTGCTCATATATGCTTCAATAGCATCAGCCGTTACCGGGGTTACCACATCAAATCCCTGTTCCAATCGTTCCAGTTCAAGACTTTGCGCCAGATCAAGCAAGGCCAGGTTCACATTGTTCTTTGCCTCGGTGAGCGTCACCTCATCACGCGCCAACTGCGCCCTGATGTCGTACAACTGCGAAAGTGGCACTTTACCGGCCTTCACCATCGCATCTGTACGGGATACCTGATCGTTACTCAGTTCCACCTGTAGCTCGGCAATACGCAGCATCTCCTTGTTGTACAATACCTGCAGGAAATAAGAGGCCACCCCTACCGCCAAATCATCCTTAGCCTTGTTGAGTGACTCAGTGGCCGCCTGCAAGTCCAGCTTGCGTGCAGCAATATCATTCGGAATCTTGAAGCCATCGAAAACAGGCATACTCAAGGATAAATAACCACTGGTGCTGGCCGAGTTCTGGTCTACGATCACCCCAGTCTTGGAAGGTGAACGCCCAAAGTCGAAGTTTTGCCCCAGACTGGCATTCAGGTCGGGCAACCAACTGTTCTTACTTGTATTCAAGGCTACTTCCTGGTTCTGCCTGGCTTGTTCTTTCTGCTTCAGGGTGATATTATTTTCGATGGCATACCGGATACATTCTTCCAGCGTCCACAGCTTTGCAGGCACCTGTGCCTGCAAAGGGAGAGAAAGAAAGGCAACCGCCATTACACTATATACTATCTTCTTCATATCTTCCGGTTATAAGGATTATTTCTTCTTCGGATCAATGGGAGCACCCTTGATCTTATCACTGGCCGTAAGGCCTTCTTTCACTTCGATCTTGATACCGTCTGACAGGCCGATCACAACCGGATGCTTTTCAAATACCTGTTCCGGTTTTTCTGCTTTCAGCAATTGAACAAACGTAGAATCGCCCTGGAACTCAACCGTACTTTCAGGTACGGTCAGCACATTTTCCGCCTTTTTCAATACAATCTCCGCATTGGCGCTATAGCCGGCACGGATAAAAGCGTCTTCCGGGATCGTCACGGCTGCTTTGATCTCAAACTGGATGGCTCCGTTCTTTTCTACCCCTTTGGGAGAAACGTATTCCAGCGTAGCATCAAAAATACGGCTCTCCATAGCCCCAACCGTCAACTTAATCGGCATACCTTCGTGGATACGTCCGATCTCTGTTTCATCTACATTGCCTTTGAAGATCATGTCGCTCATATTCGCCACAGAAGCAATGGTGGTTCCGTCGTTGAAGTTGTTCGACTGGATCACTGAGTTACCTACCTTGACGGGTACATCCAGGATCATCCCTGTAATGGTGCTTCTGATCTGCGTGGTACTGGCCACTTTGGAGTTCCGGGCTATCCCATCGCGGATAATTTCCAAGGCACTCTGCGCATTATCGCGTTCTTCTTTGGCCTTCAGATAGTTGGCCTCAGACAGATTGAAATCCTCCCGGGCAATCACACCCTGATTGAACAATACCTCATCCCGTTTGTAGGTTTCTTCTACCTGCTTCAAGGTAATATCGGCCACATTCACGCGAGATTCGGCACTATTTAACTGTACCATTTCCGGGATGACCTTGATCAGTGCGATGATCTCGCCTTCCTTGATCATCTGACCTGCTTCTTTCCGCAATTCGGAAACGATACCTGATATCTGCGGTTTGATCAGGATCTCAAAACGGGGTTCTACATTTCCGGTGGCAACCGTTTTGGTTTCCACCGTATCGGTCTGAGGCGTTACAATCTCATAGACGGTAATCACCGGTTGAGCTTTCTTCCACAGGAAAAAGAAGGTGCCGATCACGGCTGCGCCTACAAATACCAATAAGATGATACGCAGGATTTTCTTAAATACGCGATTCTTCATGACAATATAATTTGTTGTTTTATTCGTTGTTCCTATCTTGTTTCTATTCCTCACGAATGGCATCAATGGCCTTGATCTGCATGGCGCGCCAGGCAGGGATAAGGCCGGCCAGCAGGCCGCTAATGAGCAAAACCACTGTAGCTGCCACTGCCGTCTGGATACTCACCTCCGGATGGAGGAAGAAAGTACCGTTACTACTATTCCCGGCCTGAGCAGACAGGATCGTATCTACCCCATCGAGGACAAACACCCCCAAGCTCAAACCCAGCAGACCGGCCAGTGCAGTAAGCACCAGGCTTTCGCTCATCACCTGTGAGATGATATTGAATGGTTTGGCACCCAGGGCACGGCGTACCCCTATCTCTTTGGTCCGTTCCTTGACGGTTACCATCATGATATTACTCACCCCAATCACACCCGCCAGCAACGTTCCCATACCGACCAGCCACACCAGGATATCGATCCCCATGAAGAGCATATCGAAGGTATTGAACTGTGCGGCGATATTGATTACACCCACTGCTTGCGGATCAGAAGGCGCGATCTCATTCTGCGCTTTGAATACCGCTTTCGTATCATCGATTAGTTTTTCGATCGGATATCCCCGCTTGGCACTGAGGCAAAGGAAGTGAAGGATATCCCCCTGATTCAGGGTCTGCTGCATCGTACTGAAAGGCAACAATACGCTTTCTTCCGAACGCCCTCCAAGGTTCACACCACGGGAGCGGCCTTTCACCACGCCTACCACCTGATAGTACAACCCGTTCACTCGGATATACTTACCGCAGGGGTCGGCGTTGCGGAACAATACTTCGTTAACATCCGCACCGATCAGGCACACCTTGCGTCGCTCTTTCAGGTCTACATCATTCAGCAGGCGACCGTAATGAATGTCCTGCGTTTCAATATCAAAATATTCGGGATATACCCCTTTCACATTATAGGTGCCGGTCAGTTGACCGTATACAATATTCTTATCCGAACGGTTTCCCCAGAGAATGGGCGAAATAGCGTCGATACCGTCTACATTGGTTTTGATACTTTCCAGGTCGCGGTTACGCATATTCCAGTAACGTCCTTTGTTGAAGCCCTTGTAGGGTTCACTGGTACGGTCGGCATAGAAGAACACCGAATTGGTGGAGAATCCTTCGATATTGCTATACATCCCGTTTTTCATTCCATTACCTGAACCCAACAGGATGATCAACATCAGGATACCCCAGAACACACCAAAGCAGGTCAGCAGGCTACGTACCTTGTTGCGGGTAATGGTGACCCAAATCTCTATCCATCTGTCTATATCAAACATCTTTATATCATTTATTCGTTTTTATTCGGCCCGCATGGCATCAATAGCGGATATCTTTGTCGCTTTTCGCGCCGGGAAATAACCCGCCAGTACACCGGCGATGACCAACACGCCGGTTGCCATCATCGAAATAGAAAGGCTCACGGTAGGATCGCGGAAAATCGACATGTTCTCACCCGGATTACCACCACCTTGCGGAGTACCGGCCTGCGACATACTCATGCCGTAGCTTATCAGCTCCGTCAGCCCGATCCCAAGGAGCATCCCTACATAGCCAAAAATGGCTGTTACCAGGATGGATTCAAAGATGATCAGTCCCAGGATAGAATGCGGTTTGGCCCCAAGCGCTTTCCGGATACCGAATTCACGCGTCCGTTCGCGCACGGTGATCAACATGATATTACTCACCCCCACAATACCCGCCATCAACGTCCCGATTCCTATGATCCAGATGAAAAGGGCAATGCCGTTCATCATCCCATTAAACATACGAAATTCATTGGCTGAATTGTAAAGTCCGATCGCGCTCTTGTCTGTCGGGTCGAATTGATGCCGGCGCGCCATTCGTTCGCGGAACCGCTGGGCAAACGCGTCGTTTTCTTCTTCAGTCACGATGCCTTTCACGGTAAAAGTCATGGAGCCAAAACCAAATCCTCTATTAAAGATCGCTTGCGCGGTAGAGAAAGGGATGTAAGCCGGTGCATTATTGCTTTTGTCGTCATCATTATAGACACCCACCACCTGAAACATCCGGTGTCCGGCCCGTATATACTGCCCCAAGGGTGGTTGGTCGCGGAACAGCACCTCAGCCATACGGGGACTCAGCACAATCACTTTCCGCTTCTCCCTTATATCTAGGTCGTTGATAAAACGTCCGTTGCCGGCATTCACATTCACATAGCTGATCATCGCATGGTCCGGATACACCCCGTTCATACTGCCGGTGAGGTATTCTTCACCAAAAGCAAGGGTGTCGCTGTGTGATACGGTAGCCGAGCGCAACACAATCTCCGGATGCTCACGTGTGAGGGCATCAAAATCTTCCTGCTTGAATTCAATCTGGCGGTTGGCCTGCATACCTTTATAGGGCTTCGTGGTATAACGCGTCCAAACCTCTACCATATTCTGGGAAAAGTTACGGAAGTTATACATGATCCCGTTGCGCAACCCGTTGCCGGCGCCGAGCAGCACGATCAGCATGAAGATACCCCACGACACCGAGAATCCTGTCAGGAAGGTGCGCAGCTTATTCTTCTTCATCGTACTCCATATTTCACGGAGTGCATCAAATTCAAACATGGCCTTTCAGATTTTCGATGGATTCGATCACACCGTCTTTCAGGTGGATGATACGGTCGGACACATCGGCAACCGACTTTTCGTGTGTTACAATGATCATTGTCATCCCTTCTTTATTCACCCTCCGGAGCAGATCCATTACTTCCACGGTGGTGACGCTATCCAGTGCACCGGTAGGTTCGTCGGCCAGGATCACCTGTGGCCTGGCAATCAGTGCACGGGCAATAGCCACGCGTTGTTTTTGTCCGCCCGACAACTCATTCGGCATGTGGTGCGCCCAATCCTTCAGTCCTACCATATCGAGGTATTCCAACGCCATGGCATTCCGCTTCTTCCGCTTCATACCCTGATAGTATAAAGGTAACGCTACATTCTCCATGGCATTCTTGAAGGAGATCAGGTTGAACGATTGGAACACAAAACCAATCAGTTGATTGCGTAACTCAGCAGCACGGCTCTCGCTCAGATCGCGTATCAACGTACCATTCAGTGTATACGTACCCGTATCGTATGTATCCAGGATACCCAGAATATTCAGGAGTGTGGACTTACCCGAACCGGATGCGCCCATGATGGAAACCATTTCTCCTCTTTCTATGCCCAGATCAATACCTTTTAAAACGTGTAGCGGCGACTCGCTGAAGTACGTTTTGTTGATCTCTTTTAAATCAATGATCATATATATGGTTTTAATAATGCGTACAAAGTCTCTTTATAAGATGCCCTTTTCACGGGAAAGTTACAGATTATCGGCCTTTTTCCGCTGCAAATATACCGCCTACTCAGTACCTTGCATCACAAGGAACTTTATATTTATATATTATTAACAGCCTTTCATTTTCCCTCTTCCTCCTCATGCTCATTCGCTGCCTGCGGGCGGGAGGAGGGACGGTTCTTTTTCACCCGGCCTGCTTTACGCAAGGCCTGGTCAAGTATATACTGTATCTGCCCGTTGGTGCTGCGGAACTCGTCCGCAGCCCAGGCTTCAATAGCCTCCATCATATCGGCATCAATGCGGAGGATAAAATTCTTCGTCGTACTCTCTTTCTTAGCCATTGTAGTACGAACGTAGATTAATGATGCAACGTGCCGGTGTTCACTACTGGTTGAGCAGCCTCATCCGCGCATAAGACAACTAACAGGTTACTCACCATCGCGGCTTTCTTTTCTTCATCCAGGTCAACAATATCTTCTTTAGTCAATTTGTTCAAAGCAAGTTGCACCATGCTGACGGCCCCTTCCACAATCTTTTCGCGCGCGGCAATAATGGCATCGGCCTGCTGGCGGCGTAGCATCACACCGGCAATTTCAGCGGCATAGGCCAGGTAGTTGATCCGAGCTTCCACCACTTCTATACCGGCAATAGCCAGGCGGCTGTTCAGTTCTTCTTCCAGCTTCTGCGCCACTTCGTCGCCATCCGAACGCAGCGTTACTTTATCGCCTTCGCTTTCATTGGAATCGTATGCATACATACCGGCTATCTTACGCAAGGCGGCATCACTCTGTATCTTCACAAAGTTCTCATAACTCTGCATCAATTTAGACAGTTTTACCGAAGAAGATACATACTGATTGTGAGGCGTGGGCGTGCTTCCGATGGAAGACGAATCGATATCGAACATCGCCTTATACGTATCCTTCACCTTCCACACCATTACAGCGCCGATCATCACCGGGTTACCCACCTTGTCATTTACCTTAATAGGAGTCACGTCCAGGTTACGGGCCCGCAGGGTGATCATTTTCTTTTCGTAGAACGGATTCACCCAGAAGAAACCATTCCCGGTGATCGTTCCAGTGTATTTTCCAAAGAATACCATTACGCGGGCATCGTTCGGTTCTACAATCATAAAGCCGATGCACATCAATACAATCAACACCATCCCTAAACACACAGATGTAACAAAGCCAAGCGCCTGGCCTAAATTAAAAAAGACTGCACTTAGCCCTACACTTGCCACTACCAATAAGACCAGGATCAACAATCCGGTAAAGCCTGATAGTTTTACGCCGTTAAATTCTCTTTCGACCTTTTTCATTGTGATTTTTTATTGATATTATTTTGATATCACAAATCAAGTGCATATTTTCCAAACTCCAATCATTTTTTTAGCTAATAAAGCTTAACGCAATGTTAAAACACGACATCGTTCATACAGGGGCAAAATTAAGACGGACGGAGATCGTAGCCAATCCCTGTCCGCCTGCTTCCCTGTATTTCCCGACAAAAACCTTCTTATTCCCGATAAACACAGGTTAAGAATTCAACCGGTCGACTGCTTTGACACCTTTCACGGCATTGATTTTTTTCGTGAGCGCATTCAGCGAATTCGTATCACGCACCATGACGGCAAACGTACCCTGAAAGATACCGTCTACCGAATCGATATTGATCGAGCGGAGCGTCACCCCGCCCTCTTTACTGATCACCGACGTGATATTGGTTACGATCGTTATATCATCACGACCGATCACACGCAAGGTCACCACATATCCATTGTCACCCTTACCGCTCCATTTGGCCGGGATGATGCGGTAACCGAAACGCTGGCGCATCCCGTATGCATTGGGACAATCCATCCGGTGTATCTTGATTCCTTGTGAAGAGACAAAACCAAAAACCTCATCCCCATAGATCGGATTACAACACTTAGCCAGTTTGTATTCGATCCCGGTCAGGTTCTGGTCTATCACGAGCACGTCTTTGCTGGTAGATATTTCTGCGATCGGGGTGGTAGCTACATAGTCTCCGGCACTGCGCACCTCGGTATGTTCAGTAGCTTCGGTTTCCTTGCGCACCAGCTCCAGGTAGTCGTCGATCACCTGGTTCACATCCAGCCGTTCTTCGGCAATATCGACATAGAAGTCGGTCACCGTTTTGAAACCTTTCTTCTTGATATAGCGCATCAGGATGGCTTCGTCTACATCGATCTTCCGGTTTTTGAAACGACGTTGCAGGGTCTCCTTCGCAAACTCAGCCACCTTGGCTGCTTCTTCACGCAAGGTTTGCTTGATCTTCACCCGCGCTTTTGAGGTGACGACGATATTCAGCCAGTCACGTTTGGGAGATTGCGTAGGCGAAGTAACGACAGACACCGTATCGCCGCTCTGCAACACATGCTTGATCGGCACATTCTTCCCGTTCACTTTGGCCGACACACACTTGCTGCCCAGCTTGGTATGGATGGCAAATGCAAAGTCGAGTATCGTGGCGCCCTTGGGCAATTTGATCAGTTCGCCGGTAGGTGTGAATACATAGATCTCGTCCTGGTACAGGTCCATGCGGATGTTCTGCATCACATCAAACGGGCTGGCATCTTTCGTTTCAAGCGCCGCGCGTACATTAGTTAGAAATTCATCCAGCCCGCTGTCTTCTTTCACGCCTTTATATTTCCAGTGGGCGGCGAGGCCCCGTTCTGCCACTTCGTCCATTCGTTGCGTACGTATCTGCACTTCCACCCATTTCTGCTGTGGTCCCATTACGGTGATATGCAAACTCTCGTAGCCGTTCGTCTTTGGGATAGATATCCAGTCTTTCATCCGGTTAGGGTTAGATTGGTACATATCCGTGATGATGGAGAAGGCGTGCCAGCAATCGGCCCGTTCCTTCCGGACGGGCGAATCCAGTACGATACGGATAGCAAACAGGTCGTAGATATTCTCAAACTCGATCTGTTGCTTTTTCAGTTTATTATTGATGGAATGGATAGACTTGGTACGGCCTTTGATATCAAACAGGAGGCCCGCCTCTTCCAGTTTTTGTTTGACCGGAGCGATAAATTCGGCGATATAGGCATCCCGTGAGCGCTTGGTCTCATTCAGTTTCTGCTTGATGAAGTCGTATTGTTTCCGGTCGGTGTACTTCAGCGACAGGTCTTCCAACTCGCTTTTGATCTTGTACAAACCCAGCCGGTGGGCTAACGGGGCATACAGGTAAGAGGCCTCGGTAGCCAGGCGCATACGGTCTTCCTCATTGCGCAATTGCTTGCCCAGGCGCATCAGACAGAGGCGGTCGGCAATCATCAGCAGAATTACCCGCACATCTTCGGCAAAAGAGAAAAGCAGGTGGTGGAAGTTTTCCGAATTTACGGCTGTGTTTTTGGCATACAGGTCTGAGGTCTTCAGCAATCGTTCGATGATCAGCCGCACATCGGCATCGAACGTTTTCTCCACCTCGTCCAGCGAGATCACTTTCTTCAGTACCGGCCGGTAGAGCAACATGGCGATGGCCGGTGTGCGCTTCAACCCGATCTCGGTGGTGGCTATAAGGGCGGTATCGATATTACGCAACAAACCGTTGATCCCGTTCTTGTCGCGCCCGTAACAATCCAATGCCACTACCTGCTTCATCAGTCGCTTCATCTTGGTCAGGTCTTCTTTTTCCAGGAAAGAATACAAGCTGGCCACCAGCAGGCGGTATTTGGAGAAAAACGTCTTCTTTTCTTCGGGTGTGAAGAATGCTTCTGTTTCCATTGTAGTCAATCTTTAAATGCCTTTTCCGGGGAGCGTACCCCTTCAATGCAGCAAACATACGGAAAAATCTCTTTTTTCCGGCATTCTCACGATAATTCTATGGGTTATTTTATACATTTGCGATAGAGTCATCAAATAATAATACGCACGTCATGTTAAACACAAAAGATTTGGAACAATTAGCATCCAAGGGTATATCAGAAAAGCAGATCGAGGAACAACTGGCTTGCTTTGCCAACGGCTTCCCCTACCTTGAAATAGAGGCATCCGCCTCTGTCGAAAAAGGTCTCAGCATACTGCCACAGGAAGCCCAGGCGGCTTATATGGACGCCTGGGACAATTACCTCTGCCAAAACCGGCGGATACTCAAATTCGTACCTGCCTCGGGAGCCGCCAGCCGGATGTTCAAAAACCTGTACGAATTTCTGTCGGCCGATTATACAGCGCCCACCACTTCGTTTGAGCAAACCTTTTTCCAGCATATCGCCCAATTCGCCTTCTTCAATGAATTGAACGTCAAATGTGTGGAGAACGAAGGAAAAGGCATCCACAACCTGATAGCAGCCGGCAGTTACAAACCGATCGTAACCAACCTGCTCGAAGCGAAAGGTCTCAATTACGGTCAGCTGCCGAAAGGCCTCCTGCTGTTCCACACCTACCCCAAGTCATTCCGTACAGCCATGGAAGAGCACTTGTCTGAAGGCGCCATGTATGCAAAGAATAACACGGGCGAGGTAAACCTGCACTTCACGGTCTCGCCCGAGCATAAGGCTTTGTTTGAAGAGTTGGTCTCGATTAAAAAGCGAGGGTTTGAAGATAAGTTCTCCGTCCGATACGATATTTCGTTCAGTGTACAGAAACCCAGCACCGACACGATTGCGGTGGATGCCGACAACCAACCGTTCCGCGAAACCGACGGCTCATTGCTCTTCCGCCCGGGAGGCCACGGCGCCCTGATCGAAAACCTGAATGATGTGGATGCAGATGTGGTATTCATCAAAAATATAGACAATGTAGTACCCGACAGTTTCAAGTGTGAAACCGTGATCTACAAGAAACTCCTGGCCGGGGTGCTCGTCACCCTGCAACAGCAGATATTCAAATACCTCGACCTGATCGAAAGCGGCAAATATACCCATGCCCAGACAGAAGAGATGATCCACTTCCTGCAAGACAAGCTCTGCATCCGCAATCCGGAGATTAAATACCTCGAAGATGCCGAGCTCATCCTCTATATCAAACGCAAACTGCACCGCCCGCTTCGTGTATGTGGCATGGTAAAGAATGTGGGTGAACCGGGCGGCGGCCCGTTCCTGGCCTACAACCCGGATCATACGTATTCACCGCAAATCCTCGAAAGCTCGCAGATCGACATGGCCGACCCGGCCAAGAAAGCCCTGTTCGAAAAAGGTACCCATTTCAATCCGGTAGACCTCGTATGTGCCATCCGCGACCATAAAGGACAGAAATTCAACCTGCCTGATTTCGTAGACAAGAACACCGGCTTTATTTCGTCTAAAAGTAAAGACGGCCGCGAGCTGAAAGCCCTTGAGCTTCCCGGCCTGTGGAACGGTGCAATGAGCGACTGGATCACCGTCTTTGTTGAAGTCCCCATCGAAACCTTCAACCCGGTCAAGACCGTCAACGACCTGCTGCGCCCCGAGCACCAATAAAACAACAGAATCTACAATATAAGAAGAGGGTGTACTGTTGATACTTCCTCTTCTTTTATGCCGGAAAAAATTCTAATCTGTACCGATCGGAAAGCGTACACTCCGCCAACAGTTTCTACGCGCACACCTCACCTGATTGAGGCCTGCGCCTCATCTGGTCGAGGCGCAGGCCTCAGGGGGTGTGAGGCGCAGGCCTCAGGGAGAGTGAGGCGCAGGCCTCGTTTAAGCAAGTCCAGCATCTGATCATTTCATGGGTTAAGATGCTGCAGATCAGATCCGGAGGGTTTGATTTTTCCGGGGAGGTTAATTTCGTTCGGGGAACTGCCACTGGGTGTTGTTAGTACGGGAGCGGTTCATGAGGGCTTCCAGTTCGGCCACGATGGTGGGATGGGCGGCAGCGATGTTGTTGATTTCGCCTTTATCCACAGACAGGTCGTAGAGTTCGGTCACGGGATGGTCTGTGCCTACTTGCTTACGCACAGCTTTCCAATTGCCTTTGCGTACGGCCTGGCTGGGGCTTTCGTGGAATTCCCAGTAGAAGTAATCGTGCATCCGGATTTGCTTTTCACCTTTTAATTCGGGCAGGAAAGAGATGCCGTCCAGACCATCGGGTGTTTGAGCGCCGGTCAGTTCACAGAAGGTAGGCAGTATGTCCCAGAAGGCCGAAGGATGATCGGTGGTACGGCCCGGTTGGATCACGGCCGGCCAGCAGGCGATCATCGGTTCACGGATGCCGCCTTCATACAGGTCGCGCTTGAAACCACGGTAGCCGCCGCCACTGTTGAAAAAGTCCGGATCGGCGCCACCTTCGATATGCGGTCCGTTATCGGAGGTAAAGACAATCAGTGTATTCCGGTCGATACCCAGTTCTTTCAGCAAAGCGCGGATACGGCCCACATCACCGTCCAGCCGTGTGACCATAGTAGCAAAAGCAGCCCGCGGATAAGGCTGGCCACCATGCTCGCCTCCATAATGCTGGCCTGCCGGCCAGGGTTTGGGTTCGTCAAACTTACCTTTGAATGCTTCCAGTTCCTGGTCGGGCACAACAAGTTCGGCATGCGGGATGGTGACTGAGAAGTACAGGAAGAAAGGAGCATCTTTATGTTCGGTAATGAACCGCTCGGCTTTTTCGATGAACAAGTCTTGCGAGTAGTACTTCTTATCCGCCGGATTTTCGTTCAACAGAATCTGGCGGTCGTTCTCAAACATAAACTTCGGATAATAAAAGTGTGCGTGTCCCTGACCGAGGTGTCCGTAGAAATAATCGAAACCCTGGTTGTTGGGATGCCCTTCCGTGCCCGGTCCGCCCATACCCCACTTACCCACACAAGCAGTGGCATAACCCTGTTCTTTCAGGCACTCCCCAATGGTTTTGTACGAAGCAGGAAGCGCCGTATCATAGACCTCACCGGCTATTCGGACAGAAGCATTTCCCCGGATCGGCGTATGTCCGGTATGCAAGCCGGTCATTAACGAACAACGCGAAGGTGCGCTGACCGTACAACCGGCATAATGGCTGGTAAAGCGAATACCGTCGGCCGCCATCGCGTCCAGGTTGGGTGTACGAAAACGCTGCTGTCCGTAACAGCTCAAGTCGCCATATCCCAAATCGTCGGCCAGGATATAGATGATATTCGGTTTAGGAACTTCCTCTTTCTGTTTACCTGCACCACACGATACCATACCGGCAGGCAGGAAGATGCCGGAAAAGAAATAGGGAATAAATTGTTGTAATTGCATAGCGTTCAAATTAGGTATTTATTGTTAGCAGAGCAGATACGGGAAGAGGGCTAAAGAAGCCGGCAGAGGAACTTTAGCTACTTCCCGTATCGTATGTGTGTCAGGTCATAGCCTTATACCTTCGGCAGTTCCCAGGGAGCACGGTATTCCTTCACCAGATACTTATCAGCTGCGGCATCATTGAATGTAGTCCCATCCCACGAAAGTTTCTTGCCGGTACGGTAGGCGATATTACCCAGTTGGGAGAACTTGGCGATATGAGCGCCGATTTCCACACTGGCATTGCAATTGCGGTTGCGCGACTTGATACATGCGAGATGATTCTTCACATGCAGGTTCAAACCGCCTTCGCCGTAAGATTTCTTCAAAGCGACGGCTTCCATACGGGCTTTGCCGCCCACTTTCTCGGGTATTACTTCCCATCCGCCACGGTCGAGTACCAACGTACCGTTCTCACCCACAAAGCCCAGCCCATGGTTGCGGCCATACGCACCGTCGTCGATACCTATGGCATGATCCCACATCACGGTGAAGTCTTTAAACGTATAGATGGTTTGCAACAGGTCGGGCGTTTCACAGGCATCGTCCGGATAACCGAACTTGCCACCGGAAGCCATGATGGATTCGGGCGCCGTTACGTTCATACCATATAGCGCAAAATCGAGCAGGTGCACGCCCCAGTCGGTCATCAGGCCTCCAGCATAATCCCAGAACCAACGGAAGGTGAAGTGGAAACGGTTGCGGTTGAACGGGCGCAGGGGAGCGGGGCCGAGCCACATATCATAATCTACGCCGGCAGGTACCGGTTCGTCCGGTTTCACCGGAATGGACGGACACCAGCCCTGATAGGAGAAGACGCGCACGGTACGGATCTTGCCCAACTGCCCGCTGTGCACGAAATCCATCGCATCCTGCCAGTGCGGATCGCTGCGCTGCCATTGGCCTACCTGGACCACACGGTTATACTTTTCGGCAGCACGCACCATGATGTTGCACTCTTCGATGCTGTTGCCCAACGGCTTTTCGCAATACACATCCTTACCAGCCTGGCAGGCGGCTACCATTTGCAGGCAGTGCCAGTGGTCGGGCGTACCTACAATCACCACATCTATATCTTTATTATCAATCACCCGGCGCCAGTCTTTATACAGGTTCTTCACTTTCTTGCCGGTGATCTTTTCCGTTTCGGCGGCACGTGTGTTCAACACTTCATCGTCGATATCCGCAAGTGCAATACATTCTACTTCCGGGTTACGGAGGAAGGCTTTCAGGTCGTCAAACCCCATCCCCTTACAACCGATAAGCCCTACCCTGATCTTATCACTGGCGCTGATACTGTTGGATCCCGCCCTAATCAGAAAAGGGCTCACAGTAAGTCCGGCACCCAAAAGGGCAGACTGTCTAAGAAAATCTCTGCGTGTTGTCATGTTAGTATGAATTAAGTTACGATATAATTACAGTTTATAAGCTAATCCAAGCATCAGGTACACATTGTACATGGAGTAGGAAACGCCTTCGAACCCGGAGGGGAAGACGGGTACCAGTCCGTAGGAGAACTGGCCGGTCACTGCCAACCGGCGTGTAAATGTCCAATCGGCCGACGCCATCAGGCCGGCATCTGTTTTGCGCAGTTCGTCTGAGAAATCATACGATGCCCGATCGATATTGATGCGGTCGCCCGTGGGGCCACCATTGCGGATATACCCATCAGAAGCTGTACCTTCAAAGCGTGCGTCTTGCAACGAAGCAACATAGCCACCCAGGCGGAATGTCCACCGGTCTGCCGGTCGCCAGGCTGCCATCAATGGGATCACCAGATAACCATTGCGGGCAGTAGTATGATTCTCGCCGCTGAACGTGCCTGCGAAGTGCCCGGTATTATCCCCTTCGCCTACCATCAGGCTGGTGTACCAGTATTTCACGTCGGCGCTTACTTTCATGCCTTTGATATCGATCGCCAAACCGGAAGTAACACCCCAGGCAGGCGTGACCCAGCGGGTGGTGCGGAATGCCAGTGCGCCACCCAGTCCCGGATTCCAGGAATTGAGCGAGCGAATCTCGGCCGGCAACGGTACCGGGGTGGTCCCGCCCATATTGAATCCGGCAAAGACCTGGAATTCCCACGCGCGGAAGGAATCCTGCGCCTCAACCGGCTGTATGCCCCGGAAAGCGAGCAGACAGATGATCATCACGGCAACTATCTTCGTCTTCTTCATCATTCACTTGTTTCTGTTAAGACCTCCACCTCATCTACCACCAAGCGGCTTCCCGGCACGCCTTCGTAGCGGTCGCCATAATAACTGGAAGAGAATATTACGGCCAGTTTATACCGGTTCTTTTCAAAATCAACCGGATCGGTGGACGTATACACGAATGGCACATCAAACCGTACCAGGCCGTCGCCAACCGTACCGGCCCGTTCCTGTCCCGACAGCATGGCTACCGCCACGATATTAGGGTGGTTCAACACATTGGTTCCGTCGAGCAGTTGTGTATCCTTATCTACCCGGAAGAAAACGCTGTAAATGGCGCAGGTATCCTTTACTCCCGGCAACACATTGCCTTTCGGATCGATGTAATCGCCCATACCGGCCTTATACATATAATAGCCCCGGAAGCGGAGCGGCTTTTCATCGCAGGGCTGCCCAAACTGGGTTGCCAGCAGCGGATCTTTGAGGGCATATACCGGATTCAGTACACCGGTAAACAGGGAGCCGGCCACTATCGGGATATTAATAATCCCCAGGATAGAACCCGGCCCTTTGCGGGTAGACATCTCAGCGGCCAACTTACCACCTGCCGCCTGTGTGGTGGAATGGATGGGGTAGAGCGACGGCTCCGGATATTGTTGATAAATGGCAATCCCTTTGTTACTCGAATCCCAAAAGACCATCCGGTTACCTTCCGGATCGTGTTCCACCGGCGTTTCATACGCATAATTGGCGTCCAAACGCACCCAGTTTTCAAAACTAAACAGATAGGGAGAATAGGTAACGGCCTGTACGGTATAGGCCCGGCTATGTATGCCGTCGGCTGCGGTAACGGTATAGGTTACCGGCCGGGTAAAATCGGAGGCTGTCCCCATAGCAGGAACGATAGATGCGCCTTCCGTGACCGAGATCGCAGGCACCAGCGCCGTGAGGTCGGCCGCACGCCGCACCACTACCGAGATATGTTCCTGGTTGAAGGTAGCTGCCGTCAATGCAACATCGGCCGGCAAAGCGAAAGTCAGGATATCCGCTTCCGGATTCAATGGTTCGTCCTGAATACAGGAAGTGCAAAGAAGGAAGAGAAAAGAAAAAAAGAAACAGCTCTTATACATCCACATACCATCGTTATCAGTTGTCTATAGCCTGTCAATCGATTTATCGATGACCTTTCGTTTTTATCACTATCACGCCGCCCGATCCTTTGAGACCATAACCCATACCGTCTTTATGCACCTGGATGGATTCGATATCGTATACTTCAAGGCTGTTGTTGGCATCGTTAAACGTCGTTTCGGCGCCATTGACCAGTACCAAGGCGTTGCTCGCAACTTTCAGGGAATTGCTGCCCCGCATATTGACAAGCACCTCTCCACCCTCCGTGTATGAAAAATTCAATCCCGGCACCATCCCCCGGAGGCATTGCTCCAGCGACCGGAAGACGTTGCGCTCGATCATCCGCGCCGTGATCATCGAGCCGGCTCGCTTATCTTCGTCGGGCTGCCAGGGCAGAAACGGCGTAGAGAACTCGGTGCCATCGCCATACATGACTGTCAGCAAATTTTCCTGCACCGCCAACTGCATCGTAGCCTTACCCCGCACCGGGAACAGAGCCATCTGCTGTTTATTCAATGCTACCCGGATTGTATCGTCAAGCCAGACGTTCTTCAACGTGAACGTTCCTTTATTTCCTACTTTGGTGGCAATGTTGGTGTACAAAACAGACAATTCCGTCTGCTTCACTTGCATTCCATCTGCAAATGCAACCGTTCCCTGCACATTCATTTTCTGTTGCGGGAAGGCCGCACAGGCCATCCCACACAACAAGGATATGTAAATAAGCTTTCTCATACGACGCCCAAATTAACGTAAAGCACCTCAAATATAGCTGTTCCACCCAAAAAAGTGAAGGAATAACAAAATAAAATACTAAAAACAACGTATTTTTGTAGAGACTTAAACGTCCGGGAGTAGCCTCGGTAGTGCTCCCCTCAAGTATTCGTCTACCATTATTCACCATTATATAGTAAAGACATGAAAAAATTAGTTACTCCCCATCTGGCAGCACTGGACGCCCTGGATCTGTCTTCCGTAGGCTTTCTGATGGAAAGCAAAGCGCAGCGGGAATATATCGACACCATTAACTGGAAAGAATACCCGTACAAACCGATTGCTGTTTTTGATATCGCCCGTTCCAACACAGCACTTTATATCCGTTATTTTGTAAAGGGAAATTCCCTGAAAGCAATCCACAGCATCGACAACTCTCCGGTACATACGGATAGCTGCGTAGAGTTTTTCATGCGGAAAGAAAACGAGAGCAACTACCTGAATTTCGAATTCAACTGCATCGGCACCTGCGATGGCGCCCGCCGGGAATCACGCGACATCAAGAGTTCGCTCACACAGGAAGAATACGCATCTATCCGCCGGTATTCTTCAATCGACTCCAAACCCTTTGAAGAAAAGCAGGGCATATTCTCCTGGGAACTGATCGTAAGCATCCCCTTTCGTATCATGGGAATCGACCCCATGCATCTGCCCCAAAAGATAAAAGGCAACTTCTACAAATGCGCCGACAATACCGATACCCCGCATTTTGTAAGCTGGAACCCAATCCAGACCCCGCAACCGGACTTTCACAGGCCGGAATTCTTTGGGGATATTTATTTGTAGATAAAAAAACATATTGCGTTAAGTTGTCTTGTAGTAAAAAGTACTGTAACTTTTTCACTACAAAACAACTTAATACATACTTACATCCATATGGACATGGCGCCAGTACTACAATGCGTCATGGATTGTATTAACTACCTACAAACTGATTGGCATAAGCAAGAATAGTGTCGTTTCTTCGTCAGCTCCACAAGCGAAGAAAAACAGGCAAACCAGCATCGCATAAAATACTCTTGTCAAGTTCATACTATTTAGATTTTATATGGTTTTTCATTCAACACCTCATTTTAGTTTAAGCGTCATAATAGATAGATGCAGAACGAGTTATTTTCGCTGCACAATGCGTACTTATTTTTTAGTACAATCTGGTGCTAAAATAGAAACTTTTTTCAGGAAGGGGCAGCTCCCATAAGCCTGGAGCCACATGCCCCCCAACCGTGTTTTTCCTTTCAGCTTCCGTTTGACTAAACAAACTAACAACCGAAAAACACGCAACAACTAGTAGAATAATCTTTCTCATAATACGCTGTTATTCTATTATTACTGTTGCTGCTGCGACAATACCTCCATTACTGTCTTGGATTGTCTTAATTTCTTTTCCATCCAGCAGAATGCGATAACAGACATAATTATTATGAAGTTTTTTCTTGCAATAGGCTATAATCTCATGTTCCGCATCATCACCAAACACATAAGGGCAAGTCAGATTGTAAGTAATTTTTTCCATCGCCCTTTCATCTATGATATGAAAATATAAGAAATTGCCAAATCTATCAAGTGTTGGAAAATTGTAAGTTTCCGTCCCTTTTTGAAAATTCAACGTTTGATACTCATCCACCAAAGGGGGACTCCCATCTGGGAAGAGAACCTCCATCATGTATAGATCAGGACTTACAGCCCCTCCCATAATTTCTTCCTCAGGGAGTTGATCTGTCCACTTGATGAACTCAATCCCTTTAACTAAATCTTTTCCTGATGCATCATGAAAAGTCAACAATAAATTAAAGTGTGTACTGGGATCACTCGGGTTAAAAAGAAGATCACAGCCACTTAATGCTGTCATAACGATAAGCAAAGCAAGAAGTTTGAATGTTCTCATAATCTGCAAATTTAGGGTCCAACAAAGAAATTTTCTCTAAGATGCGAATAATTATTTACACTTGTGTTAACATTACTATAATAATACCAACCATTATTACTACCATTAGCCCATCCCCAGTTCATGTGTAAATAGGAACTACTGAGAGTCTGTGAGGTTCTTGGGTTAGAAGGTGAACTATAACCTTGCGTACTGAAAGTATAGGACCCTGGATTAATGAATTCCATGAAATAGTTGGTAGTATACTGTACATCATCTACCCCATCGCACACCCAATAGTGAGAATTTATATACAAATCATTCGGGCTACCAAACATCATAACAGGTCTTTGTTTACCAAGAAGTTCAGCTCTAACCTCATCATAGCTATAACTCCTGTCACTAACTGTATAGCCAAAAAAACGGAAAGCATTATCCACTTGGCTTGGAAGTGCACAAGAGCCAAGCGATGTATAAATCGTATTTAAAGCTCTTCCTGTTGCGGTAATCAAATAAGGAATAGACCCAACAGGGTTTCCATTATTAGACAAATTATTCCAATTTATGGTATGATTATCGCATATTAGAGTGGGTGGATATTTATGAAATTTCATAATCATAGCCATTGCGACAGATCCACAACCAGCGTCATAACCATGAGAGTTACACACACTGTTATAAGGGCTTCCTTGATGCCATACTACATTTGGTAATAGTTCCCCGACCTTTCTATATTGCGTATTAGTTTTCAAAATAACAATAGTATATTGTAATGGCGAGCCTAAGCTGTTTGCCAAACTACATAAATAAGAATAGTCATTCGAATCGAGGTATGTCTGCGCTCCTGACAAAGGAACAAAATAACTCCATCCCAAAGGCCCATATTGCAAATACAATGCACGCATCCGGGCAGCAAAAGCATCAGCCATTGGATCGGAACTTTTAAGTGATGAACCTGAAAGAGCCTGAGATTCTTCCATTTCAAATACATCCCACATACGGTGTATAGAGGACTTTGTTTCGTCATCATAATTTTCACTTATTCTGATAGCTTCTTTTGTTTCCTCCATCCAGCCTGTTGCAGGATCCATATCTGACAGCACAAAGGAGCCTTCATCAGAATAAGCCAATACAGGATAGTAATTTCTTGTTGCACTAACAATTGCAAATCCTCCTTCCGGATAATTCAAGATATACATCAGAGGATGCTGATCTTCACTTATCATTTCCACTGAAGCGGAAGATTTCAGCGAACTAGCATCAGTCTTAGTAAGAGTTTTTTCATCAGTCTTACTGCAAAAGAAAAATTTGGCCACACGAGTAGCCTGATCTACAGAAACAAATGCCCCATCTTCCAGAATTACAGAACTCTCCTCTGCTGTCAATTGAGGATCCATATCCGGCAATAACTCATTTTGTTCACTACAGGCAAAAAACAATGCTGTAGCACACAGAAAACACATTAATCTACTTTGCATAGCTTCTACAATTAAATAGGTAAAACATCATTATTACTAATTTTAGCAAATCAAAGACCCTTAAACTATACCCCCTATACATATATCATTCATCTGAATTAGTCAAATTAAATATATAGACACGCTTTCATAGTCTGAAATATTAACCCAAATATGTTTCACATCAGAAGCAGGAACAAGTCCTGCATATACAATCACCTCATTTTGGATACATATACATTCCCATACGGTTTGCACATTGGATACACAAAATGGAACTATCAATAAAGGAAGAGGCTATTCGCCTGCATACAATAAAAACAACACCAACCTCAACAAGCACAAAATAATCAGTGCTTCTCTTCTACCCAAATCCATTCTCCATTAACATATCTCCAAGCACCTCCTTTTAGCTCAGCCATTTCAGCCTCAGTCAAAGTCTCAAATTCTTTTTCTTCCATATCTGATTCATTTTTATATGAACCCGCAGTTGAAGAACAGCCACAAATTCATCTGTTAGTTCTACACAATAAGTAGTGTTTTTCGCAGTCCATTACACCTATGCTTTACCTGTACTCAACAAACAAGTGAGACAAACCACTGATTCACACAACTCATTCATTCCTTGTATACAAATAAAGAGCATTCTTCGTTGGACGTTTATAATAAAAATCTAATATTTTTATAATTATTTCCGTTAATTTGATTAGGTTTGCAGTTGAGAGAGGAAAGCAGACCATATATGAAGAAGTTTTATTGCGTAACCATTCTCGCAGCCATCGCGATATGTACTCTACAAGTTTACTATGTGAATAACTTGTACCAGGATTATATCTATAGGGTATCTGTTGATATAGACAAGGAATTCCAAACAGCTATAAGCCGGGAATTATCCTACCGGAATCATCGCATGAATCCGACAAAGAGCAACAACCCTTGGCGAGAAAGGATTTATATGAAATGGCTGAGCGACATGACTCCTCAGGAAAAAGACAGCCTTTTGAGGATCACCCAAAAGGGGGATACCATTAATGTAGATGAAGCCAGGAAGGCTGGTATTGGAAAAACACCAGAAGATATAAGCCATCAGTTATATCAAGACAGAGCTCTTTCAAAAGAATACCCGGTGAATGTATTTATATTAGATAGTCTTTTCAACGATTTATCCACTTCATCATTCGAGCATCGCATCTTATTATATGGTAGAGGCCAAAGGCTTATTGATTCTATCGGTCCTATTCCACAGGGTAACCCCGAGTTTGATTCCGGTCTGTTGCCTATTGGAACAAAAAAATTGCAATACTTGCAACTACAAGCCACGATCCCCCACAGTACGTTTATCAAGCAGCAACTATGGACGCTGGCGCTTTCAGCCAGTTTGATCGCTATAGTGATGACCTGCCTGCTATTCCAGCTCATTGGCTTGCACAGAAGAGACCGGTTATTGGTAAAAAGAGAGACCGGTGTGAATGGCATTATACATGACTTAAAAGCACCGCTCAATAATGTAATCACTTTGCTGAGCTGGATAAAGATATCCGAATTGAACGCAGAGCGTAAAGACTTGATCAGCGAAGGACAGACCGGGCTAAAACGGTTAGTAAATAATATCGAATCTTTACTAACTACGGCTCGGAAAGATAAACAGCGGATTGTTCTCAACCGATCTGAAATTGACCTGCTCCAAATCACCGAATGGGTAAAAAAGGAATTGTCAACTATTTATCGCGACAAACCCCACACAATAGAGATCATCAACATCTTGCCAGACAAAACTACAGTTGTTGCAGATGCCCTATACATTGAAAATGTGATTCGGAACCTGATCGAAAACGCCCTGAAATATTCGGATGAGGGAGTACGCATAACTGTAACACTGGTACAAAAAGGGAAAACGGTTATTGTTTCAGTGAAAGACAACGGATGGGGTATACCGAAGCAATACCAAAAGAAATTGTTCACCCAGTTCTTCCAGGTTCCCAGAGGCAAACACAATCAAAAAGGATATGGGATCGGACTGGCGCAATCCCGGAATATAATACAGGAGCATCAAGGCGCCATACGAGTAGACAGTATCGAAAATGAAGGGAGTACATTTTCATTTAGCCTTCCTATCACCTAACAAAGACAGTATTATGAAAAAGACAAAAGTACTTTTTGTAGACGATGACATCAGTCTGGGCAACATCGTCACCCTGGCGCTTAACAGCTCCGGCTTTGAGACTTATTTTCAAACCTCCCTGGCTGCTATCAATTCAGTGATCCGGGAAATAATGCCTGATATCATTATTCTTGATGTAGAGATTGGCGAAAGAAATGGAATAGACATAACTCCCGAGTTGAGAATACTAACTCCTGACATTCCCATACTATTTGTTTCATCGCATACGAACAGTGAAGAAGCAACAAAAGCGTTAAACGCAGGAGGAATAGCCTACCTGAGAAAACCATTTGAGATAGAAGAGCTCATCGCCTATATCAATCGACATGCCAAAACCTCATGTCATGAAAAAATAAACCTGGGCAATCTTATGTTAGATATAAAGGAAAATGTATTGATCAAGGATCATACAATTATAGAAAATCTGTCCTTATCCGAATGCAAACTCCTGAAGTTGTTAGTTATAAACAAAAACCAGGTTGTTACTCGTGAAGAGATACAAGCCGAATTATGGGGACAATACAAGGTAAGCGAACATAGCCTGAACAACTATATCTCTAAACTCCGGAAAATCCTTTCAATCGATACCCGTATCGAATTAAAAAACATCCCGAAGACAGGCTACAAACTAATGATGCCATAACATCCGAAGGTAATCCAAAAAGGGAGATAAACCGGCCGGTTCATCTCCCTCACACAAAAAAAGTCGCAAAGTTATTTCTTCTTATTCATCTTCAGCTCAACCACAAAGGCGATCAACAAACCGATACCACCAAAGAGAAGGACCGATGCGCTATACACAACACCCAGTACTTCATGACGGAACCATTCGTCCCTATACATACCGGAGCCTGCCAAAGAAGCATTGATAATAAACGCAACCAACAAACCCAGGCCAATGCCCGCCATCAGGCAACCTACCTTCAATCCACTGAAAGAGATACGGGGCATGCCATAAGACGGTAATCCCAATCTGCCTTCAAAAGCCGAAGCATCCAGCTTGTCCCCGATTTTTTCGATAATGGCCAACCGTTCTTTCCGGCGAACATATAGTTCAAACAAGCCATAAATCCCTGCACAAATAGTTCCGACTACAAGCGGAACCATAATAAATTCCATGTTCATAATGTGTCTGTATTTAAAACGTTAAGAAAAAATTTAATTTGCTCTTTTGACGTATCGATTTTAGAAAGGTTACACTTCCGGATAAAAAAAATAATATACATTTGTCGGCGTATGCTGTAACCTGACGAATGGGTTTGCGTCCATTAGTATAGAATGGAGTTGTATAGTGATTTATACTATGTGCAAAGAATCCTGGCAGGAGATACGGAATGTTTCGCCTGCCTGATTGATCGTTACAGCGAACGGGTATATACACTGATACTAAAAGTAGTACGCAACCGCGAAGATGCCGAAGAGTTGGCACAGGATGTATTTATGAAGGTATTCAAAAGTCTTCCCTCCTTCAAGGGAGACAGTAGTTTTGCCACATGGATCTACCGGATCGCCTATAACACGGCTATATCGGAGACAAGGAAGAAAAAATACGAATACCTGGCTGTAGAGGATACGCAGTTGAGCAACGCATCCGAAGAAGATATCGCAGATGCATGGGGACTGGCTGACTCGTCGAAGCAGGTCGAACAACTGGAGAAAGCCCTGGAACTATTGCCTCCCGACGATCGCGCCATCATCCTCCTTTTCTACATGCAGGAAAAAACGGTTGAAGAAATAGCCGCCATCACGGATCTGACGCAAACAAATGTGAAAACGAAATTGTTTCGTATCCGGAAAAGGCTGTATACGATACTAAAAGAAATAGAGAGACAAGAAATATGAATACACGTAACCAACAAGATCCTTTGAGAAAGTTGTTCACCCAACTGCCCAAGGAAAAACTTCCGGAATCGTTCCGTTCCACCCTGATGCAACAGATCAGGGCCGAAGCCGCCCGTATAAAGAAACGGAATGAGCGGTTATCCATGGCGGCCATCATCGGAGCTTCTGTGTTTATGTTGGGACTGGGTATACTGGGATTCCTTTACACAGACATCACCATCCCTGAGATAGACCTGTCGATACCCGCCATGAAATGGCCGAAAATACCATCGTTTACCTCCGTTCCGCTGTATCTGTTTATCGGCATACTATCGCTGTTGCTGTTGTTTGGCGACTATCAAATGCGGAAAGCGTACAGGCGCAGGCATAAAGATTGACGGTCAACCAGATAACAACCGGATAGATCTACGGGAAACAGGCAAAATTATTACCTGTTTCCCGTAGTTTTTTATACAGAAAACGTTGCAGGTCAGAAAAAAGCCTTACCTTTGCCCACAATTTTCAAGAGAGTAGGCAATATAATGTCCAACATCTAATTAAGAAACTTAGTATTAACAATTTAGAATGGAAAATTTAAAGAACATCCAGCCGGTTGATGATTTCAACTGGGACGCCTATGAAAAAGGCGAAACCTACGGTACGGTAAGCAAGGAAGACCTTGTAAAAACCTACGACGAAACCCTGAACAAGGTAAACGACAGAGATGTCGTGATTGGTAAGGTAACCGCGATGAACAAACGTGAAGTGGTTGTAAACATCGGTTTCAAATCAGACGGTGTGGTTCCGATGTCTGAATTCCGGTACAATCCGGAACTGAAAATTGGCGACGATGTAGAAGTATACATCGAAAGCCAGGAAGACAAAAAAGGACAGCTCATCCTTTCACACAAGAAAGCACGCGCTACCCGTTCCTGGGATCGCGTAAACGAAGCGCTCGAAAAAGACGAAATCGTAAAGGGTTACATCAAATGCCGCACAAAGGGTGGTATGATCGTGGATGTATTCGGTATCGAAGCATTCCTCCCGGGATCTCAGATCGACGTGAAGCCGATCCGCGACTACGATGTATTTGTGGGCAAGACCATGGAATTCAAGATCGTGAAGATCAACCAGGAATTCAAGAACGTGGTTGTATCACACAAAGCGCTGATCGAAGCAGAACTCGAACAGCAGAAAAAAGATATCATCTCCAAACTGGAAAAAGGCCAGGTATTGGAAGGAACTGTCAAGAACATCACCTCTTACGGTGTATTCATCGACCTGGGTGGCGTAGACGGTTTGATCCACATTACCGACCTGTCCTGGGGACGCGTTTCCCATCCGGAAGAAATCGTTCAGTTGGATCAGAAGATCAACGTGGTTATCCTCGACTTCGACGACGAAAAGAAACGTATCGCCCTCGGCCTGAAACAGCTCACTCCGCACCCGTGGGATGCATTGGATGCTGAACTGAAAGTTGGCGACAAAGTGAAGGGTAAAGTAGTGGTTATGGCCGACTACGGTGCATTCATCGAAATCGCTCCGGGCGTGGAAGGTTTGATCCACGTATCCGAAATGTCTTGGACACAGCACCTGCGCAGCGCTCAGGACTTCATGAAAGTGAGCGACGAAATCGAAGCCGTGATCCTGACACTCGACCGCGACGAACGCAAAATGTCTCTGGGTATCAAACAGCTGAAAGCCGACCCGTGGGAAGATATCGAATCCCGTTTCCCAGTGGCTTCCAAACACACCGCCAAAGTGCGTAACTTCACCAACTTCGGTGTATTTGTTGAAATCGAAGAAGGCGTTGACGGCCTGATCCATATCTCCGACCTGTCTTGGACGAAGAAGATCAAACACCCGTCTGAATTCACACAGATCGGCGCCGAGATCGAAGTACAGGTACTGGAAATCGACAAAGAAAACCGTCGTCTGAGCTTAGGCCACAAACAGTTGGAGGAAAACCCCTGGGATGTATTCGAAACCATCTTCACCGTTGGTTCTATCCACGAAGGTACCATCATCGAAGTGCTGGATAAGGGTGCTGTGATCTCTCTGCCTTACGGCGTAGAAGGTTTCGCCACTCCGAAACACCTTGTAAAAGAAGACGGTTCTCAGGCTGTTGTAGACGAAAAGATGCAGTTCAAAGTAATCGAATTCAATAAGGAAGCCAAACGTATCATCCTGTCTCACAGCCGCATCTTCGAAGACGAACAGAAGAAAGCCGCTAAGGCCGAAGGTGGTGCTGCTGAAAAGAGAGCTCCCAAACGCAACAAGAAAGAAGAAGAAGAATCAACGATGACTTCAAACTCGGTTGAAAAAACAACCCTGGGCGATATTGAAGAACTCGCTGCCCTGAAAGAAAAACTGTCAGGTAAATAATACGTCTTTATCCCCTATATCAAAGGAGGCATCCCCGGATGTCTCCTTTTTTTGTTTATTTTTGTTTCCGTAAAACGATGATATGAAGCAGTTAGTCATTTTCGACCTCGACGGTACGCTGATCGATACCATTGCCGACCTGGCAGCAAGCACCAATTACGCATTGGTGGCAAACGGCTTCCCCACCCATCCCACAGACTCCTACCGTTTCTTTGTGGGCAATGGCATCAACAAACTTTTCGAAAGGGCGCTGCCCGAAGGGGAAAAGACGGAAGCAAACATCTTACGGATCCGCAAAGCCTTCCTCCCGCACTATGCCCTCCACAATACCGAACAAAGCAGGCCCTACCCCGGTATTCCCGAACTGCTGGAGCAACTACACGACGCAGGCATCCTGTTGGCTGTGGCCTCCAATAAATACCACGAGGGGACTGTTAAACTGATTGATCACTACTTTGCCACCATCCCTTTTGTCAAGGTACTGGGACAGCGTGAGGGCATCCCTCCCAAACCCCATCCGGCCATTGTAGACGAAATACGTCAATCCGTTGGTATGGCGGCAGCCAACATCCTGTATGTAGGCGATTCCGGTGTGGATATGCAGACAGCCATCAACGCAGGAGTATCGGCCTGCGGGGTCACCTGGGGCTTCCGTCCACCCAGCGAGTTGGAAGCCTTTCAGCCGAATTTTATGACAAATAAGCCGGAAGATATCGGAAAAATTGTATTTTTATAGGGTTTTTGCGTGATAGCCGATATTCTAAGAAAGGGCATACCAATAGTAATCAAAATAAAACCAACAAGTTATGAGAACCATCTATTCGATTATCGTCGTCCTCTTATGTAGCGGCCAGTCGTTGCTGGCGCAAAATGACACCTTAGTAGGCGTACTCCGCGACGCCAATGAGAAAGTGGTGAAGAACTACCCTGTCACCCTGGGCAGGCTCAATCCGCAAAAAGTAAAAACCGACCGGAATGGCGTCTTCAGCATTCCGGGAGCCAACCTGCAAGATACGCTCTATGTCACCATCAAAAAAGAAAAGAAAGAGATTGCCGTACCCGTGAACGGGTATAATTTTCTCAACATCACCCTGCGGGAAGGCACCTTCAAGAGCGATCATCGCCTCGAACCGGATCCTTACCTGATAGATATTTTGTCGCGCGAACGAAACAAAATGATCAGTATGAACGTTATGAATAAAAGTGAGATCGAGAAAAGCCGTTGCCAGGACGTTCGTTGCCTGCTGCTCCGGCTCAATGGCGTCCAGATACGCGGCAATGGGATCGTCGTCCGCGGAGGAGCCAACTCGATCAATAGCGGAACAAATGCATTGATCGTGGTGGATGGTGTTCCGTCGCAAGATGCATCCATATTGTTCAATCTCACGGTACAGACTATCCAGGAGATATCCGTGATGAAGGATGGCACCATGTATGGAGCACAGGGAGCTAATGGTGTCATTATTGTTAAAACCAGGTAATTCGAGAAAAGATGATGACATGAGGAAAGTACTGAAATGGGTGGGAGTAGTTTGCCTGATACCTGTCACACTGGTAATACTGCTTTCCATATTGTTGTATATACCTCCTGTCCAACGATACATTGTCAGGCAGGCTATCCGGTATGCCAGTGAGGCAACCGGTATGCAGATACACATCCAACGGATAAGGCTCACGTTTCCGTTGGATCTTTCCGTCCATGGCATCGAGGTGCTCCAAGCGCCACAAGACACGTTACTTTGGCTCGACCGCCTCACGGTCCGCGTCCATCCGCTCTCGCTGCGCGACAAAACCTTAGCTGTCCAGGCGCTCTCCCTTGAAAATGCCCGGATTCATTCCGGCAGCCTGCTCAAAGGAATGACGCTGGAAGGCCACGTTGGCGAACTGTCTGCCCAAGCCAACCGCATCGCCCTCGCCGACCATCAGGCGTTACTCAACAGCGCCCTGCTCTCCAATGCCTCCCTTTACCTGCGCATCGACTCCCTCTTCCAGGAAGAAGATACCACCTCCACCCCCGCCGACTGGCAACTGCAGCTACATAAGGTAGCCTTGAAAAACGTGGATTTCCACCTCGATATACCCGCCGACTCGCTCCGGCTCGGTACAGCCATCACACACGCCGTGGTGACCAACGGCAGCGTCGACCTCGGCCGCCCGGCCTACCGGGTGGAACGTTTCAGCCTGCTGGCCGACAGCTTGCAGTACGATGCCGACAACCGCCCCCCCGCACCGGGACTGGACGTCGCCCACATCGGCCTCACCCACCTGCTGGCCACGATCGACTCCATCCGTTACGAAGGAAAGGATATACAAGCCCGGATCAATACACTCGCCGTCAGGGAACGTTCCGGACTGTCTGTCACCTCACTGACGGGACGTATCCGCAGCGACAGCCTCACACTGGAGGTGCCCGATCTCACCCTGCACACACCGGCTTCCCACATCCGCCTCTTCGCCACCCTTCCCTGGCGTGCCCTCGGCGATCATCCACAAGGCAGCATCCGTTCCCTCCTCACCGCTTCCATTGGGAAATCAGACCTGTTGCTGTTTGCCGGCGACCTCCCGGCCGACTTCCGTCAGGCCTATCCCAACCGCCCCATCAACATTACCGCCGGCGTAGAAGGCAACCTCACCCATTTACACCTGCAACAACTGGAGGCCGAACTGCCCGGAGCCTTCACCGCCTCCCTCTCCGGAGATATCCATGCGGTGACCGACAGCATCCGCCGTTCGGCCGGTTTTGATCTCGAAGCCCGCACCGATACGCTTCACTTTCTCACTACCTTCCTCCCACCGGCGCAGCGCGGCGCCTTTACCCTGCCACCGGGTATGCACCTCACGGGCGAAGCCAACCTACTCAACCGGGGATACAGCGCCAACCTGATGCTCACCGAAGACAAAGCCACCGTTGCCCTCGATGCTGCCATCAATCCCGTATCCCAGTCCTACAGCGCCACGTTGCGGATAGACAGCCTGGAACCGGTCCACTTCATGCCGCACGACTCCCTGCTGTGGCTCACCGCCTCGCTCCAGGCCGAAGGGAAAGGCTTCGATTTCTTCAAAGCCGCCACGTATGGCACGCTGAAAGGCGCCATCACCGACATCCGCTACGGCGCCACCAACGTATCCAACGTCACCATCGAAGCCTCTCTCAAAGACCAACAGGCACATGCCGCACTGAAAAGCGACTATCCGTTGGCGCGGATGGCTGTCACGCTGGACGGCACCCTCAACCGGTCGTCTATCCAAGGGATGCTGATAGCCGATGTAGACACGATAGACCTCTATGCCCTCCACCTGATGGAGAACCCTTTCTCTACCTCCTTCCAGTTCTTTGCCGAAGGGAAAACCAACCTGAAGGAGACCCACCAAATAGACCTGTCGCTGGGTAACTGGACCATTGCCACCGAAGGACAACAATTCCACCCCAAGTTGCTTGTTGTCAAAGCGCGTACCGATACCGCCTCCATCCAGGCAGCTATCAGTGCAGGCGACCTGACTATTAAGCTGGACGGGAACGACCAGCCCAGCCGGCTGCTCGCACAGGCCACCCTCCTGTCCGACAGCCTCCGCTACCAGCTGGAGGTGGATTCGATGATCAACATGGCCCGCCTCCAACCCCTCCTGCCCCCTCTTTCGCTCCAGATAACCGCCGCCAAAGACAATCCCATCTATAATCTCCTGCGTGAATACAGCATCGGATTCAACCGCTTTTTCCTGGATGCCAGCAGCTCACCGGACCAGGGCCTCCGGCTGGACGCCGAAGTATTTGCCGCCCACCGCGATACCTTCCTGATCGACACCATCCGCGCCACCATCCGTCCCGACTCGCTGGGATTGGCCTACCAAGCCGCCGTGATCAAAAACCGCTACCGCCAACAATCACCTTTCGCAGCATACGTCAAAGGCGCCTTACAGAATGCCTACGCCGATGCCGAACTTACCTACATCAACCACCAGCAAGAAACCGGGCTACATTTGGGGATCCGGGCCTTTGAAGAACAGGGCAGTTTCAGGTTCCAGCTCTTCCCCGACAATCCGGTGATCGCCTTCAATACCTTTACCCTCAACCCCGACAACTACGTGCGCTACCACGGCATGCAGGATATAGACGCCAACGTCAGGCTGGAAGGCAAGCAAAACGCATCCCTCTGGCTGCATTCCATCCGTAATGAAGGAGTACCACCTGAAGTGCACCTTGAACTGAGCCAGTTCAACCTGGGCAATATATCCAAAAGCCTCTCCACCCTTCCGTCCATGCAGGGTATCCTCAGCGCCGATATACAGTATGTACCTTCAGACGGCACTTTCCTGGTAGCTGCCGATGCCAACGTGGAGGAACTGGTCTACCGGAACAGCCGCGTGGGCGAACTCATGCTCAATGCCGTTTACCTGCCGCTCGACAACCAGGAACACCAGGCCGACCTCCACGTCTACCGCGACCGTGAAGAAATCCTTACCGGTACAGCCCGCTACCGCACCGGCAAGAAAGACTACCTGGACGGAAGCCTCGACGTGACCACCCTGCCGCTGTTGATGCTTACGCCCTTCATCCCCGATGGCATGGCCAGCCTCAATGGCGCACTCAACGGACATATAACCGCCGAAGGCCCTGCCAATGCCCCCGCCATCAACGGATACATGCAGATAGATACCGGTTCGGTCTATGTAACCGGCCTCTCTTCCCGCTTCCGGTTCGACGACAAGCAGATCGAGGTCAAAGACAGCCGCCTGAGCTTCAACAAATACAACATCTTCGCCACCGGGAAGAACCCTTTCATGATCAACGGCTCGGTAGACTTCTCCGACCCGGCACGGATGACGGCCGACCTGCGCCTCAACGCCAATAATATGCAACTGCTCGATGCCAAACGCAGCAAGGAAAGCATGGCCTACGGCAAACTCTTCATCAACCTCGCCTCCACCCTCAAAGGGCGGCTGGATGCACTCACCATCCGGGGCGACCTCCAATTGCTCGGCGGCACAGACGTGACCTACGTCATGGGCGAAAGTGCCCTCACCGTGCAAGACCGTCTGAAAGACCTCGTCACCTTTACCTCCTTTACCGACACCCTCACCCGGATGCGCCGCCGGCAACCGGTAATGCCGCTCGGCGGGATGGATATGATGATGGTGATCCATATCGACCCGGTGGTACAACTGCGTGCCGACATCACCCCCGACCAGTCGAGCTATGTCCAACTGGAAGGCGGCGGCGACCTCTCTTTCCAGTATACCCGCCAGGGCGATATGATCCTCAACGGACGGTATACCCTGAATGGCGGCAATATCAAATACGCCCTGCCCATCATCCCGCTCAAGGAATTCCACATCAAACAAGACAGTTATGTGCAATGGGACGGCGACCCGATGAACCCGGCCCTCAACCTCTCGGCTACCGAACGCACACGCGCCTCCGTATCCAACCTCGGAGGAAGCCCGCAATCGGTCAACTTCGACGTAGGCATCCAGTTGAAGAATCGCCTGAACGATATGGAACTCCAATTCATCATCGATGCACCCGAGAATATTACCGTCAAGAACGACCTCGCCTCCGTAGGTCCCGAAGAACGGTCCAAGCGAGCCATTGCCATGATCATGACCGGTATGTACCTCGATGGCAACAGTGCCGGCGGAACCAACAACATGAATATGGGCAACGCCCTCAACAGCTTCCTCGAAAGCGAGATCAACAGCATAGCCGGCGACGCCCTGAAGACGGTAGATATCTCCGTAGGTGTAGATACCTACGAGAGCGATCCGGCAGCGGGCGGCGGGCAGCGCACCGACTATTCATTCCGCTTCGCCAAACGTTTCTACAACGACCGAATCCGTGTGGTGATCGGCGGTAAAGTATCGTCGGGCGATGTGCAGCAACAGGAATCGTTTATCGATAACGTATCGTTCGAATACCGGCTCGACCAGGCCGGCACGCGTTACGTCAAACTCTTCCACGACCGCAATTACGAGAGTATCCTCGAAGGCGATATCATGGAAACCGGCGCAGGTATCGTGCTACGGAAGAAAATGTTATATTTGCGCGAACTCTTCAACTTCCGCCGTAAAAAACCAACGCCGGTACCCGAAGAAGAGCCGGCAGCACAAACACAGGAACCCCATGAGACACCCGCAGCCCGCTAAACCACCCACCCGGCACAACACCGGCGGGGTGTTGCTGGCAGGAATCCTTTTCCTGGCACTGGCGCTGTCGTGCAGCACCACCAAAAACCTGCCCGAAGGAGAAACGCTATACACTGGCATCCGGAAAATAGACATGGCGCAGGAAGACAAAAGCCGTGACGGAGAAGCCGCCCTGGACGAAGCCACGGCCGCCCTGGAGTATCCGCCCAACAATGCCCTGTTCGGCAGTTCGTCTACCCGCTTCCCTATCCCTTTCGGCTTGTGGATATACAATGCCTTCGTGCATAAAAAAGGGAAGGTAAACGAATGGATATTCCGGAAATTCGCCTCCAAACCCGTATTTATCACCACCGTAAACCCGGATGTGCGTGTGGCTGTAGCCCGCAACGTACTGCGTGAAAACGGTTATTTTGATGCTGCCTCCTCCTACCAACTGATACCCGACCAGAAAAACGACCGCAAAGCCGGGATCAGCTACCAACTGGAGATGAACCACCCCTATACCTACGACAGTATCCGCTATGTACGCCTGCGCCAACAGGCCGACAGCCTCATCGGCGACTATATAGGCGAGAGCGTGCTACGCAAAGGCGACCTTTTCAACGTATCCCGGTTGGAAGACGAACGGCAACGCATTGCCACCCTGCTGCGCAACAACGGTTTCTACTACTTTCGCCCGGACTTTATCGTCTACGAGGCCGACACTACCCTCACCCCCGGCAAGGTATGGCTGCGTGTGGTGCGTAAACAAGGTATTCCCCCTTCGTCGCTACGGCCGTGGACCATCGGCAACGTGTCTGTACACCTCAACGGCTACAAAAATGAGCCACCCACCGACTCGCTCCGGTATAAGGATATGACGATCTACTATGAAGGCAAACTGCGCATACGCCCGTCGGTACTCTATAACCGGTTCTACCTCCGCGAAGGCGAGCTCTTTTCGCAGGCACGCCTCCAGAAAACGCAGACGGGCCTGTCGCGCCTCGGCATTTTCCAGTACACCGAGATGCAGTTTACCCCCGAAGACACCACCCGGCGCAACGCGCGGCTCGATATGCGCCTCAATGCCGTGTACGATCTCCCGCTCGACGGTGAACTGGAACTGAACGTCAAAAGCAAAAGCAACGATTATGCCGGGCCAGGGATGATCTTCAGTGTCACCCGGCGGAACATCTTCCGCGGCGGAGAGACCTTTGGCGTGCAGGCGCGCGGTTCGTATGAATGGCAGACGGGCAACTCCGATTCGGGCGAAGGGAAGATCAACAGCTACGAGTTTGGGCTCAGTTCTACCCTTACCTTCCCTTCGGTCTTATTCCCGGGATTTGCGAACCGCAACCTGGACTATCCGGCTACCACCACCGCCCGCATCTATGCCAACCAGATGAACCGTGCCGGCTACTTCAAGATGCTGTCGTTCGGGGGCAACTTCACCTACGACTTCCAACCGACAGCCACCAGCACACATTCGTTCACGCCCTTCCGGCTGGAGTTCAACCTCCTGCAAGACACCACGCCGCAGTTCAGCAAGATCATGGCCGACAACCCGGCCGTTTATAAGAGTTTGCAAAGCCAGTTCATCCCGGCCATCAGCTATACCTATCGGTACGACGACTCGCCCATTACCTCACTCGACAACCATATCTGGTGGGAAAGCACCCTTACCCAGGCCGGTAATATCGTAGCCGGGTTGTATGCCGCCGCCGGGCAGGAGTTCAACCAGCAAGAGAAGAAATTGTTGGGCAATCCCTTTGCCCAGTTTGTCAAGGGCACAAGTGAATTCCGCTACAACTACCGGATCGACAAGAACAACTGGCTCGTAGGACGTGTATCGGCCGGCGCCATCTATAGCTACGGCAATGCCAAGGTATCCCCTTACAAAGAACAATTCTATGTAGGCGGCGCCAACAGTATCCGCGCCTTCACGATCCGCAGCATCGGTCCGGGCAGCTATAAAACCGACGACACCGATCCGTATGCCAGCATCGACCAGACGGGCGACATCAAGTTTGAAGCCAACCTCGAATACCGGTTCCGCATCGTAGGCAACCTGCACGGCGCCACCTTCCTCGACTGCGGCAACGTATGGCTCTTCCGCGACGACTCCGACCGACCCGGCGGCACCCTCAAAGCCAGCCGCTTCCTCAACGACCTCGCCCTGGGCACCGGCGCCGGTATCCGCTACGACATGGGCTTCCTCGTTGTACGCCTTGACGTAGGCGTCGGCCTCCACGTCCCCTACCAAACCTCCAAATCCGGCTACTTCAACATCGACAACTACGGCCAAAAAGGTATCGGCTGGCACCTCGCCATCGGCTACCCCTTCTAACCATCAGACAGCAATCAAACAACCATGAAAACGCCTTGATTTGCACACCCCCCCCAATATAAAAACGTTTATTATAGAGGATGTGTTCCGACAGATGTGAACATTCATATTCCGGCGAACTTGAATGTGGGCTTGCTTCAAGTTCCGCAAAACTTGAATGTGGGCTTGCTTCAAGTTCCGGCGTATGTGAAAGCGGGGTGCTTCAAGTTCCGCAAAATCTGAAAGATCCGACGCAAACTAAGGGAAAGTGAAGCATCCTAACCCATGAAATGAACCTATCAGGGTGGTACC
>JAVBUH010000072.1:0-39128 GCA_031555505.1 Tannerellaceae bacterium
GAGTGAGGCGCAGGCCTCGTTTGAGCAAGGCCTGCATCTGGTCAAAAGTGACAGCACATCTGCTTTTTGAAGTCCCCTTTCACCCTAAGCCACTGACTGACTGAAGAAAGTGAAAGGGTGAAAGCAGATTTCCCCACAAGAATCTTGTGAGCCATAAACAGGCAGTGCTAATCATCAAATAGGGTTGACTTTGAAAACAGGCAGTGCTAAATCATCAATATGCCATTAATTACAGGGGTATTTCAAGGATTATGAAACGGGAACACGCGAGGTGCCGAAGTACAATTCAAAGAAATGCCGGGTATAGGCCTTGCCTGCAAACTTATACCGGTGACTCTTCTTTCAGGGGCAAGGTAAACCAGAAAACAGAACCTTGTCCCTGAACAGATTCTACTCCGATCTTTCCTCCCATCGCTTCTACAATGGCTTTGGCGATGGGAAGGCCCAATCCTGAACCCTGATTAAATTCATTTTCCTTGTAAAAGGTATTGAACACCTCTTTCTTACTGTTTTCAGAAAGTCCGATACCTGTATCTTCCAACTTCATCAGGCACTGGTTATCAACCGTCTGTTCATACGACAAGGTGATCTTCCCTTTCTGCGTATATTTGATCGAATTGCCTAATAGCTGCGACAAGACCTGGCGCATCCGCTTCCGGTCAGTAAATAGCATATATGCAGGCAAATTGCCATCATACGCCAGCTGAATATGATGCTGAATCATGGGGCTATAGGTGCTGATCACTTCTTCAAACACCTCTTTAACAGACACATCAGTAAAATAATAATCCAGTGTACCTAGTTCAATTTTAGAGAAATCAAGAATGTCGTCTATCAATTGCAACAGTAGCGTATTGTTTTTATTAATAATCTCACGGAAGGTCTCGGTTTCAGGTGTACTGTTCAGGTCGACCAGGTAATTCGAAAAACCAACGATCGAATTCAATGGCGTGCGCACTTCATGGCTGATATTACCCATAAAGGCCGATTTCAACTGGTCGGCTTCCTGTGCCTTCAGCAACTCCAGTTCCTGTTCTTTCTCTTTGGTGATATCAGTAGTATAGCAAACTATTTTAATTGGTTTCCCCTTTGTATCATATACATCAACCCGTACATTGGATGTAAACCAGTAGATTTTGCCACCTAAAATACGCCGGTAAGTAGCCGTAAAAGCATCTAATTCCCCTCGCATCATCCGGGGATAAAAATGATTCACTACAGATGAGATGTCGTCCGGATGGATCGATTCGAATAACTCTCTGAGCGTGCGGGGTGTATTTTTACGCCGTCTTGTAGCCGACGGGCTCACCATCGGATTGTCCTGATCAAACTCATACAATTCGTCTCCCGTCTCCTCCCGTGCATCAAATTCCCACAGAAATGAATTTCCGGTATCTATCGCAGCATTCAGTTTAGCCAGCCCCCGCTTAAGTTCTTCATCGCGCCGATAGTTTTCCGTATCGTCAAACAATAGGCTTAGGTAAAATATCACCTCACCATGAGCGTCTTTTACCGGATGGCAATATCCGCAGATATGTTTGATTTTTGTCTCACAAACAGTGGGGAAATAGCCGCTTTCAATCGTCCGGTTAAAATCGTACGTTAACACATAGTCCACACTATCTCCCCTTCTCAAACGAACTTTATGATCCTCAGGAATATTCGGGTTGGCAAATAAGTTGATGCCCAATACCTGTTCACGCGTATAGCCGTACAATTCCTGGCTGGCTGGATTAAGGTCGATTAGATATCCCTTTTCGTCGTATAATTCAACCGCCCAGGCCAGGTTGTCATATATGTACTGGAAGAGAAAATCCATCTTCAGTAATTGGTGCGACGAATAGACCATTGCATGCTTGGCCTGCTCTTGTTCGATCACAGTCGATAACAGACTTGCCAGGACACGCAGATTTTCTGCATCCAGTGGTGCCCATGTCCGTGGAGAATGGATGCACTCAAGTGTCAGGAATCCAGTCATACTTCCATTCAATATCACCGGAGCGACCATATAGGAACGTGTCCCTATATGCTCCATAAACCACCTTTCGGCTATTCCTTCAGGAGGCAGTTGTTCTAGATTGTCGATCATCAGCACTTCCCCCTGTTGCAACTTTGCGATCATCCAGGAGTGCTCTGACATGGTTATACGTGAATTGTACAGAAAAGGCAACGGCGCTATTCCTTCCTTGCCTGCTTGCCCCAGATAGAATATTTCAGAGGTTTGGCTGTCTACACCCGCCAGCGAAATTCGGTCGGCCTGCCAAAAATCAAGTACGAGGCGAAGCGATGCATCCATCGTATCACTGTTTTTGGCATGTATCAACGAAAGTATGCGAATAACAATTTCCCGCAACATGACAATATTTTGCATCAATACCGCAGATTCCGCTGCTTTAGGTTTTACGTCCATAGTAGATTAAAATTTAGTTTAAAACAGACACCGGGGTATATAAAGGCAGCTGGAACCAGAAAACAGACCCTTGTCCCTGAACAGATTCTACCCCGATCTTTCCTCCCATTCCTTCAATGAGTGACTTGGCAACAGCCAGTCCTAATCCGGTCCCCTGATTGAAATGGTCTACCTGATAAAAATAGTTGAAGATCATCTCTTGTTCATTTTCAGATATCCCGGTACCGGAATCCGACACTTTGAGTAAAAATGTGTGGTCGCTTTGCTGTTCGTACTGAAGAGAAATATGACCGTTTTCGGTAAATTTGATTGCGTTCCCGATAAACTGTGACAAAACCTGCCGCACCCGTTTTCGATCTGCATAAATAAAACAATCCGGTAAATCAGGATCAAATTCCAGTTTAACCTCCGGTGTAAGTGCCAATTCATACGATTTCACTACAGCCAGGCACACCTCCTTGATACTTACCTTTCCCAGAGTAAACGTTAAAGTGCCCAACTCAATCTGTGAAAAATCAAAGATATCATCCACCAATTGGAGCAAAAGCACATTGTTGCGGTTGATCGTTTTCCGAAAAAACTCAGTCTCTTCGGTGCTGTTCATATCCACCAGAATATTAGAGAATCCCACTATGGCATTCAAAGGTGTCCTGATTACGTGACTGATATTGGCCATAAAAGCCGATTTCAGTTTTTCAGCCTCACGGGTTTTAAACAACTGTATTTCCTTTTCCTTATCACGGGTAATATCGGTAATGTAGCCTACCACCTTTTCCGCACGATTCGATGCATTCAATCTATAGGCACGCAAATTAGCACGGAACCAATAGGTCTTTTTTTCTATGATGCGGCGAAAGACAAACGAACAATGTGTTCGTCTTCCCTCTTTCAATTGATTGATATAGTGCTTGTAAGCGTTAACATCTTCCGGATGGACCGAATCGGTTAACCGTCCGGTCATCCCGGCTACCTCTTTCCAAAACCTGGTCAGGGGATCTTCCATCGATCTCAAAGACAGATTGAGATCTATATTCAGCCTGTTTTTATCCATCTCATATTCTAACAGGAATGAATTGCCGGTATCCACAGCAGTCTGCATTTTAGAGAATATCTGCCGGATTTTTTCATTCTTCAGGTGATTATTCGTATTATCATAAGCCAGAAAAAGATAGCCAACCGGAGACCCTTCCGCATTTTTCATAGGCACAACCCTGACCTTCAGATACTTGATCTCATTCTTACAAGCAGACTTATAATAACCACATTGACTATTCTTACTAAAATCATATTCGATATCAATCAGTACAGTCTCGCCATTGCGCAATTTATCTTTAGTCTCTTTCGCTAAGTTCGGGCTATCAAAGACCTGAATACCCAGTATAGCTTCGCGGGTGGTGTTAAAGGTTTTCAATGCTGCGTCATTGATCTCAATCAGGTGACCGTTTTCATCGAACACTTCCACACACCATGCCATATTATTAAATATGATCTGGAATATCGATTGATGCTGAAGTAACTGGCTGGAGGATAACAGCCTTTTTTTCCGGATTTGTTCTTTTTCCACTGACAAGGATATCAGATGGGCTACAAAACGGGCGCACTCGATATCCCAGGAAGTCCACACCTTTTTACGACGACAGGTTTCCAACACAACATATCCAACCGCATCCTCCCCTTTTAACGTAGGAAAAACAAAGATTGACTGAACGCCAAAAGCCGTGAACAACACCCGGTCGACCAGCGTACCGGAATATACCTCCAAATCATCAATGGCAATATGCCCCTTATTGCCAATCACATCCATATTCCAGAACAAACCAGAGACAGGAATATAGTCCAGGTCCTCCTGAGGGACCGGTCCACAATGTTCAGCATACACCTGGTTAATCAGGAATATACCTTTTTTATTGTCTTGAAAAGCTCCAACAGAAACACGATCCACTTTAAAGAAGGTAAGCATACAGGTCAATATATCCTTCATGGCAGTCTCGGATCCGGAGTGCAATAAGTCAAAAATAGAAGTCAACGTTTGGCGCAGCTGAATCATCTCATTCAAAACGTTCTCATTCATGTGATCAATTTTTGTTTATATACTGCTTATCGCAACGGATAACGACGGTAAAATTCGGCCACTGATTCAATCCCTTTATAGAAAAAGTCCAACCGGCAACTTTCATTAGGCGAATGAATGGCATTCTGTTCCAGCCCAAAACCCATCAGGATGGTTTTGATACCCAGCACTTGCTCAAACGTAGCAATGATCGGAATGCTTCCACCCCGTCGAACAGCCAGTGGACGCATACCGAAAGCCACGCCTACAGCTTCTTCTGCCGCTTTATAGGCAGGCAGGTCTATCGGGCACACATAACCTTGTCCGCCATGCGAAGGGCGAACCGTCACCGTCACATAGTCCGGTGCCACCTCTGCCATATACGCCTCAAACAACCGAGAAATATTCGCATGATCCTGATGGGGTACCAGCCGGCACGATACCTTGGCAAAGGCTTTTGACGGTAACACAGTCTTACTGCCTTCTCCCGTATATCCACCCCAGATCCCACAGATATCAAAACAAGGCCGGCAACTGTTCCGTTCGAGCGTTGAGAAACCAGCCTCCCCTTTCAACGCCTTTACACCGATTGCTTCTTTATACTTCGCTTCGTCGAATGGCACCTGACGGAGCATCGCCCGTTCGGTTTCGGAAACCATTTCCACATCGTCGTAAAAACCAGGGATAGTGATCCGGCCGTCTTCGTCTGTGATATCGGCCATCAGCTTACAAAGAACATTGATCGGGTTGGCTACAGCGCCTCCGAAGTGTCCCGAATGCAGGTCGCGGTTCGGTCCGGTTACTTCCACCTCCCAATATGCCAAGCCGCGCAGGCCGGTCGTCAGTGAGGGGATATCGGCGCTCACCATACTGGTGTCTGATACCAGGATGATATCGGCCTTCAACAGCTCTCGGTGCTCCCGGCAAAAAGCCTCCAGGCTGGGCGAACCGATCTCTTCTTCACCTTCAAAAATGAACTTAACGTTGCAGAGCAGGAGATCGTTCTGCAAAGCTGTTTCAAACCCTTTGACCTGCATCATGGCCTGTCCCTTGTCGTCGTCGGCTCCACGCCCCCAGATACGGCCGTCACGAATCTCAGGCTCAAACGGTTCGCTCTTCCATAGATTGAGCGGTTCGGCCGGCATTACATCGTAATGAGCATAGACCAATACGGTAGGGGCATCAGACGCCACCTGTTTTTCTCCGTATACGACCGGATTGCCTTGGGTAGTCATGATTTCCGCTTTATCAGCACCTGAAGACAGCAGCAATTCTTTCCAGCGGCAGGCACAGGCCTCCATATCGGGTTTATGATCGTGCTTGACACTGATGGATGGGATACGGATAAGTGAGAAAAGTTCGTCCAGAAAACGTCCTTTATTGGCGTCGATAAATGTTTTAACTGACATGGGATTTGTTTTAGTTGATGCACAATGAAATGCAGCAAATATAACAAAATATTCCTATGTCCAGAATGGTTTTATGATAAAACCCGTTGCATCATATTAAAAACGTATATTTGTAACTATAAAACTATCCCTAATGAAACGAATCATTATCATCGGAGCGACGTCTGGAATCGGGTATGAAACCGCCCGGTTATACATCCGTCAGGGATGGCGTGTGGGAGTGGCCGGACGGCGGTTAGCACAATTGGAAACACTCCAACGGGAAGCGCCCGACCGGGTAGCCATTCAGCCAATCGACGTAACCCGTCCCGAAGCAACGGACCAACTCTATCGCCTGATCGACCTCACAGGAGGAATGGACGTAATCCTGCTCAGTGCAGGTATCGGCAGTCAGAACCGGTTATTGGAAATTGAAACAGAACTCGCCACCGTGCAGACCAACGTGGTGGGATTCAGCCGGATGGCAATCACCGCCTGGCAATATTTCCGGGGGCAAGGGTATGGGCATATTGCAGCCATCACCTCCATTGCCGGCACGAAAGGGCTGGGAATAGCACCCTCCTACTCGGCCACCAAACGCTATCAGCATATCTACCTGGATGCACTGGCACAACTATCGCGGATGGAAAACCTGCCGATTTATTTTACGGATATCCGTCCCGGATTTGTACAGACGGCGTTGTTAAAGAACGATCGTTATCCCCTGTTGATGCAACCCGAAAAAGTAGCCCGGCAGCTTATGCAGGCGATTGAAAAAAAGAAACGGCGCATCGTCATCGACTGGCGATACGCCGTGTTGGTATACGGCTGGAAATTAATCCCGGAATGGCTGTGGGAACGGCTGAAAATTATCCATACCTAATAAAGCCGGTCCGGTCAATGACCCCATTAATACCCGATCGTCATCCGCTGGCGATGATGGGCCGGACGTTCAAATTCATCCAGCATGGCCACAGCATAGTCTTCCACGGAGATACGGCTTTTCCCGTCTGTCCCTATAATCAGTTCGTCCAGGCCGAGGCGGAATTTTCCGGTCCGTTCACCAGGCACAATATCGCCGGCGGGACAGAAATAGACCCAGTCTACTTCTTTTTCCGGCAGCAGATAGTCGGTATAAAATGCAGCCAGGCTTTTTACAACCGGCAGGAAGGCTGCCGGAATGGCACCGGAATCCATCAATTGAATGCCAGGAGATACTAGCAGGCTACCGGCTCCGCCTACAACAAGGAAGCGGCTCACGCCCGACTTCCTCACTGCACACAAGATAGAAGGATAGCCTTTGAGCGTATCTTCGGCAATAGCAGGATTCTGCCAACCTGGGCTGTAAGCGCTGATCACAGCCTCTATGCCGGTTAGCTTACGCACCAACAGGTCGGTATCCATCACATCCACCTCCTCTATTTTCAACTTCGGATGCCGGATTGCGATCTTTCCCGGATTCCGTACGATAGCGACCACCTGGATTCCTCGTCCGATCGCTTCTTTCATGATGGCGGAACCGATAAAACCGGATGCGCCGATAAGGGCAATTTTTTTCATATACAATTATACATTAGCGTAAACACATTATGCAGATAGCAAACTTACAGTGTATTTTCTTATGTAACAACCAAGGGATTGAAAAAGATACCTGTTCAGTCTTTTATTTTCAACGTCCGGTAGAGTTTATCGCGATAACTCTCTCCTACGGGAATATGTTCCCGACCGATCCGGATCACATTACGTTCGATATGTTCGATCTTATTCAGGGCTACGATATATGATTTATGCACGCGCATGAAGTTATCTACAGGCAGGAGCGACTCCATTGTGGCAAAATTTTGCAGTGTCATGATCTTTGTTTGCGTAGTCACGATACGCAGATATCCTCCCTGTCCTTCGATATAGAGAATATCGGCAAAGTCTACACGTTCCATCCGATATTCGGTCTTCACAAACATAAAGCCAGATGCAGTTGTATGCCCCATTGTGCTGATTACTTTATCCACCGCTTGGCGGAAACGGCTGAAGGAATAAGGCTTCAACAGGTAATCGGTCACGGCATGATCAAAACCGCTCACGGCATATTCACTATAGGCCGAAACAATCACTATGTGCGGCTTTGCGGCGAGATGTCCTAAGAACTCCAAACCGCTCATTTCTTCCATCTGGATATCGAGAAAGATCAGGTCGACAGGTTGCTTCCGGAGGAAAGCAAGTGCATCCGGGGCATTTGTGAACGTTTGCAATAAGTGCAGGTCCGGGCTGGCCTGCACAAAATCCGCCAGCTTATCAATGGCCAGCGGACTATCATCTATAATGCTACAATTAATCTTCATGTGTGTCGAGGGTTAGGGATACTTGATAAAAGCCATTGCGGTCGTCGATTAGTAACATATGGCGACTGGGATACAGCAACTCCAACCGGCGGCGTACCGTACGCAAACCCACGCCACCCATCTTATCTTTATGGATACGCTTTACCGGATCGAAAAGGTTGACCGCGGTAAATACTACAGATTTTCCTTGTATACCGACCGAGAAACGGATGGCATCCGGCTGCTCTTTATCCGTACAGTGCTTGAAGGCATTCTCTACAAAGGGGATGAACAACATGGGAGCTATCCGTATACCTTCAGGCTCTCCCTGTAATTTCAAAGAAACTAGCTGGGGGTTGGCATACTGTATTTGCTGGATATCCACATAATTGTGTAGATACTGCCACTCACTTCTCAACGGTACCCGTTCGGTATCCGACTCGTAGATCATATAGCGTAGCATGTCCGAGAATTCAAGCAGGCATCCGGATGCCTTAGCCGTATCCTTACGGATCAATGCGTCAATATTATTTAAGGTATTGAACAGGAAATGCGGATTGACCTGGCTCTTCAGCAAAGCCAGTTCACTGTGCAGGTTTTGTTGTTTCAGTTGCTCATTCAGCAAACGGTCGCTGTACCAGTTCTCAAAGATGCGGAATAACGAGCCTGCGACAGCAAAAAATAACGTAAGCGAATACACCAGCACCAGATACGACAGATAATACCAACTGACAGAAAATGTACAGGTAGACAACAACGTAACAAGTAGAAACGGGAATCCAAGCAGGAATAATACCGGCCACGCTTTGCTCATCACTGATCCCTTTCGGACTGCCTTTGGAATAAACACACCATAATACAAGTAAAACACGCCAACGGCAAGGAATATGTAGATCAGTAGGCCAACAACCATTTCCCACACATTAAACAGGCTCCACATATCCCGGCCCATATCCATTTGGCCAAACAACGATTGCAATTGATCCACAAAAATACTCCAAGGGTTTTTGATGGAGTCCTTGTCGAGAACAGGAAATGTAAACTGGGCAGCCCATCGGCTGAATGTCAGGATAACAGGAAAGCATAACCAGAACAAGGTATGCATCGCAACTACCATCGATTTCTTCATGACTGTAACTTTTTAGTGATTAAACATGAAGCAAATATCCATCGTCCAGCTTGTAATGGCAAATTTATTTAACCAACAGCCTGAATCCATGCACGAAACGCCTGTTTCATCTATAATCCGGGAAACGTTATTTCTGGAATACTTTGGTGGAAGTAACCCATACGTCGTTCAACGGACGATCGTTCTTGTCGGTAGCCACGAGCGACATCTTCTCTACGATATCAAAACCGCCTGTCACTTCGCCGAAGATAGTGAGCGAACCGTCGAGGTGCGGCACACCACCAATCGTCTTATAGATTTCGCGGCGATCGTCAGGTATCACATACGTACCTAATACTTCCAGCGTATCCATCACCATCACAGAGGCCAGGGTATGCAATTCGACTTCGTTCACGCTATCGGCCAGGAAAGGCTGTTCTGCTTTTAGTTGTTTGCGGAATTTGTGGTAGAACCAGTTGCGGCGTATCTCGTTGATGCGGGTTTCTTTCTGCGCCAGTTCTTCGTCGTTCAGCACCTTGCCCTGTACAAAGCAGAACTGGGTCCCGGCCGACGCACGCTCAGGGTTATCCGCGTCCATTTCTTTGGCATCGATCAGGGCACCTTTCTTGTTGAAGTGGTTAGGCCTGATTTCGGCAGGAACGGTAAATCCGCCGTCGCCATCGCCATACAATACGCCCGGCTCATGGGCTTTACTGGCAGGATCGCCACCCTGTACCACAAAATCTTTGATGATTCGGTGGAACAGCACACCTTCGTAGGCATTTGACCGGCAGAGTTTAATGAAGTTGTCGCGATGCAGCGGCGTATCGTCGTACAGCATCACGGTCACATCGCCCATAGTGGTACTAATGGTTACATACACCGGTTTGTTGGGATCGAGCGGTTTGTCGGCGCAATCAGACAATGCGAACAGACAGATCAAAGGGAGCAAAAGTAGCTTTTTCATGATGAGTGGTATTAATGATGAAATGTTAATCGCTTTCAAAGAGAGCAATGCTAAATCAAACGCGGATGACACGCATCTGGCATTGTTTACAGTCGAATTCAAGGCGCAGGCGGGTATCTTTGTGCACCAGGTAATAAGGCTCCCTGTAAGGAGAAGGCTTCTGCTGATACACCGGACACCAGCCCAGGCTATAGCGCAGGCAATGTTTGGCAAACATGAGCGGCACATCCGGTAGCGGGTGCAGTTCAAACGCATCATCCACGTGTGTTACACCGTGGTCGGTATAAAAAGAAGCCGCTTTGCTGTTGGACACATTCCCCAGATAAGTCAGCCTGTCAATGGGATAAAGCAGTTTCCGATCCGGCTGAATCATTGCTACCGGTCGTGCCCATTCCCGCGGATAACGCATCTTGCGGCAGGCCAACAGTTTCTCCACACCCACGCGGCGCATATCCGCCAACAGAGACGAAGGCACAAACCAGTTATCCGACAAAGACACCTTCACTTCCGCAGCCAGAAAAGGCGTATTGCCTAATTTCGCCAACTGGGTGCGGATATTTTCAGCTTGGTCGCGCTTCGCCAATTCTTTGTCAAAAGGCTGCACCAGCATGACCCGCGCGCCGGTTTCATCTTCCAGGCACAAGGTAAAACCGAACGCATGATCCAGGAATTCAATCTGAACATCCAATTTCCGTTCGGCTGAAGGTTTTGACAGCAGCTTATCGAATGCCTGGTCGAAGTTACGGAACAAAGGCGTTTTCGGTTGGATGGAAGGCATTTCGGCCGGATAGACACGGTTGTCTTCCACCCGATTGATGCGAAACCCTTCCAGTTCACCCCGGCTGTTGAAGTAAGTCAGACCGTCGCCATTATGCAAGGGTTTGATGCCTGCCACGGTAAAGGAATGGCCTTTCAGCTCTTTCACCGTACCCACCGGTTCACCTGTCCATTTAGGGGTATCGAAAGAAGTGATATCAGGAGTACGCCGATGCAGGAAAAAAGAAGTAAATCCACGGTTGTAACTCTTCGCCGGATCCGGATCAAACGAATAGGTAGATCTCCCGGCAGAAGCACGGCAGTATTCCGGCCGACGTGCCAGGATCTCATCCAGCTTACGGCGATACCAGGCAGTTACGTTCTTGACATATCCTATTTCTTTCAACCGTCCTTCAATCTTGAACGAAGAAACACCGGCATCCAACAAAGCCTCCAGCTCTCCGGAACGGTTCAAGTCACGCAATGAAAGTAAATGTTTGTGTTGCACAATAGTCCGGCCATCCGCATCTTCCAACGAATATGGCAGACGGCAATACTGGGCACATTCGCCCCTGTTAGCGCTACGTCCGCTCAGGGCGGCGCTCAGGTAACATTGCCCGCTGTAGCTCACACACAAGGCGCCGTGTACAAATACTTCGAGGGGAACGGTTGTTTCTTCCGCAATCTTCCGAATCTCCGGCAATGACAGTTCCCGGGCTAATACCACCTGGCGAAATCCTGCGTGTTGCAGGAACTTTACCTTTTCAGGCGTGCGATTGTCTGTTTGTGTACTGGCATGCAGCGGGACAGGCGGAAGGTCCATCCGCAAGACCCCCATATCCTGTACAATGAGGGCATCCACATCCCCCTCGTACAACTGACGGATCATGCGTTCGGCATCAGCCAGTTCGTCTTCTTTCAGGATCGTATTCAAGGCCACATACACCCGCGCGCCGTAGGTATGCGCATACGAGCATAAGGCAGCAATATCATCCAGGCTGTTGCCCGCCGCCGAACGGGCGCCGAACCGGGGGGCACCTATGTAGACAGCATCCGCACCATGGTTGATCGCTTCCATGCCACAAGCCAGGTCTTTGGCCGGGGAAAGTAGTTCGATGGGACGGGCAGATGCAGCCATATCAAAGGTCGCCAAGATGTTTAATATCTTCGATGCGGAAAGGAGTTTCCTGATATACGTAGTAGTTCAGCCAGTTGGTAAACAACAGGTTGGCATGGCCGCGCCACCGGACAACAGGCCCCAGTGCCGGATTATTGTTGCGGTAATAGTTCTGTGGCACGCTGATAGGAAGTCCTTTGCCCAGATCACGCATATATTCGTCGTTCAACGTATAGGGAGAATATTCGGAATGACCGGTGATATAGAACTCACGTCCGCCACGTGTCATTGCCATATAGACGCCCGACTCATCGCTTTCGGAAAGGAGGCGGATCGCCGGCACTTTCAGCATATCATCCCGCCGTATCTCCGTATGCCGGCTGTGCGGTACAAAAAACTCGTCGTCGAATCCACGGAAAATGGGCAGATGCGGTTCACGCACCGTATGCCGGAACACGCCGAACATCTTAGCCGGCAAATCGTACTTGGGTATACCATGAAAATGATACAGGCCGGCCTGAGCCGCCCAGCATATATATAAAGTAGACGTCACATGCGTACGCGCCCAGTCAAAGATACCGGTCACCTCCTCCCAATACGTCACCTCTTCGAAAGGCATCTGTTCCACAGGCGCTCCGGTGATGATCATACCGTCGTAGTAATCGCCGGCAATCTCGTCGAAATCTTTGTAAAACTCCTGCATGTGTTCGATCGGGGTATTCTTGGGCGTATGGCCTTTGATCTTCATAAAATCGAGTTCAACCTGTAAGGGAGAATTACTAAGCAGCCGGATCAGGTCTGTTTCGGTAGTAATCTTGAGCGGCATCAGGTTCAGCACCACCACCCGCAAAGGGCGGATATCCTGTGTGGAAGCACGCAGGGAATCCATCACGAAAATATGTTCCTTCTTCAACAGTTCGATGGCCGGCAGGTTCTTTTGCAGGTTTAATGGCATCGTATTTCGTATTTAGAGATTACTACCTTTACTTAAAATTCTTTTTTCCCTCCACAATGTACTCCGGACGGGCTTTGATCTCGTCAAAGAGGATACCGATGTATTGTCCGAGAACCCCTACCGTAATCAATTGCACACCGCCAAAAAAGATCACCATGGTAATGATGGAGGTCCATCCCGACTCCGCTTCCACATAGCCGTACAACTTCCCAAAGGTGAACCACACAGCCAGTAAAATACCGATCAGCACAGCCAGAAACCCCAGTCCCATCGCCATTTTAAGCGGTTTTTTAGAGAAGTAAAGCAGGGCGTTGGACGCAAACTTCAGCAACACCTTCAACGGATACTTGGTTACGCCGGCGATACGCGCTTCCCGCTCATAATAATACGGGATTTGTTTGAAGCCCAACCAACTGATCAATCCCCGGATATATTTACCTTTTTCACGCAGTTTGTTGAACTCATCCATCACCGTACGGTCTATCAGCCTAAAATCACCCGTATCAAGCGGGAAAGCCACTTCACTCATAGCGTTCATGGTACGATAGAACATTTTGGAGGTAAAGAGTTTGAAGAAACTCTCCCCCTCGCGCGACTTACGCACACAATAAACCACATTCGCCTTTTCCGTATCCTGCAGCGCCAGAATATCCGGAAATAATTCGGGAGGATCCTGCATATCGGCATCGATAATGATAGCCAAATCGGCATCACAGTGATGGATACCGGCCGTTACGGCAGGTTGGTGACCGAAGTTGCGGGAGAAATGGATCACTTTCACGGTAGCGTCTTGCCGGGCTATATCGTCCAACATGGCACGGGTACGGTCACGACTGCCATCGTTCACATAAATAATTTCCGATGGGTTAGGTAATGCTGCCAATACCGCTTTGGTCCGCCGGTACGATTCGGCGATTACCATCTCTTCATTATAACAAGGAACAATGATGGCCAGTTTTTTCTCTTCCAACTCCATATCCGTCAGGATTTAAATGTATAAAATTTATTCATCACAAAGTTGATCGCCGTATAGAATACCATCGCCAGCAGCTGGTTGTAGTACGGATCGATGGACAGATGGGCATTCAGGTACATCAAAACGCCCAGTTGCAACAGGTAACAAATACCAAAAGCCACCAAAAAGCGGAAACCGCTACTCATCCACCCGGCATCGCTCTGGAAAGTCCATCGCTTATTCCAAATAAAACTGTTCAACACGCCGGCGGCATATCCCACTATATTGGAAAGAATATCCGAACACCCCAGCCCTTTCATCATCACCCAGATCACGATCGCAGTGATCAATGTATTGCTTACGCCCACAATACCGTATTTAATTGCTTGCCTGACTGTCTCCATTCCTTTGTAAAACCTCCTCTATCTCTTCCGGTGATAACTCTTTTACATTTGTGATCGTGAACAATTTCGACAGGAAATTGCCATACTGGTTACATTCGGCAATCACCCCGTCCAACACAGCCTTGATATCAGACTTTACGGATATCAGGAAAAGCAATTCCACATATTGTTCGGCAATCTTCAGGTATTCAATCTCACAATCCTGTTGGGTTAGTTCAAATGGGAACTCACGTTCGATCACATTGCGCTGATACTCCTGAAAAGGCTGATTACCGACAGAAAGGATCAACACATAGAAACGGAGTTTGCCTTCCCTCCCACCCAACCCGGTGGATATATAGATCTGCTTCTCGTCAGACAGTTCGGATTCCAGTGAGATGCGCGACTCCATCAAGGCCATATACGCCCAATCGGCAACCTCCGGATTCGGCAGGCGGGCATACTGTTCGAGCAGGCGGTAGCCCTTTACCGATTTGGAGTGAGCCAACAGCATGAGATAGTCTTTTTTTTCTTCGACCGGAACCGCATCCAGGATCAATAGGCCATACGTCTCTTCGCATTCCGCATCCGTGAGCGAAAAGTCAGGGTTTTGTTTCCGCTTTATTTCCGAATTTTTGAAATATTCCATCTGTGCCTCCACCGGGATACGCTGTTCCAACACATGGAAGTGCCCCTCTAACTTACTGAAGGAATCATGGAATTGCTTGAAAACATCCCCTTTTTCTTTTTCCATTTCAACAACTTTGTTTAATCTATTGCCTGATACAACAGCAAAAGTATAGTTTTTTTCCCGATTAATGCATAGAAATCGCCGGTAGATTCGCATATACGACCGCTTCCGTGAAACGGACCGATGCTTTTCCGGCAGGATTAAGCCACTTAAAGGTGACGGTATGCGTACCTTCGGGCAGTTCGTATTTCCAGCACAATTCATGCGCGTTCGCACTCAAACCAGGTACGTTTCCAATCATCCGGGTATGCCTTATGCCAGTTAATTACATCGTTCATACATTGATAAAACCGGCTTTCGGCGGGGATTGTTTTCAACGCTTCCTGCACCACAAACCCTATATCATCAGACACAAAAGCCAACGTATACATGGCACCCACATACACACCACCATACCAACCATCTCCGTAATTCATAATATGCCCGATCTTATCAGATATCTCCGATGCTGTGTTTGGCATTCCGGGCGACATCAGTCCGGCATAATCGGCTTCGATCTGATAATCAATATCATCCGCATGCGGATTGTTGAGCCAATGGCCTGAAGCAGGAGGCATGATCCCATTCAGTATATTATATCGCGCCGCCTGGTTGGCATGCCACAGCGTATAACCGGCCGTAGCAAATGCCATCGCAAACGAATCGACAGGTGCATCCAGCCCCAACCGGTCGAACACGTCGACAAAAGTGAGGTCCATATATACATCGTCGTACAGTCCGGGGAAGTTTTCGTAATACCATTTAATGTAGCCGTCAGGCCATTCGATCGGTACATAGTCCTGGATAAAGGTACCGTTGAAGCGAAACTCAGTAGGCCCGCCATACGTACATCCGATGGTCTGCCCGGCCCATCCTCCCTTGATCTTGTCGAGTAGTTGGTCTCTAGTCAGCGTCATGGTAACCGGAAGTGATGACGACTTCGATGTACCGGTTGGACCTCCACAGGCGAACAGTCCGGATACTAAAATGGTAACAGCAGTAATGTGTAGCGATATCTTTCTCATGGCAATCGATTTTGAATCAAATATAGACAAAATTGATACACAGGAAACAGTTAGCCCCGAAAACTATCATTGCGCCTAATGCCCGATGACTATTTTCAGGAGGAATAAGGCGCCGATGATATATAAGGGAAGGGAGACTTCCTTCACCTTTCCGGTGAATAGTTTCATACAGATATAACCGAGGATACCGAACACTATGCCTTCGGAGATGCTGAAGGCAAAGGGCATCATGATGATAGTGAGGTAGGCCGGCAGGGACTCTGTCCAGTCGTCAAAGTTGATGTTCAGGATGGAGGTAAGCATGAGCAATCCCACAATAATCAACGCCGGGGCTGTGGCTTGAGCCGGGACAATGAGGAAGATGGGAGAAAAAAACAGTGCTACAAAGAATAGAAAGGCTGTACTCACGGAGGTTAGTCCCGTTCGTCCACCGGCGGCTACGCCCGAGGTACTTTCTACATAGACCGTCATGGTACTTACGCCAAGGACGGAGCCGATCGTAGTACCAATCGCATCAGACAGCAACGCCTTACGCATCTGAGGAAAGTTTCCGTCCTTATCCATCAATCCTGCTTTCATCGCGACCCCGATCAGGGTACCCAACGAATCGAACAAATTTACCATCACCAACGTAAATACCACAATAAGCATATCCATGCTCAGTATATGACTCCATTCAAACTGGGCAAATACCGGAGCGATACCCGGAGGAATCCCAACCAGGTCGCCCTGAGGCAACGAAGTAACTTCCAGGCCAATAGCCGCACCGGTAGCCACCAGCATACCGATCAGCATCGCACCGGGCACTTTTTTAGCCATTAAGGCACAAATAAGAAACAGCCCCAACAATGCTACCCATACGCCCCGGTTGCCCAAATCGCCCAAACCGATCATGGTATAGGTATTAGCCGTAATAATCCCGGCCTGTTGCAATCCTATTAATGTAATGTACAACCCGATACCGACAGGAATCGCGTGTTTCAGTGTGGTAGGGATACTGTTCACTATAATTTCCCGGATATTAAACACTGTCAGCAAGATAAAGATCACTCCTCCCAGAAAGACGGCAGTCAGGGCAAATTGCCAGGAATACCCCATCGTCTGCACAATAGTCACCACAAAAAAACTATTCAATCCCAACCCGGGCGCCTGTGCCACCGGGATATTGGCAAGGAACGCCAACAGTAACGTACCGGCTATACACGCCAACCCCGTAGCCGTAAACAAGGCGGCCCTGTCCATACCTGTCTCTCCCATCATACTCGGAATAACCACCAATACGTAAGACATGGTTAGGAAGGTGATCAGCCCGGCCATCAACTCCTTTCTTACCGTGGTATGATATGCGTTCAGTTTGAATAATTTCTCCAGCATAGTATTCTGTATGTATCGAAATAAGCCGGATACGTTAGTGCACCCGGCTTTTTCGCTTCAAAAGTAATAAAAAAGGTGCGACACTGATTCTGTCGCACCTTTTTTGTGTATTCAGTCTACTTTTTCGTAGAGATGTACAGTTATTGGATTGGCAATATAACCCACATACCCTTCGATAAGTTCCAATCTTAAGTGATTTTTATAAAATTCATGCTTATAAATGCGATAAGGCATTAGACTATCAACCGATGAGAAGTCATAATACAAACATGTATCATCAATACTGTATAGTTGTTCTTTGTCATCGTCTTTCACCTCAGTACCATCCGGTTTATATTGCCGATACTGACCATCAGACAAAAATTCTTGCATCCAACCAGAGCCGGCATGTACACTCTTTCTATCGCTTGAACTGGATTCGATCTCCTTCCATTTACCCAGAATAGCTTCCTCTGGCGGCAAGGTAGCCAAACCTTTATCTTCATCCTTGCTACAAGCAGGAAGATATATCAGTGATATCAGCAAGATGACGACAAGACCAAATGATAAAAAAGCCTTCATACGCAGTTGATTTTAGTTGTATTATATTTATATGATGCAATACGATAGCAGATTGTTGCATCACCTTTCTATTTATGTAATATTTGTTAGGTCTGTAAATACACTTTTTAGGATATATCTACAGACCAAAACAAATGAGAAGTTAATTTAATACGATTTTAAAAGTTTCCTCTTTCCCGTTTTCAACAAACAATTTTAATACATACATACCAGATGACACACCTCCAAAATCTAATATTCCTCCAGATACAGATAATGAGCCAGATGCTCCTATCTCACCAGTACGAAGATTAACAAGCATATATTGCATGACCGACTTAGAGGCTGATTTCAACAAAGATGTCGTATTTTCTGTCTCTGTAGAAACAGGTGATACATTCACTATTCGGGAATCAGCTAATATGGATATAGAATATGTACCACTTGTCGAAAATGAAACTTGAGTGGTATAAGTACTGCCAGTTCCACAGCTATTATATGGGGTAACAGAAACAGTATAAGTACCGCTACTATATGGCGAATACAAATATTCAGAAGTTGAGCTATACATACTTCCACCTATTGTCCACTGAGCCCCCATGATGGAAGCGCTAATACCATACGTTTCCGCTTTCAATGAAGTGCCATTATATGTGATACCTGAAACAACAGGAGCACCGACCCAGAAAAATTTTTGTCCAACAGTGGTATTATTAACTGTAACATTTGCATATCCCCGGCCTTTACTATTTGCACGGACTGTAAAAGTAGCGCCAGATTGAGAGACAAGAGATATGTTCGGACTTAATACCAAAGAATAACTAAGAAACTGTTTAAAAATAGGATAAAATAATAATAAAACATTGGCTATCAGTAGGTTAATTCGAATTTTCTTCGTATCTTTAAGGTTACGAAGCTATAAAGAAAATGAAGAAAACATATCCGACCAATCTGACCGATAGCCAATGTTTTATTATTATTTTATCCTATTTTTAAACAGTTTCTAAGATTTAAGATTATTTCATCTGGTTGATCACCTCCTGGTTTACCTTGCGGACGGCGGCTTCGTTGATTTTGATTTGTTTGCGGTCGTAGGTCATGAGGCCGTTTACTTCGCCTTCCACGTCGGTGGTTTGGGTATAGACGGCGCCGGAGAAGCCGCGGTCAACCATGCCTTTGAGTTCGTTGGCATATTTGACGTATTCGGCGGTTACTTCGTCGCTGTTCTTGAACTGGATATAACCCCAGTTACGGTCGGTTTGCCAGAGGTGGTTTTGGAGCGGGAGGCCGATGCCACCGTATTCGCCCAGCACGTTCACCCGCAGCGGATCGAAGAGGTACATACGCGGGCCGGGATAGTTGTGCAAGTCCAGGATATCGCCCGTAGCACGGAAGTTACCACCACTAGCCGGATTCACGAGGCGGGAAGGATCGTAGGCTTTTGTCCATTCAGTTACCTTTTCGGTATCGAACTGCCCCCAGGCTTCGTTGAACGGCACCCAAACCACTACCGAAGGGTTAGATATACAGAGGTTCATGATCTCTTTCCATTCCTGGTAATAATTGGCGATGGATTCGCCGGTACGTTTTTTGTCGGTACCGCCGTTGTATTCATGCATCGCCCATTGGTTGCCCATATCACCGCTCGGCATATCCTGCCAGACCAGCATCCCCGCCTTGTCGCAGTGGTAATACCAGCGGGCCGGTTCCACTTTTACGTGCTTGCGGATCATATTGAATCCCCATTCTTTGGTCTTCACGATGTCGTAGAGCAACGCTTCGTCTGTAGGAGCCGTGTACAAGCCATCAGGCCACCAACCCTGATCCAGCGGGCCGTAGTGGAAGAGGTTCTTATTGTTGAGTTGCATGCGCACGATCCCATTGGCATCCTTCGCCATGGATATCTTGCGGAAAGCGGTATACGATTTCACTTCGTCTACCTTTTTACCATCCTGGATGAGCGACACTTTCAGGTCGTATAGATACGGGTTGGCTGTATCCCATAAGGTAGGGTTCTGTACACCCAAACGGAGTTCTTTTCCCTGGAGGCCTTTGGCAGTAGCCACAACCGTGCCTTTGTCCAACAGTTGCACTTCCACTACGCCGTTGCCCATGCAACAGGCCGATGTACCGACGGTGACAGACAACACGCCGTTGTCGATATTCGGAATAGATTTGATCGAGGTGATATGTGCCGATGCAACCGGTTCCAACCATACGGTCTGCCAGATACCCGTTACCGGTGTGTACCAGATACCTTGCGGTTTGGAAGTCTGCTTGCCACGCGGTTGATAGCCTTTCTCACTCGGATCCCAGACGCGGACTACCAGTTTCTGGTTGGTTTTCCCCTTCAGGTACGGGGTAATGTTGAAAGAGAACGGGGTGAAGCCACCCTGATGCGATCCGATCAGGACATCGTTCACAAACACATCGGCCAACCAATCCACGGCGCCGAAATGCAGCACTACCTCTTTGGCACCCCAGGCCGAAGGAACGGAGAAGGTAGATTTGTACCACAACTCATTTTCCTCCCCTACCGTTTTCTGAACGCCCGAAAGCGAGGATTCCACGGCAAAGGGGACCAGGATCTTCCCATCGAAGGCAGCAGGTTCAACGCCACCTTTCGGTTTAATGGCATATTCCCATTCACCGTTCAGGTTCTGCCAGTCGGCACGTTCCATCTGCGGACGCGGATATTCCGGCAATACACTCTTCGGATTGATCTGCTCAGCCCATTGGGTTTTGATTTTATCACCCACGGGTTTCCACTGGGCGGAAACAGATAACACACAGGCTAACAAGCCTAAGATAACAATGTTTTTTCTCATCTGATATATACTTTTAAAAGGTTAATCATGGATTTTCAGGTCTAAAGGTAAGACAATAACGCATGGTACAAACCGATCGGCCACGCTATGACCGATTTTCGCTACAAAAGCCTATTTTTTACTGTTCTTTTGCGTATATCGACCGATCGATGATGGAGGCCACCGTTGCATCACCCGTTACATTGACAGCCGTGCGCAACATATCCAGCGGCCTGTCGATGCCCAGGATCAGCGCCAGGCCTTCGGGCGGGATACCCACCGAAGTAAGCACCATGGTGAGTATCACATAGCTGCCACCCGGAATGGCCGGCGTACCGATGGAAGATAAGATCGTCATCCCCACCACCACCACCAGTTGCCCCAGTGTAAGGTCAATCCCCAGCACCTGGGCGATGAACAGTACGGCGATAGCCTGGTAGCACGACGTGCCGTCCATATTGATCGTGGTACCGACGGGCAGCACAAACGAACTGACTTCGCCCGATACCCCCAGCTTATGCTCCACCGCATCCATCGTGACCGGTAATGTAACGGCGCTGCTGCTGGTGGTAAAGGCAAACAACTGCACCGGGAAGAGTGTGCGCAGGAACTTCTTCACCGGGATGCGGGTACAGAAACGGATTAACAACGGATAAAACCCGTAAGCAATCAGGAACATACTCCCCACTACCGTGACGGCATACACACCCAGGGCGCTGAAGATGCTGGCATCGCCATCAAAGTCGACCATCAAACCAGCCATCAGGGCCGCCACACCGTAGGGCGCCAGCCGGATAATATAGCCTACCATCTGCATAATGACCTCGTTCAGGCTATCCACAAATGCGGTCACCGGCTGTACCTTCTCCCGTGGCAATGCCAATGCCGCCACCCCAAAGAAGAGCGCAAAGAAAATAACCTGCAGCATCCGGGCATTATCGCCTGCTGCATCCACAATATTAACAGGTACAATATCATATAGAAAGGCAAGCGGCCCCAGCTCCTGCGTATGCTCGGCAGCCAATTGCTTTTCGGCCACCACCGCCTGATAGCTTTGTTGCATATCGGCCGCTATGTCACCACTTACCAATGCCCCCGGTTTGACAAGCAGTCCCATCGACAGTCCGAGAACGACAGCCACAGCCGTTGTAGCCAGGTATAGCATCACCGTCTTCCCTCCCATGCGTGAGAAGGTGCTGATATCCTTCAGTCCGGTAACCCCTTTGATGAGCGAAGTAAATATCAACGGAATAGCGATCAATTGCAACAGGCGGATAAACAATTGCCCCCAGGGCCGTATCCAATCCTGCACCAGCCCTCCCCCATCCAGAAATAGCGCCAGCATACCAATGGCAATGCCCGCGAGCATCCCTAAAAGGATTTGCAGATACAATGGAAAAACAGGTCGTTTGCTTATATTCATCATCCATACGTATTTTTGCAAACTTACAAAAAAAATACCGCCTCCCGTTCACCTGATAATAAAAGATAATAGGAATATATGCATTAATTAAGTAAATCTTTCATATATTTGCATAAAATATACTTCATCGAAACATCGGAAACGGTAGACATGAACATTAATCTCCATAGTAATTTCGACAAGATTTACGTCGCCTATTTTTCCCGCATGCACCGTTTTGCCAAAGAGTATGTGGTGTCTGAAGCAGATGCGGAGAACATTGTGCAGGATGTGTTTATGCTGTTATGGGAGAAGCGGGATGTGCTGGACATAAAGGTCAGCCTTGTGGCCTACCTCTTTTCGCTGGTAAAAAACAAAAGCCTGGACTACCTGCGCCATCAGGCCGTAGCCGAAGATTTCAACCAGGAACTACAAGCCAAACTATCTGCGCTGGAAATGTTGAACAACGCTTTTTCATCCGACGAAGACGTGGAACAGATCATCTCCAAAGCTATTAATACATTACCAGACCGTTGCCGTGAAATATTTATCAAAAGCCGGGTCGAAGGGAAGAAAAACCGTGAAATCGCTGAAGAAATGGGCATCTCTGTCAATACGGTAGAGAACCAAATGGGGATTGCCCTAAAAAAGCTACGCATAGAACTGAAAGATTACTTGCCGCTGCTGATCGTCCTCTTTAATTGTTAAAAATAATTTATTTTATTTAAGTTTTTGGTGGTAACCGGGGGTTCAAACGCTCTCAATGCAAATACCATTTGAATGCATAACACCATTTCATCCTATTTTGAAGGGAAGCTTACGGCGGAAGAAAAGGTGCAGTTGTTTGAGCAGATAAAAACAGACAGCGCCCTGAAAGAGCAATTCATCGCCATGCAGAACCTCTACGGTATGGCATCCTGGCTCCCTTCGGAAACAGACGAAGCGGAAGCTATCGGGAAATTGCTCGCATTCAAACAGCAACAAGCCTCCAAAGCCAAACGGTCTTTCCCCTGGAAACATCTATTCGGGTACGCAGCCGCCATTCTGTTGTCTATCGGCAGTACCACAGCCACATTATATATGTATAAGAGAACCGAATGGGTGCAAGCGCTCGTTTATGAAGAACCGGAGACGCACTACGAAGAGTTTACAGCTCCTCCGGGCCAACGCGCGCTGATCAAACTGCATGACGGCAGCACGGTATGGCTCAATGCCCGTACCACGTTGCGTTATCCGAATCATTTCTCCCGCAATGAACGCCGGGTGGAACTGAATGGGGAAGCCTATTTTGAAGTAAAGGAGAACAAAGAACAGCCGTTTATCGTGGAAACCGAGAAATTGAACATCCAGGTAACCGGTACCAGTTTCAATGTGTTTGCCTATCATGGGCAGAGCGAGTTTAATACGTCCCTACTGAAGGGGAGTGTATTCCTCTATGCCAAAAACAATGCATCCAAGACAATGGAATTGCGTCCGAATGAACGCGCTGTATTGATTGAGAATCAATTAACCAAGCAGCCTTTCAACCAGCTGGATTTCCTGTTATGGAAAGACGGCATTTACGCCTTCGACGATCTATCTTTTGAAGCGATTAAAAAGAAACTTGAATTATACTATGATATCTCTATCATTGTGAAAAACAACGAATTGGATACGTATAAATTCAGTGGGAAATTCAGGCAACGGGATGGGATTGAAAGTGTATTGCGCACGTTGCAGAAAATCAAGAAATTCAATTACACAAAAGATGAGGATAAAAATATAATTACAATTCTATAGACCACATTCTGATTATTTTAGTGCATAAAGTAAATATCCATGTATAATCTTCAAATCTGTCATGCCTATGGTGTAATACGGAAACAAAAAAAACCGGCAGGTGCTGCAACACCCGCCGGCGTGAGAACTAACACAAAATTTCTAACAAATTAAGTATTAATTGGAAAATAAAGCAAAGTTATGAAAAAAGAACCGAAATTTCTACGTGTCATGAAAATTTCAGCTTTCCTTCTTTCCCTTTGTCTATTTACCACTTTTGCCGCGACTACACACTCGCAGAATGCAAAAGTGAACATCAAAGGGAGCCAAATGACGATCGGTAGTTTTATCGATCAAGTGGAGAACCAGACAGACTATTTGTTTGTCTACAGTAAAAACGAACTGAACACCAACCAGGCTATCGCCATGGAATCGGGCACTAAGACAGTTGCCCAGTGCCTGAACGAAGCGTTTGCCAAGTCGGATGTGAAGTATGCGTTTGAAAACGATTATATCGTTTTAACTAAAAATGCAGCCTTATCTGTAGCCCAGCAGGGTAAAACAGTAAAAGGGACTGTAGTGGATAACAATGGAGATGCCATCATCGGCGCCAACGTGGTTGTAAGAGGTACAACCAACGGTACGGTAACCGACCTGGATGGTAACTACGCTATTTCCAATGTTCCGAACGGAGCCACATTGGTAGTATCTTACATTGGTTATCTGAGCAAAGAAATTCCTGTGGGCAACCAGGCAACTATCAATGTTACCTTGGTAGAAGACACACAGGCTTTGGACGAAGTGGTAGTAGTAGGTTACGGTACGCAGCGTAAGTCTGACGTAACGGGATCTATCTCCGTTGCTTCCGGTAAGGACATCCTGAAAGGCGACAACTTCAACGCCCTCGCCGGTTTGAAGGGTAAAGCTTCCGGGGTGAACATCTTCACCAACTCAGGTCAGCCGGGTGGAGCTACCCGCGTAATCATCCGTGGTATCGGTACGATCAAATCATCATCCAACCCGTTATATGTAGTAGACGGGGTGGTAATGGAAGACTTCCAGTTCCTCAACCCGAACGACATCGAACGTATTGAGGTATTGAAAGACGCCTCTGCTGCTGCAATCTACGGTGCCCGTGGTGCAAACGGTGTGTTGATGGTAACTACCAAACGCGGTATGAAGGGCGAAGGCATCCAGGTAAGCTACAACGGATCGCTAAGCGTTGCTTCTCCGGCCAGCAAAATGGAAGTGATGAACGCCGCCCAGTTTATGGAAGCGATGAATGTGGCTTTTGAAAACAACAAAAAATGGTATGGCGGTACGCAGTCATTCAGTGTAAGCGACCCTCGTTTGTTCGACTCCAGCGGCAAACCGCTGTATGATACAGACTGGCAGGATGAAGCTACACGCACAGCCGTGTCTCAGAACCACCAGTTGTCTATCCAACAGGGTGGCAAGAACTCTTCTGTAGGTGCATTCATCAACTACACAGACCAGCAGGGTGTGATGTTGAATACCTTCATGAAGCGTTTAAATGCCAAGATGACCTACGATGCCAACCCGACAAAGTGGTTGTCAACCGGTGTTAACTTGTTGGTGAACCACACGTGGCAGAATGATACAGACGAAGGTGGCGGTGGCCAGGTTGCTCGTCGTACCATGATTGAAATGCCGTCTATCTTCCCCGTAAAATGGCTGGATGGTACCTGGACAAACTCACAGTCTACCAAGGACTTCGCATTCGAAGCAATGGCTAATCCGGTTCATGCATTGGAAACAATGCAGCGTATGCGTTATCGTACTCAGATCTTCGGTAATGCCGCTTTGACATTCCACATCCTCCCGGGTCTGGACCTGAAAACACAGTTCGGTATCGACGCTCACTTGCGTAAATGGAAAGAATACTATCCTACCGACCTGATCAACATTTCTTCTCCGAACGGTTATGCTTACAACAGCGATACACAGCAATTGTACTGGCAGGAAGAAACCTATCTGACATACCAGAACATTTTTGGCAAACACCGTATCAACGCGATGCTCGGTTTGTCTTGGCAGGAAAGAACATGGAGTACCATGAGTATCGCTGTAAGAGGTTTCGCTGACGACTTCTTCGGTTACAACAACCTGGGTGTAGCTACATTGCCAGATCCCCCCAGTTCCAACTGGAACCGTTGGGCTATGAACTCTTACTTCTTAAGAGGAGCCTATACCTATAATGATCGCTACATGGCTACCGTAACTGCCCGTGTTGACGGTTCTTCTAAGTTTGGTGCAAACAACAAATATGCATTCTTCCCGTCTGCAGGTTTGGGTTGGTTGGTTTCTAACGAAGGATTTATGTCTGATATCGCTGCTATCGACCAGTTGAAGCTGCACGCCAGCTACGGTTTGACCGGTAACTCGGAAATCGATCCATATACATCTTTGGCTTTGATGTCTACAAGCACTTATCTGATCAACGGCGCTCGTCAGGCTTATTCGTATGCTTCTCGTCTGGCTAACCCCGACTTGAGATGGGAAAAGACCAACCAGTTCGACTTCGGTTTCAACTTGAACCTATTCAAGAACCGTTTGAACTTTGACGCTTCTTACTACTACAAACTGACATCAGACTTGTTGCTTGACCGTCCGGTACCCCACTCTACAGGTTATTCATCAGTAATGGACAATATCGGTGAAGTTTCCAACCAGGGTATCGACTTCATGTTGAACGCAACTCCCGTACAGACCAGGGATTTCAACTGGACTGCTACACTTAACGTGAACTACAACACCAACAAGATTGAAAAGCTGGGTGAAAACGACGAAGACATCTTGCCTGGACCGAGCTGGGTATCAGGTAGCCAGACCATCCTGCGTGTAGGTGAATCGTTGAGCTCATTCTGGGGATACGAACGTCTGGGCGTTTGGACACAGGAAGAAGAAACTGAAGCCAAGGCTGCCGGTGCTAAAGTAGGTCAGGCTAAGCGTTCAAAAGACAAAAAAATCCTGGGTAAGGGTGTTCCTGATTTTACAGGTAGCTTTATCAATACATTCAATTACAAGAACCTCGACCTGACAGTTGACTTGCAATTTGTAACGGGTGTAGACATTCTGCAACAGTTCTACCACTCTGCTGAAGACCGTTTCGGTTACACCAGCGGTTTGGCCAGCATCCTGACAGAAGGTTACAACGGAACCAACCCGAACACTATGGTACAGGCTGTACGTAACGCCAACCTGAGCGGTCAGAGTTCTGAGCTCGACTCTCGTTGGGTATGCGACGGTTCTTACCTGCGTGGGAACCTGATCCAGCTTGGATACACATTCGACCAAAATGTATTGAAAGCTATGCGCCTGAGCGCGCTTCGCGTTTATGCCAGCGTAAATAATGCGTTTGTGCTTCATTCCAGCGACTTCCAGGGTCTTGATCCGGAAGGAACCTCTCAGGGTGACAACCAGTGGGGACAGAATATGTTCTTCTATCAGTATCCGAAGCCAAGAACATGGACACTGGGCTTAAATGTAACATTTTAAATAATCTAAGAAACGACTGAATATGAAAAAGATAATTTTTGGATTACTTTGCACGGGTCTTTTGGTTGCTACAACTTCCTGCGACAGCTTCCTGGAAGAAAAGCCCAGAAACCAAATGAGTACGAGTCAGTACTTCGCTAAGCCTATTCACGCACAAAATGCGGTGAATGGCTTATACAGAAAAGGTGTACCCAAATTTTTCTCGGATGGTGGTGTGTATATGCCCCAACGTGCTACACACGGTGGTTTTATCTCCGGTTTCTTTGACAATGAGTACAAAGGTCAGGAAGTAATTTGCGACTATAGCCAGAAACTGTCTATCACCGCCGGTAACATCGCCGGCCCCCTGGATGGCGTATGGGACGAAGCATACGGTGCAATCAACCGTGCCAATGCCGCAATCAAATACATTCCGACAACTCCTGATTTGGGAGACGAAGCCGGTAAAGTATTGCTGGGTGAAGCTAAGTTCTTCCGTGCATTCAACTACTTCTATCTGGTAAAATACTTTGGCGATGTGCCCCTGATCCTCGAACCGAGCGAATCACTGGAGGGCATCTATGTAGCTCGTACAGCTACCGCACAGGTATACGATCAGATTGTAGCCGACTTGAAGGATGCTGTTGCATCGTTGCCTGCTATTGCTTTCTGTGACAACGCTCACCGAATCAGCAAGTATACCGCTGAAACAGTATTGGCACACGTGTATCTGCAGATGAGCGGTTATCCGTTGCAGTCAAACAACTATGCCAACGCAGCTTCTGCTGCCAGAGATATCATCAACAGCGGCAAGCACAAACTGATGGTAAACGGTGCAACACCGGAAAACAGCGCATATAACCAGATTCGCACCGTGGATAATGACCCTGAGTACATCTACAACATGGAATATGTAGTAGGTATCGAAGCTAACAACGGCCGTGTGCAGACATCTATGCCGAACATTGCTTCTACCTGGAGTGTATATAAATACAGCATCACGAATAATGCGTATCGTCCTGTAAAGGAATACATGAACGTGTATGACAAAACAAAAGACCTCCGCGCTCAGCAGGATCAGTTGTTTGCATACAGCATCACGTATGTAAAAAATGGTGAAACCATTACGTATGATATCCCTGCAGACAAGTCTCCGGCGGCTCACGTATGGTATGATGCCGATGCTGCCTTAGTTACAGGTAACACAGGTAAAGACTTCACCATGTATCGCTATGCTGAAGTTCTGTTGATCGCAGCCGAAGCAATCGCACAGAGCGAAGGTGTAACTGCCGAAGCTGTGAAGTATTTGGCTGACGTTCGCGCCAGAGCGTATACCACTACTTCTCGTGCCGACATCGAAGCTTCCCTGAACGGTCTGTCGAAAGACGCTTTCGTTCAGCAGGTGTGGATCGAACGTATGCGCGAACTGGTGTACGAATTCCGTACATGGGATGATATCCAGCGTACACGTATGTATCCGAAAACTTCTGACGCTAACCCGGGCGTTGTAACCTTCGTTAATGTGATTGGTGCTACCAATCCTTGGGGACAGACCTTCCAGGAAAAACACCTCCTGTGGCCGATCTCTGACAACGAAATGCAGCGTAACCCGGAACTGGTTCAGAACCCCGGTTATTGATCAACTGCGCAATAGGTATAAATTACTTACGTGCTAAATAACAAAGAGGGTGTGTCAAAACGGCGCATCCTCTTTTTTCATTTTATGTTTGTTTATGCTGCGGCTCTCTCTTCCGCTAATGACTTATTGGTTGATATCCGGTCGCAGGGTTCCCAAAGAGTGTTAAGCCTCGTTGTTCGCCCTGCACAAGTTCGGTTTTTAGCTGGGCATATAGTTGAACGTGGTTAATGGGCGACGTATCGATCTTCCCGGCCACCTCCACGCAGAGAAAACGGTGGCTACCGGTTTAGGCGGCTCAGCCAGGCGCTCACTCTTTTTCTTCACCACTACCGCCTCCGGATTGTTCTGTTTCACGGTTAACCAACCTGCAAGCAGGCGTTTAAATCGCTGTAACATGATGCTCATTTTGTATGTGTTTTTTGTTGATAGCTGCAAATATAATACGAAAAAATCCGCATCTGCAAACGGCTAGAGCACAAATCAAACTACTCACAACAACCTGTTACACAATTGTTTTCCTGCTAATAAAGTAGTACATTTGCGCTGATCTATTAGACTGACCACAGCGGTGGCCAACGTTAACCGCAACTGGGATGAATATTGACCACAGTCATGACGAATGTTAACCATATTCGTGGATAAAGCTGACCACAACCGTGGTCAATTTTGATCAAAATCGCGACTAATTCTTACCACCTGTGCGGGGAACCTAATTGATCGGAGAGACCTTATTACATCCGTATAATCTAAACATGAAAAGTATGCCTGCTTACGATGACTTTTACCCAACTCCTCAACCGAAAGGAAGGCGATTACCGCCAGTTTCCGAATTACGTACCGGTGGAAGGGCATTTCGGGAAGGAGCCTAATCCGGATACAGTTTGACAACAAGGTGAAGTTTGAATGAAGTTTGGATGAAGTTTCAGGGAGGTGAATCAATTGATACTGATTGAATTGGAGTTTTGACATTATTTTTTAAATTTGTGAAATAATACAAGGAAACTATGAAAATCATTCAGCTATACAAAGGCCTTTTAACATCTATCGCATTGATTATTAGTGCCTGCCAATTGAACAACACCCCCCACCCCGTGCTGGAACGGGCTGAACAGTTGATGAGCGATCGACCGGATAGTGCCCTGGTGTTGCTGCAGGATAGTATCGATTCATCTGGTTTGTCGGGGAAAAACTATGCGGATTGGTGCCTGCTGCTCACACAGGCGAAAGATAAATGCTACAAGCCGCAAGATTCGGACTCTTTGATCCGGGTTGCGTGCGAATATTATGAGGCACATCCGGATCCGGAGCGGTTGACGCTTGCCTATTATTACATGGGGAGGGTGAATCAAGGATTTGGGAATGCTTTACAGGCACAGGATAGTTACCTCAGGGCCATCGAAGAAAGTGAATCCTCCCAAAACCTGGCGATAAAAGCCCGCATATACAGTAACCTGGGGATGCTATACAATCACATGGAAGTATACTACCCCGCCCTGGCTATGATGAAAAAGGCGGAAGCATGCCTGACACAACTCAGAGACACCGCCTCACTGGCTTTTATCTGGAGAGATATGGGGCGGGCATACGAGCAATTACATAAGCCGGATAGTGCACTAATCTATTATCACCAAGCCTTACCTGTGTCTACCGTATCCAGCCGGTCGGCTATCCTGAACGAAATGGGCAGTATTTACGCCGCTAAAGGTGCATTTTCGGAAGCGTTCAACTATTTGCAGGAAGCGTTGCAAACGGTTACCCCACCCTATCACCAATCCGAAACGGTCTATTTAACCCTTGGCGAAGCATACGGTTTGTCTAACAGGCCTGATTCAGCCCGTTACTATTTAAACAAAAGCCTCCATAGCACCAATGAACAGACAAATGCCGCGGCTTACTACCACCTGTATCACTTGGAAAAACGCGCAAACAATCTGAAAGCCTACGCGCTTGCCCAGGAAAAATACGAACAGTTGAAAGACGCGAGTTGGACCGAAGAAAACAAAACCCTGATCCACCAAGTACAAGGATTGCACGAATACCGGCAGATGGAAAACAAAGCGAAAGTAGCCGCCTATCAGCGCGCTATCAGCCAACGCAATTTGTCCTTCACACTGGCTACAGCTATCTTTTTGGCAGCCATTTTATCGGGAGGCCTGTATTATGCCTACAATAGAAAACAGGAATGGAAAAGACAGGCAATCAGATACCAACAATTGCTGGATAAGCAACAGACGATCCACCCGCACATGGAAGAAAACACGGAAAGCATAGAAAACGAAAAGGAAAACGACGAAGACACCCAAGTAAACAAGAAATTAGGACGGCTATTTGCATCAGCCCTGTACAGCGATTTATGTAACAAAGACTTAGCAACGGGAGAAATCACCGAGACAGACTGGATAGAACTGGAAAAAGCACTCAATAAAATCTATCCGGGTCTACGTACAAACCTTAGAATACTTGATCCGGGCATGTTGCAGAAATACCTATACATGACCTACCTTATTATAGTAGATGTTAAGATTACGCGTATAGGGAAGCTATTAAGTATTCAGCATATCAGTAAAGTGCGGAAAAGACTATTTAAGAAGCTGACAGGACAGGATGGATCTGCTGAAGACTATGACAAATTAGTGAAGAATTTGGCCCAAAAACAGCTGAGCAACAAAGCAGAAAAATACAAATAACCCTAACAGTTGTTAACGGAAGTGAACAATTTTGAGCGTCACCCCAAAAGAACATTTTATGTAATTGATATTCTGCCGTTTACAAATTTTGATTATTATTGGCTTGTCACTAAAATGTCCGCAAATTGCCCGCAAAATGGTAGCTTTCTGATAGCTATATTCTAAAAAATTGTGTATATGTTTGTAGCGAATGAAGTTGTTAATCTTAATAAATAAAACTACCATGAAAAGTATCAACACGTTACTTCTTGCGATTGGCTGTATACTATGTAGCATAGCACTATGGGCTGATCAACTTCCAACCACAGGGAAATGGGGAGATTCAGGCCTTCGGTCTTCTGTACCTGCAGCACCGGAAGCAAGTATTGATGGCAACACAATCTCCATCTATTTCCAGGACGAATTGGCCGATTTAACTGTCTATATAATGGATAATAGTGGAACAGTCTACCAAACTGTCATTTCATCAAACGGGAGTGATTACACCTGCGACCTGCCTTGGATCGGACAACCAGGCAACTATCAAATCCTGATGGTTCACGGCTATTACGGATATCAGGGAGGTAGCTTTGCCATAGAGTAAATTAGTAAATGTAAGCCTTTAAGGCTAAAAGATTCCTCAATTATGCAGCAAAGGCAGGGTGCCTAAACTAAGTTAAGCCATAATAGTGGCACTTCTGCCTTTGCTTTTCTCTACACTTGTTTTGGAAATTTTTTACTAATGGCCAAATAAAATTTATTGACCTATATTATTATGATTACTGCCGAACAAAATATCTTTAGTTTATATCTTGACCTTTTGGGTGTAAAGCACACAAAGGCTTATACCAGCAAGCATTATGAAGAACATCCACATAAGGATAATTTGTATGGTCTATCTCAGATGCTAACTGATTATGGCGTCGAGAATATCGGGTTACGATGCGAAAAGGCCATAGTTAATCTGCGAGATATAGAGACTCCTTATATCATTCAGGCTCGTGGGGATTTTGGCATAATAACCGAAGTCTCTCTTGATAAGGTAGAATATTATACAGATGGGAAAAAGATATCTGTCCCTCATGAAGATTTCCTTCGTATGTGGTCTGGAGTTGTATTAGTTGGTGAAGCTGATGAGAAATCAATAGAACCTAATTACAAGCAGAACCATCGGGAAGTATTAATCGCAAGGACAGAGAAAGCAATACTTCTAACAGCTATCGCATTCATATTGGGAGCAACAGTATTTACTGTTAGTTTCTCTCTCCAAATCGGATTGATAACTTCCTTGCTTATCAATATTATTGGTGTTTACATAAGTTATTTTTTGGTATTGAAGCAGATGAAGATCCATAGTAGTTATGCTGACAAATTATGCTCCTTATTCTTACATGAAGGAGATTGTAATAATGTATTGGAATCTGATGCAGCTAAGTTATTGGGACGATTTAGCTGGAGTGAGATTGGGATGGGATATTTTACTGCAAATATAATAATGATAGCCTGTATCCCCGCACTGTATCCCCACCTGGCATTGGTAAATGTATGTTCCCTTCCGTTCACTCTTTGGAGCGTATGGTATCAGAAAGCAGTTGCCAAGCAATGGTGTGTTTTATGTTTATTAGTACAGGCTACTCTATGGCTATTGTTTATCAATAATTTATCATTCGGGCTGATCGTGCTGCCTGATTTGTCATTTACCGGGATAATAATTTCCGGATGTATATACTTAATACCTATATTAGCCTTAAATCTATTGATACCCCGATTATCGGAAGCTAATCAGATGCAGGAAATAACACAAAAGCTGAATAGCTTGAAAGCTGATGAGGAGATTTTCAAGTCACTATTAAACGCACAACCCAAATATGATATCAGTCGTCAGATTGGCATAGTAATGGGAAATATGGATGCGAAGAACATGATTACAGTCATTTCTAATCCGCATTGTAACCCATGTGCAAAAATGCATACTAAATTAGACGAACTGCTAAAAAGGACTAACAATGGTTTCTGTCTGCAATATGTGTTGACATCCTTTAGTGAAGAGCTGGAAGAAAGCAATAGATTATTTATTGGGATGCATAAAAAATTGAAGCCAGCTGATTTTATAAGCTTCTTGAATGACTGGTTTACCTTTGGCAAAAACGATAGGCTTTCATTCTATCTGAAATATCCTTATAATAGAAAGGATCAGGAGATATTGGATGACGTTCAACGTCAAAAATCATGGTCAAAAGACGCGGCAATATATTCAACCCCTACGGTCTTATTTAACGGATATAAATTGCCTGATAAGTATAAAGTAGAAGATTTGGGCTATTTTTTAAATGACGAATAACGGTATTATTATGAAAATTTGTCAAACATTATGGTGCAATGATAAGGATTTGTTGAAAGATACATTCGGATGGTATTCTCCTCAACATCATCTAATGGCGTGGGCGTATAGTTGCCTAAAGCTAAGAGCGTTTTATCCTCAGGTAGAGCTATATACCGATTCTCAAGGTGCGGAGTATTTGATAGATATTATAAATCTTCCTTATACAGAATGCCATATCGAATACGATGATCTAAGATATAATCCTTCACTTTGGGCTTTACCTAAAGTACTAACATACAGCAAACAAAAAGAACCGTTTATACATGTAGACGGGGATGTGTTTATTTGGGATAAATTTAGAGATACTTTAGTGAATTCAAGATTGATAGCACAAAATTTAGAAGTAGGTACTAGCTGCTATAAGAGATTGTTTGAGCCAATCTTAAAGAATCTTACCTATGTGCCTGATATTTTTAGAGAGAATTTATTTGCCATGCAACCCAAAGCTTATAACGCCGGAATTTTAGGAGGAAATGATCTTGATTTATTGCAAGAGTATTCAAAAGAGTCTATAAAGTTTGTGGATATGAATATGAATTGTCATTCAAATCATAATATAAATATGATATTTGAGCAACTTCTCCTTTATTCTATAGCACAAAAGCACGATGTAAGAGCTACCTGTTATTATGATAAGGTCTTTAATGACAATGCTTATACAATGGATGATTTTGCAGATTTCATGTCTGTTCCGAAGTTGAAATACCTACACACAGTAGGTCCTCTAAAGCGTAATAAGTTTATTTGCGATCAATTAGAAAAACGGATTTTTCATGAATATCCATTTCATTTTGAAAAAATCATTTCACTATTTTCTCCAATTTACAATCATGGTTATTTAAAAAATAAAACCATCAATTATACAAAAGAAAACCATAATGTCAAACAAAATAATAAACTTAATTTATTTAGAACAAGAATACTAATAAATACTGTGTATCCTGGTGTAGATGTGAAGACTAATAAGAGCACCTTGCTATTTGTTAAAAATTCAAATAATAAGATTCTTAGTGAGATACTTGCGTACGAGAAGAGAGTCCATTATATTATAAGTAAAAAATTTTCTCACATTAACATAAATGATATTGAAAATTTAGAATTAAAAATTATAAAATCTAATGAATTTTTAGAAAATATTGAAAATGGTAATTTTTCCAACAAACTATACCTTAATCCGTACATTGAAATCATAGAATCACTACTTGATGTAGCTAATTTTGATCCCTATAATATAGTTCAAGATGATATGAGCCATAAAAAAACGGTTGCATGTGTTCCTCAACTACTTTCGGAAGGCTATAAAGAGGTTGATCTAGGAGATGTTTCGATCAATATGATTTTGACTCTCTATGAAGCATCCGGCTCCATGTCTTTCGTGGAATTTAAAGAGGCTGTATCAAGCATGTTTGAGCGAGTTGAGAATGATGAAGATTACATTTTGCATCTAATAATGGAATGTTTGAAATATCTTATTGGAAACAATATTATATTTTTAGTTTCCAAAGAGTAAAATAATAGAATTATTTTGAATGAAATATTCTATATAGATTATATTGTATGTTTGCAGAGTACAATAGCTGTAAAATCGCGACTTACAGTAACTTATCTGCAGGAGTAAATTTTATTAATAATAAAAAAGAAGCAATCATGAAAAAAATGACTAAACTAAAACTGCAAAATGCAGAAATCCTGAAAAATGAGGATATGCGTAACATTAAAGGGAAAGGTGACGGACTTTGTGTTTTCCATTGTAGTAATGGAAGCATTATTACAGTTCCTTATAAATCATGTACTGATTGGCCAGAGTTTTGTTCTGGCGGAGGAATGTGTAATTGTTAATTAATTATTTAATATAGAGCATGGTCATTTAAAAAAATGGCCATGCTAATATTTTATCAATATGAATAGAAAAAAATGTATTCTGGTCAATTTTGTGATATTTTGCTTGTATACACTCTCCACAATACTTTCTCAAGCACAAGTAACCAAAATATCCATTGATCCGCCGGCAGAGAGCAAAGGGGATTTAATGATTAGCAATTTAATTGAATCCATAGAGTATGTACCACTGCAAACTAAAAAAAACAATATAGTAGGAGACATACACTTATTTGACATTTCTCTAAATTATATAGTAGTTCATTGTACACAATCATCTATTGTTTACCTTTTTAAACGAAATGGAGAGTTTATGACACAAGTAGGCAGTATCGGTTCAGGACCTGGTGAGTATCTTAAAGGATTAGTAACAAACCTATTTATAGACGAAAATCGAAATCAAATATTAATTCAAGTAGGGCATCCTTATCGATTTATAATATTTAATTTAAAAACAGGAAAATATGAAAAATCTGATTCACTCGATTTTGAAGGAGTCGGAAAATTCCAAAGATTTTATAATAATACTTTTTTAATGACTAGGAATAATATAAGAGGACAAAATCCTTTTATTTATGAATTAAGGACTATGGATTTAAAATTTATAAATGAACAAATAAATACTGTTCATTACGAAAATACAGGCTCAGGAAATAGAGAAACAGTGATTGGTTTTCCCATTGTTTATCAATATAAAGACTCTCTAAGAGTTAGAGAAAGATCTCTAAATGATACAATTTATACTTTGGGTAAAGATTTACTATTTAAACCAAAATATATATTGAATGCAGGCAAATACGAAGTAACTGCTGAATTAAGGGGAGATATCGAAAATTTCATGAACAGAATACGAAACTATACTGTATTGTGGTCTCTATCTGAGACTCAAAATCATCTACTTTTCTCGTACGTTTATCAAAAAAAAGATGTATTTGATTATTACGATAAAACTAATAAAAAAACATATCACTTTAATTCAGACTACGGTATACCAAACGATTACGACGGTGGTATCGCCTTTTGGCCGCAACGGCAGGATAATAACATCTGGTATGCCTTCTATAATGCCCATAAGTTTGAAGAACAGTTGGAGTCTCAGAAGAAATTATCTCCAAGAGGCTCACAGCAAGCTGTTCAGAAATTTAATGCCATGTATAAAAAGTTAGATCCTGAAGATAATCCGGTGCTAGTAATAGTGAAATTGAAGGAATAAATATAATCATCCAAAAAATATGCATGAATAGGAGATTTCCTTATTATCTTCAATTAGACGCCATGGATTGCGGGCCTACCTGTCTCCGCATGGTAGCAAAGCATTTTGGCCGAACTTATTGCAAAAAACGGTCGATACCCACCCAGTGAAAACGGCCATACCCGTTCACTTTTTTGTCTAATCAGTCATGGGTGTTGCAAAACTACGTTATTTTTTTCTCATGCTGTCACCTTTCAGTTCAAAACGCATGGCTGTATGTAACATTCTATCCAGAATGGCGTCTGCCGCCGTCGTATTAGCATTCATCATCTCATACCAGTCGGCTACCGGCAACTGACTTATGATGATGGTTGACATCCGGCCATGCCTGTCTTCAATCAACTCCATAAAATCAAGTAGTTGTTGCCCGTCCAGCACCTTCAAGCCAAAGTCATCGAGTATAAGCAGTTCGGTTTGCGCCATCTTGTCGAAGAATTTAGGCAATGTACTTTCAATGCGAGCCATGGTTATACGTTCAAACAGTTTGTGCATGTTGAAGTAAGCGACCTTGTATCCGCACATGCAGGCCTGATATCCGAGGGCTGTCCCCAGCCAACTTTTCCCCGTACCTGCCGCTCCGGTGATCAGGATCGGTATGCCTTTATTAATATATTCACATGTGGCCAATCCGAAGACCCTGTTCTTGTCGATTCCGCGGCCGGTGTCGAAGATCACATCTTCAATACTGGCCTGGTAGCGGAACCGGGCTTCTTTTACCAACCGGGCGTTCCGGTTTTCTTTCCGTGTATCGTGTTCCGCCTGTATGAGCAGTTGTAATCCATCCCGGAAGCTTAACACGTCCGTCTTCCTTGTTTCCTGTAAAGCCAGCCAGCATTGTGCCATCCCGGGCATCCGCAGGCTTTTGAGTTCATTTGCTATTCCATCCATCATTATCATGTATTAAAATGTTACTTGTAGTGTTCTTTCCCCCGGATATTGGCATGTTGTGGTGGTGTTTTCGTACCCCGGGATGATATACCTGCGATCCCTTCGCATTTACTCTGTACCAGTTTTTGGATAAATCCATACCTGTAATTTTGGTACATCAGGGCTGTTTCACAGGCTTTTTTAAACAGTACCGGGTCTGTGCTCTTTTGTAAATGCAACAGTCCGTCACAGCCCCGATAGAAGGTTTCAGCCGGAACAGTAGCCGTGGCGAACATGTATTGTATGACTTCGCCCAACTCATCCAAGGCGCGCCGCCCCCGTTGGATGTAATAATCCGGGGATCTTTCCCGGTATTCCCTGCAATGGGAGGCCAGGTGCTCATTTACTAACGTATATTTTCCTGCCCGGCAATCCCGGGTATGGACAGCCACGCTCTCCCCCTTACAATAGATACGTACCAGTGTACGGGTATAGGTTACCTGCACCTGGCAGCCGATATAGGTGTACGGCACCGAGTAATAATGTTTGTCACGCCCCAGATAGATACACCCATTTACGCCAACCTTCAGGCTGGTGTAGCTGCGGACTTCGAAGTCCTCTTCCGGAAGCGACAGCAAGGCCGGTTTCTCGATAGCCAGGAACTGTTCTTCCCGGTTGTAAGGGCGTCCTGTCATCCGCTTGCGGTTGTGGGCTTTTACTTTGGCGCTGACGGCCTTGTTCAGTTCCTCAAGCGAGTAGAAGCGTTCGTTCCTCAACTCCGCGTAAACACGCCTGTACACAAGCTTTACATGATCCTCTACGAGTCCTTTGTCCCGGGGACGCTTGGGGCGGGCAGGGATTACCACGCATCCATAATGGTTGGCCATATCCTCCAGTACCCG
>JAVBUH010000049.1:0-20709 GCA_031555505.1 Tannerellaceae bacterium
CTATCCACACGGTACCGCTGACGCGGCACACAAAACATATACAAATCATCTGTCCGGGGGCTTGGCTTCGCCTGTACCCCCGGCTACGTACAGGATGCCCGTGACCGGGCATTCACACAAGCTATGGTATCACCCTGATAGGTTCATTTCATGGGTTAGGATGCTTCACTTTTTGCGGAACTTGAAGCAAGCCCACATTCAAGTTTTGCGGAGTTTGAAGATAATTCGTAATCTGGCGGGGTGGCCCCTTTATATGAAAAGGAGGATGTGCCTTTTGACACATCCTCCGGTTTATATGCGGCGAAAAGCCCGTTTCGGATCAGAAATTGTAGGCTACACGCACGGCCATGTATGCCTGGTCAAAGTCCGCGATAATGTTGTATTTGGCTTCAAGGCCAACCGTGATTTCTTTTGTGGCATAAACTTCACCACCTAAGCCGAGGTTGAGGCCAAAGCGGGTGTACGAATGTCCGCCGTCCCAGAACGACAGGCTCAAGCCACCCAACGGATAAAAACCGAACTTGTCACTCATTTCAAATACATAGTGTGCGTTCATGTCGAACATGAATGCGCTCAATCCATGGTCTTTAGCCAGATAGGTAAGGCCGGGAGCCAGACGGAATTCATTCGTCACATTGTAGCGATAATCTACTCCAATCGTTGCGTTTTCAGAATCAAAAGCATAACCTACATTCAATCCAACAGAGGAATCACCTTGTTTGGTCTGTGCCACCGCAGTCAGGCTGCTGATGGCGGCCAACATAATCATCATAAAAATCCTTTTCATACTCTACTTGTTTTTCTAGTTGTTAGTAACTCATTATAATATACTCACAATGCTTTATAATAGATCTCCTTATTCTTTCACTTCCAGGCGGGCACCGGCCGAACGAACGACCGAACGATAGTATTCTTCGTCGTATCCCGGAAAGTCGGGCGATACTACCATGCCATACGGACTGCGTTTGAACTGGCCGTTTTCTTCCTTCTTCACGTTGCCGTCAATGTATTTCACCAGCAGATACTCACCCAGCTTTTTCCAACGCGCGGTAGCTGCTTCGGAGGTGGTGGTACTGAACCAGGTCAGGAAACGGGCGGCTTCCTGCGGATCTTTGGCATACAGTTCTTGTGCGGCTTTGTCAATGGCCGGCAGCGCTTCTTTGTAACTGCCTTCGAGTTCCTGCTGTACTTTGCGGATGTCCCGGATCATGAAGCTGTATTTGTGGTAGGCCATATTGGCTACCCAGTTGTGAATCCAGAAGGCCGATGTCCACGAGAAGGTCAGCATATCGCCATTACCTACCCGGTAGCATTCGGGGGCAGCCTGTATGCCGCAATAGATGGGGGTGAATACTGCCATGTCGGCATCGTCTACGGCAAACCACAGTACGCCACCTACCGCATCGGGCAACCAATCGCGCATTTGCGGAACGATCACGAAACCACTTTGTTGCGTAGCGATAGCGCGTTCGTTCACGTAGGTTTTGCCATCTACCTTGAAGTTCATCGGACGCCAGCGGTAAGGCACTTTATACGGACCGGCGCCGGCATCCTGGGTCATATCCAGGTCGGTTCCTTCATAATGGTCGCGCATACAGTTTTGTACATCCTGCACAGACAGTTTGCGGTCGGGCTTGATATACAGGGGCATCGGTTCTTTGGATACATCACCTTTGATCAGGTCGGTGTATTTGTCCATCGTCTTGTCGTACTTGCGGAAGAACGACCAAACGCGGGCTTCGCATCCCCGCAAGGAGCCAAAGTCGTATGGATTGTAGGCTTGCTGGAAACTGAAATCCTTGTCGTTGCCTTTGAAGTAGCCTTTCTCACGTGCGAAAGATACCACATCGGCCGAATAGAGGCAGTTCTCTTTGTCTCCGAATGGGATCTGCTGGATGCGGGACTGGTTGGCATGTGCCGATACGCAATCGTCGGGGATGCGGATGGCTACCCATACGGCGCCTTTCTTTCCGGCGCCTTTGCCGATCAGTTCCATAATCCAGGCTTCGTTCTTATCGGCAATGGAGAACGATTCGCCACTGCTGGCATATCCGTAGTCTGCTACAAGGCCGGTCATTACCCGGATAGCTTCGCGGGCTGTTTTGGATCGCTGGAGGGCGATATAGATCAGGCTGCCGTAGTCAATGATACCGTTGGGTTCACCCAGCTCTTCACGTCCACCCCAGGTGCTTTCGGTGATAGCCACCTGGTGTTCGTTCATATTACCTACTACCGACCATGTACGTTCTACCTGCGGAATCTGTCCCAGTGGTTTACCGGTATCCCATTCTACCACGTCGAGCATGGAGCCTTTCGGCCATACAGCCGCCGGCCAGCGGTAGAGCTCGCCATACAGTACATGGGAATCGGCGGCATAACTGATCATTACTGACCCGTCTACCGAGGCTTTTTTTCCTACCAGAATGCCGGTACAGGCCATCGCTTCGATTCCGGAGCAGGCAATGATACAGGCAATGAGTAATGCACTTTTTTTCATACGATTATTTATTAGGCAAATAAGCACATAAATGTGGCCGCACCACCCAGGTACCCGAGGAGCGCCAGGATGGAGAAGCGTTTGAAGTAATACATGAAATCGATCTTTTCCAGTCCCATCACAGTTACGCCGGTAGCCGATCCGATAATCAGCAAACTGCCACCCGTTACGGCACAGTAGGCCAGGAATGTCCAGAAGCCGCCGTCGGCCACAAAGAATTGTGCATAGTCAGACATACCGGCTGTCACCTCCGTCAACGGATACATACCCATGGTTGCTGCTACCAGCGCCACATTGTCTACACAAGACGAGAGGATACCAATAATGAAACTGATCAGGTACGGCTCATGCACCTGTTTATCGAGGAAATTGGATACCAGCCCCAGGTGTCCGGACGTCTCCAGTGCGCCAACAGCCATCAGGATACCGAGAAAGAAGAAGATGGTAGACAGGTCGATATTAGACAGTAACTGCGTGATGCGTAGTTTTTGCGATTCTTTTACATTGTGCATCTTGCTATACATCAAGTCTGTATAGAACCAGAGCACTACCAGCCCCAACATCACGCCCATGAATGGAGGCAGCCCCGTCAGGATTTGGAATACCGGTACGGATACCAGGGATAAGATGCCGATGCCAAAGATAATCCGGCGTGAACGCTGGGGAATGATCGGCAGAAATTCGTCGGGTTGCTCCGGTTCCGGTTCTTCCCGCAGTACAGTCCCTTTCTTGAATAGCCAGAAGTGAGCAATGGTCAATGGAATGAGCATATTGATCAGCGCCGGGATGAATATATGCGAAACCTGGTGGGCAACCGAAATGTTTTTGCCTACCCACAGCAAGATCGTTGTCACGTCGCCAATAGGCGACCATGAACCCCCTGCATTGGCCGAAATAATCACCATACAGGCGTATTTTAACCGATCGGTACGGTCGGGCACCAATTTTCGCAGCACGGCAATGATTACAATGGCGGCAGCCAGGTTGTCAAGCAGGGCCGACATAAAGAATGTCACAATACAGATATACCACAGCAGACGGCGTTTGTTGGATGTACGGATATATCCGGTCATCGAACTGAAGCCCCCGTGCTTGTCCACAATATCTACAATCAGCATCGAACACATCACGAAGAACAATGTTTCGGATACGTTCCCGAGGTGGTAAATAATATAACGGTCCGTAATAAAGGCAACAAACTGGTCTTTCAATGCCATTGCCTCCATACCCGGATTGCGGGAAAGGAACAGCAGGAAGGCTTCATTTCCATGATCAATTAACAGGTTATAGGCATCCAGCATGAGCACGATCCACATGGATATAGCCATAAATAAAGCAATCGCGGCTTTGTTGACCTTTATCTTGTCTTCCAGCGCGATAGCTAAAATTCCAAGCACAAAAATAATGGGCATTAATAGAAACATGGTTTACTCCTCTTATTAAATTGTTTGTTGCAAAAATACAGTTTTAAATGAAACTTCAGGTCTCCGTCAGCTAAAAAAGGCTGTCAGGCGTAGAAGATCAGTATGAGTAATTGGGCCGTAAGCACGCGTAGAAACATGGTGATCGGGTAGACTGTGGCATATCCCACGGCCGGGGCATCGTTGCCGGCCGTCATGTTTGAATAGGCCAGTGCAGGAGGGTCGGTGGTACTGCCGGACAGAAGCCCCATCAGCGTAAAATAGTTGATCTTGAGCAGGTAACGACCGATACAGCCTACTATCAACAAAGGGATTGTGGTGATCATAAAGCCATAACCGATCCAGGCAAAGCCGCCCTTATTCACAATCGTATCTACAAATCCTTCGCCGGCTCCCAATCCCACGCAAGCCAGGAAAAGCGCGATACCTATCTCACGCAACAGCAGGTTGGCGCTTTGGGTGGTATAGGTGATTAGTTTGTATTTGTAGCCAAAACGGCTGATCAGTATCGCCACTACCAGCGGCCCGCCTGCCAATCCCAGTTTGACCGGCTGCGGTATGCCGGGGAATACAATAGGGATACTGCCTACAAGTACCCCGAGGGCGATACCTATGAAAAGGGTAATCAGGTTCGGCTCGTCCAATCGTTTCATCGAGTTCCCCAGCAGGTCGGCTACTTTGTTTACCGCTACTTCACTGCCTACTACGGTGAGGCGGTCGCCCAGCTGGATGGTGAGTGCGCGTGAGGCTACCAGATCTACACCAGCACGGTTGATCCGTGTAACGTTTACGCCATGCAGGCTGCGTAATTGCATGTCGCCAAGGCGTTTACCGTTGAATTCCTGTTTGGTTACCACAATGCGGCGGCTTACCAGTTGACTGTCTGCCGGTATCCACTGCTTGCGGTCCATCTGTATTTCTTGTCCCACAAATGTACGGATCGTTTCAGCGTCTGAATCGGTAGTAATCACAAATATTTTATCGTTTTCATGCAATACGGTGGTGCCTGAAGCGATATCCACACGGTTACTGTCGTGGTACATGATGCGGGAGATCACAAATTCACGGTGTTTCAGCAGTTCGGAAAGCTGTGCAATGTTTTTCTCAAAAATGGCCGGATTCTTCACAACCAACGATATGGGGAGCGCACCGTGTGTTTGCTTCTCTTCTTCATCCCTGATCTGTTGGTTCTCCTGCTGGAGATTTACCCGGAAAACATAACGCACAAACAACATGGAAAGGATAATACCGACTACCCCCAGCGGATAGGCTACGGCATATCCCAGCGCAATCGTATCGTCTGTACGGCCAAAAAGATCGTTGAACGCTTGTTGCGCCGCACCCAGTCCGGGTGTATTGGTTACGGCTCCCGACATGATACCAACCATGGTAGACATCGGTGTATCAGTTACATAATGAATAACCAACGTGGTAACGGCTCCCAGCAGCACTACCGAACAGGCCAGCAGGTTAAGCGTGATCCCTCCTTGCTTGAAGGAAGAGAAGAAACCTGGTCCCACCTGCATACCAACAGCAAATACAAACAGGATCAATCCGAATTCTTTGAAAAAGTGTATGACTTCCGGATGTATGGTAAATCCAAAATGTCCGAGCAGGATGCCCACGAAAAGAACAAAGGTTATCCCCAATGATACACCAAAGAGTTTGATCTTACCCAGTTGAATACCTGCGGCAATGGTGACCGACAAAATTAAAAGCGAGTGGCCGATTCCGTGCCCCCACAGTAGTTCATGCATCCAATCCATAATGAAAACGATTCTACTTAAACTGTCGTTTAATAATACATATTACTTTTTGCCCGGCAGCCATTAAGTCGTATCCAATACGGTGGTAGCCGCCTAAATTGTGGGCGAAGGTAGCCATTATTCCTAAAAGAAAATAGTTTCCGGTAGATTTTGTCAATTTAGCAGGGCGTTCTAAATAAAAAATGTATTTTTGAAGGATCAAAAAAAGCAGTACATTAGTTAATCACTTAAATAGTTGAAAACATGAGAAATAACATTTTTGAGCTGACTACAGCAGAGCTGAAAGCAATAGCAAACAGCTTACAGGGTAAAATTGAAGAAGGTCTGAAAAAAGACGGGATGGAAATTTCGGATATTCCTACCCACATCAACCCGAAGAAAGATATTACCGATGGTAAAGTATTGGTACTGGACTGGGGCGGAACAAATTTCAGAGCAGCCGTGGTTGAATTTAAAGATGGAAAGCCAACAATCATTGAAGGCCCCCGTAAAAAAATGCTTTCGGCGGCTACTACTGCTGGGTTTAAACGGGATGATTTATTCCGCGAAATGGCTGCTACAATCAGCGAACTGACCATGCTAACCGATCCGGAAACGCGCGTAGGCTGGTGCTTCTCTTATCCCGCCGCTTCACGGCTGAATGGTGATGCTATCTTGCTGCGCTGGACAAAAGGAATCTCAATCTCTGATATGATCAACGAACCGGTAGGCGAGCGCTTCCAGGAATACCTCAATTCGTACAAAGGGATCAATACTAAATTTACGAATATCAAGGTAATCAATGATACGGTAGCCTGTCTGTTCGCCGGATTGAGTGAAGCCGGATACGATTCCTATATGGGTCTGATCGTTGGTACGGGTACAAACATGGCCAGCTTGATGAGACTGGATAAAATTGAGAAGTTGAACAACAAGGATACGGGACTGATTCCGGTCAACTTGGAATCTGGTAACTTCCAACCGCCGTACCTCACGGTTATGGATGGTTTGGTAGATGCCCTGTCTAATAATAAAGGACAACAGCGCTTTGAAAAAGCGATCTCCGGTGGATACCTGGGTGAAATCTTCAAGATGGTGTTCATGAATGAAAAGATCAAATACGACTTCAACGGTGAAGACTTGTCCAACATGATCAACATGCCGGAAGGAAAACCGGAAGAACAAGTGTATGTAGCTCAGTGCATTTATGACCGTTCGGCTAAATTAGTAGCCGCTTCGTTGGCTGGTTTGGCACAGGTGATTGTGGCACAGGATCCGACAGTGAAAAGAATATGCCTGGCTGCTGACGGTAGTGTGATCTGGGGAAAAGACAAAAACGGCGGAACCTATTACAAAGACCTTGTGGAAGCAGAACTTCAAATACTCTTGCCAGCCGGTGTAAGCGTGACAATCATTGACGAAATGGTAGATCCGAACCTGATCGGATCGGCTATTGCGGCATTGAGCTAATTGATACAAAAAATGCCGCTTTAGTGGCATCGTGTTCGTAGCCAGGTGTGTAAGACCCTGGATCGGACAACGGTTATTCATAAAATTGCCGCGTCAGCGGTGCCGGTCATTCACGGCACCATTGACGCGGCGCATGATAATAATATTGTTTATATCTCCAAAGCTCCTGTCAATTCCGTTACGGAGCGGAAGCCGTGTTTGTCGCAATAGGCTTCAAGTCCTTCAATGATCTGTATGGTTGCTGTAGGATCAATGAAGTTGTAAGTGCCTACCTGGATGGCTGTTGCACCTGCCAGCATAAACTCTGCTGCATCTCTCCAGTCAGAGATTCCTCCCAGTCCGATTACAGGAATCTTTACTGCTTTGTACGTTTGCCACACCATCCGGAGGGCGATTGGTTTCACACAGGGACCAGACAGGCCACCGGTTACGGTTGAAAGTACCGGTCTGCGTTTCTCTGCATCCACGGCCATGCCTAACAGGGTGTTGATGAGGGATACACTGTCTGCCCCTTCTGCTTCTACGGCGCGGGCAATCTCGGTTACATCCGTCACATTAGGGGATAGTTTCACCATCAGGTGGCGGGGAAATACTTTACGTACCTCACGCACTACTTCAGCAGCGCCGCTACAGGTCACTCCAAATGCCATCCCGCCTTTCTTCACATTGGGGCAGGATATGTTGAGCTCTATGGCTGGTACATGAGCCAGCGGCGCCATCTTTTCGGCACAGGCTACATACGTCTCAATCGTTGATCCACTGACGTTTACAATGATATTTGTATCTAACCCTTTAATGTCGGGATATATGTTTTCTACAAAGTAATCGGCTCCTTTGTTCTGTAATCCCACGGCATTAAGCATGCCGGCAGGGGTCTCTGCCATGCGCGGGTAATTGTTCCCTTCACGTGGTTCGATGGTGGTGCCTTTTACAATGATGGCGCCCAACCGTTCGATATCCATGAAATCGGCATATTCCAGCCCGTATCCGAATGTGCCTGAAGCAGTCATCACCGGATTTTTTACTTCTAACGCTCCGATACGTACATTTAAATCAGCCATGACAATTTCTTTATATTAAATATGGGACCTTCGGTACATACACAGACATTGTGACCGTCATTTAGTTTTTCCACACAGCAAAGGCAGGCACCTATGCCACAAGCCATTGTGTTCTCCAACGAAACCTCACATTCAGTGGATGTCTGACCAACATAACGGGCAACGGCAACCATCATCGGCTTCGGTCCGCAGGTGTAGATCCGGCTGAAATGGGTAGATTGGAGGATCGAATGATTGGTGACATAGCCTTTCTCACCGGCCGACCCGTCTTCGGTTGTAGTGTAAACCGTGCCGATCCGTCTGAAGTCGTCTAATTGAAGCAGGTCTTTCTCCGAACGAGCGCCCAGGAGGAATACGGGTTCATAGCCTGATTTCTTCAGACAATCACCCAGGTATAGCATTGGGGCCGTACCTACACCGCCACCAATCAAGAGTAGTTTGTCTGTTTTTTCGTTACCGGTCGGGAGCGTGAAACTATTCCCCAACGGTAACATGATATTTACAACATCGCCTGCTCTCCAGGTAGCCATCTGGCGGGTACCGTCGCCAACGAGTTGAATAAGCAACCACAATTCGTTGGTTTTCGTGTCTACAAAATTGACCGAAATCGGACGACGCAGGAAGGTGGTGGGTGAATGGTTGACTCTGACCTCGACAAACTGGCCGGGTTGCATTGCAGGCAATGTGGTGTCGGCTGTTAGTTTAATCAGGCAGTAGTTTGCATGAAGGCGGATATTCTCCGTTACCTTCATATCCAGCATGTACTTCTTCATATATACTAATCACAATTTGAATACAAAGATACAGGATTTAGCCGGAAGAACAGATGCCTTACTTGTTTTTGTCCAACACAAACGTGTCGTAGGTGTTGTCTGAGTAGAACACAACTATTTTGCTGATAGATTTGGAAGGCTTTTCCTGCACGACAACTTTCTCTATTACAGTCGCTTTAGGTGCAAATTGTGGTGTTTTTGAGCCGATTTCCGGGCGATTTTCCGGACTATTTGTGTCGTCATACGGAAATAAGGCCGAATTTTCGAATAAATCGGGTGTTTTTCTAACATCAGTTTTCCGCATGGTACCCTTACCAAATAATAACCAGTCGGGATCGATGTGTGGAAAGTGCTCCAGTATCTTCGTGATTACATCCAGGCTGGGATTATTCCTGCCCGAGATAATGTGCGACATTGCAGCTCGCTGTATACCGATGGTTTCGGCAAACCGGGATGGGCTCATCCCTTCCTGCTCCATAATATGGATTACTCTGTCTTTCATACCTAAATCCTCCTGATAATGCTTTTTTACTGCCAATATGTCCTGTTTACAAGTCTCAATTGATCTTCTCAGTGATGTTACAAATATAAAGACTAATTTCCAAATGTGCAATTTATCTTTATAAATAGAAAAGTTTACATAAGTGCCACGCGGTTACAAATGGTGAATTTACAATTATATCAATCCTCCCCGACGAAGAAAAAAGCGGTTAACCATATCTTCTTGAATATACATTAAAGTGCTGATTATAATTAAGTTAAATGATGATTATGTCTTGTTTTTAGTTTGTTTAAGACTGTTATATACAGATGTATTAGTTATATTTGATCTATCACACCTGTGTTTTTGCTTAAATACCTGATTATCTATCAGATTCGGCTTAATTCATGTGATTTATAGAAAAAGGGAATGCCCGCTGTAACATTTAGTTATGTAAACAAATGTACAGTCTCCACTACTCCATCAGATTCTGTTACAATTGTATTATTTATTGCCGATAACTTAGATGTGTTATATTTGTGATTAGATAACAAATGTACCTTCCATCGACTACCGCTACATTCGTAACATGTATATATGTTACACGACAAAATGACTGGTAGTTTACAGTAGTAAAAAGAAAAAAACACCTATTTGCCTAAAAAAATGGGGGGAAATACGATTCATGGCTTTCATCGCCATTCTGGATGCTCTATAATAGGGTTAACTTGCTGGTATGCAAAAAGAAAAAGACGGATTTTTGATCCGCCTTTTCTCTTATTCCAGGATAAAAAAAGGAAAAAATGTCTCTTAATGCAATACTTTATAGAGAAGTTCCTTCAACAGGTCGCCTTCGTCGGCCGATGAGTTATCCACTCCCTTCGAACGCGCATCTGTATTCCGGATATCGTGAATGAGATTGAATGTTTTCATAGCCGAGAAGTAGCGCAGCCCCATCAGGTAATCTTTTGTCTGGAAAGAACCACGCAGTCCCAACGCCGCCATGATACCCTGTTCGGACTTATCTTTCGAATAATGGCAGATCAGCAGGTTGGAAAAATAGTTGAACAACACCGGAAGTGTTACCTGTATCGGATTGTTCTTCGGGTTTTTGGCAAAGTAATAAGCGATTTGATTTGCTTTTAGCACATCTTTTGATGCCAGGGCTTTGATAAGCTCAAAGTTGTTAAATTCCTTGCTGATACCGATATTATCCTCTATCAGCTCGGGTGTGATACGCTTCGGACTATTCACAGCTAAGAGCAGTGATAGCTTTTCAAGTTCTTTCGATAGCCGACTCAGGTCATTACCCAGAAAATCGGCCAGCATTTGCGCGGCTTTCGGATCAATGGTAATGGCCTGTTGCTGCAGGAAAGAGGTGATGAAGCCAGGCATTTTATAATCGGGTATCTTCTTTGAATCGAAAAGGATACCGTTAGCGTCTACTGCCGATGCCAGACTCTTGCGTCGGTCCAGTGTTTTATACTTATAGTTGATTACCAGTATGGTAGACTTCAGCGGATTCTTTGCATAGTTGGTCAGCAGTTCGATATCACGCACTATCTGGGCCTCTCTGACCACTACCAACTGGTATTCAGACATCATTGGGAAACGACGGGCGGCATTGACAATCTTCGCTCCATCGGAATCAGCACCATAGAGGATTACTTGGTTGAAGTCCCGTTCTGATGCATCAATCACGTGTTCGAGTAGCATCTCAGTGATGCGGTCGATAAAGAACGGTTCTTCGCCCATCAGTACATAAATGGGACTGAATTTGCGTGCCTGGATATCCCGGCAGATCTCTTCAAAGGTGTATTCTTTTTTTGCCATCTGCGTATGAGGTGGTTACCAGCTAAAGCGGATATGCTGGATGGTTTTCTTTTCGTCTATCATCTGCATCAATGCTTCTATACCAAGCATAACATGTTCGTTTACAAAATTTTGTGTCACTTTCCTGTCGCTTTCCTCCGTTTTGATCCCGTCTTCTTCAAGGGGTTTATCAGAGACCATCAGCAGGGCACCGGTGGGTATTTTGTTGGCAAAACCGGCAGTAAGCAACGTGGCGGTTTCCATGTCGATAGCCGTGGCATGTGTCTTAGCAAGATAGTCTTTAAACTCTACATCATATTCCCAGATACGACGGTTGGTGGTATAGATGGTGCCTGTCCAGTAATCGTGGCCGTAGTCACGAATGGCCGACGAAATGGCGCGTAGCATAGAAAAAGCCGGCAGCGACGGTACTTCGGGCGGCAGGTATTCATTGGAAGTGCCTTCGCCACGAATGGCGGCGATGGGCAGCACGTAGTCGCCCAATGAGTTGGCCTTCTTCAATCCTCCGCATTTGCCCAAAAATAATACGCCTTTGGGTTTGACGGCAGATAATAGATCCATGATAGTGCCTGCATTGGCACTTCCCATCCCAAAATTGATGATGGTGATATCCTGGGTAGAAGCGTTAGGCATATTATTTTTCAGTCCTAACACAGGAACGTTGAAATGCTCAGCAAATATTTCTACATATCGGGAGAAGTTGGTCAGCAGGATATAATGGGCAAAGTCCTCCAGTTTACGTTCGGTATACCGGGGAAGCCAATTTTCAACGATTTCTTGCTTTGTCTTCATAAATAGCTACCTTTGAACAGACAATCGGATACAAATATAGTGAAAATTGAGCGTCATCAAGCTTGCTTGAATGGCCGAAATGCATCCTGTATTACTAAAATATATGCAAATGCGTGCATTAAACCTGCCAACATACGTTGCTAAAGTAACAACAAAAGACGGAAAACAGTTCATCTTCGACCCGCTTCGTGCCCGTCATGTAGCACTCACACCCGAAGAATGGGTGCGTCAGCATTTCGTGAACTTCCTCCTCACGGAGAAAGGTTATCCGCAAAACCTGTTAGCCAACGAGATATCTATCCGCCTCAATAACACTCAGAAGCGGTGCGATACCGTGGTGTACGACCGTTACCTTTCTCCTCTGGCCATCATAGAATATAAAGCGCCTTCGATACAGATCACGGCAGCTACTTTCGATCAAATTGTCCGTTACAACATGGTTCTCCAGGTAAAGTATCTGCTGGTAAGCAACGGACTTTCCCATTTTTGCTGCTGTATTGACTATGTATCACAAACGTATGCCTTCCTGAAAGACATCCCTTTTTATAGCGAATTATAGCATAGATGCATCCACGGCCGCAACCAGGTAAGTGAAAAGCGCTTGCTTTCAATTGGATATATCACGCACCTGAAATATTCCTGTCGTTACCGGTTTATCGAAATCGGCAACATAGGTATGATTTACCGGAGACAGGTGTTTGTTGGCGTAAAAAATAGCCGTATCGGTTTTGTGTATTGTATCAGGGATGTTTGAGCGGATGGAACGTACTTTGGGCGCGATCTCACTTTTTGCTTTCACATCATCATCCACAAATACCGAGTAACACAAAATAGCTGCAAAAAATGATACAATTAAAGGTTTCATATATTGGTTTTTATTGTTGACTACATAAGGAAAGATGAAAACACCTGCCAGGATGCTGCACGGAAAATGCAGATTAAGTATATTTTAACATTTAAGCGTTTTGAGATAATCTCCATGCAGGTTGAAAATAAGGAATTGAGTGGGAAGTTCTGGGTCAAGTCTGACTGTTTTCTCAGTATATAATGCAATGACCTTGTCATTACAGATAGCTACCTTGTGATAGAAGCTATAACGGTTAGAGTTAACATCATCCCAATACCGGCCATAGATACGATATTTCAGGTCTCCATCTACTAATAATCTTTACTCTCCTATCGTGTCTGCCAGCTGGGTAGCTTGGCGGATACGGTCGGCAAGACTGATGCCGCCCAGGATGTTGCCACCCAGGGTGAGTCCGGGATATTGGTTCTCTATCCGGCTGATGGCGTCGAAACGTTCGCCGCTGTTCTGTCCGTATTGGGGAATGGCGCGGGAATGGCGGAAGATACGGATCAGACCGGGAGATGCATCAGGAGGGAACCCAAGCATGGAATGCAAATGTGTTACTACAACATTCCTGATCTCATCGTCTGTCCATTGCATCATTTCCGGATGTCTGACTCCTCCCATAAAAAAAGAAAAGAGTGCACCCTCCCTCGGCGCTCTGTCTGAGAAGCAGGACGAAGGGAAAAGAATGCCCAATATCGGCTTTTGCTCAATAGAAGGAATAAGCCCGCCAAAGGCATTCAGAGGTAGCAACCCTGCATTGCGTATACCAACAGATACCTGTATTACAGGCGCATAGCTAAGATTTGTGATCTTGTCCATTAATGCTGAAGGAACAAAGGGAAGCAGTTCAGGCAGGCTGTAAGCTCCTACGGTTGTAACCACTTTCCGGACAAGGAGAGATTGCTCACCCTGCGGGGTGGTATAAGATAGTTGCCAGCGACCATCCGTGCATGGCCGAATCCGGATATTGTTGACCGACAGTGAAATATGCTCAGTTCCAATCTGACCGGCCAGCGCCATCGTGAGGCTCTCCAGTCCTCCTGCAGCCGAAAATATCTCTTTGGTAGCTAAACGGTCGCGGGCTGTTTTAGGCTCTTTCATTTTGGCTATGCTTCCCCGGATGAAGCTGCCATAGCGTTGTTCCAGATTATAGAGCTTGGGTAGTGCATACCGGGTGACCAGTTTCATTGGGTCGCCCGCATAAATACCTGATATAAAGGGATCAACAGCATAGTTGAAGAACGATTTCCCCAAACGTCGGCACGCCAGTTGGCCAACTGACTCATCCGGATCTGTGCCTTTACTACGGAAGGGCTCTCCCAACAGGCGGATCTTGTCGGTGAACGTAAACAAAGGCGTAGTAATTCCGGACAATAATCCCGATGGAAGGGCGTGAAAACAATCCTTCTTCCAGATCAGCCTTCGCTTGGAAGCCCTACAGGCAGTTTCAAGTTGGCAAGGTGTGTGGTGCAACCGGGTAAATAATTCGGCAACTTCCGGACAAGAGATAGTTCCGGTGTTAGGGCCGCTTTCAAACGTAAAACCTGCTTCGCGGAAGGTCCGTATCTGACCGCCTGTACGATTGGTTCGTTCCAGCAGCTGCACCTGTTTTCCTTTCTGGCGAAGGAGGAAGGCGGCGGTCAGCCCAGTGATGCCGGCACCGATTATAGCAACATCTGTCTGTTTTGTTTCCATCTGCATTTATACTGGTTTTGAAAATGTTTTATCGGTTTGCATCATCAGCTTGTCTAAAGAGGCAGCCACATTCCTGACAAAGAGTTTACCTTCAGGTGTAACGCTTATCTGCCTTTGATTCAATGTGATAATACCGTCCTCGACAAATGTGCGAAACGTCTGCTCATTGTATGCAGTGGCTCCAATAAGGGTGTCTATGGGAAGGGAAAGTCTGTCCGAGAGTTCCTCCCAGTTGATGGCATAGTTACACATCAGGGTCTCAATCACTTCTTTCGTGATACATTCTTCCCGGTTCAGACGATAGCCTTTGACGGTTGCCAATGAGCCGGCTTCGATCCGTTCGACATACGCACCGATCTCCTTGGCATTCTGGGCATATACACCCTGCAACTGGCTGATACCGGTGACGCCGAACGCATATACCTGCCCGGTGGTGCGTCTGGTACAATACCCTTGGAAATTGCGGCGTAGTTGCTGTTGTTCCAGCGCCAGCAACAGTTCGTCTTCCCGACGGACAAAATGATCCAGGCCGATCGGACGGTAACCGGCAGCCAGCAACAACGCTTCCGCATCCCTGAACATGCCGCTCTTCGCTTCACCGGCAGGCAGACCGGCTTTCTCCAGGATTAGTTGTTGCTTGTTTACCCAGGGGACATGCGCATACGAGAACGTAACCAGCCGGTCGGGCTGCCAGGCAATGGCCTGTTCGATGGTGCGTGCGAAACTCTCCCGCGTCTGGAAAGGCAGTCCATACAGGAAGTCCATATTGATGCTTCCCCCAGTGGAACGGAGGATTTGTATGATCATGTCTATCGGCAACAGCGACGGACGGCGGTTGACGGCTTTCAGCACCTCTTCGCGCGTATCCTGTATCCCGATGCTGAAGCGGTTGAAACCCGCTTCCGGCAGCGCCATCCAGTATGCCTCGTCCAAATAACCCGGATGGCATTCGATCGCAATCTCGGGATGATCGATGCAGGAAAAAGCCGACAATAAATGGTCGTTCAACGCTTTCAATACCGCCACGGGGAGGAAGGTAGGCGATCCTCCGCCATAATGGATCTGTGCGATCTGCCGGGAAGGATCAATCATCCCGATCACGGCATCCATCTCCCGATGAAGGGCGGATACATACCGGTCTACTTCCGCCTGTTTCATCGCCGGGAACGAATTGCATCCGCAGTAATGGCAGAGATGGCGGCAGAAAGGGATGTGGATATAAAAAGACAGGTGGGTGGGCGACTGGGCATTGGAGGCACGGATTGCCCCTTCGTAGTCGGCCGCGCCGAACGCGCTGGTAAAATAATTGGCCGGCGGATAGCTGGTGTAGCGGGGAACCGGAATATTATATTTCTCCAGCAGGAAGGGTATGTTCTTCTCGTTTGTCATGCTTAAAAACAATCAGGATGTAACAGAAAGTAAGCAACGCGAGGGATAGTTCGAACGCGAACAAGCCCCTGTATCCCAGGTGGTCGGCCAGCTTACCGCTCCCGATGGCGATCACCATGCTACTGAGGTGCGTGATCACGGTCTGCACGGTAAAGTCCGTGCCTTCCCTTCCCGGACGTACACAATCCATGGCGGTGGTATAGACGATGATCGTTGCCATCCCATAACTTCCCCAGAGCAGGAAAATACCGACATACAGCATCCACGTTTCCGGATGGATGAACGACAGCCCCAGAAACCAGCCCGCCGTCACAATGATATTGCAGGCAAACAGCAGGCGCGACCGGAACCGTCCCAACCGGCGTACGATAAAACCACCGGCAAAAGCGGCCAGGAAGCCCACAAACGTGCCTGCCATCCCGTTCATCACCCCGATCTGTTTCATGCCATATCCCAGATCAACCAGATACGGTTTCAGCATCGCCAGGATACCGATCAGTCCGGAATAACAGAGAAACAGGAATCCGATCTGCCTGCCGATACCTTTCCGGGTGAAAAAATAAAACATATCCGCCCGTTTGGCACGCTCGGGTTTCGTATCGCGGTGTATCTGCATCCGGTGATTCAGTACCAGCGGCAGTAAAGCGATGAAGACAAACAGGGCAAGGAAGGGTAACATCCGGCTCCATCCAACTGCATGCAGCAACAGCAACAATACACCGCTCCCCAGCAAGGTGCCGCCAAAGCTCCCCATCGACTGCATACTGTTGACAAGGCTTTTATCTTTTCGGCTGAACGAAAGGACAGCCAACGCATCGGTCGCAATGTCTTGCGTAGCCGACGCGATGAAGGCAAGGATAATGAGGGGAAGGATCAGGTAGAAGTCCGCCTTAAAATCGAAGAACGCGATGATAAAGATCAAAGCGGCATACACCAGTTCGGCGGAGATGATCCATCGTTTATAATCGCGCACCGTTTCCATCCGCCTGTCCATAAAGGTACTCCACAGGAACTTCAGGATCCAGGGCAGCTTGATGAGTTGCAGCAGCCCGATGGTGGTCAGCGAGAAATTCTCCTGCCGCATCATAACCGGCAGTGCGGTAGAGAAGAAACTCATCGGAATGGTCTGGGCAATGTACAGGCAGAAAAAGGTGCCCAGCTTACCAGCTTTCAGCTTATCTATGTGCATGGTTACAGGCTATTAAAAATGGAACGACAGGTCAACACCGCAGGTAAACGGTTTACCCGCTTGGGCAAAGCCCTTACCGGAGGTTTCAAAATAGTAGGCATTATAATCCTGTTGCCCGATATTCTTCTCCCATACGGCGAGGGTGACCGCTCCCAGCGTGGCGGCGATACGCCCGTTCAGGATACCGTAGTAAGGCTCGCTCACTTTGTTGTTGTCATTCCAATAAAACTTCCCCGTACCGTTGTACGACAGGCTGAACGTGAGCCGGTCTATCCCCGGGCCTACGGAGGATAGGGTGTAATCGGCGCCGAGCGAAAGCGTATGGGCGGGCGCCATCGGAAGGTAATTGTCTGAATAGTCCACTTTCTCGCTCTGACGGTAGTCCTTGAACTTGGCATACGTGAACCCATAACCGGCTTGCAGCATCAGCCCGTTCAGCGGATTGGCCTGTAGGCTTGCCTCTACCCCTTCGCTGAAGGAGCGGCCTGCATTCTTCAACATCTGTCCACGGCCACTGGGCAATACCTGGTAGATCTGCTGGTTACGCCAGTCGATATAAAACAGGGCGATCTCAGCCCGCAACAGGTTGTCGAAGAAATGCAGCTTGCTGCCCAGCTCGTAGTTCCAGCTGTATTCAGGCTTGAAGGAGCGGTCTTCGTCCCGTTCGAAGGAAGTATTGAACCCTCCCGTCTTATAGCCTTTCGTAACGGAGGCATACAACGTTTGGGTAGAAGGGAAAAGGTATTGCAGTACGATGCGGGGCGTGAGCTGGTCGAACTTCAGTTCATGACTATAGGTGTCTGTCTGCGTACGGGTATCCACCGTTTGTTTATATGCGATGTAATCGGTAGAAGCCTTTTCGTGGTCGTACCGGAGACCGAGGGTGAGCGATAGCCCGTCGGTCAGTAGGTTATCAATAACCGATTGATGATACAGGGCAATACCATAGGTAGGATTGTCGTACAATTTATCTGTTTCATACTGTTGTGCTTTGTATTCCAGGATCACTTCATTGTCCACCCCCTGCCAGAAGCCGAAGGCGCCAAAGAGCCACTGGTAGTTGCTGCCGGTATTCGACTTGAGGTTGATCTCTTGCGAGAGCATCCGTTGCGTCTGATCCTGGCGGGCGAAATAGATATGGGCGGTGGTGAAATCCTGATCGATACCCTGTTCGTCGGTAAGATACTGGAAAGCGGTCTGACTGTTGAGGCTGAACCCGTTACCGATATACCCCAGGGTGAGGCCGGATGTGGAGATCAGCCGTTTGTAGGAACTGTAATCGTTGTAATTCACCTCTCCCGGTTTTCGGGTGAAGGAGTCAACCAACGCGTATGGATACCCACCCTGGTCTGAATAGTCTACTGAGCTTTGCAACTGGAACGTCCACGGTCCCGCCGGTCGCCATTCCAGGCGCACCCTTCCCGATCCGGCATCCGACTCATCGGCCTTTTTACCGGTATATTGATTTGTGAAAAAGCCTCCCAAATGGGAATAGTCGCCGGATACGGCATACCCGAACGTGTCGTTTGCCTTTCCATAGTGCGACATACCGAGGCTGCGGTCGGCATAGTTGCCCAGCCCCCCTTTGATTGTCGTCCCCTTATAGGTAAAAGGCGACCGCGTATGTATATTGATGATCCCTCCCATCGTGTTCCGTCCGTACAATGTTCCCTGGGGGCCACGCAGTACTTCCACTCCGGCTATCTCCGCCAGATCGAAATCGAACGCCGATTTCTCAAAATAAGGAACACCGTCCACGTAAAGCCCTACGGAAGGCGCGTTGATCTTCGACCCGATCCCGCGGATATATACCGGAGAGGTGAGCTTCGAGCCATAGTCGGGCATGAAGAAGTTGGGAACCCACGAACTGAACTCCTTGATATCGGTAATACTCCGGTTTCGCATTTCGGTTCCGGTAACGACGGAGACAGACAACGGGGCCGTTTGCAACCGGTTGTCTTGTTTGAAGGATTGTACGACAAGTTCTTTTAACTGTACGTTGTTGACTAATGTGTCCGTTTCTTCTCCGTGCAACGGATTGGACAGGATCAGTAAGGCGATAATGAGGGTGGAAAATTTCATTCCAATTTGTTTCATGGCACTCGTTTGCGGATGACTATACTGTTTTTTTAACGCATGCAAAATAAACGAATCCTTTTTCACGATACAATCACTACATGTAGTGATTTTTGCAGAGATCATCCTTATGCCTGAAACAGGCAAACCTGATGTTGACGATACTTCTTCCTTTTGTGGACGTTTAAAAAGCGATTTACCGAAGGATTACGAAAAAAGTTGCTTTTTTATGTGTACTTACTTGATATATTGAATAATAGTTATATTTTTACACAGTTCAACTGTTAAAATAGATTGCCATGATTAAAACCGCAAATCTTCAGAAAATCTTCCGAACCGAAGAAGTGGAAACATGGGCGTTGAATAACGTCAGTTTAGAAATTACAGAGGGCGAGTTTGTCGCCATCATGGGATTACCAATCCCAAAATCGTCCTCGCTGACGAACCAACCGGTAACCTGGACTCGAAAAACGGCAAGGAAGTGATGGATCTGTTCACCGTACTCAACATAGAAGGAACTACAATCATTATGGTGACCCACAGTCAACATGATGCGGAATATGCGACAAGGGTTATTAACTTGTTTGATGGGCAGGTGGTTACTGAGATCTTGTCTGAATTAACTATCCATTCTTAATCTTTGCAGAATATGTTTTTACATTACCTCAAAATCGCATTTCGTAACCTGCGAAAATATAAGACTCAAAACATCATCAGCATTATCGGGCTGGCGATAGGGTTTGTCTGTTTTGCTTTTTCCGCCTTATGGATAAGGTATGAAATGAGTTACGACAATTTTCATCGGGACGCCGACAGGATATATGTTGTACAAAGAGTTCCATTCAAATGGATTAACGGTTCGAATGAAATACGGTACTATAATTCTCCTTATTTGTTCGCCGAATGGCTTGAATCCAATTATCCGGAGGTAGAAAAGGCCTGCGCTTTCCGAATTTCCAAAGTTATTTTAAGTACTACTAAAGATTTACCCATTCTACACCTTGATCATACTGTTAATCAATTTTTTAATCTGAATTTACCGGAATCCTTTTTTCTACTGCCGCAAGAGGGACGGCCTATGGCTGTATTACCTGAACTGGAGCATGAAGGAACAGCAGAAATGGTTAAACAACATACCGGTTGGGAAGTGGAGCTCATGCCCATATTGCATCATTGGCCGGCAAATACGAATATTAAGTTTCAAGCGGCTATTCCGATACATCATGCCACTCCGGAACAATATTTAAAAAATTGGAATTTTGCAACTTGTGAAGTTTATATACGCCTAAAAAAAGGTGCGGATATACAAGTTCTTCAGGAAAAATTGGATAAAGTGACCTTACCAGAGTCGTCTGTGCCAACATCATTTCTCCTGACGCCATTGACCGGTTTACGGTATATGAATCAGTCAAAGAATATATTCGCCAGTGTCAC
>JAVBUH010000022.1:0-35557 GCA_031555505.1 Tannerellaceae bacterium
GATGGAGTGTTCCTGCAAGTTGTGTCCTTCACCCGGAATGTAAGAGTTCACTTCTTTACCATTCGTCAAACGTACTCTGGCTACCTTACGCATGGCAGAGTTCGGCTTTTTAGGAGTAGTAGTATACACACGCACGCAAACACCGCGTCTCTGCGGGCAGGAGTCCAATGCGGGTGATTTACCCTTTACTACCAAAGATTCCCTTCCTTTTCTAACTAACTGTTGAATTGTAGGCATTTCTTTCTTTGTTTTTAATCTTAACTATATTCTCTAATAATCTTTTCTCTACACTTACTACGGCAGTAAAGACGAATATTATATCAGACAATCAACAAGTTGTCCTACACAAATGCGCACTTTACGCCCAAAAGCGGGGCAAAGATACGGATTTTCAGGCGTTATTCCATAGTGCATTATCCATCTATTCACTATATTTATATTTTATTAACTATCATGCAAAACGAAGAAGGCTTTCTTGCCATCGTAGCTCAAATATTTCCGTCAATTGAGTCGAGTTAGTTTCAAACCTGTTCCGATTGCAGCTTTTGCATATCCTGCAATCGCCAACAGTATCTACGCGCATGCCTCACTTGATCGAGGCGCAGGCCTCAGGTGGAGTGAGGCGCAGGCCTCAGGGGGTGTGAGGCGCAGGCCTCAGGGGGTGTGAGGCGCAGGCCTCGCGGGAGTGAGGCGCAGGCCTCGTTTTAGCAAGTCCGGCATCTGGTCATTTCAACGGCATGAACAGCGCTAAAACCTACCTTGCAGTGAGCATCCATCTGCTATAACTTCTTACACGGGTATGGAATTGAAATAACACTTAAAGGACGGGCATAGCTTGCCGGGCGGTGGTGGGGCCTTCCACCACAAGGTGGCCATGGTTGTCGAACCGCATGCGGTCTATGAAGACCACACGTTCGTCGCCGGTTTCCCGGGTACGGCCGTGATAGACACAATACATCTGCTTGCCATCTCTGGACCAGGTGACGCTATTATGACCTGTTCCGGTTACGATACCACCCTTCTCCACATTCTTCTCCAGCACGGGGTTTTCTTCGGCTTTGCGGAAGGGGCCCAGGGGATGTTCAGAAACAGCATAGCCTACGGCATAATTCGCTCCACCAAAGTAGTTGGCCGAGTACATCATATAATAAAGTCCGTTGTGCCTGAGCATAAAAGAGCCTTCTGTCCAACGACGGTTCACTTCCCCGGAAGTCACCGAGCGCGACTCCCATTCGCTTTGCTTATCCGAAAGGAGGACGGGTGGGCGGAGCAACAATACGGGCTCACCAACCACCCCACTGAAATCAGGGTTGATCTCCACACCATAGATCCAGCTCTCTTCCACTTCATCGAAGAGGCCTTTCTGTTTAGCTTCATCGGCTATCTCGCTCTCCACCGGGTGCTTGTAACAACAACGGGAATAGTAGAGATAGAGATGGCCGCTATCATCTTGCACAAGGTTGGCATCGATGATGGGATAGCCGGGGTCAAAGATAGGCCTGTCGTGCATTTCGATGAACGGGCCAGTCGGCTTATCCGCTACAGCTACACCGATGCGGAAGTTTTCGCCTTCGTTGGTTGGGTTATAGCGCCAGTCGGCGCTGAAGAGCAAGTAGAACTTACCGTTGCGCTCATACACCTCGGGCGCCCAGAAGTTGGCTGTCGCCCATGAACCGGGATGGTTGCCCTTATAAATTTGCCCCTCAGCCTTCCAGTGGACCAGATCGTCAGACGAATAAGCGCAAAAACCATCCACCGCTCCGGCTCCCGTTCCATACATATAGTAACGCCCATCGGAGGCCAACAATACATACGGATCGCCAAACTCCACCGGCAATGGATTCGTATACGTCTTTCCAGTTGGGCTGCACGCCATCAACAGGCATCCCAGGCACATCATCGCAAACAGCGCATTTAAATAGTTTTTCTTCATTACATTATATATATTAATAACAGATATAAGTGTGGGGGCAATCACGTATACTACCGGCTTCGCATAAGGGTGGATAACTCGTCAGAAAACAGTTACCAAGCTATCTACAGAGATACCGAAGAGGCACTCGGTGAGTATACTCAGCTCCTTAGTGTCACCCGTAAAGTGAAATACCTGATGATTGTGTGTCAGCGATTCGCCTGCATGGATAAAGGCACCAGGCGATGCACTCTCAAGTTCAAGGAATGGGCCCATGATCGAACCATCGTCCAGCGGGCCATCGTTATAACCGTTGAAAAGGTCGCCCACAGCCGGGTCTTTCGCCGGATCCCACTCCTGGTTCAGGTAAGCGGCCTTGTGGTCTACATCGAAGGTGGAGACAGTAAGCCGTTTGGCAACAGGGTCATAATTACCGGCAATACCTTTCGTACGCAGCGCATTGAGGCCAATCTTACTACGGTACTTACCGTCAGTTTTGAGGAAAATGAGGTCGTCACGTACTTGTAAACGGTCAACCGGAATTACACCAAAATAGTCCGAAGTCACTACCCGTCCCAATGCTGTCTCCTCGCCCACGTTGTAAGGGACAACCGTCAGTGCCTGGGGCGAAGTATTGAACATATCCAGTATCCAGATACATACCGTACCCGTATGGCGTGTCCAGGCAAAGTCGTTCAGGTTGGTCAGCGTGTTCTTCGTTGTATACCCCACCATACGCACGTCGGCACCGGGCATAACTCCCAATTGCGAAGCAATTTCTATCGGTTCCAACAGCCGCACACTGCGATCTATCCGCAGCCGTAGCGTGTGTCCCATATAGTTGGTCACTTCCATTTCTTTAGCCATGGCTACGGATGTTTTATCGGCCGTCTGTACATTCCACGGCTCCGTATCTACCGGAGCAGGCGTGTACCAGTTGGCATACACCTGTTCATCCCCCTGACGGAAAAATACCGAATACGATCCGCCTTCGGGACCGATCCAGAGGCGGTTTTCGCCGCCGTACCCGTTCATGTGTTCGCTTAATCCCTCCTGATCCAGTGCTTTGTAGTTAAGATAGCCCAGGCTTTGCCCATCCTCTCCTGCTGCAGTAGAGGTAAATACCTTAGCCTGGTAGGTAGGCGAGACGATGACTTGCGCCTGTCCGTCGGCCGATTTTAACACGGTCAGCAGGCTGTCTTTCGCGGATAAATACTGCAAATCGTACCCAAAGGTACCCGGTGCATACGGTTTCATAGGCGTTGTTCCTTCTTTAGGCAGGTTGCAGGCGGCACACGAAAGGGCCAGGGATGCAACCAGCAATTGTACAGATGTTTTCATATTATTTGTGTGTTTGGGTTACCAGCGGGGTATCTCCAAATCGTCTTTCGACGGCAGGGCCGGGAAGTGGGCATGCGGCTCGGTTTGGTACCAGAAAGTAGTGGATGCGATATCCGACTTTTGGTTATTGTACCGTCCATCGTGCCGCCAGCCAAGATCCTGAATCGTTACCCGTAGATCTTTTTCAAAACGAACCGGGTCGAGCACATGCCAACGATACAATCCGAAAGCAGTCATGGCACGGTACAACCCATCGGGGCGTATCACCTGATGCATACCGGCGTAAGGGGTGGTGAATTCCTGGTATTGGTGCGTTTTGGAATTTTCGAAATTGTACGAGCCACAGAAATAATCTTCCGTACCCGTACCGCAGATCGTAGGATAATCTTTGTCGCCATCCATGTAGAACTTTATTTCGCCTTCACCCCACCAGCAGTTGTCGTTCACACGCCAGGCCAGGTAGGTTCCCACATACTGCCCTTTCCCTTTTACACCATCGATCAACGTATGTGAAGAGCCCTGTGTAGGATTGGAACGGCGGAACTGGGCATGGAAATAACCTTCGTCATCGGGTACATCCGTCAATGTGTAGTTAATCTGGTAATAGAGGCGCATCTCGTCCCGATTATTGATATTCTCAATCGTGATACGGGCTTTCTTCCGGAACGGCATCTTCCAGTAGCAGTTGAAGGCGCTACCGGGGTTAACACATACAGCCAGCGACGACAGTTGCGCATATTCATTATAAGCGCTGGCGAAAAAGTCGCCTACAGGACATTCAACGGAAGGTTCTTTCTCGTCGTCCCAATACATACGGATGATGGTGAAGCGCCAGTTACCCGTAGGCGTCATCCATATCTGCTGGATGGCACCTGGGCCATCGATCTCTGCAATCGTGATCGTTTCACCCGGTTTCACGATAATAAAAGGATTTACTTTCCAGCCTTTCCCCAGGTCTTTGGCAGCCGCCCAGGCATTCGCCTGGTTGATCACATCTTTATCTTTCACCGGATCGGCCATACCCCCTTTTCCTTTCTCTCCGGTATAATTCTCGGGACTGATGGAACGCGTTTTGGCATTCGACAGCCGCGACAGATTACCCATGTTCATATCCAACCCGTTGAACGGATAGTTTTGTGCGGTGGCAACACCGGCCATTGCCAACAAGGCAATGCAAAGCATACTACGTGTTTTCATGATAGTCTATTATTAGTCTGTTAATTCGGTGCCTTACAGTTTGTAGCCTTTCAAACCGTAAAACGCAATGTATAGGAAGCATACCAAAGGTACTATGAAGCCGATCGCCATTTGCTGCTCGCCCATATATCCCATCAGTATGGGGGCAAATGCACCCCCACCCACACCCATGATAATGAAGGAAGACGCTTTCCGCGTATACGCGCTCATCCTCGCGAGCCCCAGGGCAAAGATAGTAGGGAACATGATCGACATAAAGAAGAACGAAGCATAGAGTGCATACAGCGACCAATGCCCCAACTCAAGCACCACCAGCACCATCGCCGCACTACAGGCAATGGCATAGAACGCCAGCAGCGAATGTGGAGCAAAGCGTCCCATGAGAAAGCTGCCAGACAACCGCCCGATCATAAACAACAACATCCCGCCAAACGCAAGAAAACGAGAAGCCATGAGCGGCGTAATTGCCGTGTCCAATTCGGTCACATAATTGATAAAGAAACTGAAGATCCCGGTCTGTGCAGCGCAATAGAGGAACTGAGCTATCACGGCCAGTACGAAATGCTTATGAGACCACATCGAAACGCCGGGCTTTTCCACAGCTGCCGCCGTTGGCTCCTCTTCTTCCTTGATCTCGGGCAGTTTGGTGAAGACAAACAACACCGCGATCACCAGCGTAGCTACACCCAGGATAATATACGGTTTGGTGAGCGCCATTGTATCATCTGCCGAAGCGCCGAGGATCAACTGTCCGCCGATCAGCGGTCCAAGTATCCAGCCCAGACCATTGAACGACTGGGAAAGGTTGATACGCTGTGCTGCACTTTCTTTCGGCCCCAATACGGTAGAATACGGATTCGCCGCCGTCTCCAGCACACACAAGCCACAAGCCACCACAAACAAAGCGATCAGGAACGGATTGGCCGAATGCAACCAGGCTGCCGGAATAAATCCAAAGGCCCCCAGGCCGTAGAGTGAAAGCCCGAGGATAATCCCTTTTTTGTATCCAAACCGCTTCATAAACATCCCGGCCGGGATACTCATCAGTCCATAAGCAATATAGGTAGAGAATTGGACAAGCCCCGACTGTGCCTTCGACATTGTGAACGCCACCTGAAAGTGTTTATTTAATACATCCAGCAGCCCATGGGCCATTCCCCACATCAAAAACAAACTGGTTACCAACACAAAGGGAATCAGATAATTCTTCCCCGACGGAGACGCAACAATCGATTTCATAAGCACACGTTTATGTAAGACCCAAGGTTAACCGATCAGAGGCCGGCCACACAATAGTTCCTACAAAAATAACAGGATATCCGTTCCCGCACACACAGTACGGAGGCTTAATCACCGCCAATCGCTCTTTTTAACATAAATTCAGTTTCCTCGCAAATGATGCCTATGCCATGCTCAACGGAATTACGTTACTTTTGCACCAAACAAACAACTATGCGTATGCTGAACCTGGATGAACTCTGTGTGGAAGTGAGAAAGATAGCCCGCGAAGCCGGCCGCTTCCTGAAGGAAGAACGGAACAAATTCGACCGGGCACGGGTAGAAGAAAAAAGCGCACATAACTATGTGTCGTACGTCGATAAAGAATCGGAGCGGCGATTGGTGGACCAACTCTCCCATCTCTTACCTAAGGCTGGTTTCATTGCTGAAGAAGGGACTGCCGGCGAAACCGGCAAGCGGCTAACCTGGGTAATCGACCCGCTCGACGGTACCACCAACTACATACACGACATGGCACCTTACTGCGTGAGCATCGCCTTACAGGAAGGAGACGAAGGTATACTGGGCGTAGTTTATGAGGTATGCCGCGATGAATGTTTCTATGCCGTGCGGGGTGAGAACGCTTACCTGAACGGGAAAGAAATACGGGTGTCTGACGTAGGCACGCTGGACAAGGCTTTTATCGCACTGGGCTTCCCCTACAATACAACCGCCTATAAGGCTACGGCGCTGGGATTGGTGGATCAGTTGTACGGGCATGCGGGTGGTTCCCGCCTGTTGGGTTCGGCAGCAGCCGAACTTTGCTATGTGGCGGCAGGCCGTTTCGATGCACGGGTAGAAGCCTGGCTCGGCCCTTGGGATGTGGCGGCAGGCGCCGTTATCCTCCGCCAGGCAGGAGGGGTGATCACCGACTTTGAAGGCGGCGATCAGTGGCAATCGGGTTTACAGGTGCTTGCCAGCAACGGACAGATGCATGAGGCCATGCGCAGGATGATCACCGGAAACGCCTGTCCAGTTCGTCCTCAGTCAGCAGAGTGAGGATTGTTTTTCCGTCGGGCGTCAGGTTTGAGTCGGCAGAAGAGAAGAGGGAAGCGATCAAGTGCTCCATTTCTTCGGCAGAAAGAAACTTGCCGGGACGGATCGCCGCCGCTTTAGCCAGGGAAAGAGCAATACCGGAGCATATTTCGTCTTTCGCCTGACGTCCGGTCTCGATCGCGTGCGATACGATGTCTTTCAGCAAGGCTACCATATCTACTTGTTCCAGCCCCACCGGCAGTCCATTAACGGCATAACTGCCCTGCCCCAGATCGCTGAGATCAAAACCGGCAAAGTGCAGATCATCCCACAAACAGGGCAACATACTGGCCTCGGCCGGTGTGAATTGCACCACTTCCGGGAAGAGTACCTGCTGTGAGAAGCCTTTCTGTTGGCGGATCTGCTGCATATACTGATCGAACAGGATGCGCAGATGAGCACGGTGTTGGTCTATGATGGCCAGACCCGACTTGATCGATGTAATGATATACCGCCCCTTGTATTGATAAGACGAAGTAGACGTTTCGGAGAACAGTCTACCAGCCGATGGCGCTTCGACAGGCAATGCCACTTCAACTTCCGGTACAGTGACCAACTCCTCGTCTGGAACAGATGTTGTCTGCCTGGCTTTTCCTTCAAACCCTTCGTAAAGTTTCGACCAGTCAAATTCCGGTCTTTTATACTTTGGTGTAGTATCGAAAGGATTATACGCCGGATCCACCTGCACCCTTGGAGCAGCGACAGCAGTCAGACCTCCGGATGGATAGACAGGTATATCAATGGCACCTTCACGATCGAAATCGATCGTAGGTATAGCGCTCGATTTGGCCAACGTCTCCCGGACTGCAGCTACAAGTATTTGCCAGATAGGTTGTTCGTTTTCAAACTTGATCTCCGTCTTGGTAGGATGAATGTTCACATCGATACACGCCGGATCAAGTGTGAAATAGAGGAAATAGTGGGGTTGATCACCCACCGGTATCAGCTGCTCATAGGCCTGCATCACTGCTTTGTGAAAAAAAGGATGCTTCATGAAGCGGCCATTCACAAAAAAGTATTGAAGCGCACTGCGCTTGCGGGTGGCATCAGGGCGACCTGCGAAACCAGTGATCGTTACCAGCGAACTTTGGGCTTCCACCGGCAGCAACTTATCGTGTTGCCCTTTGCCGTAAATATGCAGGATACGTTGTAGCAAAAGAGATGCGGGCAGATTCATCACCTCTACGTCATTGTGGAACAAGGCGAATGCAACCTGGGGATTAACTAAGGCTATACGCTCGAATTCGGTAATGATGTGGCGAAATTCCACCTCATTAGACTTCAGGAATTTGCGCCGCGCCGGCACATTGAAGAAGAGGTTCTTGACAGAGAAGATACTGCCCTCGGCGCACGAAACCGGCTCGATCACATCCAGTTCCGAACCGGCCAGGATGAGATGTGTGCCCAACTCTGTACCCCGAAGGCGGGTGAGCAGTTCTACGTGAGCTACGGCCGCGATGGAGGCCAATGCCTCACCACGGAAACCCATTGTGTGCAAGGTAAACAGGTCGTCGGCCGTCGAGATCTTGGAAGTGGCATGCCGCTCAAAGGCCATGCGGGCATCGGCTTCCGACATTCCTTTTCCATTGTCGATCACTTGTATCAACGTCCGCCCTGCATCCTTAATCTGGACGCGGACGGATGTGGCACCGGCATCGATGGCATTCTCTACCAGTTCCTTCACAACCGAAGCTGGCCGCTGGATCACTTCTCCGGCGGCTATCTGATTAGCAATACTATCAGGAAGTAAGTGGATGATGTCGTTCATTTGAAAAACAAAATCCACAGAATAACAGCCAATGCCACCAGGGCAATGATCAGCCGTATGCTTTTATATTCACGTGAACGACGGTCGTCTCCCCGCTCCACACTCTTACGGAGATGCTTAGTCCCTTCCACAAATTTTCCCTTGATCTGGGGCTTATAGTTCTCGTCCATCTTTTCCATCCCCAGTTCACGACGGATCTTACGTTCGCGATCCTGTAATTCTTCCTTGCGGGGATCCCAGTAAATCGGCTTATGATCAAATTGGCGCGGTTTACGAACTTTATAAAAGGAGAAAAGTGCCATAGCGCTGTGTAAATTGAAGATTAAACTCTACCGTACAAATCGATTGCTCCGTTTGGGGGCAACGTCTTGTACATTCCTTTTTATAACTACATAGATATCGTCCTTGTCTTTCGGACGGATGTAGTCGAACCAGAAAAAGTCCTGCAGGGTTTTCTGCTCGGACTTCAGATCAGGCAAGGGTGTCATAGTACCTTGCGGACTGGGCCAGATCTTGAGCCGGTCCAGTTTATTGTCTTGTATCCAGATGGAAAGAAAACCACTCTTCGTAGCGTTCAATCCCACCATCGAACCATCGTCTTCGATCGGATAGAAGATAGACTCGGCATTACCTTCCACATCAATCCGGCTGACGGTTTTTCCGGTAAAGAAGGCTTTCAGGTCGTTGCCTTTCAACTGGTTATAGTGGGTGGAATCGACTTCCTGCACGGCGAAAGCAAACTGTTTGACGTGCGCGAAATCAAGGGTGCTATCGTTCATAAAGATCAGGATCGTGTCTCCATAGATCTGGTATTCTTCGTTCCACAGGATAGGGTCATTATACATATATAGTACGGAGTCACGTGTATTGAATTGCATCGAATCGCAGACACCCTGCAAGTCCATCCGGTAAAAGCGGACACCGTAATAGGCTTTCACTTCCCGGTACACAGAATCGACAGTCATCATTTCCAATGTATCGGCATGCATATACAGGGTATCACCCTGGCTATATTCCAAAAAACGGGCGCTATCGGTGGCAAAGGCATACTCTGTCAACTCATTGAAGAAGCCATATTGTCCTTCCAGAATGATGTGCTGGGCAGTATCTTGCAGGAGCATATTGCCAAAAGCTTCGGCAAAACCATCGGCACGATTGTAATGGATAGAGTCACCGGTCATAAACCGGTTGCCGGATACAATATTGGAACGGTCGAGCAACAGAGAGGTCTGATCAACTGTGTTATACCAGCCGCGCGACGTATATACAGTACCACTGTCAGACACGATTACAGAAGGGCCGAGAATGGTAGCGATCTTTGAGTCAGTCTGGTAATGGAGGGTATCGGAATAGAGTGTAAAATCAGGATTATTAAGGAGAACGCTATCATTGAATATAGCCAGTTTGGTAGCAGGTGAATACTGTCCGTAATAAGATGAAAGCTCGTTCTCCGCATCCACGATCAGTCCCCCATCGAAGTAATAACCGATATCCTTGGCACGATCGTAATTGAGGCTGTCTGTAAACAGGGTCACTTCACCATTTTCCATGCGTACATTATCACGCAAACGGGCCAATTGCGTATTACCGTCATAATGCAGGTAGTTCCCGTAGACAAACAGGGTATCTCCCTGTTCCATACGGACGTTGCTATACGCTTCGAGTGTATTGGTCAATTCATAAAAATAGGCACTGTCGCAATACATATACGAACTGTCGTGCCGGAAACATACATCCCCGTTCAATAACTGCGCATCCGGATTGAGCTCCTTATTGAAGGAGATGACATCGGCATATTCAAGGTATACCCGGGTCTGCTTAGCCTCTCCCTGCGGCGAGGCCTCCGCCATTTGCACTTGTGCAGTCACACTGACAGCACACACAAACAGTATGCCGGTTGCAATAGCAATGATCTGCTGTTTCATTCTTTTACCCAACCCGGATATTGGAAGTCGCAGTTCTTCCACCCGTCAGCAATACGGACATAGGTGGTCTGCTGCTTCTTAATGATCCAGTCTTTCAGTAAGTCTTCTCTTTTCTTATTTTCCACAATCGCTTTCAATGCTTGATAGTCGTCCGTAAGGTTTGCCTTATGCTGGGTGATCCGCGATTTGAGTTTCACGATAGCTACCACATCCTTCTGTTTGTCGGTCAGCATCGTAAAAGGCTTCGAGATTTCATTAACCTGCATATTATACACTACTTTGCCAATCTCCTGCGGCAATTCCTGCATTTCAAATTTCGCCGTTCCGTAGTTATTGTTTTCGCCTTTGTTCACCATCAATCCCTTATTGTTACGGGTGTCCTTATCGTAGGAAACAAAGGTAGCCGCTTCCTCAAAGGTGAATTTATTTTGCTGCAAGTCCGTATAAAGAGAGTCAAGCCGGATGGTAGCTTCTTTCAGTTCTGCATCAGATACTTTAGGACGAAGCAGGATATGGCGGCAGTTGATACGGTCGCCCCGTTTTTCGATCAACTGGATGATGTGGTAACCATACTCAGTCTGCACAATCTGGGATACACGTTTCGGATCGTTCAGGTTGAAAGCCACATTGGCAAATTCGGGCAATAATTGTCCTTTTCCCATAAAACCCAGCTCACCGCCTTTGGCAGCAGAGACTTTATCTTCAGAGTACATACGAGCCAGGGAAGAAAATTCCATCTCGCCACTGTTGATCTTCTCAGTAAATTCACGCAGACGGGCTTTGATCGCATCTGTCTCTTCAAACGGGATCTTAGGTTCAAGTGTAATAATTTGTACTTCTACAGTAGTCGGGATATTTGGCAAACTATCAGCCGGCAACTGACTGTAGTATTTTCGCACTTCCGACGGCGTAAGTTTGATCTCTCCCACCAGTTTGCGTTGCATTTCCTCCACTACCTGCTGCTCGCGTACCATATCCTTCCGTTCTTCCTTAATCTGGGAATACTTTTTCCCGAAATACTCTTCCATCTTTTCTTTCGAACCAATCTGATTCATGGCATAATTCATCCATCGTTCAACCGATTGGATTACCTGGTTCTCGTTCACTTCCACACTGTCCAGCTTGGCCTGATTCAGAAACAGCTTCTGTACAGCCATCTGTTCCGGAATCACACAATAGGGATCCCCATCGAAACGAACCCCTTCAACCTGCATATTCAGGCGCTGGGATTCAACATCCGAACGTAAAATGGCATCATCTCCCACCACCCACACAATCTCATCAATCACATTGTCCTGTGCAAAAGTTGCATAGGAACAACAGGCAAGAAACAGTACGATCAAACACTTTTTCATTCTCTTCATTCCTTTCATTTATTGATCAAGAGCTGCGTATCGCTTGGCTTTACCACGCTTGATCGCTTTAGTATATAAGTCTTCTTCAAATTCCCTGATAAAATCCACTCTCCGTTGATTGACCAGCACATCTGTTATCTGCGGAAGCACATACTCATAGGGAGCGACCGTACCGGCGGTAAGATATTCCCTGATGTTGAGCAGATAACAATAACTGCTGTCAGTGACTTCCACCGTCTTATTCGCTGCCAAAAACCGACTGGAATCAGATACATGCATCGGGATCTTGTCCATGATCACATCGATATCCACCCAGCGGTCGTAAAAGTAATCATATATGGTTGCATTCTGCAAACTATATTTCTCAATTTTCTCTAACGCCTCATCCGACGTTTGTTTACACCATCCCTTGACATCCTTCAATCCGGGAGCATCTGCAGGTATCTTCAGGAACAATCCTTTGATCAGGCTTTTGTCAAGAATGAATGCAGACTGGTTCTCTTCATAATAACGCAACCGGTCACTTTCACGGATTTCAGAAAGTAACCGTTCCTGCACCAGTCGTTCCTGGTAATGATAGCGCACAAGCGAATGCCGGTATTCCTCCACCAATTTGTCAATCGCCGCTATCTCATCGCCCTGGTTGCGTAAAGCCACATCATAGACCAATGCGTCCTTGATCCATTTCTTAATAATACTCTCGGCAAACAACATACTGTCTGTCGAAGAGACACCACGCGGAATCATACGGGTGACCTCCGACCGTTTCAGGTTGCTTTCACCCACGCTGGCCATGATCTCCGAATCGCCGGCTGAACGGGAACCAGTACATCCACCCATCCACACTACCAACGCGATTAAGAACAAGGCAGCCCGCATACATTATTTTGTATAAAGCCCTTTGATCACATTCCAATTGATCTGAACAGGGTACTTCTCATTCAACTCTTTCAACCATTGCTCTTCCAGCTTGGGCTGGTCGGCAGCAGGCTTTGTCCATATCCGCTGGTTGCTGATCTCAAAAAGCAATGTCCCGTCACGATATTCCTGTAACAAAAATGCTACTTCAGGGTGCTTCGTTTCCAGGTTTTTCCGTTCGGTACGGGTCAGAATATCCCTGACAAAAAGGTCGTACACCTCCTGCATAAAATCGCCTGCATACGATTTGGTGGAAAACGGCTGACGCATCATATAATAGGCAAAATCACATTGGGGCAATTCATCACCATAGATCATCAGCAAGGTCTTCTTCATCTCTTTAGCATGCTCAAAGAATTCCTTATTCTCAGGAAAATAATCATTGCAAAGCGCCTGAAGTTCAGCATACGCTTCAGGATAGAACACGTAACCACTCTCTTTCTTCAGCCAATTATCAAACGATTGAAACAACTCAAAGTTATATTCGCCCTGTGCCAGCCGACGCATCAGGGAAACCCGTTGGCTTTCAAAAGCAGGACGGGGCGCTTTATCCATTAACCGAAGGATCTCGTATCCTTTATCTGTCTCCACAATACTGGAAACATCGCCCGGCTTAACCAATGCAAAGGCCGCTTCTTCAAAAGCAGGGGGCATAACTCCCTGAGCAAAGCAAGGCAGTAAGCCATCTTTAGCTACCGAAGCTGAATCAGTGCTATACGTCTTGACTAATTCAGCAAAATCCTGTCCTTTCTCAATCAATTTATAGACTTTCTTCGCCTCTGTCAACGCTTTTGACTTTTGCTTCGCTGTCGCATTTTCAGGAAAACCAATCAGAATCCGGGAGACACAGACAGTACCTAAATTGGGAGTCTTTTTGTGTAATTGGATCACATGAAAGCCCAAACTGGTACGCACCGGGAGGGAAATCTCCCCTTCCTTCATCGCATACACCACATTTTCGAAAGCTTTCACAGTACTCAATGGTTGTAATCCACGAATACGTTCATAGACAATTGACCCGGTATTATCACCTGCTATCTTCTTGCCAAGCACATCAATATTTTCCCCGTTTTTCAACTGGTTGTATATCTTCATCGCTTCCTGGTAAGGCGCCACTGTATCTTTAGTGAGAGAAGGCTGGGGTAGGCGGACAATAATATGGCTCAGTTCCAAAACGTCATTGCCCCGGTTGTAAATCTTCCGGGCAAAAGCTTCTTCGGCTTTCTTATCTGAAAGAAAGCTATTACTCAACTGGGCCTGGTATTCATTGTATTCATCTTTGAATGCCTGCGCCCGGTCAAGTCCGGAGGCTTCGGCATCGGCCACTTTAAGCTTAAAGTTTTTATACAAATCGACATAAGCTTCCACCGATTTCGAGTCTTTCAGATCCACCTCACTGTTTTTCTGGGCCATAAACAGGAATTCAGACACAGATACCTGTTTCCCTGCAACAGTCATTACCACAGAATCCTGCGGTAGCTGCGCCTGCACGGTCCAACATACACTTGCCAATAAGGTCACAAAAGATTTCTTCATCCAAAACTTCTTTTTCATGCTGCATTTACATTACAAAAATAACACTAATCTAACGGATAACGAACGATAAAAGTGTACTATCCAGCTAAATTAGTGTTTTTTATAATTGTTTTAATTAGCCATTTCCGACAAGAACTTGACACGAATCAGCCGAATCTCATCCTCTGTATAATTACCTCCTAACTCTTCGATAGCCTCTTCCAGGTCATCGGTTTCGGAATCTTTGAAATATTCATAAATGTCTTCAATGTGGTCTTCATCCATCACATCATTCACAAAATAGTCAATATTGATACGTGTTCCGGAATAAACAATCGCCTCCAGCTCATCCAGCAATTCCGAGAATTCGAGACCATTTGTCATCGCAATCTCATCCAACGCCACTTTGCGGTCGATGCGCTGGATGATTGAGACTTTCAACTTGGACTTATTGGCCACCGTCCGCACACGCAGGTCTTCGGGACGTTCAATCTCGTTTTCCTCCACATGTTTACGGATCAACTCTACAAATTCTTTCCCATAACGTTTCGCCTTTCCGGCACCTACGCCTGGTATATTCTGTAATTCATCCAGTGTAATCGGATAAGTGGTAGCCATTGCTTCCAGGGAAGGATCCTGGAAAATAACAAAAGGAGGTACTTCCAGACGCTTGGATAATTTCTTACGGAGATCCTTCATCATCGAATAGAGTACGGGATCAACGGCGCAAGAAGCTCCGCCACGCACCTGCACTTCATCATCTTCTTCCTCAAACTCGTTATCTTTCGTGATTTTGAATGATACCGGACATTCCAGAAACTTCCGACCTTCCTCTGTCACTTTCAACAATCCATAATTCTCAATGTCTTTCGACAGATAACCGGCTATCAAGGCCTGACGAATTACCGCATTCCACGTCTTTTCATCTTCATCCTGGCCGGATCCGAACACTTCCAAATCAGTGTGTTTGTATGATTGTATTTCCGACGTTTCGTTGCCTAACAATACATTCACGATATATTCGGCTTTAAATTTTTCTTTCAGGACGCCTACTACTTCCAGTACGCCCACCAACAATTCTTTTGCTTCCACTTGCATTTTGGGGTTCAAACAATTATCACAACTTCCACAATTATCTTCTGTATATCCTTCTCCAAAATAATGTAATAACACTTTTCTGCGGCAAACCGATGTTTCAGCATAGGCAGCTGTTTCAAGCAACAACTGCTTGCCAATCTCCTGTTCGGCAACCGGTTTACCCTGCATGAATTTCTCAAGTTTTTGTAAATCTTTGTAGGCATAGAAGGCGATACACTTTCCTTCTCCTCCATCACGTCCGGAACGACCAGTCTCCTGATAATATCCCTCAAGACTTTTCGGTATATCATAATGCACCACATACCGCACATCCGGCTTGTCAATACCCATACCAAATGCAATGGTAGCTACGATCACATCAGCCTCTTCCATCAGGAAGGCATCCTGATTAGATGAACGCACCTGCGAGTCCATTCCTGCATGATAGGGCAAAGCCTTGATTCCATTCGCTTTCAGAATATCCGCAAACTCTTCTACCTTTTTCCGGCTCAAGCAGTAAACAATACCTGATTTACCTTCATTTGCTTTGATGTATTTAATAATATCACGATCTACATTCTGTCCTTTCGGGCGTACCTCATAATATAAGTTGGGACGATTGAACGACGACTTAAACACCATAGCATCAATCATTCCCAGATTTTTCTGGATATCATGTTGCACCTTAGGGGTGGCCGTTGCTGTCAGTGCAATCAACGGGCGTTTTCCAATTTCATTGATGATTGGACGAATCCGACGATATTCCGGCCTGAAATCATGCCCCCACTCCGATATACAATGGGCTTCATCCACCGCATAAAACGAAATGGGTATATGACGTAAAAAATCGATATTCTCTTCTTTCGTCAATGATTCGGGAGCCACATAGAGCAACTTCGTACGGCCGGTACGGATATCGTCTTTTACCTGGTCAATAGCCGTTTTGTTCAGTGACGAATTGATAAAATGAGCTACTCCATCTTCTTCGCTAAAATTCCGCATGGCATCTACCTGGTTTTTCATCAGGGCGATCAGGGGAGAAATCACAATGGCTGTTCCTTCCATCAGCAGGGATGGCAACTGGTAACACAAAGATTTACCACCACCGGTAGGCATTAATACAAATGTATCACTTCCTGCCAACACATTTTCGATGATCTTTTTCTGATTCCCTTTAAAGGTATCAAAACCAAAGTGCATCTTCAGCGCTTCTGTCAAATGGTCTTTATTCCCCATAAACGATCGTATTATTTTGTCCGCTCCATCAAGCAATTTGCAAACGGTTCACATCCGATTTCTCAAAATTGTCCTTTGAAAAGCCCAATGTAACCTTCAGTGATTTTTTCTTGGTTGACGGCATGGTAAACATAGCATCCATCATAATCGCTTCCACGATAGAACGCAATCCACGCGCACCCAATTTAAATTCAAGCGCCTTGTCCACGATATATTCATAAACATCCTCGTCAAATGTAAGGGAAATTCCATCCATCTCAAACAATTTGACATATTGTTTGATGATCGAATTCTTCGGTTCAGTCAGGATGTTACGTAACGTTTGCCTGTCTAACGGATTCAGGTAGGTAAGGATAGGCAGACGACCGATAATTTCCGGGATCAGCCCAAACGATTTCAGATCGGTAGGCGTGATATACTTCAGCAGGTTGTTCCGGTCTACCGTTGCCGTTTCTTTACTGACGGCATATCCAACTACCCGCGTATTCAACCTTTGGGCAATCTTCTTTTCAATGCCATCGAAAGCACCACCGCAAACAAACAGTATATTCTTGGTATCCACCGGGATCATCTTTTGCTCCGGATGTTTGCGGCCTCCTTGAGGAGGGACATTCACAATCGAACCTTCCAACAGTTTCAGCAGACCTTGCTGTACACCTTCGCCACTCACATCACGTGTTATGGATGGGTTATCACTTTTCCGGGCGATCTTGTCGATCTCATCGATAAATACGATCCCCCGCTGAGCAGCTGCCACGTCATAATCGGCAGCCTGTAACAGACGGGTCAGGATACTTTCAATATCTTCACCTACATAGCCGGCTTCCGTCAGCACTGTCGCATCTACGATCGTGAAGGGAACATGCAATAACTTTGCGATTGTGCGGGCCAACAATGTCTTTCCGGTCCCGGTAGCACCCACCATGATGATATTGGACTTTTCAATCTCCACATCATCCGGGGTTACCTTCTGAAGCAAACGTTTATAGTGATTATAGACCGAGACAGATAAATAGCGCTTCGCATCATCCTGCCCGATCACATATTGATCGAGGAATGCCTTTATATCCCCAGGCTTCGGCAGTTCGCTCCTGTTCAGCCCGAACGACGCACCAACCTTGGATGGCATCCCTTCCTGTACGATATCATAAGCCTGAAGTACACATTCATCGCAAATCGTCGCAGACAGACCATTAATCAGCATCGCAACATCACGACTGCTGCGTCCGCAAAATGAACACGCCTCCTCCTTTGTTTTGGCCATAGCTTTCGTATTTGTTTTTTAATTATTTAGGTATTTACCGTAACACTATTACTTACGAACCAGCAGATCATCAATCATACCATATTCCTTCGCTTCTTCAGCCGTCATCCAGAAATCGCGATCGCCGTCAGCCTGCACTTTATCAAACGGTTGTCCCGAGTGATCAGCAATGATCGTATACAATTCTTTCTTCACTTTTAGTATTTCACGGGCCGCAATCTCGATATCCGAAGCCTGTCCCTGAGCTCCTCCTAACGGCTGATGGATCATCACCCGGGAGTGCTTCAAGGCAAAACGTTTCCCTTGCGCACCTGCCACCAGCAATACAGACGCCATCGACGCGGCCATACCTGTACAGATAGTGGATACACGGCTACCGATAAACTGCATCGTGTCATAAATTCCATACCCGGCATATACTGATCCGCCCGGCGAGTTGATATAAATCGAAATATCTTTCCCCGGATCACTCGAGTCCAGGTACAACAACTGGGCCTGGATCACATTGGCCGTATAGTCGTCGATCTGTGTCCCCAGGAAAATGATACGGTCCATCATCAAGCGGGAGAACACATCCATCTGTGCCACATTCAGCTGACGTTCTTCGATAATCGTCGGCGAAATATAGCTGCTTGTTATATTTATATAGCTGTCGAGGGCTGTGCCACTCATACGTAAATGCTTCGTAGCATACTTTTTAAAATCGTCCATACTTCAGTTTGAATTTAATAAACGGCTAAAACACAAAAAAAGGATACCCCCCCTGATCTTAGCGGAAAACAAAGTTATAAATAAATTTCTGAAAGAAACAACTTATTTGTTATCCGAAAAGATATTTTTTAGAGAGAAATCCCCTTTTATCGATAGAATAAGGAGTTTAACACTCCCTGTCAGGATTTACTTGAACAAATTACCAAATTCTTCTACGGAAACTTCCTTCACTTCCAGTTTCACATGCTCCTTCAACCACTCGGCCAATTTATCTTCAACCGCCCGGTCGATTAGGTTCTGGATCGTTTCCTTATTCTTTAGCATATCCTTGGCATAATTAGTCAGCACATCATCCGGTACCGACAACATACCATACTGCGCGAATTGTGCTTTAGCCACCTGTTTGGCAACATTGATCACGTCTTCGTCTTCCACTTTCAGATCGTTTTTCTTAACGATATTTTCTTTTACCAGGTGATAACTCAAGTCTTCCTTAATCTTTGGATAGTCCTCTTCGATCTTTTCCTGTGTGTTGTTCTCATTAGCCACCAGCAACCAACGCTTCAACAATGCATCGGCAAACTGCAATTCGCCGACTTTCTTCAACAACAGGTCACGGGCATCGATCATAAACTTGTAGTTCGATTGCGGAGCGAACTGTTCTGCGATGATTTCACGGATCTTGTTCCGGAACTCTTCTTCGGTTGTCACAGCACCTTCACCGAGCACACGGTCAAACAAGGCCTGATCTACCTCTGCAGCCTTATAGCGGGTAATTTCTTTCACTTCAAAGCTGAAATCAGCAGTTACGGCTGCCACCCCACTCTTATCGATTTTCAGGAAAGAAGCGATTTCTGCTTCAGCTCCCTCATAGGCTTTATTCGGATTGAAGATCACGATCGAGTTCAGGCCAGCCATCATAAATTTAGCTTTCTCAGTCTCGTCTTTCAGGTATTTCGGCATCAACACGGTATCTTCCACTACGATTCCGCCTTCTTTCAACGAACCGTTTTCCAGTTCAGCCGCTGTTCCCTTGAGCATGTCGGTATCTTCCACATCCTCCACCTGGTCGTACGAACCGAAATTTGCTTTGTACGACTCGATCTGCTCATCTACCATCTTGTCGTCGATCGCCACCTGATAGAACGGCACTTTGTCACGCTTCGTCAGGCTTACTTCGATCTCAGGAGCCAGAGCCACGTCAAATACGAACTCAAAGCTTTCATCCTTATTGAAATCGATCATCGCCTGTTCCGTTTCACTAGGCATCGGTTCACCCAGTACATTGACGTTATTTTCACGGATATACTTGAAGATATTTTCCGAAACAAGTTTATTCACTTCTTCGGCCAATACATGCTTCCCGTACATTTTTTGCACCATACCCATCGGCACCATGCCTTTACGGAAACCAGGGATATTTGCTTTCTGACGCAGGTTGCGAAGGTTTTTCTCAACCAACGCTGCGTAGTCTGCCTTCACAATCTCTATCTTCATGATACCGCTTACGGCATCCTGTTGTGTGAGTGAAACGTTCATTATGAATGGATTTATTAAATTAGTAGCAGTCCTTAAAATTTCAGTCTGCAAAAGTAGAAGTAATCTTTCAATCTCGCAAATTGTTTGGATAATTTATGACAACACCCCGGCCAACTGCACACGAATGTTATTTTTGCGCAATTTTCTGGTCGTTTTCTGCACACATTCCATAGAGAGTGTTACCTTTGCGGCTTATTTTATTAATTCAGCTATTCATATGGATTCACTTTCTATCGGAGGACTTACAGTTCCAGTCCCTATCGTCCAGGGGGGAATGGGCGTAGGCATCTCCCTTTCCGGCCTCGCCTCGGCCGTTGCTAACGAAGGCGGTGTCGGAGTCATCTCGGCAGCGGGGCTTGGTTTGCTTTACAAAAAGCTCTCTCCCAACAACTACACGGAGGCAGGCAATCTGGGCCTGCGGGAAGAGATCCGTAAAGCCCGTGAAAAAGCGAAAGGCATTATCGGAGTCAACATTATGGTGGCCCTTTCCGACTTCGCCGAGTTAGTCAAGACCAGTATCCAGGAAAAAGCCGATGTCATTTTCAGTGGCGCCGGTCTTCCCCTGGACCTTCCCTCCTTCCTGCAGAAAGACAGTGTCACCAAGCTCGTACCCATCGTTTCCGGTGCACGGGCCGTTCGTATCATCTGCGAAAAATGGAAGAATAACTACGACTACCTCCCCGACGCCATTGTTCTTGAAGGCCCTAAAGCCGGAGGCCATCTCGGTTATAAAGAGAATCAGCTCGAAGACGAACACTTCTCCCTTGAAGAACTCCTCCCCCAGGTAGTGAATGAAGTAGCACTCTTTGAAGCAAAATATCACAAAAAAATTCCCGTCATCGCCGCCGGCGGTATTTATACGGGTGAAGATATCAAACGGATGTTCGATCTTGGTGCTTCAGGCGTACAGTTGGGTACCCGTTTTGTGACCACCACCGAATGCGATGCATCCAATGCTTTCAAGGAAAGCTACATACACGCTTCCGAACAAGATATCGAAATCATAAAAAGCCCGGTTGGGATGCCCGGCCGTGCCATCCATAGTCGTTTCCTCGAAAAAGTACGCGATGGACTGAAAGTACCTAAAGCTTGTCCTTTCAACTGTATCAAGACCTGCGATGTAACGCATAGTCCCTACTGCATCATCATGGCGCTCTATAATGCATTCAAAGGCAACTTCGAACGCGGATACGCTTTTGCCGGCAGTAATGCCTGGCGTGCCCAACGGATCATGTCGGTCAAGGAAACGTTTGCCGAACTGCTCAACGAATGGAAATCCAAGGAAAAATAAGACGAGGGGAGGATGTCAAAAGTCCACTTTTGACATAGCCTCCCATTCTTAGTTTAACGCACTTATTGATACCAAATCACTTTATTTGTTATCGGATGCAGATACCATCCCGGCGTATCATTGCCGCTTACCCATTCGGTAAAACCTTCATACGTTTCATTGATCGGCATTGATTCCTTCGGATAAGTGATATTCTCAAACTGTGGGATAGCCAGTCCCCACATCCAACCCGTTTCCACATCCACATATTTCCGGGTGCTTTTTTCGTTTACATTCGCCAGTTTCGTGCCTTCAAAACCAGGCAGATGCACTTCATTGCGTGCCTTTCCGTCGAAAGATCCATCCAGGAGTATAAACAGGTTGAAGTTATTTGCATTCACAGCGCCAGTCTGCGCAGTAGCAAATGTGATCTCTTTGACGATCTGCTTTGCCGGATAATCCAGGTTAACGGTATTCACCGCCTTTCCGGCCGGGGCGCCCAGCTCGGCATGCGCATTTGTAAAAAGGGGAACAACAGCATACTCCTGCCCTGATTCAGATCCACTCACCGCACTTGCCGGAATACCGTCTAACTGAAAACCAGCTCCCAGCGTTTTCGTACCTCCCGCTGCAAGCAGGTTTGCCTCAATACGTGCTCCTTTGGTCTTTTTACCCTGGGTGATATTCCGTATCTCAACCGAGATCACCACATCATTCAGATCATAATCGCCTTTCAATGGCCAATTGTCTTCAAAGAGATAGGTATGGGCAACTGTAGATTCTTCCGTATAGCTGTCGTCGGTATCGCCTTCGCCCTCTCCATCGTAATCATTCCCGCCATTCCCGTTACAATCCGATCCGGGGATATGCACACTGGCTTGTCCGTCAGCAAAAGCAGCGCCGTTAGAGAGAGTGAACAACTTATCAGAAGGGCCTGGCCGACTGTGGCTTTTGAATTCCACTTCTACCCGTTTATTGTATATGAGCACATTCCAACCGGTAACCGTAATAGCATCTACGTTGAACAAGGCATAATCAGCACCCGTACCTTCAATCACACTCTGTTGCCCGCTAAACGTAGCCTTTTCGCCCTTCCACATCGATTGCTGATCCATGCGGAGCTTCAATCCGGCAGCAGTCAGTTTGTCAACTTCCGCATACGCACCGGGAGCCAGCATCACTTCTCCGTTTGAGACAACAGTAAAAGTACCTACTTTCATCATACAGTCATTTGCTACAGAGGCATTATTCAGACTGATCGATTCGGCCTCCAGATAATGCGTATTAACGATTGCATTCGTTTTATTCTCGGTTTTCAGTACCGTACAAGTCAATGTACCTGAATTATAGAGCGAAGAGGAGCTATTCATCGATATGGCATTTACCTTCATCGTTCCCTCGTTAATAATACGGGAGCTGTTTGTCACCTGCGAGAAAGTGAAACCGGTTCCAGCATCACCCACCCCGAATGAGCCTCCGGCCTGCACTATCACCTGTGAATTGCCGATCAGTGTAAGGCTTCGTATGCCAGACTTATTTTTTATCACGCCGCCATTCAGCACATACACATTCGATTCTTTTTGAAGAGTAACGGCACTGCCATCCCATATCAAAGTACCTTCCACGTAGAGATTGAACATCCCTTCGCCGGGGAAGTCCATAATACCGGAGAATGTTTTCCCTTTCTTTACCACGTACGTTGTTCCCTTTTGGATACGAACGGCGGCCGCGCCCGACAACTCCACAAATGTATTTCCATAGGTATAGTCAACTTCAGGGATCGATGCAGCACGTGTCGTCACCGTTTCACTTTTAGTCACCACAGAAACTCCGGCGGTGAATGAGACCGTTTCGCCTGCTACTTCTACTGCATAAATGCGGCGCCGTTTGAATGGGTCGGTAACAGCGATGTAGATTGTTTCTGTGATGTTCGGAAGCACAAGTTCACGGCTATAGCCCACATGGCTGTTTGTTTTCTGTCCCGAACCGGCAATCATCTTCGCATCCGGGTCTACAGCAGGGTTTGTCAGGTAGGCGCTTACCGTATAATAATAAGAACCGCCATAGGCATCGTTCACATCCACTACCAACAACGTCGACTTCCGGGTTGACCAGTCGATCTCTATCTCGGGAGTATCAGGAATGTCGGGTTTGTACAAATCTTTTTCACAAGCAGTCAGGCAAATGGTACACAGCACTGCGCATAGTGTCTTCAACGAGGCTTTACATTTATTCATATATAATACAGATTTATTAGGTTGGTATTAACGTATTATATTAAATATACAAACAAAAGGCAGAAAAGTTCGCACTCACCCCAAAAAGTCCGTTTTTTTGCTCACTGCCCTATATCCTGCAGCTCCACCAGCTTGTTTACAATGGCATAGATGGTCAAACCGCTGGGGCTATGTATCTGTAATTTACGGGCAATATTTCGCCGGTGTGTAATTACGGTATGGGTAGAGAGGAACAAATGGTCGGCAATTTCCCGGTTTGTCATTCCTTTTACCACACCAATCACAATTTCTTTCTCACGGGCGCTTAGTTGCTGGGTATCTTCATCGGCTTCTTCGGATAACGGTTCGGTATATAGACGCTCCAGCTTGAATCGGATTTCTTCAGGGCTGTCGTAAATCGATACCTGTTCGTCGTAGGAGCGCAACAGGCTACTGTCTACCAACTGATGAAGAAGCACTACACTCTTTATTTCCGGGCAACCGGCCTCGTCTTTCAGGTGCGACAGGGTAAAGGCAACTCCCGGCACAGGGTTGATCACCAGTATATCTGGCTTGTGCATCCGCAGTAACTCTACCAGTCCATCGGCCGACGACGCTTCGATCCACCGATACTGGAAACCGGGTAATCGTTTCAGTACCGCATCCAACCCGTTTCTGATAATAGCCGATGGCTCTACCACCACGATCTTCAGTATATCTTTCATACCCTCAGTTCTTTTTCCAAAAACAGAATAGCCGGCACAAAGAGGTAATCCTCCACCTGCGCATGTGACATGAGATCTTCCTCCACCGCAAAAACATCAAACAGGACACTGTTTAGTATATGTGACCCCTCGCCCGGGTAATATTTGATCAGGATGTTTTTCAGTTCGGTGATCTTCAGTTCAATCTGGTCGTGCCGCTTACGGAAAACAGCGATCGAATACTTCAGTTCCTTCTTTCCGTCCAACAGCAAACGTACGTAGGGGAATACGGTCTTTTCTTCGTACATCATGTGCTTATGTACCTCTCCGGCATACTCGTCAAAGAATTTGCAAATCACAAACGCCACATCTGCCGGACAATCCTTGATGGCTTCCAGCAGCTTCCGCCGGATATGCGGAAAACGGAAGTTCAGAAAATAATCGTGCGCCTGTTGCAGATAGCGGATCAGGGCTTCTACCGATACACCTTCCCGCAAAACATCGTCCGTCACAGGGGTTGGGGTATCTTCGGCCAGGAAATTCACTACTGTGAGGAATGTGGAAACATCCACGCCGTTCATCCGGCATGTCTCACCAATATGTTTATCACCAAAGCCAAGCGATATGCCAAAACGGCTAGTGACCAGCAACATCGGGTAGTTACCGCTGATCAGGTCGGCCATTCGGTCACTCTCCTGGTATTTTCCTTTCTTATACATATACTATATTACTAAACAGATGTGTAATCCAAGGGACAAAAATACGCATTTTCCGTGTTGCACAGACTGTTTCCGTGAGTAGTTTATGCTTCCTTTACAAAAACTACGACCCACTTCTGCATCCAGTAGTGACCGGATTAACTTTTATTCTTGTCAACTTGCTGAAAATCAGCGTATTTCACTCAGATGAGACACATGTTCCACCATGGTAGAATACCTAATAGATGCTAATGACATCATCCGGCAAATTGTCAGAATGCACTAAATTCGGGTTGTTCTACGGCTACTTCGGCAATGCACTCTATTTCTATTAGCCAGCCGGGACGACAAACAGGTGCCAGTACGATCAGGCGGGGCAGATCGGGATAGTATTTGTCAAACCAGGCTTTCACCAACTGATAGTCTGCCACGTCGCGCAGATAGATCAGTGATTGTACCACATCCGCAGTAGTGGTATCTCCTTCCGCCAGCAGAACATTCACGTTTTCCATCATACGTTCTGTTTGTTGCAGGATATCACCCGGATGAACGATCTGCCCCCGGTTGTTGATGCTGGCCGTGCCGGAAAGGAATACCTGTCGGCGGTCGCCATATGTAACGGCAACACCCCGTTCGAACGTCACACCATATTCATACGTCGGGTTCAAATGTGTGGGGGCATACAAGAAGCGGATCTGTTCCGGTTGCAGTCCGCAGACCGAATAGGCATCCATCTGCACAAGTACTTCCGGGTCAGGATGACGGCCTTCGATACCGGTGCTGGTTATGTAATGCGTCTTCTCGGTCAGTCCCTGTGTGAAGAATACTTCCTTGCGGGCTTTCACCACGCCGGTATAGTTTACATCCACGTTCTGCACAAAAAACCAGGTACGGATGCAATTGGCTTCCAACGAACACTGTTGTTCCATCAACCGGAGGATATAGTCATTCAGCAACAACCGTGTCTGATATTCTGAAGTCGCTGCCCGGTTATTCCATCCGCCCGACCAAAGATGTCGGTATCCGTTGTGCGAACAGACCAGCACATCAGGAGCGCAATAGATCAATTCGTCGGCCTGTTGCAAGTAGACCCATAGAGCGATCTTCGTTCCGTTCAATGGAGGTTGTTGTACCACCGAAACGGCACATCCCCGGTATTCCCTTTCCCAGGCATATACAGCATCCCCCTGATTGGCGGCGTCGCTCAGAAAGTAACGGCGGAAAACGGGCAACACCGTGTCCGGCACCTCTTCGTGCGTCCACTTATCATACGCTTCCATCAGCAGGGAATGTTGCCTGGCGAATGGAAGCGCCGCATCCAGGACTTCAAATAAGGCGTGATACTCGACTGCCCCACCCGGGGATTGAAACAAACTTACTTGCAGCCCTATGCTCTCATACTTATACTTCTTATACATAGTGTTTTCAATTGTCAATTATTCTCTACCCAGGTCTTCACCAGGGTGATCAATTCTTTTTCCGGCAATACGTCCGTATGGTTGTAGCGTACGATATCTTCCTGCAGGACATGGATCAGGAAACTACTCTCCGGACGTCCGGGTGCAACCAGCTTACTGCCATCACCCGCCAGCGTAGACGGTATGCCTACCAGCGATTGCGGGGCATGCGCCTTCGTGAGGAACAATCCGGCGGCAGCCTGCGTACCGGCGCCGTGACAGCGGATGCAGAAAGCGTCGAACACCTGTGCCTGCACCCGGCCGTAGGCGGCCAGATCAATTTCCTTTACGGGCAATAACATCACCTGGGATGCGTCGTCTACAGGATAGGAGTAGCATTCGTAGATCGGCTGACGACCTTTATTTACCACTACCACAGCCAACTCCTTCACTTCCTTGTCCAATCCGTTGAGGGTGACTTCCACCACTTCACTTTCTGTAGCGGGTTTGGATATGATTTTCGATACGATGGGCATATCCCTGTCTTCGCCAAAAGCGGCAAAGGCCAGCATATATTCCTGCGGCCAGGCATCCTGTCCCCTGAATACCACCCGGACAGTACCCGAACCTCCTATACTTTCTTCCGGTGTTTCGGGGTATATTTTCCCCTCGTCGCATCCGATCAGGAGGAATGCTAGGCATAAGGCTACTGCTGTATTGTTCATCCACGCGCCCATCAGAAGGTATATTGAAGCATTACGGTAGCCATGTGTACAGGCATGCCCAGGCCATCATCGTCGCGATCGGCCTGTTTGACATGTCCGGTACGCCCCATATATTGATACATCGCCTGTAGTTTTAGGTTAGATCCAAAGAAATAATAGTTAGCGCCTACGGCCGGCATATTCAGCAGGCCGCCCATATCGATGCCGTTGCGGTCCATCACGTCGTAACGTAATGCACCTTGCAGTTTGTCGGTGATAAAGTATCCGGCCTGGGCGTATGCTCCCCAGAAGTTATATGCCTTGGATATCATCTGGCGTTTGGTGAACTTCATGTTCAGCCAGTAGCCTTCGGCCGCAAAGTAGAAACGGTCTTTGATCCAGGCAAACTCCACGCCGGCACGCATATCGTTGCTGCTTTCGCTTTCGGCCTCCACATTGTATGATGCCGAGAGGGCGATGCTCATCTTATCATCGCGCAGGTCGTTGGGATTTCCCTGGGTAGACGGCATCATCCCTTTCGGCATGAAGGCCAGACGGCCAGCATAGAGAAGCGAGGGGAGCCAGGAGTGGTCGTCGCTCATGGTCTTAGTAGCCGTATTTACGCCGATGCCTGTGCCGTTGAAGATACCCACCTGGTAGTTCCATGTATTGTTAACCAGTCCGTGTACCTGTACACCCAGATCGAAGCCGGCAGCAAACGAAGGATTCACTGCATTCAGTGAGTAAGGCAATACCACGTCTTTGGTGAGCGACATGGGTAGAACGGGAAAGAGGGTCTCGCCCAATGTCGTGAGGTAGGCGTGTGTATATGGCGTCTTGAATTTCCCCACCCGGATGCGGAACGATTCTTTAAGCGCCACATCAAACCAGGCCTGTTGTAAGAGAGCGCCTCCGCTCTGGGCAGCATTCAGCGACAGATTGAACGTCACAATATCATACGCCTTACCGGTAAAGCCGAGGATTGCGTTCGGAATCTCAAAGCCCGAATTGGCTATCTTGTCGGCATACGGAGTATCCAGCCCCACTTCATCGTATTGGTTGTACTTGGCCGAGGCCTGTACCAGGGCATAGGGTTTAAAAAGGAAATCGCCTGCCTTGGTGGAGAAGGAGAAACCCTTCTTGCCGGCCAGCGACACTACATCGTTCTCTACATATTTATCAATATCATCCGTCACCACCTGGGCGCGGGAGAGAAAAGGGATGGCGCAAAGCAGGCCTGAGAGTAGTGTGTATTTCAATCCTTGTAGTATATACTGTTTCATGTATGTATTCATTTATAAGGAGTTTAAGAAGGTGATGACTGCCTCGCGGTCTTCTTTAGACATACGGGAGTATAGGATACGGGAAGCCGCCCCTTCGCCGTCGTGCCACATGATGGCCTCGGTGAGGTTGCGTGCCCGGCCGTCGTGCAGGAAGTAGGTATGCCCGTTGACGGTAGATTGCAGGCCAAGGCCCCAGAGCGGAGTGGTTCGCCATTCGCTACCCTGCGCCAGACCGGAGGGATAGTTGTCGTTCAGTCCCTGTCCCATGTCGTGTAGCAGGTAGTCTGAGTAGGGATGGACTACCTGGCTTCCCAGCCAGGGCAGTTGGGTGCCGTTAAGCAGCACCGTCCCGCGAGGTCGTGTATGCAGTGTAGTCACATGGCATAGGTGGCATTTGGCGGCATAGAATAGTTCTTCGCCACCCTTCACCGCCGGATCATCCACATTTCGCCGGGAGGGTACACCCAACGACTGCAGATACAGGTCTACGTCTTCCATATCTTCGGTAGACACCTCTACGCCATATTGGGCAAATCCCATCATCTGGCTTTGTCCCTTGCTTACTTCTTCGGGATACCGATCGTTGGTGATTCCCATGTCTGACAAAAAGCCCAGCTCTACCGTCAGGTCGGCATGCTGTGCTTTATTGCCGGAAACGCCGATCTGATACAGACCGCGCTCCATAATATAGTTCAACCGTCCGCTGATGCCATATTCCGGATAATTGCTCCTGGCGGCCAGTTGTTGCAGTTCGTTCAGGTCCAAGGCCATCATCTGTCCCAGTCCCACATGGCGTAGCGGTTGGCGCACGGTGATGCGCAGTTCTTCAGGCGGGATACTGTCTGCATACCATTCCGAAATGGCATAGTGGGGTGTTTGCAGGCTGTACTTCTCGCCGTCGGGGAACGAGAACGTTTCTTCGGTAAAGGTCACTTTCACTTTTCCTTCCGGTTTCACACCATAGATGGCCTGGTCGTGCAATACACGTCCGTACTGCGGATAGTATCCCCCACCCTTTCGGGTGATATACGTCAGCATAGACGAGAAGCCGTACGTGCCCGAGCCACCATCAATATAGAGCGACGGCTTGGTGCGCCCGGCATTCTTATGGCAACTGGCACAGGAATAACCGGCATACACCGGCCCCAGCCCGTTGCCAGAGCCTTCGCCCGTACCGCGTGAACGGTCGTACAGGTTGTCGCCCCGGTTGAATCGTACGGAATACTCTCCCGTTACCCAATCGGCCGGCTGGTCGTATGCCTTGGGCGACGACGTAAAGACGGTGGAAAGTCCGGCCGACAGTTCTTCCTGTTTCGCCAACTTGCCGTTCGGTTTATAAATCTCCTTATCCTCCAGTCCGTCTTCACAACTGAGGCAACCCAGCATATACGCAAGAATACAAAACCCGGCGAGGGCTTTGTATCCATGAGCTTTATTTCCCGGATCGCACGTCCGGTCTTTGTGATCATTCATTCAGGCAATACGATTAATAAAGATCCAGCGCTGTTCTTACTTCTTCGAATACATCCGTCACATCGGCACAGGCTTCCATGGCGGCATCAATCTCGGCAGTCTTTCCCAGGTTGTTGCGGAAGGGAGCCGGGATATTCTGGATGGCTTTGATAGCAGCGGCAATATTGGTTTGCACTTTCGTATCCAGGGCGGCATCTACCGAACGTACCAGGGCGGAAAGGCTGGTAGCATCGTTTCGACTACCGCGTATACCTCCCATATAGGAGTTCTCGATACTGATGATATTGTCTTCATAATCGGTCAACGAGTTCCAGCGATACCACGATTCCACTTCCAGTACGGCTGTTTCCTTCTTTCCTTCCCGCCAGTAGTTATACGGATTGCCGATCTTCACGTCGCCCACTTCACCGGCGATATTCTGAATACCGCCGAAGATGACAAACTCACCCAGTACATTCTGTGCGCTTGAAGTACGGTGTGTGGTGTGTTTCTTCATCTCTTCGCCGAAGGGTGCAGGCACTTCTTCCGTACCCAAGCCACTCACCCAGGCTTTGTGCAACTGCTTCGTATCCGTAAGCAGGCGGGCAGATACACGCTTCATATATTCTCTTTCGTTCGATGTGAGGGCGGTAGCCTTGCGGGGCTGGCCTTCTTCAAACAGCAGGTACTCCAGGGTGTGGAAGCCACGCAAGCCCTGTGCATCTTCGGTATCACCGTCAATCTCGCTCCAGTCTGTAGAAGCCAGCAACTGGTCGATGCCATCCTTATCCAATGGCCAGCTATCCAGGCTGGGGTCGAGGTTTTCATAATCGGCCGGGCCATACAAGAAGGCTTCGCTCTGTTCCCACGGCTTACGGGCGGCACGCCAGGCATTGCAGGCGGCGTCCAGTTTGGTTTGGCTGGCGGCATCATTCAGAAACGCCTCTACAGCTACCTCCATGGCCGATACTTTCTTTTCCATTTCGGCATACGTGGGGATCACTACCTTATCTACATACGTGGCGATCACGGCATCCATCGCTTCGTCGGTCACAACTTGTTCACTTCCGCCATTATCCGGCGTATCGTCGTCACTACACGAGAAGCTTACAGCGGCCAATACCATCAATCCCAACAGGGGTAATTTCTTCAGTTCCATTTCATTTGCTTTTTTAAGTTAGTATGTTTGTCCTTATTTACTCAGAAACCAGCCAATATAGGCAATACCAGCCGAGACCATATTCTCATTATTATAGGCGCCACCACCGATACGTCGGTGTGAATAACCGGCTTTAACCACCAGGTTGGGCAAAGCGTAATAGTTTACCCCGGCTGTCCACATGGATACCTCCAGGCGCTTATCACCCAGTACCTTTCCCTGTGTCTTTTCCATCGGGTTGTAATACTCGTAACGGGCAAACGGATAGATACGCGGAGCTTTCTCGCTAAAGAATGAGCCGACGTTGTAGCCCACTTCCCCTCCATAGCTGAGGGCGGCGCGGGCCACATCCGTACGCGGATAACCGGAGGCTTTGGTATTGCTCCTGTTCACTTTAGACAAGGCCTCACTATCGCCCAGCGTACCATATACCACATTGGCGCGGGCCGTCAGGTTCCTGTTCTTATACTGAGTATCGGCCGAAATGATATTTATGATATTGCGCATGTGTGCCGTCTTCTGCGGCTTGGATGCATTCTTTGCGCTTTGGTTGTAATAACCGGATATGCCTATACGGAGGTGATTCACTCCATGATAATCCAATCGTCCGGCAAAAGCAGGACTGGTAAATGAGTTGATCTCGTACATTCCCTGGCGACCGCTCGCAATCCAATCCGTATTGCTGAATCCCATCGGGTCCAGTCCGGCCACCATCATTGCCTGATAGTCAAAGGCGCCGATCGAACCAAAGAAAGCAATCCCGTTCTCATGCCAGGTAGACGGCAGGATGGTAGTTTCCCCTTCCGGACGATAAACGCCGAAGAAATTAATCGGCTCGTGATGTGCATTGGTCAGACCTACAGGAATGATCATGTGCCCGGCACGGATGTTAAAGGCACGGTGAATCAATTTGGAGACATGAAACTGTTCGAGAGCGACCTCGCCACCTTTCTCGATCTCCGTTTCATACTCGCCGCCTTCTTCGTGCCATTCTATTTCGCGGGCGGCGCCTGTGCCACCATATTCAAATTCAATCTCTGCGCTCAATATCCAGGTGGAAGTGAACTTATAATCGAATGCAAGGATAAAACGAGGAATTGAGATCTCTCCACGATTCGTCTTCACACTGCCTGTCGGTGTAAAACGGTTGAAGCCGTAATCCAGATAACTGGCGGCCATTTCACCATAACCGCCAAAACGGAATCTCTCATATCCGTCGGCAGGTGCTGCTGGTGTGGTTGCGGTGTTTTCCTGTGCATGAAGCGTAAAAACCGGGATTAGTAAAAAAATGTAGAGTTTAATTAACTTTATCATATTCAAATAGATTTTGGTGCAAAAGTAAAAGAGCCGCCCCACCCCCACAATCACTCAAAGTAGGTATAATAATCTGTCGATTAACTACATGTAGGTATTTATTAGTCAATTCATTGCCACTCACCCGCATTATCACTATATATAGGTATACGGCTGTTTTTTTTACTTATTTATAGGTATTGCACACCCCTCCCGGGCACTCTATCTTTGCATTGTCAAACCATACTTACTATTAGTATAATTGCTATACCAAACCTTACGCTAATTTGTTTGTAAGCATATAAGATGACTAAAAGTAAAATCAGAGGATACTGGAGAGTGTCCTCTTTTTTTTGATATATTTACGGAATTAAAATACGTTGCCATGCAAAAGACAACATTCCATATCAGTCAAATGGACTGCCCTTCCGAAGAGCAGTTGATCCGGATGAAACTTGAGGGACTGGACGATATCCGGTCGCTGGAGTTCGATATTCCCAACCGCCTGCTACACGTGGTTCACACAGGTAGTGAGCTGCCTGTGTTCCAACAGCTCGATACCTTAAAACTGGGCACATCCGTCCTGTCAAGCGTCCCGGCCGATCCGGCCTCGGATACCGGCGACCATACGGCTGAAAGAAAAGCCCTGTGGATGGTATTAGCCATCAACTTCGCCTTCTTCATGATCGAGATCACCACCGGCTTCATCTCCCGCTCCATGGGATTAGTAGCCGACAGCCTCGACATGCTGGCTGATAGCTTTGTGTATGCCCTCGCCTTATTCGCCGTAGGCGGAACGCTCGTCCGGAAGAAGAACATCGCCCGGCTTACCGGATACTTCCAACTCCTGCTAGCCCTGCTGGGATTTGCCGAAGTGATCCGGCGGTTCATCGGCGCGGAGGAGATGCCCGACTTCCGGATCATGGTTGTCGTATCCCTTGCCGCGTTGGCCGCTAATGCCGCCTGCCTGTACATCCTGCAACGAAGTAAAAACAGGGAAGTCCACATGCGCGCCACCATGATCTGCACCTCCAACGACATCATCATGAATGCCGGTGTGATCGTGGCCGGGGTGCTGGTTCATTGGCTTGACTCAGGCTACCCCGACCTGATCGTCGGCGCTATCGTCTTCCTGATCGTCGCCCGAGGGGCGTATCGGATATTACAGATATCCCAGAAGTGAACGGCATTATTCGTACGTTTCTATCTCAGGATGCTTACCTTTTGTACCACCTTATCCAGTTTAACGATATAGACGCCATTAGGGAGTGGGATACCAGTCAGCCCTTCGGTTAAACGCCGGTTGGTGAGAACCTGTCCGGTTACCGAATAAACGGTCAGATCGGCAGACGTGTCGGCTTCAATGAAAAGTCGCCCGTCGCGGCTGTAGATGTATGACCCACCGGGTATTTCGTTGCCGGTGGAGGCAAAGGAAACCACCACGTTTGTATTTTCATACACCCACGGGATGCTGTACACCCATTCGTAACCGTTGGGACGGAGTTGTATCCTGGCCGGCTCGCCATTGACTGTTACCTGCGGTGTACGTCCCTCGTAGCCTTCGGCCAGGGTGATGTAGAAGGTGAACGACCCTCCCTCCGTGACAGCATGTATTCCCGGACTTGGAAGCAGGATAATGCCTTCATCGGCCGTCATGTTAACGGTGAAGAAGGTCGGAGCCTGATTGACGATCCACGTACCCGTATTCCGTTGGGTAATGTTATAGTTGTCGTTTGTCAAATCGCCTGTCACATTGAGGGTATAGCTTCCTGCCGGAGTCGTTGGTGTGACATTAAAATCATTGCTCAGGCCGGTAAGTACGCTTACCATTTCATTATTCACTAATCCATCAGCCGTAAAGCCCGGATTTATCGGGCTGTCGCCGTAGGTGGAACTACCGCCAAGAGCTGTGACGGTGATGTCTTTCGGATCAATGGTATAATCGCCGAGCGGTACACCTGTTGCAGCATCGAAGTTATCGCCCCCTGCGAAATCTGCCGTTACGGTGTATGTTCCCGCATTTGTGGGGGCGGTTTGGCTGCCGTTGTAATAAACCGTAACCGTTCCAAACCCTGTTATTCCGTTCTCTGTCTGCGTAATACTGCCGATGCCTTGCGGCAAACCATTGTAGATATGCCCTGTCGGAATGGTAAAATCGACGTCAGTGGGGTCGCCTTTGTTTACCATAACTGTGTATGTGGCACTATTATAATCGCTTGCTGTAGCCGTTACTGTTTTATATCCCGGCGTTGTAAAATAGACCTTCATTACAGCCCTCTCCTGAATTACTCCTTCGCCAGTAGTTTTCATGAGTTCGCCTGCTAATCCATCACCTGTCAAAGAAATGGAAATATTCCTTACCCACGAAGCATCAATAACTGCTACTACCTGCAATGTAATTTTCTGCCCAACTACTATTGGCCCATCAGGGTTACTGCCTGTCTCAAGACTGTTATTGAAAGCCAGCCTTTGTGCGTATGTTGTTGTCATAGCCGTGCACACTATGAGGCAGGCTAAAAACCATTTTTTGTAAATCTTTCTCATCTCTATAGAATATTAAAAACCTTGTTCAGCAATACATTTTAAAACTATGTGGAAAATCCCTCTATCTACAATCCGACAATCTCCCATATAGGGCGGTTTATCTTGGTTTGACCCATATATAATACCTACAACATAATTCTTCAAGAGCTCTCGTCGTGATATTACGGCCCCTCCGCTTTGCCCGCCGGAGACTCTTGCTCCGTGAAAATAACAATTTATATTATTGTTATGAATATCGCCCATAGTACCTTTTGCACCCCACAATGCATTGGTGCCATTTCCTCTTACAGGTGAAGGGAAACCGACAACATCAACCTCTATTCCTTTTACTGCCGGAAATTCGGGAAATATACCCAATTGCCATAGACTGTTTTGATTGCCAATATTGTCTTTTGTAACAATAATTGCCCAATCATCATTGGCGTTATTGCCGGAGTAGTAGGCAACACTTGTAACCATTTTTGTCCAGCGGGTAGTAACCGCAAATGCTCCGTTTTTGTATTTACCGTGAATAAGCATATCTGTATGCCATTTGTTTTCCCCTAGTTGGCATACCGCGTGACCGCAGGTTAGAACGATATTTTTATAGACCATAAACCCTGTTGCCCGGTGTCCACCTTTTTCGGGAATATTATACGTTAAATAGACTACCGGAGTATAGGGATATGAAGTATTATCGTATTCCACCCGGTTGTCATCATCTGCGTTTGCAGAAGTGTCATCACCTGTACGGATAAGTTCGGCAGGTATCAGTTTCTTGAAGGCA
>JAVBUH010000020.1:0-52443 GCA_031555505.1 Tannerellaceae bacterium
GCCTTCCAAATCATCATCGTCTCCCGAAAAAAAGATCATACTTTTCCGAAACGAAGATTATGATGTACGTTCACGAACATTATGACGATCGTTTTGGAACAGTATGATCTTTTTTGTGGCGATTGACGGATTTGCAACATCTTTTTTATCAAATAGTTACAAACTGACAGCCGGAGCGGATTGGAGGGTCAACGCTTTCCAATCGGGGCAGTCTTGAAGATGGATGCCGGTAATACTTCTTCCTAAACGCTATTCATCCGCATCCCAATCAAGCCCGGAAAGCGACAGGCAGCAATTCAGATCACCCAGATCACATCCTTTATCAAACGTTTTCCGCGCCTCCTGCTCATCACCGAGCATCAGGTAATAAGCGCCCAACTGGGCATATCCGTTCTTCCCCTGCCTTGATTGCCTTCGTATAATAAGCTACAATCTCCGTATCCGGCTTTATCACCTCACCGGCGTGGATTGTCACTTTCCCGGCTCCATCGAAGACGAAGGTGTCGTAAAATCCCTTTTCTGAAGCAGGATCAAGTTGATAAGTACCTGAGAGGGTTACAGAGCACTGCTGAGCGTAAGCAAATCCGGCACAATAGAAAGCCGAGAGCATAATGATAATAATTCGTGTCTTTTGTTCATGTTGAGGCGTAATTAAATAAAAACAATCATACAAAGATTACTCAAAAATAATCCTGAATCGCGTCAGCCCGTCCGGATATGTCCGCAGCGAAAACGTACAACTATGCTTCTGGAGCACTTCGCGGATAAAGATGAGGCCGATACCCTGCCCATTAGGTTTGGTGGAGAAGAAGGGGCTGAAGAGTTTGGCCTCCGTATCCTTGTCGATGCCCTTTCCGGTATCGGCAATCTCAAGGGTGGCCGGATTGTGGGAGGTACGGATAAATATTGTCCCGTCACGACCAATAGACTCAGCCGCATTTTTAATGATGTTGACAAGCGCCTGTTCGAAGAGGGTATTGTCAAGCATAACGAAAAGCGGGATCGCATCGCGTTCGGTTACCAACCGGATATGCCGGTCACGACAGATCGTTTCCATAAAACGTTTGGAGAGGGCTACTACCTCGTTCAGGTCACGACGTTCCAATTGCGGTTCAGGGATACGCACCACATCGGCAAAGTTAATAATAAAGCGGCTCATACCGTAGCAGCGTTCTACCAGTACGCGCAACACCTCACATACATCCTCCATTTGCTCCATATCGCGGAACGACGCTTCCAGCGTATCCAGTGTCGAAGTAATCCCCGCTGTCGTATTATTTACCTCATGCGCAATCATCCGGATCACTTTCTCATACGCCTTCTTCTCTGCCTTGAACACTTCCTGCGTAAGCGATTCTACAAGGTAGAATGAATGATGAAACCCCCGGTCGATAAACGACGAGTGCGTACATTTATAGATATTGGCATCATTCAACCGTATAGTCGGCGATTCATACAGCGGAATCTCCTCCAGTTCCGAAGCCAGCGGCGCATCCAATTCTGCCAGCCCCCTACCCATCAGTTGGTCTTCTGTCCGAAGACCGAGGATACGCATCATCGCAGCATTGGCCGTCTGCACCTTTCCGTCCAGGTCAAGTATCAGCACTCCCATCGGCGAAGCGTTGATCAGCAAATCCAGAAAATGATTTTGTTCGCGTAATAGCAAACGTTCATTCTTCAACTGCTCCATCATCTTGTTGAACACCTCTACCACCTTATCCGCTTCGGCTTGACCAACATACCCGAGACGCGAACTGAAATCCTGTTCGCGTAGCAGTTCCATCCCATTGCCGATGATATAGAGTGGCATCACGATCCGGCGATAAAAGATAATGAGGTAAATCACTGTCAACAGTAACATACCTTCCACCAGAAAAAAAAGTTTTTTCGGATCCATGAACGGTTGGGGAATTGCTTCGCCTTTAGCTGCTGCTGCCTCAGCCGCAGTTTTATTGGCCGTTTCTATGGCGTCAACCGGCAGTTCGTACAACACATAGTAGGTCAGAATGCCCAGTATGGAGAGCAACAACGCTGTCAGAATCCAGAAAGACCACCTGAGCCGCATACCACCTCCTTATTTATCTATCGGAATACCATATTTTTCCAACCGGCGGTACAATGCAGCCCGACTGATACCCAACGCATTCGCCACATGTGATAGATTCCCTTTATACGTATCGAGCGCTTGTATGATCGATTGTTTTTCCAACGCATCCAGCGAAAGTCCTTCCAGCCGTACACCTTGCCTGACAGATACTTCCTCGGAGTGTGGGCTCTGCCGCTTGAAGTCTGCCGCATCCAATACGGCCTTGCCTGATACAAGCATGGTACGCTCCACCAGGTTCTTCAGCTCACGAATATTACCAGGGAAAGGGAGTTGTTGCAGGTAGACAACCGCATCCGACGAGAACTCTACTCCCGGCAGCCCGTTCTGTACCGTCTGCTGATCTGCAAAATAACGCGCCAACAAGGGGATATCCTCCCGCCGTTCACGCAGTGCCGGCAAATGTATAGTGATCAAATTGATGCGATAAAACAAATCTTCGCGGAACGTCCGGGCCGCCACCATTTCACGCAGGTTACAATTCGTAGCGCTCACGACCCGCACATCCACCTTCCGCGGACGGCTGTCGCCCAACACCTCAAACGTCTGATCCTGCAACACCCGCAACAGCTTCACCTGGCTCGACAACTCCAGGTCGCCTATTTCATCCAGAAAGATCGTCCCCTTATTTGCCAGCTCGAACCGTCCCGTCCGATCCATGTACGCGTCTGTAAACGCCCCCTTCTTATGACCGAACATCTCACTTTCGAACAAGCTTTGCGACAACCCTCCCAAATTCACCTTCACAAACGCCTCCTGCCGACGCGGGCTATTCCCATGGATCGCTTCGGCAATCAATTCCTTCCCCGTTCCACTCTCGCCCGTAATCAATACGGATGCATTCGTAGGCGCAATCCTCGATACCGTACCCAGCACCTCCATCAGCGCCGTGCTTTGTCCCACTATCTTATCAAAATGAAACTTCGTATCTGCTTCCGTCCGGTTAAGCGGCTTTTCCTTCTCTTTTTTTTGTTGACTAAGTTCCAACGCCGTCTTGATCGAATTAAGCAACATCAGGTTATTCCACGGCTTGGTCATAAAATCAAACGCCCCGGCCTGCATTCCTTGCACAGCCAGCGAGATCGACCCCCATGCCGTCATTAATATCACCGGCACATCCGGATGAAACACCTTGATCTGACGAAGTAGCTGAATCCCTTCCTCGCCGGTGGTTGTGAGCGTGAAATTCATATCCAGCAAGATTAATTGCGGTGTAGCTGCACGAACCACCGCCAGCGCCTCCTGTGGCCCCGGCACCGCCTCCGGCTCATACCCCGCCCGTTTCAGCAGGAAAGTCAGAGAAGAACGCACTCCGGCGTCATCATCAACAATTAATATCATAGATCGTATATGTTATCCACGCAAACGTACAAAATAAATTCATTCCACAATGTCCGACCACTTATCTTCTTACAATTTCTTCAAAATCTGCATCGAGTGTCCGATCATTCAGAAAATCATAAAGCGTCACGCTGCGGATATTATAATAAAAATGCCAGTAATAATACAATTCCTGAATATGCTTCTGCCGCGCATTATCCTTCGAGTTCTGCGCATCATTTAAATCAAGGATATCAATCTTCCCAATCATAAACGTCTCAATAGAGGTATGGTATCGTTTAGCAGCCAGCTCATCCACATCGGTAGCAATATCCAACTGATTTGCCTGATTGTTAAATTTCTCCACCAACAGGAAAATATCCTGATTGAAATTCATCTCCTCCTGCCGTGTCTTGGAAAGCACCACTTCGCGGTTCGATTCAGCCACTTTCACCTTTCCCTTCCGTTTACCCCAGTCAAGCAGGGGAATGCTCACACCCACTTCTACCACCTGGTTATCCTTCAGTTGATTGTAGGCGCTACTCAGCACGCGGTCGGTGCCCGTGTAACCCACCGAAGCAAACAAACTAATACTACGCTGATTCCCTTTGGCCGTCGCCACAGCATAATCAGCCTCCAACTGGCGACGCAATATATTCTTCGCAAACGAATTATTATCCCTTGCCTTCTGCAACACCGCCTGGTATTCCATCCGCACATCAGGAGCCGACTCCGGAATTAAAGGAGAAATCACATCCTGCTCACTCAACCCCAGAAAAGAACGCAATTGGAACATCCGTGCATTCAGATTCGACTGCGCGTCCGTCAGACTTGCCTTAGCCTGCAAAGCCGACTGCTGCAAACGCATCAACTCGCTCTCCGAAATATACCCGATACCCCGTTTAGCCACTGCAATATCATACAACTTAGTCGCATTCTCATAGTTCTGCTCCGCCGTAGCATAATTAGCCTGAGCCAACAACAGGTTGAAAAAGTGGCTGATCGTAGACAACGTAACCACTTCCACACTTTCCATATAAGCGGCCTTAGCCTCTTCATAACGCACAGGCTCAATACGACGATGCCACTTCTGATTATTCACCCCGAAGATCGGCTGCGTAAGTGTCAGCCCCACCGGGATACTCATAAACTCATTGAAAGCTCCCGTACCCAACTGGCGCGTATAATCCAGTGAAGAAGTAAGCGCAATCTTACCACCCGTCAGCGCAATGTTCTGCGTCACAGCCAACTCTCCGCTCAATCCGAGCGAGTTGTTGCGTACGTACGTATACGAACCGTCATTCTGCTGATACTTGTTGTACCGCTGATAATACGTAGGCAATGAACCATTGAAAGTCACCTCAGGCAACTGATCCGCCCGGTGCGTCCGGTACTCCCAATAAGCCGTCTTCAACTCATTCAGCGCTACTGCCGCATCCACAGACTGTGACTGCGCCAACAGAATAGCATCTTTCAATGTCAACCGGATCGTATCCGATCCCCCTTCCTGTGCCGTAACCTGAGATCCCAGTCCAACCAGGCAAAACAAACATATAGCGATTCTCTTCATCTTAATATATCTTTCCCTCCCGTCGGCAAAAGCTATGCCAAAACTATAAGCGGCTGATTTTATGAAAAATAGCGACACATCGAGTGTTCATTTCCGAACACTATGTTCGGTTTCAGGAATAAATATTTCTCACAAACAAGCCTGTTATTATTTCATTATCCCCTATCTTTGGACAGCATAGCAAAATAACATCAGGTATGAAAAAAATCATTCTCATTTCCTTTTCGTTTCTTCTGGCCACCCATGCCTTTGCCAAAAGCCCTGCCTATTGGCAACAAATGGCCAATGGTATGTCCCGCGCATTAGTAGACCATTTCTGGGGAGCAAACTTCAAGCAATACCCCGAGAGGTATTACTTCAACTATGGCAGCGACCTGTCCAATATGACCACCAACCATTACTGGCCGCAAGCCCATGCCATGGATGTAATGGTCGATGCCTACCTGCGGACATCCGACAATTTCTACCTCAACATCTACCCCCTTTGGTGGATTGGCGCTCCCAAATTCAACTTCTCAGGCAGAGAAGAAGACCCCTGGTGGAATGTTTTTGTGGACGATATGGAATGGATAGCCCTGGCTCAAATACGTATGTATGAAAGCAGTAAAAACAATACGTATTTTGCAAAAGCCAGGCAACTATACGATGATTGGATTTGGACTACCTGGGGACCGGAAGATGAAGCCCCATGGTATGGCGGAATCACCTGGAAAACGGATGTGGGCAAGTCTAAAAACGCCTGTTCCAACGGACCAGCCGCCCTCATTGCGGCACGCCTCTACAATCTGTACGACGAGACCAACAGCAAAGGTGGAAAACCCAAACAAGAATACCTGAACGAAGCCATTCAGATATATACCTGGCTCAAAGATCACCTATACGACAAAACAAGCGGAGCCGTATATGACAACATGAATGCCAAAGGCCGGATCAGCCCCGCCGTCTACACCTATAACCAAGGTACTTTTATTGGTGCAGCGCATGAACTGTATAAGATAACCAAAGAGAAACAGTACCTGGACGAGGCGATCAACGCCTCCAATTACGTGATTAGTAACATGTCCAAGAACGACGGCGTACTTGAAAATGCCACTTCCGGGGATGGAGGATTATTCCATGGTATCTTTTTCCGTTATTTCGTTCAATTGATCAATGAACCGGATCTGGATGAAGCCAACCGTAAGAAATTCCACGATTATATTACGAACTGCGCCACCGTAATGGCCGAACAGGGCGTAAATCACAAAACAATGTTATACGGAGGTAATTGGAGACAAGCGCCCACCGATACAGAAGGCGTACCCCTCACCCCGCACCTCTCCGGCTGTATGCTGATGGAGGCCATGTGCATACTTAAGCCGCTGGCTCAACCATAAACGGATCAGTATAGGGTAGAAGTAATGACGGGAATACATCCTTTTCCTGCATATCCCTCATAACGGAAAATAATCATCCTTTCCCGTCTCTTCCGCCTCAATATCCTTGCGCAGTTGTTCAAGTGAAGCCTTAACGGAAGAGGAGTCACCTGTAGCCTGATTATGCAGGAAGCGATCGAAGAAACGACTAAAAGCCGCAGCCTCTCCAGGTTTCCCTGCAAAAGACGCACTTACCGAAGCCGAAGGCCGGCCGGCAAAGCTATCCCACCACACGTACAGAGTATGAAGGAATGTGTAGGCATTGCCGTTAGATTTCCTGAAAACATCGAAGAGATACTGCTCACTATGTACATATTTTTCCCGACGGGTACGATAAGCATGCCGTAGGCGGATGGCGAATTTGACTAACAGCCAAAGCACACATCCCGCAACGATGACAAGTCCCGCAAACGCATACCACGACATGCCGAGGATAGTGAACGCTTTCTTTTCGTGGGGGGCGGCAACTGAGGGCGAGACGGTGGCGTTGAGGCTATCCTTCAGGGTGGTCAGGATACCGAGGTTGGGATTGTCGGCTACATATACCTTGCGGGCATCGATGGTATGGGTTTCGATGCGGGCGGTGTATGGATTCCAATAGGAGAGCGTGATGCCGGGGAGGGTGAAGTCACCTGCTTTCTCGAGCAGGTAGGTGATGGTCTGCACACTTCGGCCGTTGGCATCACCACCGGCACGGGTGTCAGTGAGGACAGGTTCCTGTGGGTAGGTGCTGGCCCAATCCACTTTTTCCTGTCCGGTGAGGTTGGGAATAAACTGGGGCAGGGTGCCCAGGGCGTCGATGGTGAGGGTGCGGCGGATGACGTCGCCTACTTTCGGGGCATCGAGCGCCGGGTTCCATTGCTCATGGAGCGTAGCGCTTCGGGCGACAAACCAGGCTCCCATCTTCTTCAATGAAGCGGGAATATCGTTGACGGTAAAGGGTTTCGGGTCGGTCTTGAGTATCTGCTGCCGAGCGGTAGAACTGCCTTCGGGCGGACTTTGTACCGTCACCTCAATCGGCGGAACGGTATAGCTGCCCGTGCTGTACGGGAAAACGATATAGTAAAACTGTACACCGGGGTATTGCTTGCCGCCAATCGTGAACATACCGGGCTGTGTCTGGTCGAAGGGCACAATAAAAGCGTTCGGGATTTGCAGGTTGCCAAACTGGGGCGGAGCCGTGAACCAGGTAGTGGTGTAGACGGTGATAGTGACGTGGAAGGGCTGCTGCACAAACACGGTACTGCGGTTCAGTTCCACGCTGACATGCGCCGTAGCAGCCACCTTAGGCGCCAGCGGCAGGAGGGCGCACAGGATAACACACAATAGGATATTTCGTTTCATCTTCGTTACTTTTACCACGTGTCTTTTCCCTGTTTGATACCGGGATAATACTTCTGTTGTTGGATCTCGAAGCGGCGGTGGAGGAATTCGCCCGGGTCGTTGTTTGTCTTTTGCATCAACACTTTTGTTTCGATCGACTCAGGCTTCTCCATCTGGAAGTCTTTGGGCGGGAACTTCTGTTCCTTCGCACGGTGGATGTCGCTGGCCACTTCATCCGAGAGGCGGTCGCCCGAGGTGGGCAACTTCTTGACTTCGGTGTCGGAGGTCAACTGATCGTCTTCCGACGTGGGCTTACGCTCTTTCAGCTTGCCTTTCTCTGTGTTTTTAAGGATACTGTCGAGCTGATTCGGGTGGGGTTGGAATTGCAGCACGCTGTGTGCCTGGTCTTGCATCAGCTTGGCTGCATTGATATTCTGCGACACACGGTCGCCCAGCGACGGATCTTTGGCTGCCGCCTGCCGGAAAGCGGCCACAGCGTCGTCATACAGGCCGAGGCGGGTGAGCGTAAGGCCGTAGTTGTAGCGGCCATTGGCAGTGGTGTCTTCGGCCAGCAAGACGGCGGCCGATTGGAAGTCGCCTGCCTTGTAGTAAGCCATTGCCTTGTGAGCGTCGTCGGTGAAGAGTACAGCGGCTTTCCCGTACGCGCCCTTCTCCGACCAAAGTTCACCCCGGTAGTTGTCTGCATACCACCAGTCGGCGTGTTTACTGTCAACGCTGCAGGAGGTAACGGTCAGCAACAGGAACGGTGCAAGGCTCCAGAACACGGCCCAGCCCTTGCGAAACCAGAAGAGGGTGATCAGCAGGGCGGGGATCAGCAGTACCCAGCCATTATCGTCCCAATCTTTGGCATTCTCTTTGGTGTCCTTCTCGAACATCAACTTGTCGCTGATGCGTTTGGCGATACCTTCCACGTCCGACTTGTCGAGTGTGATGGTGGTGATATGTATCTTTTCGTTCTGCTGCATGTTGGATAGCACGGTGGGCGACTGCCTGGATTCGACGCCGGGCATACCCGGAACAGGGGCGCCGCCGGGAGTGGAGAAAAGCAATATCTCCAACCGGTGGATGGAGTTGTTGATAAAATCGGTCAATGCGGTGGCTTCGGCATCATCGATCACGTCGGTCATCAGAAGGATGGTACTGGGGGCTTCGATATGCTGCATCATGGTGTCGACCAGCGTCAGGCAGAGAGGCAGGTTGGTGCCCTGGATGGGCATTGCCCAGTTCTCAAGGCTGGCAGCATGGTGCTTGATCAGCTTGTAGTCTGCCGTAAAAGGCAGCACGGCATGAGGTGTACCGGCGAAGGCGATCAGTCCGACACGGGCACGAGGATTGGTATCGACAAAGTCGGCTATCTTCATCTTCGCCCGTCCGAGGCGGGAGGGCTGGATGTCGGTGGCAAGCATAGACTTTGACAGGTCGAGGGTAATCATGACGACCGACGGTATCTTTTCTCCCGGTATCTGCCGCATCTTCCACGTAGGTCCCGCCAGGGCCAGGATCATACAACTCAGGCAGATCGCCAGGAATACCAACGGCAGGATAATAGCCTTCGCATTCCCCTTACTGAACATAAACGCCCGCAACGCCGGGGCAATGATCTTCTTCCACTTCCGCTGCTCCACATTGCTGAGAAGCAGTGCGATCAGCACGATGGCCAGTGGAATGAACAACCACATTGCCCACGGGCGCAGGAAGTGGAAAACTTGCCAATCGATCGAAGGCAGGAGGCTTGTAGGCATAAAGATCAACCGCCCCACCATCGCATGCGATGCTCCCCCCCGCCTTTCAATCCGGGAAGCCGAGATACTCACCAACCTGAACAGTCCGCTCAGCAGATAATAGGCCAGGGAGAGCAATAAGGCCAGTCCCAAGGGATACATATAAAGCAACACCACCGGTTTATAGGTATTCTCCTCATACACCACCGGCTGTAGCTTGTTCAGCTCCGCATAGACCGTCTGCATCTCCTGTTCACCGGTGGCGCGGAAGTACTTCCCGCCGGTAGTCTCGGCTATCTCCGTAAGCAGCTTTTCATCGATGGCATACCCACCGGTGGCGGCGGTACCGATACCGAGGGTGTAGATGATGACGCTGTCGCGTTTGGCAGCCACGGCGGCGTCCAGCGGGGAAATATCCGTCCCGCCATCCACCCCGTCGGTCATCAGCAGCATGACGCGCTGTTTGACGGTATCCTGCTGGAATATCTTGATACCAAAAGCGATGGCTTCGCCGATGCTGGTCATCTGTCCGGCCATGCCTACTTCAGTCTGGTCGAGGAGCCAGTCGACGGTCTCAAGGTCTGTAGTCAACGGCGCCTGGAGATAGGCGTGCGTGGCGAACATCTCGAGGCCGATCTGATCGCTCTTCCGTTCCTTGATAAAATCTTTCAGCAGGAAGCGGATCGCTTCCCAGCGGGTCATGGTTTTGTCGCCGATCGTCCAGTCGCGTTGCGCCATACTGAAAGAAATGTCGGCGGCGATGAGGAAACTGCGGACGGTACGCGTCTTCTTACCCGGTTCACCTTCGAAGCGGGGTGAAGAGGCGGCTGCCAGCAGTAGCACCCAACAGAGCGAGAGCGTGATCCAGGCCAGGATACTGCGGCGGCTGATCCACGAACTGCGGCGGGTATGTTGGCCCGATACGGCAGCGGCACGCCAGTAGAACGGCGCCAGCAATGCCGACTTGCGTTTACGGAAGGGCGGCAACACAAAGAATACCAGCAGCGGCAGCGGCAGGAGCAGAAACACCCACTTGTAAGCAATCACGAAGTGCATGCCGGCGGCTATTTCGGGGAAGAGATGATTCATGGACGTACACGGTGTTTACGGATCCAATGCTTGGCACGGGCAGTGAAAGCAAGGGCTTGTTGTTTGTCCAACGGGCGGCGACTGTCGTACAAGGCGCTGACCGTTTCGGCGTCGGCAGGCGTGAAGGCCGCCGAGGGACAGGTTTCATTCAGGTAGTTCAGCCAGGATGTTCCCTGCAGGCTGGCTACTTTTTCTTTTTTGTCCAGCCGGATAAGGATACGTTTGAGCAGCATGTCGGCGGCATAAACGAGGTGAGGATAATCACTGGCGGTGAGGAAGCGTAGTTCCTCCCCTTCGAGCCAGTCGAGCGCGATACGGCGATAGCGGTTACGGTGGTGGTATTGCCATACGAAGAAGGCTATTACCAGCAGCGCTAGGATCAAGAGCGCGGCAACGACATACCAACCCGGGGCATCGGGCGTAAAGTGAACCGGTTCGGGATCGATATACTGCGCCAGCGCAGGGATTGAATCATGGGTGAGTGTCGGGATGGTATCGTTCATGACCGTAGGCGATTTCCGAGTTTTTCTTTCAGTTGGTCTTCTACCGGCTGCGCCGTTGTCAGGATGGAGACAGGAATGCTGTAGGGCCGGAACTCTTCGATGAGGGCGGCGATGCGACGGTCGTAGTCGGCCATATATTTCTCGCCCAACGCGCGGTGGGAGCTGTTCCAGTTGATTTGGCGGCGTCCGTCGGTGAGCACCAGTTTGCCGGGAGGCAGGAGGCGGTCCATCGGATCTTCCACATGCACGAGGATGACATCGTTCCGGTAAGACAGGCTGCGGAGCAGGTGCTTACTGTCGGTATCGAGCATCAGGCCGTTGGTGATGACGGTGATCACATAGTCGTGCGTCACCAACCGCTGGGCGCGGCTCAGCATCTCGTTGATCAGCGGGGTATTAGAGGTCAGCGTCGTGCGCCCGGGCAGGGAGATATTGCGCGCCACAACCAGTTGCAGGAAATGTTCGACCAATACCTTGTTACGCTTGGGCGAGAGATAATCATACCCTTCGTCGCCGAAGATCAGTCCGCCGAAACGATCGCCGCGTTTCAGCGTATAAAAAGCTGTCAGGGCGGCTACATGGGCGGCGGTGACCGACTTGGTATACCGTTCGGATCCGAAGAACATGACGGAACTTTGGTCGAGGAGCGTGAACGTGGGGCGTTCCTTCTCTTCATTGAATACCTTGGAGTAGGTGTCCATATTGCGTGCCGTGACCTTCCAGTCGATGTTGCGGATATCGTCGCCGGGGACGTAGAGGCGGACTTCCTCGAAATCCAGCCCCCGGCCTCGCATCCGTGCGGCATGGCGGCCTGCCAGCAGCGAATAGATGGGACGGTTGGGCAGGAGCTGTCCGGCGTGTACCATGTATTCGAACCGCATCAGGTCGTTCAGCGTGGTGGCTACTTCAACGGGATATGTCTTCGGAGAGGACTTCATACGTATACATTAATAGATGTGGATATGATACGGCTACAGTTCTATATTATACAACGGGCACGTTTTTCAGTAACGCATCGATCACGGCATTGGCTCCCACCCGGTCGGCGTTGGCCTCGTAGGAAAGGATAAGGCGGTGGCGCAATACGTCGTGGACGACGTAACGGGTATCATCAGGCGTGACACTGGTGCGTCCGTCCAACCAGGCTGTCACACGCGAGCAGCGGTCGAGAGCGATCGTGCCACGCGGACTGGCACCGTAGCTGATCCAGCGCGCCAGGTCTTTATCCACCTTACCGGGATAACGGGTGGCTGTAATCAGGTCCACCATATACCGCTGGGCGGCTTCGGTCACCTCCACCTGGTTGATCTCTTTCCGGGCGTCGAAAATGACTTTCGGGTCTATTGGGGTGGGCTTCTCTATGCGGCCTTTGCTTTCGTCGCGAACGAGGCTGAGTATCTTGCTTTCTTCCCCAGGGGAGGGATAAGTGATCTCGATCTTCATCACGAAACGGTCGAGTTGGGCTTCGGGCAGCGGGTAGGTACCTTCCTGTTCGATTGGGTTCTGGGTGGCAAGCACCATAAAGAGGGGTTCCATCTTGTAAGTCTTCCCTGCTACGGATACCTGCCGTTCTTCCATCGCTTCGAGCAAGGCTGCTTGCACTTTAGCCGGGGCGCGGTTGATCTCATCAGCCAGCACGAGGTTACTGAAGATGGGGCCGGGTTGGAAGACGAACTTCTCATTGCCTTGCGGCTGGTAGATTTCCGTACCGGTGATGTCGGAAGGCAAAAGGTCGGGCGTGAACTGGATGCGGCTCAACTTGCAACTGAGGTTCGATGCCAGCGCTTTCACGGCACGGGTCTTAGCAAGCCCGGGGAGGCCTTCGAGCAGTACATTGCCATCGGTCAGCAGGGCGATAATGATCTTCGAGACCACCTCTTCCTGCCCGATGATGCTCTCCCCTATATTGTTACGCAGGGTTAGGATTTGTTCCAGATTTGTCATACTGTCTGTTTATTCAAAGGAGAATATTTTGTTGAAATCTTTCTTCATATCCACGATGATCCAGCCGTTAGCCTGCCCTTCGGTAAGGGCTTTGTCGAGCTTGCCTATCTTGGAATCTTTGTCGTAGGCGTATTCCCGTTCCCTGTCCGTGTGGTGAAGCAGGAGAGAAAGAGATGCGTATGGATTATTGGATGCCGTCCATTCGAGCATTTGCAGGTCGCCGTCGGAATTGCCGAAAGCCAGGACAGGCTTACGTCCGATGATCTGGAAGATGCCTTCGGGTTTACCCACATTGTCGTCGCTGAGCCAGATAGCGGGCGTGAATACGATCGACTTGCTGGCGGCCACATAAGAAGCCTTAAGCATGGTGCCGATCACCTGCTCGACCGGGACGTTGTACAGTTCTACGCTGATGTTGCGGATAAACAGGGAAGAGCCGCCGGATACGATATAGGTCTTGAATGCGTTCTTTTGCAGGTATTGCAACAGTTCGACCATCGGCAGGTAGGTAAGGTCGGCATACTTCTGTTTGAAACGTTTGTGCGTGGCCGTATCGAGCCAGGCCGTTGCCATCTTGTCGAACTCTTCGGGCGAGACGGCTACGTGAGAGATGCCGAAGGCTTCCTGGAGGCCTTTTTCACCACTCTTCAGCAGCGGGCCAGGATCACCGGCCGCCAAGGCTTTCAATTCCGGTTTCTGTTGTAGTTCGGGTTTGCCTTTGGCGATGGCTTTGGTGGCATCGATCGAGTAAAGGACTTCGATGTAAAGCGGCTGTTCACACCAGAGGGTACCGTCGTTGTCGAAGGTGGCGATACGGTGGGATTCCGGGATGAAGTCTTGTCCGCCTACCGTTGTCACTTTTGTAACATAGTCGATAATGGCCTGTTTGGTTGCTGTATTATTCCAGGAGGGAAGCGGGTCTACCTGGGCAAGTTCTTCTTGCCGGGCTTGCTGTGCGTCTTGCTTTTCTTCTTTCTTTTGTGCTATTTCAGTGCATGCGCATAGCAGGAGGCTGGCTACAGCCAGGAGAATGACATTGTACTTTTTCATTTGACAATTGGTTTTATTATGGATGTATAACAGATAAGCGATTATACAGGGTTCTTACTGCCGCTTTTCACACAACGGAAACCGATATGTTCCATACCTGTGTCGTGTGGCGTACCCCGGCGGGCGGTGGGACGATAGCTTTCACAGTAAGAAGGATTGCAAAGGAAGGATCCGCCTTTGGTGACGCGGCGTACTTCGCCGGGGGCGGCCAGCATCTGGCGAGGATTATCTTCGGGTGCATAACAGGCGGCCGAGCGTTCGGCATGGTTGGTTTCATTGTAAAGGTCGGCGGTCCAGTTCCAGACGTTGCCGGCCATATCATACAATCCGAAACCGTTGGCCGGGAAAGACTTGACAGGTGCTACCTTGTCGAAGCCATCCGAGCCGGAATTCTGGTAGGGGAATTCACCGGTGAACGTGTTGGCCATATACTTGCCATCCCTCACCAGTTGATCACCCCAGTAATAGCGGGTACCTTGTTTACCTCCCCAGGCGGCGTATTCCCATTCGGCTTCCGTCGGGAGGCGCTTGCCTGCCCAGGCAGCGTAGGCTGTGGCATCATCCCAAGATATTTGCGTCACGGGATAGTTGTCCATCCCTTCAATCGAACTGCCGGGGCCTTCGGGATGTTGCCAGTCGGCGCCGGGCGTCCATGTCCACCAGCCCGACATATCCATCAGGTCGACGGCATGCGTAGGGGGTGTGAATACCATGGAACCGGGTTCCAGCATTGCATCGTCGGGTTTTTGTGTACCGGCAGGCAGTTGCCCTTTCAGTTCTTCCCAATCAACAGGGAGCTCGGCGGTTGTCTTATAATCGGTAGCCTGTACAAAACGGCGGAATTCAGCATTGGTCACCGCATGTTCGTCCATCCAGAAACCTTCCACGCTGACGGCATGGGCAGGACGTTCGTTGGGCATACTGCGCAGATCGTCAGTACCCATGGTAAACCCGCCGGCAGGAATCCATACCATTACCGGCTCGGGGATACTATCGCCCGCCCCCTCCCCAGCGTTGGCCTCTTTTGTACTACTACGTGGGTTACATCCTATAAAAGAAACCAGGATAGCGACTCCCAATACAGTCTTTGTCGTTATTTTAAGGTGCTTATATGTCATATTATTGCTATTTACTTAGTTACTGCTTCTTATTCTGTAACTGTATTGGGGAATCTTTTGTTTAAGGTTAAAGCCAATTATCAAAAGTTTCACCGTTTGAAACTTGGAATTTCAAGCAGTGAAACTTTTGAGATGTAGGTTTGAATAGATGTCGGTTACGTCCGGGTTAGTTAATGGGGATCGTTTCTTCATCGAGCCAGTCGTCGATGCCGACGTCGAAACCGCCGCCGCTACCGGAGGTGGGGGCTTCTATGATGATATCGTCCAGGACTATTTTCTTTATTGTCTGCGGTTTGGCTATCGGGTTCGGTTGTAGTTCAAAGGATGTCCTGAAAACGCTGTTGTCACTCAACAGGAATTCGACCGTAATAATATGCTGCATGGTCACACTGCCTCCTTCCCCTCCTTCTCCGTTCAATGAGAACCCGAAGGAAGAGACTGTGCCAGTGATGCGACCTGCTTCTTTTTTTAAATCAAACATAACCACTGCTGTGTACGGATCACGTTTCAGGTCATGGAAACGTATGCCCGGCGATACGTTTGTCAACATCCCACGCACCTGTTGCACATGTTCCAACCCAACGACGTTCCCTTTGATGCAGCACAGGTTGACCTGGTTTTGGGGGCAAAGGTAGAGTACGTTTTGCAGGTTGGGGTCATCCGTTACCTCCAGAATGTGCTGGTTATCCACATAGAGGAAATCGGGCTGGCCAATCAATGGCGTTGATGGGTCAATAGATTGCGGTTTGTCCAGACATTTTCCGGAAATTTCCGTGGTTTCATTATCGTCGATAAAACGGGCGACAGGAGCTCCCCCATACAGTATATTAAATTGAGCCCGCGTAAGTGGCGACAAGAAAGCGGCAATAGACGAATAATCCTTCTCATCCCGCAGATTGATATATTCGGAATTGTCGTTGAAAATCACCACCTCAAATCTCCCTACCGGCAGGTCCACGTATGGTTTCCGGGGCGAAACGAACCGTGTCAGTTCTTCGCCCGTCGCCAGGGAATAAAAGTTGATACGCATCTCATCCGGTATCGTATCCATTTGCGAATAATCCACCTCTACCATCACTTGGCGGGAATGGGGGTGGTATTCCTCATAGCAGATATCCTTCCGGCAACCCGCCAGCAGGAGTAACAGGGCTACAAGTAGGCAATAGCGTATAGGTAACAGTCTGTTCATTCCGTTAGTTTATCAGGTTTACAACACCAAACCGCCGCATATCCAAAGAGAAATTATAGTCCAGCTCATTTTTGGATAATACCCGGTTGTAATAGCGGAAACTGTAGATGTTGCCACGGAATGTTTCGCTTGTATTATGACGTACCCATGTACCAAAATTCAATTGGGTGGCGTAAGGTGCAGCCGTCCCATCCTTGATATTTGGGCCCGGAGAGCCCAACGGCCCTTTCTGCCAGGGAATAGGCCCGGGAGAGACTTTCGGTTCGGTATATACGATTTTGTTCCCCAACCAGGCAATCAGCTGTTGCCCGTCGAACTGGATAACCACCCGGTGCTTCCGGTTGATCAGCAAATCGGTACCGTAATTCATGGCGTTCCAGTTGCCACCGGCGATAAACCCTAATCCGTTCTGGTAGGTTTCCACATCCGCGATCACATAACGCGGTCCGTACGGTGTATGCCAAAAAGCCAAAAGGTCATTACCGCCGGATACCGTATTTTTCTCATTAGCCATAAAAACACATTCGATGGTAAACGTTTCTGAAAAAATACGCTCATCACAAACCTCCATGCTGGCAATATAGTTTCCGTCCAGGCTCAGGCAGTCAGGCCCCCAGATAGAACTGGTGCCTAATATGCTGCCTGTATTACTTGTTGGGTAAATAGGTATATTAAATTGCCCCAATGTGGCAGGAGCAAGATTTTTCCAGCGGTTCTTTTTCCCGTCTGTTTCGGATGAGTGTGTTTTAACCGGCACATATCCGCCAATGGCACTGTAATTATAGTAAAAATTGGAAAGCGAACTTCCAGCGGTAGCAGGTCTCTTGGGATCTGGAATAATCGCTGTAGTAGCATTCGTTACCCTGGCGGCATCCCCATTGTTTTTAATCCCGTCGTAATGCAGCATGAGCCCATCAGGCAGATACCAATCGTTTTCCTTCGGTTTGAAGAATTGGGAGATGCGTATATCAGTCGATAGTTCATCCAGACCAGTGATATTCACCGTTACATCGTAATTCGTATTGCGGTTGATATCATAGTTCGTGCTGTTATCTGTTCCCAGGTAGACTTTATAGACATATTCGTCTCCCTGATAGGAGGCCAGGATTTCAATATAAGACGCGTTCTTGGGAATGTCTCCCGCCGACACTGTGGTCAGGTTCGATTTATCGGGGCCTGTCTTTTTGTGGTTTTCATACAGGTAATAGTTGGCAATGTTTATGGCTCGGTTATCGGTCGCCGGTGCAAACCAGTCGCTGACGAAATAGTTTGCATCTGTCAGCGACAAATCATGGGGCTGCGGGATAAGATGACAGGCATTCGGCACACAGGAAAAGCGGGCACCGATCAACCGGAAGCCACTGTCTACACCGGCACCCACAAGGATGGAGGCTTTCACTTTAGCCGAGATACGCTGCATCAGGACGATTACTTCACCGGATGTCAGTTCCGGGAAAGTTTGCTTGCCCACCATCACTAACGCTTGTGTAGTAGTGCCGGAACCGGTAGTAGTCACCGGAATATCCGTATATACTTTCGTCGTTTCGATAAGCGCCAGCAAGGATTGTTCGTCGGACACATGCAAGAAAATCTTTTCAAACGAATTATTGTCCGTGGAGGTATTATGCCCTATATTCGCAATGGCATAGAGGGAACCTCCCTTCTTTATGGTCACATCATCTACCGTCAGACTGTTGTTGTCGGCAGGTACTGTGGCAATAAAAGCATGTCTTCTGGAAATCAACGACCCATGTACGTCAAACGTCATTACGGTGATGTTATAGATCTTATTCTCATTGACCGCTTTCGTCACAATATCCTGTGGTTCCTGGAACTCCATCTTCAATGAAATGGAACCTTCGTCTTTACCTGCCCCTATCATTTCCTCATCCTGATTACAGGACGCAAACAATAGACAGGCTGTTAAAAAAGCAAACACTGTTTTGTTCATCTGTCTTTCTATTTGAATGAAGTAGCCCATGTTGCATTCGTCCATCCTTCATGAGCCTCTCTGATAATCAACTCACCATGATTTTCAACCGGTCTCTTTTGGATGGGGATATCGATGATATATTTTTTACCACTTTCGAAACCATACCCCTTTACGATCCCCCGACGGTTTGTATACTCATATTGGGTGCCTCCAACCGGTTTCCATTGTAATTCCACCATAATCTCCATCTCGCTTTGTTCGCCATCTTTAGGGTCTTCCAGTTCGGAGGGAATATAGGCTACCGGAGGGATAATCACATGGCGACGGGCTCCCGGAGTAGCTCCTGTAATGGCATCCGGCAACGTATTCAACGCAGTCCCCTGGGAGTCTTTTTTGTAGATCGATTCATTATACATGGACGATATTTCCGTGATACGAACATTGGCATTATCACCCGTCAGGTCAAAATAGCCTTCCGTGGATATCCTCTTCCCCAGAACCACCACACGCCAGAGCTTGAGGGAATCGCCCACGGCCCAATTCCTCTCCGGATCAGGTTCATCCGTTCCTTCTTTGAAAATGGTGGTCGAGTCTTTATAAATATAGAACTCAAGTAACGACATGAGATGTTCGAATTCGAAAGAGACCGTTTTTGTGGCGTCATTCGTTGGAGGATAGCTTTTGCCCCTGACCGGTTTTGCCCGCATGATATTACACAAATTGAGGTTGTCGGTGGTTTGGTCCTGGTAGATACGGAAATGGATATTATTGATATCGTTCGTATTGATAATGGTATTTGTTCCAGCATTCATCTGGACAATATCAGGCCAGGGATAATACGCATACATATCCAAAAGAGTAGATTCGAAAAAAGGGATAAAGATACCGACACCAGGACGCGCCTGACTCCATTTGACAGTAGGAGTACCAGGCGCTTTATACCCCAAATCATAAAAAGAGGCAAAAACATCCGCGTTTGTTACCGGTTTCCCATCTTTCCGCGAACGGGTGGCGAATACAGCGATCTGGTCGGCAGAAGCGAAACTTGTGGCATCGCGGTAATTGGTATCCCCATATCCTTTGGTTCCTCCATAACCGTTGCCGATAGAGGCCTGGATAAGAAGCGGATGGGCCGTATTCACCTGGTTATCCCAGTCAGGTAGATCCTGGTTGTCTGGCATAGCCGTATCATCGCAGGCGAAAAACAGGCAGGCGAACAAGAACGGCAAGCCATATAACATTAACTTTTTCTTCATTTTTATAACGGGAATTTTATGCGACCGGGAACAAGATCCCAGGCAATTATCTGAGTCGTCTTAATAATCATCTCTTTGTCACTCGGACCGATATAGGTCACCTGCATATTCATCTTTGTCATATTTCCTTTTGCTAACATATCACCGTCACAAGCCGGATAAGATACTACCTGGATCTGCGAAGACAAATTTTTATAAGAAAACAGGATGTCCACTTTAAACTGGAAAGAATTGCCTGCGGCAGCGTTATTGGCAGCGCCTGGCAACAGGTAGATCACTCCCTCTAGCTTTTTGGTGTCTAACGCAGGGGATACAGGGTTTGCAAGCGTATGGTCGGGTGCATGATACGCGCCGACCGAAGATTTGTTGATATCGACCTCACCGGCGCCCAATGTGTAGGAGGCTGACAAGTAAAGGTTGTTGATCATCAATCCGTACGGGCGGTTTGTCAAGTACTCATTTCCAATGGGTATTTCCAGCTTTGCATCGTCCTGAATATAGATATACTCAAACTTAATGGCCGAGCATAAATGATGCATTACCGGCAGGTTAATTGTACGCGTTGTTTCCGACTGGGTGATGCCCTGCCCATAGATAGCCGTAGCCATGAAATCCATGTTGTTGGTAACGGTAACGGTTTTATGGCCGGCGTCCAGGGGGATGGCCGGAGAGTAAGCATAGAAATCAAAATACTGGGTATTGCCATCGAATACAGGCACCTGGATATCGAAGGCATCCCCGCCAATGGCATTTCCTTTGCTATCCACCACACAGGGACGAAGCGAGCCGTCAGCTTGCACTTCGTAGGTATTGGTGGTGATGTATGTACGCGCCAGATCGGCGCTGTTGGCATCAGCTTCACTTTTGTAGACAACGATACGCACCGTCTGTCCGGCAGGCAGGTTGACCGCCGCTTTGGTTGGTGCCGACTCGATCCCGTCGCCACTCCGGAATTGGAGGGTGACAAGGGTTTCCTGTGGTACCGCCGCTTCTTCCTGTGAGCAGGAGATAAGGACGGCTGAAAAGAATAGAAACAGGAGCTTGATTATACGCATATTATTATTCTAACGCTATGTTGTTGGGATCCACAATGACATTCCAGTCTTCTACCTGGACGGTGAATGCGACACCCGTCAGGTGGATTGTCAGTACATAATGTAACGCCTGGTTGGCGGCATACGTCACTTGAATCAGCGGCATCGTAGTCTGCCGGAGGATCGGGTTCTCTTCGAAGGGCGACACGATGGTATAATGGATCGTTATCATCCCTCCGGTTATTGTTTGCGGAATCAGGAAGATGGTTCCTAACGCATTTTCCCAAGTAGGGTTGACGTAATAAGCCAGAAGGTCGTCTTCCGGATCGTCCTGGTCTAACACCGTAATTGTACCTGATGCGCCCTGTCCGTCCCAGATGCCTGTTTCCAGCGACAACCGGCCGGTTGTGTATATGCCCGACAACGTTATCCCGGTGATTTTCGCCTGGTAATAGGCTTCATTGGCGGTTACTTTGGCCGAAAAGCGTATGCGGGCGAAAGCGTGTTTAAAGGGGAGGTTCACCGGCCAGCCTTCGTCTTGCCGGTCTATGCAACGGGCGATTTTCAGGTCGATATGGTCGTCGGAGTTGAGAGGCGTGGTCACATCCAGGTATGGCGTTCCGGCAACCGTACTGCCCGGAAGCTCGGCGATTTCCGTTTGATAGGGTGCGTATGCAAAAAAGGAATAGTAGTGGAAAGGAATCCAGTAGCGGATCGGGGAATATACCCATCCGGTAGCAGTCTTCGTCACCAACTGATCGTACATCAAATTAGGCGGAGTAACCGACTTGGCATCTTCCCAATGGCTTGTTCCGGTCTTGTAGGCCAGAAGCCCCATCTTATCACCGGTTGTAAATCCGTCTGAATCGGTTATTTCCGCTTTGGTAAAACCAACTTGACCGACACCTTCGAGGGCGCCGGACAAACAGATAGGCGATAATTCTTCTTCCAGTGTCACCTCCTTGTCGCATGATGGCATACAAACCAAAAGGATTGCCGGCAGGCACACGCGGATCAATATATTTGTCACATTATATAAATAATCGGTCTTCATTAAAAAACACTTAAACGGCTAAAAAACGCACTTTTTATTCTCTCTATAAGTAGTCGCTGCAAATATATATCGAAATATTGTGTCCTTTACATTTTCAGTCACAAAATGTTTTGATTTTCAGTACTTTTGGGAGAATCTGGCTCTCTATTAACGGCTATTCCGAATCAGGCCGGTTATACCCCGTGATCTGTTTCATTGCTTAAAAGAATGTAGCAGAATATTAAAACCGCCAGACCAGGCATACTTTGGCTTTAGTCGGCCCGAAATAGCTGAAACGGGAAGTCCCGTCGTAGATATAATGGTGTGCGTCGGCAGGCGACGGGCGGTATTTCTCGTAACGGGTGGTGAGGTATCCGGCGCTCAGGGCAAATTCGAGCGCAAACCGGTGCGGCAACGAGAGGTAGTAACCCCAACCGATACCGGCGCTCAGGAGTTCATCACTCTGGTATCCTTCGCGCTCGCTGAATTTCAGGTCGTATATGCCTCCCATCACATACAGGCTGGTAAAATGCCCCCGGAAGGCGGATTGTCCTTTCAGCCAATAACGCAGTTCAGGGCTGACCAATGCCAACTGGTAGTAATAGTCTTTCGACGGGAGATGCCACCAGGCCATCTGGAAATCAAGGTTTGCCGACCAACGGCGGGCGAAATAATACTCGCCTTCCACCGAAGGGAACAAAGCGGCATCGTATAGCAGGTTTGTTTTTACGGCGAAGCGGGGAGTACGTCCGGGAGATGTAGCGTCAGTCCTTTCATCACCGCCTTTATCCTCAGGCGAAAAAACATCCCAGTTACTTCCTGACACCACGTGAACAGATAGCAGGGCTATGACAAACAAAAGATATTTCAACATCACACAACTGGTATAATCGTAGCAAAGATAGGTGATTCGTTGGATGGGTAATCGCCAAACACCGTTAATTTTTAAAACCGGCAGGGTTAAACAGGAAAAAGCGAGCTTTCTGACACTCCCTCAAAAGTAAAGCCACCTGTATGAGGTGGCTTTATGAAAGGGTGTATGTTATACGTGTATTAGTTAGCTGCTATCGGGGTTGTTGTATCAGATGCAATATCCCAACCTTCAAGTGTCGTAGCGAAGCTAATACCTTTAGCTGTAATGGTGAATTGAAAATTATAGGCTTTACCTGCTAACATTTTGGTGTCTGGAGTAAAAGTTTTTACTAATGGAGTTGAAGCCCCTTCTAAGGTATAACTAACGACAATTGATTTTATGCCTTGCGGAACTACATATAATTTTGTTGCAGTATAAGCTTTAGCATTAACATCATTGTCGGTTAGTGCCTGATCTCCTGAGATAGCATAACTATATGTTTTATCTGCCCCCTTTGAACTTATTGTATCAGCGAAAGCAGTCTCAACATCAGCTCCAAATTTGTCATAAGGAATGGACAATCTATCATTTCCGACATTCAAGACAACAGATTTAATCGTCACGCTCATATCCTTGTCTGCCTTATTTACAGAATAACGGACACGTGATAATGCGTGTTTGAATATAACTGATTGATAATCTGCACCTTGATTGGCAACTACAACCTCGCTGCTTGCCATAGTTACAAGGTCCACATTCGCAGTATCAGGAGTTGTGAAGACAATGGTGGGAGTTGATTCTGAATATACCGTTTCAGTCCCTGTGATAGCAAGTGTATCAGCTCCTGTTTGTGCATAGCCATAAAACCAGTAACTGTTTACTCCGTCATAATACTTAGGCGTGGCGAATCCGCTATTGACAATATATTCTTCTGCATCTATTACTTTGGTTGCTTCAGATTTTTTCCCAGTTTCTCCTCTATAACCTGCAACCTTGAAGCTACCTTTTGAGACATTAGCGGTTCCCTTCGTCATCGCCGCATTCTGGAACTTAATCGCTCTTCCTGCCGCCATTTCAATTTCTTCGTTTTGTGTACAGGCGGTGAATGCGAGGATTGCGAAGGCAAATAAGCCTGTGATAGTGTTTTTTTTCAACGTCATTTTTTCCATTTTGTCTAATTCTTTTTGTTTAATACTTTTTCTCTTTGTATTTGTTTTTATGTTATACAACAGCTAAACAAGTCTTTTGGAAAAATGTTCGCGGCGGGGAGAGATTTAACCAAAACCGAAGAAACTTAACGCGATTTAACAAAACAAACAGCCGGACAAAGCGATCTGTGTGCAGATACACGTATTGGAGATGTATCGGGGCACACAGACCGGATTGTCCGGCTTACATTATTATATATAGGGTCAGTTTGCCATTTCGGATCAATGCTGACCGATAGTAGCATTCAATTTATCCAATATCTGGTCGATTGAGAAGGTGGCCGGCCGTTGACGCGGCGGGAAAGCCTTATAGGTAGCCAGGTATTGCCCCACCTTCTGCACTGCGGGCAGCACGAGGAAGGCGCGGTGAAGCATCCAGTCTTCATATTCGGCAGAACCATCGATCGAATATTCATACGGGTCGGACAGGATATCCACAATCAGCGGAGCGCGAAGGGTAGTCATCGGCATGCGCCATACCGCCATACCGGTAGCATACTGTGCCGAGAAGATGTATTTGAAGCGGGTATCGCGATAAGCTACCAGGTTGCCATCATCATCAAAGTAAACGAATTCCGGACGAACCGACTGGTTGGATTTGCCGGTCAGGTAATCCAACTGGTTGTACCCATCCAAATGTACTTTAAATGTTTTGCTCCCGGCGGTAACCCCTTTCGTAGCGTCTTCCCTCAACGTCGGGCTTCCTCCGGCAGCAGCCACCAGCGTGGTCAGCCAGTCTTCGGCAGAAAACAAACCGGTGAAATTACTTCCCGGTTTGATATGTCCCGGCCAGCGTACCAGACACGGTACACGGTACGCCCCTTCCCAGTTGGTATCTTTCTCCGAACGGAAAGGAGAAGCGCCACCATCGGGCCATTGGTTCTTCATCGCGCCATTGTCGGTGGTATAAATCACAATGGTGTTTTCGGTAACACCCAAGTCGTCGAGGAGTTTCAGCAGTTCGCCTACCTGTCCGTCGTGTTCCGTCATCCCATCCGCCTGTAGTCCGAGGCCTGTCTTACCGGCAGACGACGGTTTCAGGTGTGTGTAAACGTGCATACGGGTGGAGTTAAACCAGGTGAAGAACGGCTTTCCTGCTTTCACCTGGCGGGTGATAAAGTCTTTGGCGGCAGCCAGGAACTCTTCATCCACCGTTTCCATACGTTTCTTGGTGAGCGGACCGGTATCTTCTACCTTACCGTCGGCCGTGGAGCGCAAAACGCCACGGGGGCCAAATTCTTTCTTGAAGGCCGGGTCTTTCGGATAGTCCGGGTTTTCAGGTTCTTCCTCAGCGTTCAGGTGGTAAAGGTTACCGAAGAATTCATCGAACCCGTGCGCTGTCGGCAGAAATTTATCCCGGTCGCCGAGGTGGTTCTTGCCGAATTGCCCCGATACGTAACCAAGCGGTTTGAGAAATTCGGCGATAGTCGGGTCTTCCGGCTGTATGCCGACAGGCGATCCCGGCATGCCCACTTTGGTCAGCCCCGTACGGAACGGGCTTTGGCCGGTGATAAAGGCGGCACGTCCGGCGGTACACGACTGTTGCCCGTAATATTGAACAAAGACCCCACCCTCGGATCCGATCCGGTCGATGTTGGGTGTCATAAAGCCCATCAATCCGCGGCTGTAGGCGCTGATATTGGACTGGCCGATATCGTCGCCAAAGATTACCAGGATGTTAGGCTTGCTCTTGTTTTGTTGTTGCGCTTCGGCCTGTTGTGGGGTAATCGAGCTAACGGCCAGAACAGCACCAACTGCGGCTACTTTACCGCAATTTGTAAGTTTCTCTTTCAGACTCATAGTTTCTACTGTTAAATTAATACATAAAAAGAGATTGTAATAAAACAGTTTCTCTCAGGAATAACATGTAAGCATTGAATGAATTAGTTGAATCGATCGTTGCTTATGTGACATTAAAATAACAGTAGTTTGTTTGTGATTGTTTAGTTCTATTGCTATATATTCGCTGGCCGATCTTCTTCGTTAAAAAAATATAATAACAAACTAATATGGTTGTTGCTCATCAATGATGTAGTGGAGCACAGCTTCAGCAAGAAGCGTTTCAGTGAGACGGGGGATGCCGCCGTTTTCCATAAGGTAATTGCGTAGTTCGTCGGGGGTCACGTCGTTGTCGGCAGCGATTAGGCGGATACGTTCGTCTACGTCTTTAGCGTCTACCTCGATAGCGTCTTGCGAGGCAATTTTTTTAAGTATGAGCATAAGGCGGACACGGTCGGCAATGGCCGCTTCGGCTTCGGGCGAGTAGTCGTCGGAGGGTTCGCTGTAACGCTTTTCATTTTCGATAAAGACGGCATGCACGGGGATATCGGTCCGGTCGAGAAGTTTATGGGACACTTCGTTCAATTGCTCTTCGAGGTCGTCGGATGCAAGATCGAGGTGCCGGAAGTCGGGAAGTTCAAAAGCGGGCATTTCAATAAAAGAGGCTTTGAAACGGAGGTAGTTGTTTTTAGACGATTCGACATCGGAGAGTTCAATCGTGGAACCGGTCTCCAACTCTTTCGCTTTCAATGCTGTGCGGCAGAGACGGGTGGAGGTTGCCGCCACTAGTTCGTTCTTTATTTCAGTGCGGAAGAAAGACTCGATGGCACCCACCGGCGCTTTTCCGGGGCGGAAGCCTTTCAGTGCAAGTTTCGAGTATCGCTTGAGGATATCTTTGTATTCTTCTTCAACCATGGCCCAGGGGGCGGTGATTTCCAGTTCCTTTTCCTGGCCCTCGTCTTTAATCATATAGATTTGCATACTATTTCGTGTTTAAATGGGGTTAATGAAGCGGTGGTACATCGGAAGCCACTTCGTATCCCATACGGCGTACAATCTTGCGGACATACGGGTCGATGTGACTGAAGTAGTTGTAGAGCCCTTCGCAGAGGTAATTCAGGCCGGGTTCACCTTTCAATGTTTTCAGCAGGCGGTTCTTGGGGCATTCGCCGGAACAGGCAAAGAAATAACTGCACTCGCGGCATTTGGAGGGAAGCAGGGTGTCTTTGCTGTAACCGAATTTTCTCTGCCCTTCGGAAAGAGCCATGTCGATAAGGGGCTGCTGGTTGACGTTGCCCAGTTTGTATTCGGGATAGACATAATGGTCGCAAGCATAGACATCGCCGTTGTGCTCCATGGCCAGTCCCTTGCCGCAGATCGGGGCGAAGATGCAGAGCTGGGAAGGCTTACCCATCCATTGCTCGACGGCGCTGTCGAAAAAGGGTACAACGATCTGGCCGAGGTCATGGGCAAACCATTCGTCGAAGGCTTTGATCAGGAAGTTCCCATAGGCTTCCGGCTCCACACACCAGCCAACCACAAAAGAGTCGGGATGTTTGGGATCGATGCGAGGGGAACCTTCTTCGGGCATCGCGGCAATGTCCCAGAATTGTGGAGCCGTATGGGTAAAAACCTTTGGCTCGACAATAGGGATAAACTGCATCTGGCGGCTTTTCACCTCATCGCGCAGGAAACGGTAGACTTCAAGCGGATAGCGCACATTGACATCGTTGATAACCGTCAACGTAGCAAAGCGTACGCCATGTTTGTTGAGCAGCCGGGCCGATTCCATGACACGGGCAAAAGATCCTTTCCCTCCCGTATAACGCCGGTAAGCGTCGTGCAGCTTCTCCGGCCCGTCAATGCTGAGGCCTACCAGGAAGTTGTTTTCCTTTAGGAACGCGCACCATTCGTCGGTGAGGAGGGTACCGTTGGTCTGCAGGTCGTTCTCACAACGCATGTACGGAGGAGCGTACTTCTTCTGAATCTCAATCACCTTCCGGAAGAAGTCGAGCCCGAGCAGCGAAGGTTCGCCGCCCTGCCAGGAGAAGACCACTACGTGGGCGTTCTGCTGCTGAATATACTGACGGATAAAATGTTCGAGCGTAGTGTCTGGCATCCGCCATTTGGTATCTGTCGTGAGAAGGGATTCTTTACTGAGGTAATAACAATAGTCGCAATGGAGGTTACAGACCGGGCCGGTGGCCTTAATCATGACATGCATGCGTACCATGGGCTTACCACGGAATAGTTTTTGCCTGGTGGGTTCTTGTTCGACCATATAGATTGATTAAAGGGTGTTTAGGATGCGCAAGCAACTCTGTTTATATTGTATGAACAAAGGGATCCGGGATTTTGTTGAGCGGGCTGTATGTATATATAGCAGATGTCTGGTGGAATGCGTATCTTTAACGCCTGATTCATTCGTTCATTCTAATCAAAGCTGGATATAGTTATGTATATTATTGCAGATACAACCATCCCTTACCTGAAAGGGATACTTGAACCGGTCGCACAGGTAACCTACCTGGACGCCGACCAATTCACGGCCGATGCTGTGCGGGAGGCGGATGCGCTGGTGGTGCGGAGTATAGATAAATGTACACGGGAGTTGCTGGAAGAAAGCCGTGTACGGCTGATCACCACGGCAACAATCGGGTTCGACCATATCGACACGGCATATTGTGATGCGGTAGGGATCGTGTGGCGGAATGCGCCCGGATGCAATGCGGTGTCAGTGGCGCAGTATGTAGCGGCAGGCCTGGTACGACTGTCACTGCAAACCGGCGAGCCATTATCCGGAAAGATCATCGGGATTGTAGGCGTAGGCCATGTAGGCCGGGAAGTGGAGCGGGTAGCCGGGGCATTGGGGATGCAAGTACTGCGCAACGACCCGCCCCGGGAAGACCAGGAAGGCCCCTCCAGCTTTGTCTCCCTCCAAACGATAGCTGAAGAAGCCGACATCATCACCTTCCACGTACCCTTGGAACGCGACGGGAAATACCCCACCTATCATCTGGCCAACGATACCTTTTTCCATGCATTGCAAAAACGCCCCTGGATGATCAACGCCGCCCGGGGCGCAGTGCACGACACAATGGCCTTGTTGCATGCCCGCCGGAGTGGAAAGATCAGCCACCTTATGCTAGATTGTTGGGAGCATGAACCGGATATTGACCGGGAATTGTTGCAGGCGGCCACGATTGCCACCCCACATATCGCCGGTTTTTCGGCCGACGGCAAAGCAAACGCCACACGTATGTGCCTGGAAGCGATCGAAACGTTTTTCGGGATCAGGATCGAACGGATCAACGAAGTGGCGCCACCTCCATTGGCTAACCCGGTGATTGATCTGGATCAGTTCATGACCGGGCGGGTAAGCCATGCTATGCTTGCAAGCTTCGACCCACTTCCTGTTGACCGGCTATTACGCGAAACGCCTGAAAGGTTCGAATGGTTTCGGGCGCATTACCCCTACCCACGGGAATTCCGGGCATTCCAGGTGATTCATGCGAGACCGGAGGAACAGGCGCTGGTAGAAAGTTTGGGTTTTCGGTGTTAGCCTACACAGCGCGCCCCGGGTTAGAAAATCCGGGGCGCAGGTTTTATACCGGCATATCCGGAAGTGACCAACCGTCGCGATACGTGTGTTTGATGAGTTCGGAAACAAAGGCTTTCGCGTTGATCGGACCGGTCATTTCGTTATCGAAATAGGGATGGCCTTCTTTCAGATGGAACCCGTCTTTGATGAGGATGCGGAAGGTATCACTGTCGCTGATATTGGTGAATTGCATGCGGGCACCATCCCAGTGGAGGATGCGTTCGAGGCCCTGCAAGCGGACGGCGAGGACTCCCATGACAATCATTTCGTTGAAAGGCCCGGCATAGTCGAAATTAGCCGAGGGCAGGATGCGGTTTTCGGGTGATTCCTTGCAGGCGCGTATCCAATCCTGCGCATGGGGCACATCATCTATGCCACCATACTTGTACCCATCCACGCGGCGAAGCGTCTTGGGCACGTTGGGGATACGCCCAGACAACAGGCGCGGATTGATACCGCCAAGATTACAAATGAGCTTGTCTTTTGAACCGACGAAGAGGAGACCCCCCATGCCGTCGGTGAGCAGGGGAATACCTTCGGCAAGTTCGTGCGGACGGCGGGGATAGATACCCCCATCGTACCACGACACTTTGACTTCGGGCATCATGCAACGGGGACGGTTATCCCGTGCAGGGAAGGTGAAATGCACCGTCTCGGCCTGCGGTGCAGATTCCGTGTTGACAGCCGTGGAAGAGGCATGCACATCCATCGGATACTGGAGATCGAGTGCCCGGAACGCAGGATCGAGGATATGGCAAGCCATATCGCCAAGCGCACCCGTACCAAAATCCCAGATCCCGCGCCAGTTCCAGGGCGTATAGCTGGAATGATAAGGCCGATGTGCGGCAGGGCCGAGGAAAAGATCCCACTTCAGGGTAGAGGGGACGCGCGATACGTCGGTCGGCCGGTTCTGCCCCTGCGGCCAGATGGGGCGGTTGGTCCAGGCATGTACTTCGCGTACCTCGCCGATTTCGCCATTCCATATCCATTCGCAGATATCGCGTACTTCGGGGCTGGAATTGCCTTGATTGCCCATCTGGGTGGCGACTTTGTATTTCCGGGCCAGGTGGGTAAGCAGGCGCGATTCATAAACGGTATGCGTGAGGGGCTTCTGGCAGAATACATGCTTCCCCATGGCGATGGACTGTGCGGCGATGGCAGCATGGGTATGGTCGGCGGTGGCGATCATGACACCGTCAATGGAGTCGCGAAGCTCGTCAAACATGACGCGCCAGTCGTAGTAACGTTTGGCGTTGGGGTAATCGGCAAAGACACCGGCGGCATATTTCCAGTCTATGTCGCAGAGCCCAGTGATGTTCTCCGTATTCATCGCATTGAGGTTGTTCCAGCCCTTGCCTCCAATGCCGATACCGACGATATTCAACTTGTCGGACGGGGCTTTATGGCCGAGCCCGGCGATGGTGTGCGACGGAAGGATGGTAAGTCCGGCAGCAACACCTGCCGCCTGTTTCAAAAAAGTTCTTCTTGATTCCATGGTATCTGTAGTAGCGGAGCTGCCACAACAGTTGGAGACAGCTCCTTTTTTTGAGGTTTTATTTATCGTATTTCTTATGGAGCTCTTCGAGTTTGGCCTGCGCTTTGCGGACGTTTTCTTCGGCCACTTCAATCGCCTTTTTACGGGCATCCTGCATCTTTTTCTCGGTGAGGTCGGACAGGTTTGATATATGGTTTCTCACCGTATCAATCATTTCTTCACCCGCGTTACCTCCATGGGTTTCAATGGTTTTGAACAGATATTTGAATGCATCGCCGATGGCGCGCATCGGATCCGCCTGATTACCTGTTTCTTTTCCGGTTGTTGACTTCCCCGCCTGGTTGGCGGCGCGTTTCGCTCTCATTGCCGCTTTTTGCTCTTCTGTCATTTTCGAACCTTTTAGTCTACCCATAACAATAACCTGATTAAATTCATTAAGATGAATCAAATATATGAATACTTTTTGACGTAATCATCTAATCCGGTTAATATTTTAACGAGTTGCCCCCTTCCGGTATTCACAAGCCGGAAGGGGGGGGATCTGCTTTCACCTTTGGATGTTCACTACAAGGTAGGTTTTAGCGCTGTTGCTGCCGAAGAAATACAAAAGGGTTCGGCCTGATAGCGTTAATTATTCCCATATTTCGTTGTTTTTTAGTCACATTCTTTTAGGCGTATATAAATAATATAGCTATTTTTGTGGGCTGAAACAATAATAACGATTTCCATCACATGACGGCAACAAAAAGAATTAAACGGGCACTGGTATCCGTTTACCACAAAAAGGGACTGGATGATATTCTTAAGAAACTACATAGCGAAGGGGTAACCTTCGTATCAACCGGCGGTACACAATCATTCATCGAATCACTGGGGATTCCCTGCGACGCAGTGGAAGACCTGACCGGTTACCCTTCCATCCTGGGCGGACGCGTAAAGACGCTTCACCCGAAAGTATTCGGCGGTATCCTGACACGCCGTGACAATCCGCAGGACAACGAGCAGATTAAGACCTATGATATACCTGAAATAGACCTTGTGATTGTGGACCTCTATCCGTTTGAAGAAACGGTTGCCTCGGGCGCTCCGGATGCCGATATCATCGAGAAGATCGATATAGGCGGTATTTCGCTGATCCGCGCGGCGGCAAAGAACTACAAGGATGTAATGATCGTAGCTTCCAAAGGGCAGTACCAACCGTTGATGCAGTTGCTGAACGATAAAGGCGCCGAATCAACCATGCAAGACCGCCGTTGGTTTGCCAAAGAAGCATTTGCCGTATCTTCGGGCTACGACAGTGCCATCTTTACCTACTTTGACAATGCGGAAGGCTCGCACCTGCGCGTGGCCGCCGATGGGCCGATGTCCCTGCGTTACGGTGAAAACCCACACCAGGCTGCCAAGTTCTTCGGCAACTTCAACGCCATGTTCGAGCAATTGCACGGCAAAGAAATATCCTACAACAACCTGTTGGATATCGATGCGGCTGTGACGCTGATCGATGAGTTTGACGAACTGACGTTCGCCATCCTGAAACACAACAACGCCTGCGGTATCGCTTCGCGCCCGACGGTGACGGAAGCCTGGAACGCAGCCCTGGCCGGCGACCCTGTCTCCGCCTTCGGCGGTATCCTGGTAGTCAATGCGCCGATCGACAAAGCGGCAGCCGAAGAGATGCACAAGATCTTCTTCGAAGTCGTGATCGCTCCGGCATACGACAAAGAGGCGTTGGAAGTGCTGATGCAGAAAAAGAACCGCATCATCCTGGTGCGCAAACCGGGCCAGAATTCAGGTACCCAATTCCGTTCCCTGCTGAATGGTGTACTGGTGCAGGAAAAAGACCTCAGCATCCAACAAGCAGCCGACCTTGAACCGATCACCAACCGTAAACCTACCGCACAAGAAACAGAAGACCTGCTGTTTGCCAACAAGCTGGTAAAACACAGCAAGTCTAACGCTATCACCCTGGTGAAAAACAAACAGCTTTGTGCCAGCGGCGTAGGCCAGACTTCCCGTGTGGACGCGTTGAAACAAGCGATCGAAAAAGCCCGTTCGTTCGAGTTCGACCTGAACGGTGCGGTAATGGCTTCGGATGCATTCTTCCCGTTCCCCGACTGTGTAGAGATTGCCGATAAAGCAGGTATCACGGCCGTCATCCAACCGGGCGGATCAGTAAACGACCATTTATCGACAGATTATTGCAACGAGCATAATCTGGCCATGGTGAAAACAGGTATACGTCACTTTAAACATTAAAAAAGAAACAAAGAAATATGGGATTATTCTCTTTTACACAGGAATTGGCGATGGACCTGGGCACAGCCAACACGATCATTATCAGCAATGGAAAGGTAGTGGTTGACCAGCCTTCAGTTATTGCCCTCGATCGGCGAACAGATAAGGTGTTGGCCGTCGGCGAAAAAGCACGCCAGATGCATGGTAAGACACATGAAAACATCCGGACGATCCGTCCGTTGCGCGATGGTGTGATTGCCGACTTCTTTGCGGCCGAACAAATGATCCGTGGCATGATCCGGATGATCAGTCCGAAAAGCCGATTGTTCTCCCCGTCACTGCGCATCGTGGTGTGTATCCCTTCCGGAAGTACGGAAGTGGAAATCCGTGCCGTACGTGATTCGGCCGAACACGCCGGCGGACGCGACGTATACATGATCTACGAACCGATGGCCGCTGCGATTGGTATCGGCATCAACGTAGAAGCGCCCGAAGGAAACATGATCGTGGATATAGGCGGGGGTACGACAGAAATCGCAGTCATATCGCTGGGAGGTATCGTTTCCAACAAGTCCATTCGTATTGCCGGCGACGACCTGACAGCCGACATCATGGAATATATGCGTCGCCAGCACAATGTGAAAGTAGGTGAGCGTACTGCCGAATCGATAAAGATCAATGTAGGATCTGCCCTCACATCACTGGATAATCCACCGGAAGATTTCATCGTACACGGGCCGAACCAGATGACAGCGCTGCCGATGGAAGTTCCCGTATCTTACCAAGAGATTGCCCACTGCATGGAAAAATCGATTTCCAAAATGGAAGCGGCTATCCTGAGCGCGCTGGAACAGACCCCCCCTGAACTATATGCCGATATCGTACGTAACGGTATCTACCTGGCAGGCGGTGGTGCGTTGCTGCGTGGATTAGACAAACGATTGACAGACAAGATCAACATCAAATTCAATATTGCCGAAGATCCGTTGCATGCCGTTGCCAAAGGCACAGGCGTAGCACTGAAGAACATCGACAAATTCAATTTCCTGATTCGCTAACAACCGTTACCGCACGTACTGGCTATGCGTAAACTATTTGATTTCCTGATCCGAAAAAGGCACTGGTGGTTGTTTTTCTTGTTGGAGATCGTGTCGTTTATGCTCGTTTTCCAGCACAATGCCTACCAACGAAATGTGGTAATCAGTTCGGCCAACGTAGTGACCGGTCATATTGCCGGCATCTCGGGAGCAGTCACGGCCTATCTCAACTTACAGGAAATCAACCGCGAGTTGCTTGAACGTAACGGTGAACTGGAAATGCAATTATTGCAATTGCAGCAACAATTAGGGCAGTTAGTGGCCGACACCACCTCGTTTGCAGGATACGTAGACTCAACAGGCGTATTCCCATACAGTTCGATCACGGCAAAGGTGGTCAACAATTCAGTGACCCATTTATCCAATTATATTACCCTCAACAAAGGGGCACGTGATGGTGTGGCACCGGACATGGGAGTCGTTTCCGAACGGGGGGTGGTAGGCATCGTATCGAAGGTAACCGATCAGTTTTCCGTCGTAATCCCCATCCTGAACCCCAAATTCGGATTGAGCGGTAAGGTGCTGGGTAGCAATTATTTCGGTTCCATCCGTTGGAACGGACACAGTAGCCGTTATGTAAACCTGGATGAACTGCCACGCCATGTGGAGTTTCAACCGGGCGACACTATCGTGACAAGCGGCTATTCCAGTATATTCCCTGAGAACATCATCATTGGGACAGTACACAAACATGAGCGCCAGCACGACGACAACTTCAACTCGATTGAAATAGAACTGGCAACCGATTTCCAGGCACTTACCAATGTGCGCATCATTCGCAATTACAATCAGGCAGAGCAACAACACATAGAGCAGGAGGCTAAACGTCATGATAAATAACTTGCTGCGAAGCAGTATCTATTTCATTGTATTTGTTGCCATTCAGGTACTTTTCCTGAACAACATACACTTCCTGCGTATGGCCACTCCGTTTTTGTACTTGTACTTCCTACTCAAATTACCGGTCGGCATGTCCCGGATACAACTATTAATCGTCTCCTTTCTGACAGGCCTGGTGATCGATGCTTTTTCCAATACCCCCGGTATGCATGCAGCCGCTTGTACACTGGCCGGATTTATACGCAATCCATTGATCCTTTTTTTTATGGGGAAGGACTTGCCCGAGGGAATTATTCCCTCCTTCCATTCGTTTGGGCCGGGAGGTTTCCTGCGTTATGCAGTGACCTTTGTGCTGATCCATCACATCACGTTGTTCCTGATCGAATCTTTTACACTGTTCGATCCGCTGTTTCTTGTCTTGCGCATTGTAGCCAGTGCCTTGATGACAGTCTTACTGATATGTGCGATAGAAGCGTTTCATTTAGAGACACAGAAAAGTGGAGAATGATTCTAAATACATAGTAGACAACAGACGTTTCATCATCGCCGGTGCAGTGATCGTAATAGTGGTTATCTACATCATCCGGCTCTTTCTCCTGCAGATATCCAGTGAAGAGTATAAGCAGTGGGCCGACAGTAATGCGTTTCTGAAAAAAACGCTCTACCCGTCGCGGGGAACCATCTACGACCGTGAAGGGCGCCTGCTGGTTGTTAACCAACCGGCCTACGACGTGATGATTATCATGCGCGAAGTACAACCGTTCGATACCCTTGACTTCTGCAATACGCTGGGAATCACCAAAGAGATATTTGATAAACGCATCATCGAGATCAAAGACAGGCGCAAGAACCCTGGTTACTCCTCCTATGTACCCCAGATGTTTATGAACCAATTGGGTGCCCGTGAATATGGTGTGCTCCAGGAAAAATTATACAAATACCCGGGATTCTATATTCAAAGCCGTACCATTCGAGACTACGAATACCCGAATGCGGCCCATGTATTAGGCGATGTGGGAGAAGTGAGCCGGAAAGACATCGAGGATGATAAATACTATGTACAGGGCGACTATGCCGGCCGGTCGGGTGTGGAGAAATCATACGAAAAAGTATTACGTGGCGAGAAGGGTGTTGAAATCCTGCTGCGCGACGCCCACGGACGGGTGAAAGGGAAATATGAGAACGGCGCGCGTGATATAGCGCCTGTTTCAGGCAAGAGCCTTACCCTGGCCATTGACGTAGAGCTGCAGGCTTACGGCGAAATGCTGATGCAAAACAAAATTGGGAGTATCGTCATGATCGAACCCTCCACAGGAGAAATCCTCTGCATGGTATCGTCGCCAACGTATGATCCCCGGTTGTTGGTCGGACGACAGCGAGGAAATAATTACGCCTTGCTGGAGAAGGATCCGCTGAAACCGCAAATCAACCGTACGATCATGGGCACCTATCCGCCGGGGTCTACCTACAAACCAGCCCAGGGGCTTGTGTACTTGCAGGAAGGAGTGATCACTCCGCAAACGGCATACTCCTGCGCCATGGGATATACCTTCCGGGGCGGGAAGCCTGCCTGCCATGCCCACGGGTCGCCCCTCAGCCTGATCCCTGCCGTAGCCACCTCCTGCAACTCTTATTTCTGCTGGGGGCTTCATGACATGCTGGACAACCGCCGCCGCTATCCTACCATCCAGGAAGGCTTCGAAGTATGGAAGAACCACATGGTCTCGATGGGATACGGCTACAAGCTCGGAGTAGACCTCCCCAGCGAAAAACGCGGATTTATCCCCGACAGTAAATTTTATAACAAATACTACGGTAATCGTTGGACTTCCAGCACGATTATCTCGATCGGGATCGGGCAGGGTGAAATATTAGCGACTCCGTTGCAGATATGCAATCTGGCCGCCACAATCGCCAACAGAGGTTACTATGTGGCCCCGCATGTAGTAAAGGAAATAGAAGATACTCCTTTGGATTCCCTCTATACCAACCGGCATTACACCTCCATCAACAAGGCGCATTATGAAGAGATGGTTGAAGGAATGGCCCAGGCCGTATTGGCAGGAACCTGCCGCGGCGCCAACATACCTGGTATCCAGGTATGCGGAAAAACCGGTACGGCCGAAAACCCACACGGTAAAGACCACTCGGCTTTCATCGGTTTTGCACCCCGTGACAATCCGAAAGTAGCCATTTGCGTGTATGTGGAGAACGGCGGGTTCGGAGCCTACTACGGAGTGCCTATCGGCAGACTGATGATGGAGAAATACCTGAACGGGGAAATATCCGAAAGCAGTAAATTCTACGAAACGAATATGTTGAACGCAGTAATCATGCCCGGTCTTGCATACTAAGGAAACAAGTATATGGTCAACGATTGATTGGCTTACAATTTTTTTGTATGCCGCCATGGTCATCGCCGGATGGTTCAGCATCTGCGGAGCCAGTTATGAGTTTGAAAACGTAGGACTGTTCGACCCCAGTGGCCGCCCCGGCTCCCAACTGATCTGGATCGGACTGTCTGTTATTCTCATCTTCGTGATCATGATGCTTGAGAAAGACATATACGATGTGTTTGCTTATCTGATCTATGCCGCGATCATTGTATTGCTGATTGCCACCATCTTCCTGGCACCCGACATCAAAGGTTCACGTTCGTGGCTGGTAATCACCGAGTCGATCCGTTTGCAACCGGCCGAGTTTGCCAAGTTTGCCACTGCACTGGCGGTAGCCAGGCTAATGAACGGCTACGGATTCAAGCTCACCACATTCAAGAATTTCGCTACTACACTGGGACTTATCTTCCTTCCGATGATCTTGATCCTGCTCCAAAAAGAAACAGGATCGGCATTGGTTTATCTGGCCTTTTTTCTGGTATTGTACCGGGAAGGTATGTCAGGGTTTGTGTTGCTGGCCGGTTTATGTGCCATCGTCTTTTTCGTTACCGCCATGAAATTCGGCGACGAGATGATCGGAATCACACCCATGGGCGAACTGATCGTCTCGTGCCTGGTCCTAGCCATCACAGTGGGTCTGTTATTCTTTTCACGTAAAGACTACAAAGCAGGCAGAGTAGTACTGATCGCCATCCTGACCGCATTTGTGGTCGGATACATTATCTCGTTGTCTGTACCAGTCAATTTTGTATGGATTTCTTTCGGACTGATTGGCGTGATCACCATTTACATGATTATCATCTCCTTCGCCAAACTGGTATGGTCGTATGCCCTAATCGGGATCTTTGCGGTAGCTTCGCTGGGATTCCTGTTTTCTTCCGACTACGTATTCGAGCACATGCTGGAACCCCACCACCAGACACGTATTAAAGTGATCCTTGGATTGGAAGACGACCCTACCGGTGCCGGTTATAACGTAAACCAATCGAAGATAGCCATCGGATCGGGTGGATTATTGGGGAAAGGCTTCCTCAACGGGACACAAACCAAACTCAAATACGTACCCGAGCAAGATACTGACTTTATTTTCTGCACGGTAGGCGAAGAGCAGGGGTTTGTTGGGTCGGCCGCCGTATTGATCATCTTTGCCGTATTTATCCTGCGTCTCATCAGCCTGGCCGAACGCCAGCACAATACCTTTGGGCGAGTATACGGCTACAGTGTGGCGTCTATTTTCTTCTTCCACCTGGTGATTAATATCGGAATGGTAACAGGGCTGACACCTGTAATAGGTATTCCCCTCCCCTTCTTCAGCTATGGCGGATCATCACTGTGGGGCTTCACCATTCTCCTGTTTATTTTTCTGAAACTGGACGCGTCGCGGAAAGAACGCTAAGCAGTCTATTCGGCTGATTACTAGCGGGAAGATTCCACCCGAAGCCCGATGCCTTCGATACCTGGCAACTTATCCTTTCGCATGCCCTGTCGGAAGCCAAAGGTATACGTCCCACGCTCGGGGAAAAAGAAACGCTCACGAAGCGGGAGACTCAGTTGATAGATGGATATCCCATTACCATACCAATTACCGTAGTCATCGGCCAGCATATATTCGATCGTATCCCGGCGCATGGTACTGTCCGGATAGACGGTCTGCCCGAGAAGCCACAGATTTTGAAAGGGATACTGATTATTGTTCCGTATCTCCATGATCAGGTCGTATGGCACGGATGCATCCGCTATTTCAAAAGAAAAGTGATACACGGAATCTTTATCCCACACCCCCTGTTCGACAGCCTGATATTTCTCGTACACCGGATAAACACACGAACTGGCAATCAGGCAAAAACAGGCAAACAGAAATCCCTGCTTACTCTTCCGTACGTGGCTGGTTTGAATCTGAGTTGCCTGACTGTTGTGCATGGGGACGATTATCTTGCGTTCCTCTGTCGTGTTGATGGTTGGGTTTCTTTGGCCCGTTCCGGTGTTCATTGTGCGAATTATTGCGCTGGTTATTGCGATTATCGTTATTGGTACGGTCGGCATTCATACGCCCTTCGCGGCCTTCACCGCGACGTCCTTCAGCATTGTTACGGTTCTCTCCTTTGGAACGCCCTTCTCCACGATTCCGGTTTTCGTTGTGATTCCGGTTTTCACCGCCATTACCAGTCCGATTGCCCGGTTCAGGCGAGACATTGCGGTCTCCCCTATCAGGCCGGTGTCCGGCATTAGGCTGGTTGGCATGGTCGCCACCTTCGCGATTGGAGTCACCACCGGAACGCTTCTTCTTTTTTTTCTTCACTCCGTCAAAACGTGTCAGGCTGTCTTGCCCCAGGATATCCTGTGCATCCCGGCGTGGCGGCTGGGGTTTGGTATCTGCTTCCAGGGTGACGGGCTTACTGCCTTTCTTATTCATATTGATCACGTCGAAGGCACGGTCGGCAGATATCGTTACCAGGTTGGCCGCGAAAGCCTTATCGGTCGAATACGTGATCTCACGTTTGAATACATCCGTTTTGAAGTGGTAATAATTGTTGTCTTTCGTCTCCAGTACTACTTCACGAGATGGCAGGCGTTTCTGCGCTTCCACATACGTATCCACTTCATAGTTGATACAGCATTTCAGTTTGGCGCATTGTCCGGCCAGTTTCTGCGGGTTCATGGAAATATCCTGGTAACGGGCTGCGCCGGTAGCTACCGATACAAAGCTGGTCACCCAACTGGAGCAGCACAATTCCCGGCCGCAAGGGCCAATCCCGCCGATACGTCCGGCTTCCTGCCGGGCGCCGATCTGCTTCATCTCGATACGCACGCGGAAGGCTTCGGCCAAAACTTTGATCAGTTGGCGGAAGTCCACGCGGTCGTCAGCAATATAATAGAATATAGCTTTGTTACCATCGCCCTGGTATTCCACATCGCCAATTTTCATATTCAGCCCCAGGTCGGCTGCGATCTGGCGCGACTTGATCATCGTGGCATGCTCCTTGGCCTTCGCCTCCTCGTACTTGTCGAGATCGGTCTGGCGGGCTTTACGGTATACCTTTTTTGGTTCTACACCTTCGGTGCGTGCATTGGTCTTCTTCATCTGAAGAAGCACCAGTTTGCCGGTAAGTGTCACCGTTCCGATATCATGTCCCGGACTGGCTTCCACAGCCACCACATCTCCTTTTTCCAACGGAAATTTGGAATTGTTGAGATAATATCCCTTACGGGTATTCTTGAACTGAACTTCTACATAGTCAGTGGCATTTTCGGCATCGGGGACGTCGCACAGCCAGTCGTATGTATTCAGTTTATTATTTTGTCTCTTGCTGCATCCTTTCGAGCCCATGCAGCAACTACCTCTATCTGATTTGAAATCCATGTTTGCGTTCCTATATATAATAACCGGAAGTCGTTCGTTCTCATCCGGTTTACGTATAAAATGCAAAAATAAGGATTTATTTAAAGAGTTACCGGAAGTGGGACGAAAAAACGCACATCCGGGCATCGATTCATCCAAAACAAGTTTCCCGGAAGCAGTACTACCCTAGCTGCTTCCGGGAAAAGGCCTGATAAAGATATACCTAAACCTACTTTATGGAAGAGCCGAAGGTTCATAACCGCCTCCATGATCATCCGTTACTTCCCGGAGTAAGGTGCCATCTTCAGTATAATAGATATCTACCTCCTGTTCACCTTTCTCCACTTCAATCACATATACCATCGCCGCATCGGGACGTGTCAACACGTCTACATCTTCCACTCTCCAGGTGCCATACAGACTGACTACAAATTCAGTTTGGACATCCGTTGGCAGTTCGCTGAACAAAAGATCTGTCTCTGTTAGCAGCCAGTTGCCGTTTGTATCGAACCAGGCTTCAGTTTCTTTGGCGTCCAACATAAAATCGGCAACCCGGAACCCTTTCTTACTTTCCCATTCCACCCGCTTGGCATCGGGATAACGGGTGTTGAATGCTGTCACTACAGCTTCGTCAGGGACATAATTGTCATCGTTGTCACATCCTGTCCATACCAGCATCCCGCCAGCCAACAGGGCAAAAAAAATCTTGTTTGCTTTCATATCTGTCTATTCTTACAGTAAATGTATATACGATTCAATCAACCTCTATCAGTTTGCCTTTATGGTTGAAGGTCAGTTCAAGCCCATTCGAAAGTTCAATACTGTACGCTCTCCGTTCTTTTTCGATCGATCGTACGGTTTCAGCCTTATAATGCGCCTGCACATACTTCCGGATAAAGCCGGGAATAAGATCTGCCGGTACGGCTCGTTCACCTTCGATATCTTTCCATTCGCCCGAGGAGGTAAACTCGATATTAGTCCCATCGGTCAGGATCACTTCATAACCAGTGTCCCAACAGAGGACACGGTCTATCTCAATATGCGCCACCGGTGTATCTCCATAGTATGTTGCCACGAATGTGCGGCAAGCATCCGGCAGCAGGGATACATCTTGCGTATATTTATCGCCGATGGCCGCTGCCGGGACCGTCATGCACCATGCAATTCCTACAATTCCTAATCGTTTCATTTGCTTTTGTATTGGATTTGAAGCAAAGCAACGGAGACAATCGGGAAAGATTTGGGAAAAGACGATCGATCATCATACAAGAGAAGAAGCAGCCACAGCACCGAAGGTCAGCTCAAAACAATGCCGCCCGTTGTACGTATAGGTGATATTGATGCCATACGATGAGGCGATCGACTTGGCCACTGCCAGTCCTAACCCGGTGGAATCGGAGCGATGGCTCTGGCGGCCGAAGCGGCGGAACAGCTTTTCGCGTTCCAGTTCACCACTGTCACTTGTGTTTTCAATCCGCAGACTATGGGAGGTGATGTCCAGATAAATCACACCTGTCGGCATATTGTGTACAAAGGCGTTCTTGAGGAGGTTGCGCAATAGGATAGTTCCCAATTCATCATTCATCCGCCACCGGAGATCCGTTTCGTGGAGGCGATGTATCCGTATCTCTTTTTCATCGTATATCGCGGTAAATTCAGCGAGTAGTTGAGCCACTTTGCCAGTGATGGAAACTTCGGTTGTATCCGGGTACTGCCCATTCTCAATACGTGAAAGAAGCAGGAGCGAACGGTTCATCTTAACAATACCTTGCAACGTACGGTGCATACTATCCAATTCCCTTAGTTGTCCTTCGGTGCAATCGGGGTGCTCACTGAGCAGCTCCAACTTAGTGAGGCAGACTGCCAAAGGCGTTTGGATTTCGTGGGAGGCATTCTCCAACAGTTGTTTCTGCTGTTCATACACCCGGGCATTTCGCTGCGCCGCTTCCATGAAGGCGCCGTTGAGGGTTTTGAACTCATTCACTTTCGTATCCATTGCTAACGGAGGCGTTGGACGAGCCGGATGATAACGGTTCACCCAGTCGAGTAAACTGTACAACGGGCGCAGGCTTTTGCGGAACACACCGTGTGTGACAGCCAATATACAGGCCAACAGGAGAATATACAGACTGAGGATGGACCAAAGCACTTTTTCCATCAGGTCTTCCTTCTCCAGCGTTGAGATAGCCAGTGTCAGTTCGTAGTACCGATTGTCGGATGCCCGGAAATGGGTACGCAATACGCGGACAGGTTCATCTTCACGTTCCATCTCAATGTATTGGGTGGAATCGAAAATGTGGTCTGTTGACAAACGGGCTTCGCCGGCAGGGATTTCACGGAGGGTATAGCGCGTCATGATGTTGCGGTGTCCGTGCAGGTAAGTACTGTCAGTCAGCGCCTCCCGGATGATGAGTTCTTTATAGTTGCGCAGGCTGTCGTTGGTTTCATCGTTTACTTCATGCAGGATCAGAAAGTAAAAGGCACATGCCCAAACAGCCATAAGCAACAGCATCGGCAGGGCCAGGTTACGGGTTATATGGGAGGCTAATTTCATGCGTCCTGGTCGGCTACCATTTTATAGCCGAAACCGTACACGGCTTTGATCTCGGCCCAAGCGCCGGCAGTTTTTAACTTCTTGCGCAGGTTCTTGACTTGGCTGTAAATGAAATCGTAGCTATCAGCCTGGTCGATATAATCGCCCCAGACAGATTCAACCAGAGCGGTTTTACCAATCAGCCGTTCGGGGTTGGACACGAAGTAGTAAAGCATATCAAATTCTTTCCGGTTCAATAGCAACTCATCCTCTCCTACATAAACGGCATGGCGGTCGGGATAAAGGGACAGGTTGCCAAAGACGAGCGAAAGTTCGCCGTCCTGCTGTTGCCGGCGGATCAGGGACTTCACACGGGCGTGTAATTCGGCCAGGTGGAAAGGCTTGGTGAGGTAGTCATCAGCACCCAGGTTAAGACCCGCCACCTTATCGTCTACCGAATCTTTAGCCGATATAATGAGCACACTTTCTTTTTTATGCATCCGCTTCAACTCGGCAAGGATAGACAAGCCACTGCCTCCGGGGAGCATGATGTCGAGCACCACGCAATCGTAGTCGTAATCGTTGATCTTGAACAACGCCTCCTGGTAGTTTGCTGCCGTTTCAACAATAAAACGTTCTTTTTCGAGCGAACGGGTCATCACTTCACGCAATGAATCCTCGTCTTCCACAATCAGTATTTTCATACAAAACAGGCCTTTAGATACAAAGCTACGGAAAGATTCTGTCAAAATTCTGAAACAAACCGGATTTCTGAGGTGATGTTTTTGTTCCTTTGTCGTCTATTGATAAGCATGGAGCTCGAAGCGTTTAAAATAACAGTCATTCCACTGCGCGAAAGGTTGACACACATTGCCTGCCGGTTACTCGAAGATGAGGCCGATGCCGAGGATGTGGTACAGGAGGCCTTTCTCAAACTCTGGCACATCCGCTGCACGCTGGACGGCTATCAGAGTGTGGAAGCCCTGGCGGTAACAATGACAAAGAACCTGGCGCTCGACAAGTTGAAAGCACGGAAAACGTACGGTGACGAATCCGAGTTGTTGCGCCTCGACTCCGGAGCCCGGAGCCCGGCTGAAGAACTGGAAGCCAACGATACGGTGACGCTCATCCGCCAACTGATCGAACAGCTCCCCTCCCTGCAGCAAACCATCATCCGGATGAAAGATGTGGAGGGCTACGAACTGAACGAAATAGCAGCTATCACCGGCACCCAAATAGAGGCTGTACGTTCCAACCTCTCACGGGCACGAAAGAAAATAAGGGAACAATATCTGGCAATTATCCAATAACGATATGAACATAGAAGAACTGCTTACGAAATATTTTGAAGGGGAGACCTCAGCAGCCGAAGAGCAACAGCTCCGCGCCTGCTTCGCTTCCGGTGAGGTACCGCCGGAATATGAAGTCTACCGCCCGCTGTTTGCCTACTTCGACCAGGAGATCGCAACCGAAGAGAGAGAGAGAGCACGCCCGGCCTTCGTCGGCAAACAACATCCGATACGCAGGGTATTGTACCTCTTGTCGGGGGTGGCGGCCAGCTTCCTTTTGCTGCTGGGGCTTAATTATTGGTTCAACCCCACCAGTTCGCGTTTCTGCTCGGGCAATTATGTGGTGATCAACGGCCGTTGCTATACCGATATCCACACGGTACGTAAAATGGCCTTCGACGCGCTGCAGGATGTGGCCGACCCAACCACCGACTACCTGCCGAATGCAGCTGATATGGACGACAATGAGATCATGAAAAATCAATTAAAAGAACTGGGCGCATTGTTCAGTGAGGACGAATTAACTCAAACAAAATGAGAAAGTTAGTATACACACTTACACTCCTGCTGGCCTTCGGCTACCTGCTACCACAGCAGGCACGGGCCATAGAGAATCAGAAAGACCTGAGTATTCAGGAGGTATTCAGCCGTTATGGTAAGAAACGCAACGTCACCATGGTGGAACTCTCCAACGAAATGCTGGAGACCTACAGTATGAAGCATTACAAGAGCATCACCATCAAAGACGACCCCGAAGCATTGCGCTTTACCCGACAATGCCTCGAAGCCGACCAGAAAGGGGCGCGCAAGATCAAGGAAGTGACCGACGATGGCGGCGTAATCTCAGCCTACTACCAACTTCCCGGCAAGGAGGCAGAGTTGAACCGCTTCATCCTCTTCAAGGTGAGCAAGAAAGGAGTGATCACCCTTGTCTATATCGAGGGCGATCTGGAAAGCGACGACCTGATCACCCTCTTGTTCGCACAATAAACCAATGTCTATCAATAACAAAAACATACGAAAATGAAAGCATTATTTTTGAGCATCGCCCTCTGCATCTCCCTTGGGATGCAGGCCGCAGACATCGAACCGTTACAACCGGACACAACCATCACCGTAGCAGGTAAACGAATTGAAATAAATGATGATGACGACCGGATGAAAGTGAAAGTGTACGACACCACGACGGAAACAGAAGATAAACTCGTATTTGAAGGACACTATCAGGACGGCAATAGTTTCGAACGAAGAAGGACTACCAATGCCATCACCATCCCGCTGCCTACCTGGGACCGCGACTTTTCTGCCCACTGGGCCGGTTTCGGCATGGGATTTGCCAACCTGGCCGATGGAACGAACATCAACGACATAGACGGCGTCTCCCTCGACAGTGGCGAGTCGCTGGAGTATAACCTCAATTTCTTTGAACACAGCTTCCGTATTTCCAGCCGGTATAACTGGGCTATTGTAACCGGAATGGGGATGCGCTGGAGCCGTTACCGCCTGGACGAAAATGCTTATTTCAAAGAAGTAGACGGCATCACTACCCTTATTCCCGCTCCGGAAGGAATCACCTACAACTCCTCTAAACTGAACATCACCAGTCTCACCATCCCCGTATTACTGGAATGGCAAAGTCCACGTTGCGGTGGCAACCGTTTCTTTATGTCGCTGGGTGTAGTGGGTGTGGTTAAAACTGCTTCGTCTTCCCGTATCTCTTACCGCGATGCCTCCGGCAACAAACAAAGCGAAAAGGTAGATACCGGTATGAACATCCGCCCCATCACCATGGACTTTCTCTTCCAAACCGGCTACGACTGGATCGGCATGTACATCAAATACTCCCCGATGAGCCTCTTCGAAAGCAACAAAGGTCCGAAGGTACAACCGGTATCCATCGGCTTGCAGTTGCATATATAAGTTCAAACATTCACATTCGCCAGGAAAGATATTCAGATGAAAAGAGTGCCGGACGCAAATGTATCCGGCACTCTTTTATATCAGGACCAAACGCTACACGGTTATTTAGCGACCCGTTCCAGCCATTTCAGCATGAATAGCATTACAGACATGGAGAAGAGGCAGGCAACTACGAATACGGTCCACGTAGCCCAGATGGGGATACTGTTGTACAGGATTACACCTACGAAAAGCAGCTGATTACCCAAGGCGGTTGCACTCAGCCAGCATCCCTGCATAATACCCTGGAGATGGGGGGGTGCTACCTTAGACACGAATGCGATACCCAGCGGGCTGATGAAGAGTTCGGCAATGGTAAGTACCAGGTAGGTTCCGATCAGTAACCACGGCGTTACACGCATCGTATTGTCCAGGCCACCCATCGCTACTCTTTCTGCGTCGCTCGGCAAACCGAAGGAGCCCAGTGTCATCACAATGAAAGCAACGGCTGCAATCCCCATACCAATCGCAATCTTCCGCGGTGTGGAAATTTCAACACCTCTGGCTTTCAGCCAAGCCAGGAATCCGATCACCACCGGTGTAAGGAACACTACAAAGAAAGGATTGAATGCCTGGAATACTTCGGCTCCCTCAAGGGTGGTGAAGCCCAGGTCGAGTTTCAACAGCCGGGTATAGTCGTTGGCAAACAATGTCAGCGTCTGTCCGTTCTGATGGAAAGAGAACCAGAAGAAGATCACTACGGCGAACACAGCAAACAACGCATATACACGTTGTTTGATTTCTTTGGCATCCATTTTGATTTCGGCTGCCGAATGCGTGGCTTGTACTTTCAGACCCGGATCAGGTAATTGCGCTTTATTGGTCAGGAAGATCACCAGAGAGATCAGCATGGCAAAGATGGCGATACCAAACGAGTAGTGGTAACCGGTCATGAACACATTCAAGTATTCTTTGGCAAACACAGTCAGATCGGCCGACGTATTCCCCACCTGCGTAGCCAGTTCGGTAAAGCGCGCCGAAGCTTCGGTCGTAATATCCCCACTCAGCCACTGGTTGCATAGTGCAGGCAGGTCGGCATTGAACTTAAAACCGTTGCTCTGCACCCACCAGTTACGTACTCCCACAGCCATCAACGGGGCGAACATGGCGCCGATATTGATAAACATATAGAATATCTGGAAGCCGGTTTCCCGCTTGTCGGCATACTTCGGATCATCATATAACTGACCTACCACCGCCTGCAGGTTTCCCTTGAACAAACCATTACCAAAGGCAATAGCCAACAGCCCTAAGCAGGTAAGCGCCAGGATCAGCCCTTTATTCTCTACCGGTGTGGGTGTCGGTATGGCAAGCAACAGATAGCCGACAGACATCAGGATCAAACCGATCAGAATGGTTTGTTTGTATTTCTTCGTCTTGTCGGCAATAATACCACCGGCCAACGCCAGGAAGTAGATCGAGGCATAAAACACGGAGTAGATAAGAGATCCTTGCGAGCCGGTGAAACCGAATTTGTTGTTCAGGAACAGCAACAGGATTGCCATCATGATGTAGAACCCGAAACGTTCGCCCATATTGGACAGCGCTGCTCCCAGCAGGCCTTTGGGATGATTTTTTAGCATGTGTTGTAGGTATTAAGAATAATATTGTTATTGAATAATCTGCTTAATGGCGCCTGTTTCCGGATAGAAGAATACCTTCACCGGCATTTTTTTGTCTTCAAACATGGCAGGAGCCAGGCTTTCGGTGGTACCGAACTGTGTGACCTGTACTTCGCCCTTATAGAGGGTTTTCTGGTTCATAAGAATCTCTACGCTGGCCTTCCCGGGTACATTATATATAATACCCTTCATGCCCTTATCTTTCTTTTCGGCTTCTTTCAGGTCGAGTACAGCGGCCCGTTCGGTAGCTTTGAGGTTGATATAGACAGGAGCGCCTCCCAGGTCGTCGGCCGCCAACACACCCAATTGGGTAGAGAAACGGAAGAGCACCACCTTTTCCATATCGTCTGCAGGCACCAGGGTGGTTTCATAGCGGTCGACCGTGCGTGTGATGATGCCGGTAAAGAGGTTGGTCAACGCTTTTTCCTGCGCTTCCAACTCTTCGATCACAATCTTCATAGCCTGTCCATCGGGGGGAAGGTTATCTGCCTCGCCTGTCAGGATATTCATCCGGCTCTCACGGATGCGGTAGATTTGTTTGGCAGCCACTTCGGCTTGTTTGGCAACCGAACCTGCCATGAGCAATTCTTCCGAAAAAACGGAAGCATCCGTCACGGATTCGGCAGCCGGAGCCTGCTTCTTACTCTGCTCCAGGGCAGATTCTTCAGGGGTATATTCGGTATTGATGGCGCAAAGCAATCCATCTTCGGTGAGATAGGCATACGGCGCTACTGTCCCGGCTTTGAATTCCACGATATAACTATTATCCGGATCAGGAATCCCTTTATTAAACAGTTGGATCTTGCCCAATTCATAATACGTTTTGTCTTCCGTCACCACATTCTTCACGCCGAGGTATTTCTCGGCATATTGGTAGTAAGGTCCCGCCTTACAGGTAGATTTGATCACTTCGGCATTGATTACCAGGGTTGTTTTGGGAAGTGAGTACGTGATTCCGTAATTAGTAGCTTTGACGGCCGTCTTCTTTACCACTTTGGTTTGTGCTGCCAGCGGAAGGCTGAGGAGAAGACTGGCGATGATTATCAGGTGCTTCATATCTTTATTTCATTAACATCCAATGTTTGACTGCACAAATCTAAAAAATATTTCCGTAGAAACCAATGCAGACACACCAGAATCGCTATCTTTGTGTCATGCTTCGAGTTACAACACACATTGAACGGTTGCTCGCTGTTCACGACTGCGTAGTCATTCCCCAGTGGGGCGGTTTTGTACTGCAAACGGTTTCAGCTTCCTACCGGAAGGAGGAACACGCCTTCGCGCCCATGCATAAAGAGGTGGTTTTCAATGCTGCGCTGCAGCATACCGACGGATTGCTCACTGCCTCTTATATGCAAGCCTATAGCATAGACTTCCGTAAGGCGCAAGCCCTGGTGGATAGCGATGTGGAAGAAATGAAAGCCTCCCTGGCCCGGTATGGCAAACTGGCCTTCGGATCGATCGGTTCGTTTTCTGCCGGTGAGGTAGGACAGCAGGTGTTTCATCCGGGCAAGACCAGCCTTTTCGACGCTGATTATTACGGACTGGCTTCGTTCCAGTACCCCGTTTTGCCTCCGGTAGTATCCGGAGAGTCAGCAATAGAGGGTACGCAGAAACCGGAAGCCGACATCGTCTATATTCCTGTTAACCGCCGTATGGTGCGTGGTATCATTGCTACGGCAGCTGCCGTAGCCTTGCTCCTGCTCATCTCCACACCGGTGAACAATGTGAACCAGTCGGCCTATACGGCCAGTGTCATCCCGACCGAGCGGATGATGCCCACGTCGGAAACCACTTCGCCGGCTACAGGAAGCAGTCTTGACATGACGGCTGCCGAGGCAACGGAAGAGAACATTCTCACGGATGTAAGTGCGGAGGATGTAACGGAACCGGCAGTCGAGGTGAAAAAGAAAATGTATTATATTGTGATCGCCAGCTTCCCCGACGAAGCACAGGCCAATGTCTATATTGCAGGCGTCAGCCAGCGGGATTTCAGCCATGTGGCAACCGTAGAACGCGATGGACAACACCGGGTGTACACCCAGGCGTTTGAGAACCGGGAAGATGCCGAATCGCAACTGGCTGCTGTACGGCAGAACGAAGCCTATCAAAGCGCCTGGTTGTTTATTTCGCGCTAACTGCTTCCACTTCCCTGATTCTCGATGAGCACACCTCCGGACTTTCAACTGGATACTGACAACCTGGAGTTTCAAGACGCCCTCAGGCTGATCACGCAAACCCGCCAGTCGGTCTTCCTCACCGGAAAAGCCGGGACAGGCAAGTCTACCTTCCTCAAATATATCTGTGCTCATACCAAAAAGAAATTGGTGGTGCTGGCTCCTACAGGCATCGCTGCCATCAATGCCGGTGGCGTAACGTTGCACTCATTCTTTAAGTTGCCATTCAGACCGATCTTGCCCGACGACCCTGATCTGAGTACGCACAACGGCCGCATCTTCGACTTCTTTAAATATCAGAAGAAACATCGCAAGATCATCGAGCAGGTGGAACTGATCATCATCGACGAAATTTCTATGGTACGGGCCGATACGATCGATTGTGTAGACCGTATCCTGCGTGTCTTTTCAGGCAACCCGCGATTGCCATTCGGAGGGAAACAGCTATTGTTCGTAGGCGATATATTCCAGTTAGAACCGGTAGTACCGTCAGACCAGAAAGAGATACTGAGCCTGTTTTATGCCAGTCCCTTCTTTTTCTCGGCCCGTGTATTCAAGGATATCAACCTGGTACCCATCGAACTGCAAAAAGTGTACCGGCAAACGGATACCGTATTTATCGACATCCTCGACAAGATACGCAACAATGCCGCCCGCCAACAGGAACTGGGCATCCTCAACCAGCGCCATTTTCCTTCCTTCGAGCCGAAGAACGAAGACATGTACATCACCTTGGCCACACGCCGCGACCAGGTAGACTATATCAATGAGAAAAAACTGGGTGAACTGCCCACGCCGGAATTCATCTCTGAAGGGATGATCACGGGCGACTTCCCCGAATCGTCCCTCCCTACCCAGCTCAAGCTATCACTCAAGGAGCAGGCGCAAGTGATTTTTATCGACAACGACCCCGAACGCCGTTGGGTGAATGGCACCATCGGCATGATATCGGGCATCGACGGCGAGAACGGCAACGTGTACGTCCTCCTCGAATCGGGCAAGGAACACCTGGTAGAACGTACCTCCTGGCGAAACTACAAATACAAGTACAACGAAAAGGAAAGACGGATCGAAGAAGAGATTATCGGCACCTTCGAACAACTCCCCATCCGCCTGGCCTGGGCCATTACGGTGCACAAAAGCCAGGGACTTACCTTCAGCCGCGTAGTGGTAGACCTGAGCGGTGGCGTCTTTGCCGGCGGACAAACGTATGTGGCGCTCAGCCGCTGTACGTCGCTAGAGGGCTTGGTGCTGAAAAGCCGCATCTCACCGCACGACATCTTTGTGCGGAAAGAGATCGTAGCCTTCAGCCAGGAGTTCAACAACAAACAGTTGATCCAGCAAAGCCTCCTCGAACACGAGGCAGAACGCAATTATATTCATGCCGCCAGCGCCTTCGAGAAGGGTGATATGGGTGAAGCCGTAGAAGCTTTCTCTAAAGCCATCGCCCAACGCAACGAACTGGACAAGCCGCTCGTACATCGCCTTATCCGCCGCAAACTACAACGGATCAACACCCAACGAGACGAAATCAAACGCCTGAAGGACGAACTGCACCAACTGCGCGAATCCCAGAAAGAATATGCCCGCGAATATTTCCTCATGGGCAACGAGTGCATCACTACCGCCCATGATCCGCGTGCGGCCCTCCGCAACTTCGACAAAGCGCTTACCCTTGACCCCGATTATGTGGATGCATGGGTACGCAAAGCCGTCACGTTGATGGATATGGACAAAGATTTCGAAGCGCAAACCTGCCTCAATACGGCGGTCAGGCTCAGTCCGCTCTCCTTCAAAGCCCGGTACAACCGAAGCAAATGCCACATCCGGCTGAAAAACTGGGACGAAGCCCTCAGCGACATGCTCAAAGCCGTTTCTATCAAACCTAAACACGCCCCTGCCCACGACTACCTGGCCGAGATCTTCTCCCACCTCGGCGACGAAGAGCAAGCCGAACAACACCGCGAAATCGCAGAAAAACTCCGCAACAAAGGCACAAAGTAATCCTTTCAGCCGGTGCAGCCTTATCCGGCTGTTTCCCGGACTACCTTCCGGCAGGTTGATCACCTTTTCTGACGAAACTTGCTGTATCTATCGTCGGCATCTGCTACAACTATTGTCGGGAATACGGAGTCCTATTACCGGCATTAGCAATACCTTTCCTTTTCACAGCTGTGATGTCTTCTCCTCACAGCTGTGATGCCTTCTCCTCACAGCTATGGAGCGTAAGCTTCACAGCTGTGAAAAGGAATCTTCATAATTGTGGAATGAAATGATCATTCAGATGACGACAATACATCATAAGGATGACAACAATACATCATAAGGATGCTGCCGATAGAAGATTTAGCATACGATCCCTGAAAAAGGGCTGAAGGGAAGACTGAAGGGTTAGG